>NZ_JBQCER010000094.1:0-42875 GCF_051960075.1 Bordetella sp.
GAAAATATCAATATTTGAACTTCAAAAAACATATTTTTTTTTCCCTCAACTCCCCCCTCACCAACCCCCTTCTATTCTGTGGCCTGTCTC
Organism: Bordetella sp.; assembly: GCF_051960075.1. Classification (GTDB taxonomy): domain Bacteria; phylum Pseudomonadota; class Gammaproteobacteria; order Burkholderiales; family Burkholderiaceae_B; genus Bordetella. The sequence continues at coordinate 91 of NZ_JBQCER010000094.1, forward strand.
CACCCGGCCGGCCGGCCGGACGGGTTAAGAACCAAGAGAACTAAGAAAGACGAAGGGAAGGAGCAATCACTGCTTGCTGAGCAACCCGATCCAATGCCGAGTCGAAGCATCCTTCCAAGCCCCGGCCCCCCCATCGGCGGCATCCAGCTCCCCGATGATGCGCTTGGCCAACACCTTCCCGAACTCCACGCCCCACTGATCGAAGGTGTTGATCCCCCACAGCACGCCTTGCGTGAACACCTTGTGCTCATACAGCGCGAGCAAGGATCCCAGCGTGCGGGCGGTAAGCCTGGGCAACACGATCAGCGTGGACGGCCGTCCGCCCGGATGCACCCGATGGCGCGCCAATAGCGCGGCCTGAGCCGGATCGCTCTCGGTGCGCTGCGTCTCGCTCAAGGCCTCTTCATACGACTTGCCCGTCAACAACGCCGCGCGCTGCGCCAGACAATTGGCCAGCAGAATACGGTGATTGCGCTCGTAGCCATGATCGGGCTCGCGGCAGGCGATGAAATCCACCGGCGTACCCTGGGCATCCTGGTGCATCCACTGGAAAAACGTGTGCTGGCTGTCGGTGCCGGTAAGCCCCCACACCACCGGACTGGTAGGCACGCCGGCGGGCGTACCGTCGGCGGTGACCGACTTGCCCAGCGATTCCATCTCCAGCTGCTGCGCCCAGGGCACCAGGAAAGCCATGCGCGCGTCGTAAGGCGCGATGGCTTGCGTGGGATAGCCCAGCACACTGCGGTTGGCCACCGCAGCCAACGCCATCTGCACCGGCGCATTGGCGGCAATGGGCGCGGCAAGAAAGTGCTGATCCATGGCTTCGGCGCCGGCGAGCAGTTCGTCGACCGCCTCGTTGCCTAGCGCCAGCGCAATGGGCAGATGAATGGCGGACCACAGCGAATAACGGCCGCCTACCCAGTCCCAAAAACGAAAGATGCGCTCGTCGGCCACGCCGAAATCGCGCGCGGCCTGCGGATTGGCCGTTACGGCCGCCAGGTGGCTGAACGGATCGGCAATGCCGGCCTCGCGCAGCCAGTCGAGCGCGACCTGGGCATTGGCCAGCGACTCGGTGGTGGTGAAGGTTTTGGAGGCCACAATCACCAGCGTCTGCGCCGGATCCAGATCGGCGAGCTGCTGCAGGATGTCGTGCGCGTCGACGTTGGCCGCGAAGCGGATGATGCGGCGCAGGCCCTTGTCGCCCAGCGCGCGCACGATCATGCGCGGCCCCCAGTCGCTGCCGCCTATGCCCAGGTGCAGCACGTGTTTCCATGCGCCGCGCGCGTCGGCATCGGCAACGAACTGTCGCACATGCCTGCGCTCGCCCAGCACCGGTCCGGCCACGGCGGCCGGCGGCTGCGAAGCGCGCAAGGCCGTGTGCCAGGCCGCGCGGTGTTCCGTCCAGTTGATGGGCTCGCCGGCGAAAAGGCCTGCGCGGGTTTGCTCGAAACCCTGCTGCGCCAGCAATGCGGCGCCGGCTTGATCGAGCGCGGCGCCATGGCGCTGCGTGGTCAGATCGACCTGCAGGCCGGCCGCCTCGATGATGCGCAGGGCCGCACCGTCGAGCGCTGCGCCGCGTGCCGCGGCGGCGAACTGCTGCCAGGCGGGGCTGGAGGGAAGATCGGAAGACATGATGGCGATCAGAAGGGCAGCTTGGCTTGCGGCGCGAGCTTGAGCAGTTCGCGGCGGAATTCGTTTTGAATGCGGGCGAGCGCCGCTTCGCTATCGGCCTCGAAGCGCAGCACGATGACCGGCGTGGTGTTGGACGAGCGCGCCAGGCCGAAGCCGTCGGCGTATTCGGCTCGCACGCCGTCGATGGTGACCACGCGCTCGGTGCCGGGGAAGTCGCCCTTGGCCTGCAGCTCGCGGATGACGGCGTGCGGCTGGCCCTCTTCCATCTCGATCTTGAGCTCGGGCGTGGAGATGGCCTGGGGCAGGGCTTCGAGCACCTCGGAGGGGTTGGCGCTGCGCGAGACGATCTCCAGCAGGCGCGCGGCCGTGTAGATGCCGTCGTCGAAACCGAACCAGCGTTCCTTGAAGAAGATGTGGCCGCTCATTTCGCCGGCCAGGGGCGCGCCGGTCTCGGCCAGCTTGGCCTTGACCAGCGAGTGGCCCGTCATCCACATCAGCGGCTTGCCGCCGGCTTTTTCGACCGCCAGGCCGACGTGGCGGCTGCACTTGACGTCGTAGATGATGGTGCCGCCGGGCACGCGCGTGAGCACGTCGCGGGCCAGCAGAATGAGCTGACGATCGGGCCAGATGATCTGGCCGGACTTGGTGACCACGCCCAGGCGGTCGGCGTCGCCGTCGAAGGCCAGGCCCAGTTCGCAGTCGGTCGTGGTGACGTGCCGGATCAGGTCTTCGAGATTGTGCGGCTCGGCCGGATCGGGATGGTGGTTGGGGAAATTGCCGTCGACCTGGGTGTAGAGCTCGTCGATATCGCAGCCCAGGGCGCGCAGCAGCTTGGGAGCCACCGCGCCGCCCACGCCGTTGCCGCAGTCGACCGCAATTTTCATGGGTCGCGCGAGCTTGACGTCGGAAACGACGCGGTCGATGTATTCGTCGATCAGGCTGAGCTTGATGTGCCTGCCGGGCGCGGCGGCGGGTTGGGCCGCAGCCATCTCGCCGGGTAGTTGCTTGATCTCGTCGCCGTACAGCGCCTTGCCGCCCAGCATCATCTTGAAGCCGTTGTACTTGGGCGGGTTGTGACTGCCGGTGATGGCCACGCCGGTGCCGGAGCCCTGCGTGAAGGCGGCGTAGTAGACCAGCGGGGTGGGCACCATGCCGATGTCCAGGGCGTCCACGCCGCCGGCGGTCAGGCCGTCGACCAGGGCCTGGGCCAGCGCGGGGCTGCTCAGGCGGCCGTCGTAGCCGACCACCACGGCCTTGATCCCGGCCTTGCCGGCGCGGGCGGCCAGGGCCAGACCCAGCGCGCGAGCGAAGTCCGGATTGATCAGATCGGGAACGGTGCCCCGGATGTCGTAGGCTTTGAAAACGGAGGCGGGAAAAGGCGTGGTACTCACGGGAAATCCTTGGTTGGCGCGGGCGAGGGCCCGGATCCTGTCGCGATTATCTCTGATTCGGCCTGCCCGGTGGGAGCCGGGCATGCCATTGGGAAACAGGGCGTATCCAATCATGGAAAGCGGGTCTGACCGAATCGCGGCGGCCTCCTACAATAGCGTTGATCTTTTCGACGGGTGGCCGCCATGACGTTGTTGAATGAACTGCAATCCCTGCTGGGCGCCGATCATGTGCTGACGGGCGCAGACGCCGCGCCTTTCCTGCTCGATTGGCGGCGGCGTTATCAGGGTTCGGCCCTGGCGGTCGTGCGGCCGGGCAGCACCGACGACGTGGCGGCCGTGGTGCGCGCCTGCGCCCGGCACGGCGTGCCGCTGGTGCCGCAAGGCGGCAATACCGGCTTGTGCGGCGCCGCCACGCCGGACGAGTCGGGAACGGCCGTGGTGTTGTCCACGGCGCGGCTCAATCGCGTACGCGCGATCGACATCGACAACGACACCATCACGGTCGAGGCCGGTTGCGTGCTGCAGGCGGTGCAGGATGCGGCCGAGGCCGCAGGCCGCCTGTTCCCGCTGAGCCTGGCGGCCGAGGGCAGCTGCACCATCGGCGGCAACCTCGCCACCAACGCGGGCGGCACGCAGGTGCTGCGCTACGGCAATACGCGCGAGCTCACGCTGGGCCTGGAAGTGGTGACGGCCGAAGGCGAGATCTGGCACGGACTGCGCGGCCTGCGCAAAGACAACACCGGCTACGACCTGCGCGATCTGTACGTGGGCAGCGAGGGTACGCTGGGCGTGATCACGGCGGCCACGCTCAAGCTCTATCCCTTGCCGGTGGCGACTTGCACGGCGCTCCTGGCCCTGCGCAGCATCGACGACGCGGTCGATCTGCTGTCGCGCGCGCGCCGGCTTTGGCGCGTCGCTGACGGGCTACGAATTGATGGCGGGCGACTGTCTGCAGCTGGTGACCGACCTGTTCCCGCAGCAGCGCCTGCCCTTCGAGGGCGAATCGGCGCAGTCGCCCTGGTTCGCGCTGCTGGAGCTGTCCGACAGCGAAAGCGAAGCGCATGCGCGCGAACGCTTCGAGTCCGTGCTGGGTCAGGCCATCGAGGACGGCGTGGTGCAGGATGCGGCCATTGCCGCCAGCGTGGCGCAGAGCAAGGCGCTGTGGCATTTGCGCGAGAGCATCCCTTTGGCCGAGGCCGAGACGGGCAAGTCGGTCAAGCACGATGTGTCCATTCCCATCTCGCGCATCGCCGATTTCGTGCACTTCACCAACGACGCGCTGCAGCAAGGTTTCCCCGGCATACGCAATGTGATCTTCGGCCACCTGGGCGACGGCAACCTGCACTACAACGTGGCGCGCGGCCCGGGTTTGTCGCAGGACGAGCTTCTCGCGTTGCAGCCGCGCATCTACGACATGGTGCACGCCAGCGTGCAGGCGCACGACGGCTCGATCAGCGCCGAGCACGGCATAGGTCAGCTCAAGCGCGATGAACTGCCGCGCTACAAGAGTCCCATCGAGCTGGCGCTGATGAAGCGCATCAAGCGGGCGCTCGATCCGCACGGGCTGTTCAATCCGGGCAAGGTGTTGCAGATGTGAAGGACGAGGCGCTTGTCGGCGTCTCGCCGTGACGCGGCGGCATTTTATGAAGAGCCGCGCATTTGCAGCGTGCCGGGCAGTTCGATTCTGCGCGTCGGGCCGTCCCAGCCTTGCAGCCGCTCGATCAGGCAGCGCGCGGCCGTGCGGCCGAGCGCGTCGGTGGGCTGGGCGATGGTGCTCAGGCCGGGACCGATGAGCGCGGCCCATTCGGTCTCGTCGATGCCGACAAAACCCAGTTCCTGGCCCAGCGACCAGCCCAGCGCTTGCGCCGCCGCGGCGATGCGCAATGTGGCCACGGCATTGCCGGCCAGCACGGCGGGGCGGCGGCCCTGGGCTTGCGCGCGCAGCAGCCGCAGGCGCTGCACGAGCGCTTCCTGATTGTCCGGCGTGCTTTCCCAGAAGCTGCCGCGCAGGCCGTCCGGTCTGGCGGCGTGCGCAGCCATGGACGCGGTGAAGGTATCGCGGCGCGCGCTGCGCGAGCTCACGCCGCTGCACGGTTCGCTGATCAGCAATATCTCGCCCCAGCCGCGGGCTTGCAGATGCGTCAGGGCCAGGGCGATGACCGCGGCGTTGTCCACCGAGACAAAGTCGGCGTCCACCCCTTCCTGTTCGCGATCCACGAGAACGATGGGCTTGCCATACCTGGCGGCGCCTTGCCATAGCTGCGCGTGGGTATCCACGCGATTGAGGATCAGGCCGTCGATCTGGTAATCGGTCAAGGCCTGCAGCGCGTCGCGCTCGCGGCCGGGTTCATTGCCCAGGTTGAACAGCACCAGCAGATAGCCTGCTTCCTGGCAGGCCTTTTCGGCGCCTTGCAGCACGGCCACGGAAAAGGGATTCGTGATGTCGGCCACGGCCAGCCCGATCAGGCGCGAGCGTCCGTGCTTGAGGGCCTGGGCCATGGGGCTGGGGCGATAGTTCAGCGCCTCGATGGTCTGGCGCACGCGTTCGGTGATGTCGGGCGCAAGCAGTTCGTGCCTGCCGTTGAGATAGCGCGATACGGTGGTCTTGGAGACGCCCGCGTGCCGGGCGACGTCGGCGATGGTGGAGCGGCCCGGCGCGGACGGATCGGATTTGCGTGGGCTCATAGCGGGTAGGCTGCCGGCGGCGTGCGGCCGTCCAGCACGGCAAGCACGTTGTCCACGGCCATCTCGGCCATTACGCGGCGCGTCTCGTGCGTGGCCGAGCCTGCGTGCGGCAGGGGCGTGACGCGCGGGTGCGTGCGCAGCGGCGAATCCAGCGGCAAGGGCTCAGGTTCGAACACATCGAGCCCCGCGCCGCGCAGATGGCCGCTGTCGAGCGCGCGCAGCAAGGCAGAGGAATCGACGACGCCACCGCGCGAGCCGTTGATGAAGAAAGCCCCCGGGCGCATTTGCGCCAGCGTGGCGTCGTTGATCAGGTGATGGGTTTCGGGCGTGAGCGGCAGGGTGCTGACCACGATGTCGGCGTCGGCCAGCGCCTGGGCCAGCGGCACATGCTGCGCCTTGCCCTCCAGGTCGGGGGCCCGCACCGGACTGCGGTTGGTGTAGAGCACCCGCATGCCGAAGCCGAGCGCCGCGCGGCGCGCGACGGCCTGGCCGATGCGGCCGAAACCCAGAATGGCCACGGTCTTGTGATGCACGTCCCAGCCGAACAGATCTTCGCCGATGTTTCGGGTCCAGCGGCCCTCGCGCACCAGGCTCGCCAGTTCCAGCACGCGGCGGCAAGTGGCCAGCATCAGGGTAAAGATGGTGTCCGCCGTGGTCTCTGTCAGCACACCGGGCGTGTGGCAAAGTACGATGCCCCGCGTTTTCAACGACGCAAGGGGATAGTTGTCCACGCCCACGGACACGCTCGAAATGGCCTCGAGTAGCGGAGCCTGGTCGAGCAGCGCCTCGGTGATGGGAAAGCTCGAGCCGATCAACGCCTGTGCCGCGGGCAGCGCGGCCATGAAGGCCTCTCGCTGCTCGGGTTTGCGCGGGTTGGCCGCGGTCACGTCGTGTGCGGCCGCCAGGCGCGCCAGCAGGTCGTCGGGCAGTTCGCGAAATACCAGGACGCGGGACATGGGACCTCTCGAATCAATAGCCCGCGGCCTGCAGCTCGGCGCGCGTGGGCAGGCCTTCGGAGTCGCCCAGCACCTGTACCTGGCGCGCGCCGATCCAGCAGGCGCGCCTGACGGCGTCGGGCACCGAGAGCCCGTCGAGCAGGCCGCTGATCACGCCGACGGCGAAGGCGTCGCCCGCACCCACGGTGTCCACCACCTTGTCGACGGGGCAGCCCGGCACGCGGCCGCAGCCCAGCGTGGCGTGATCGTAGTAGGCGCCGTCGGCGCCGAGTTTGACGACGACCAGGTTGGCGCCCTGGTCGCGGTAGAAGCGCGCGATGGCCTCGGGCGTCTTGTGGCCGGTCAGCAGTTCGCCTTCGGCCAGGCCGGGAAATACCCAATCGGCGCCCGCGGCCAGCGCATTGATTTCGCGGCGCATGGTGGCTTCGTCCGGCCACAGCGTGGGGCGCAGATTGGGATCGAACGAGATGGTGCTGCCGCTCTCGCGGGCGATCTGCAGCGTGCGCTTGGCGGTGGCCAGCGCCGTCGCGGAAATCGCGGGGAACACGCCGGTGGCATGCAGGTGGCGCGCGCCGGCGAGCCAGGACTCGTCGATGTCGTCCGGCGTCATCAGGCTCGCGGCCGAACCCTTGCGGTGGTATTCGACGGCGGGGTCGCTGCCCTCGGCGACGCGGCCCTTGAACTGGAAGCCCGTGCGCTGCGCGGCGTCCATTGCCACATGCTCGCAGTTCACGCCTTCGCCGCGCATCTGGTTGACGAGATAGCGGCCCATGGAGTCGGCGCCCAGGCGGCTGGCCCAGTGCACGTCGAAGCCCAGGCGCGACAGGCCGGTGGCGACGTTGATCTCGGCGCCGGCAATGCGCTTGGTAAAGGCTTCGGCCAGCTCCAGCGGGCCGGGGCGGTCGGCGATCAGGAGCAGCATGGCTTCGCCGAAGACGGCGATATCGTAGGTTTTGGCGGCAGGGATCATGGGATGGCAAAAAAAAGAGTGTCACGCCGACTGCGCGTGAACGGCGCGCAGCGTTTGCAGCTCGCGGCGTGTAACGGCCTCGAGGTCGTCGCCCACGAGCGGATATTCGATTGCGCGCGGCGCGCCGTCCGGCAGCGCGCACAGCGTGGCGCGCCAGGGTAGCGCGGATTCGGTCAGCGGCACGGCCACCCATTTGGCGGGCAGGCGCTGCACGCCCTTGGCGTGCACATAGCCGACGCGCCCGCGCAAACGCTGCGCGGCCTGCAGCGCGCATTCGCCTTGATAAGCCCAGTTGCCGATGTCGAAAGTCATGGGCAACCGCAGCCCGGCGGCGTCGGCTGCGGCGAAAAAGCATTCCAGCGCCAGCACGGTTCCGGCGCTCGCGGTCTGGTCGTTTTCGATCAGCAGCGCGATGCCGGCGTCTTTCAGGGCATGGCCGATGGCATCGAAACCTCCGGATCGCGCCGAAAAGCCGCCGATGGACATCTTGAGCCGCCCGGCGCCGAGGCGTTGGCTGGTGGCGATGGCATGCTGCAGGGTGGGCAAGGCCCGCGCGCCGTCTGCATCGTACAGCGGCTGCGGGCAGGAATAGACCACGGCCATGGCGCCGTCATGCGACGCCTCGCGCGCCCAGGCCGCCAGTTCGGGCAGCTCGCGCGCCGCGTCGCGCAGCAATTCCTCGCGCACCTCCACGCCGTCGGCGCCGGCCGCCTGCGACAGCCGGGCAAACCAGAGCTGGCCGTGGCGCAGCACCTCGGCGGCGCCGAAAGAGGTCAGCGAGATCAGGGTTTGGGAGGCGGACGAAGCCATGTGCATATCGAATCGGCCTTGGATGCCCGCCGGGCGGGCGCCGCCGGCCATCAAGCGGTGAGTAATGCGCGCCCGGCGCGGCGTTCAGGCGTGGTGGTTGCTGAGAATCTGGCCCAGGAAGGTCTGGGTTTTGGGGTGTTGCGGGTTGCCGAAGAAGCTGTCCGGCGGCCCCTGCTCGAGGATCCTGCCGTCGGCCATGAAGATCACCCGGTCGGCCACGCTGCGGGCAAAGCCCATTTCGTGGGTCACGCACAGCATGGTCATGCCGTCCTCGGCCAGGCCGATCATGGTGTCGAGCACCTCCTTGACCATTTCCGGATCGAGCGCCGAGGTGGGTTCGTCGAACAGCATGATCTTGGGCGACATGCACAGCGCCCGCGCGATGGCCACGCGCTGCTGCTGGCCGCCCGAGAGCTGGCTCGGATACTTGTGCGCCTGGTCGGGAATGCGCACGCGGGTCAGATACTTCATGGCGCGCTCTTCGGCCTCGGCCTTGGACAGGCCGCGCGACCGCATCGGCGCCAGCGTGCAGTTCTGCAGAATGGTCAGGTGCGGAAACAGATTGAACTGCTGGAACACCATGCCCACTTCCTGGCGCACGCTGTCCACGTTGTGGCCGCCGGCCGTCAGATCGATGCCGTCGACGAAGATCTTGCCTTTCTGTACGGTCTCGAGCCGGTTGATGCAGCGGATCATCGTGGACTTGCCCGAGCCCGAAGGCCCGCAGATCACAATGCGCTCGCCGGCGCGCACCTCCAGATTGATGTCGGTCAGCACCTGGAATTTGTCGAACCATTTCTCGACGCCTTGCAGGCGGATGATGGGTTCCTGAGCATTGGTGATCATGCGGGCTCCAGCAGTGGCGGACAGCGATCAGTCGAGCTTGGGCAGAGAGGCGCCCAGCCACTTCTGATAGAGCTTGTCCAGCTCGCCGTTGGCGATGTTCTTGGCGATGACCTCGTTGATGGTCTTGGCCAGCGCCTCGTCGCCGGGACGCAGCGCCACCGCCATGTTCTGCTGCAGCAGCGGGAACTTGGTCTCGAACTGGCCGGCCGGCGCGCGCTTGGCGATCTGCGCAGCCACCGTCACCGAGCAGCCGATTGCGTCGACCTGGCCCGACAGCAGCGCCTGCATGGCAGACGCGTCGTCGTCGAAGCGGCGGATCTGGGTGCCTTCGGGCGCGATCTTGGTCACGGCCACGTCCTGCGTGGAGGCGCGCGCCACGCCGATGCGCAGACCCTTGAGGTCGGCCGGCGTCTTCATGTTCGTCTTGGTCAGGCCGTACAGCACGATGGAAGCGGCCGAGTAGGGCTTGGAGAACAGCACCTGTTTGGCGCGCTCGGGCGTGATGGCCAGCGAGGCGACCAGCATGTCGACCTTGCCCGTCAGCAGATAGGGAATGCGGTTCGGGCCGGTCACGGCCATGATGTCGGCTTTCAGTCCCAGATCTTTGGCCAACAGCTTGGCCACGTCGGCGTCGTAGCCGTCGGGCTGGTTGCTGCTGTTCAAGATGCCGTAGGGGGGAAAGTCCACCAGCATGCCGATGGTGACCTTGCCCTTTTTCTTCAGGTCGGCCAGCGTCAGGGCCGATGCGAAGCCGGGCAGCATGCTGCTCGCGGCCAGGGCGGCCATGCCGAGGGTGAAGCTGCGGCGATCGATATTCATCATGTGTGTCTCCTGCGTTTGTAGTAGTGGGGGGAAAGAACGGGGGCCTCAGCGGGTCAGCGCCCGGGCGTGGCGTTTTTCAAGGCGCCATGCCCACAGCGACAGCGGCCAGCAAAGAATGAAATACAGGGCGCCGACCACGCCGAACACGATCAGCGGCTGGAACGTAGCGTTGTCGATGATCTGGCCGGCGCGCGTGATTTCCGTGAAGCCGATGATGGCGGCCAGCGACGTGCCCTTGATGATCTGCACCAGGTAGCCCACGGTGGGCGGCACGGCGATCTTGAAGGCCTGCGGCAGGATGACCGTGCGCATGCGCCAGCGATACGACAGGGATAGCGCCTCGGCGGCTTCCCATTGGCCGCGCGGTACGGCCTGAATGCATCCGCGCCAGATCTCGCCGAGAAATGCGCCGCTGTTGAGCGTGAGCGCGGCGGCGGCGGCGAACCATGGGTTGATCTCGAAGCCCAGTATGGGCGCGCCGAAGAACACCAGGAACAGCTGCAGCAGCAGCGGCGTGCCCTGGAATACTTGCGTGAACACCGTGGCGATGCGGGCGAGCAGCGCGATGCCGCCGGTGCGCGCCAGCGCCACCGCAAGGCCCACGACCGTGCCGCCGGCGAAGGCGATGGCCGACAGCGCGATCGTCCATTTTGCCGCCGCCACGATGAACCACAGTTCGGGCCAGCCGAAAGTACGCATGTCTTGTTCCTGAAAGGCGGGTCAGCGGCGGTCGGGGTAGTTCAGGTAGGTCTGGTAGACCAGCTTGAACAGGGCATTGAAGGCCAGAGACAGCGCCAGATAGATCACGGTCACCACGATGTAGACCTCGAAGCTGCGGAAGGTCTCCGACTGGATGTTGGCGGCCACCGAGGTGAGGTCGTCGGCCGAGATGACCGAGACCACGGACGAACTGAGCATCAGCAGAATGAACTGGCTGGTCAGCGCCGGGTAGATGGTCTTGAGCGCGGGCTTGAGAATGACGAAGCGGAAGATTTCCCAGTGTTTGAGGTTCAGCGCCAGCCCGGCTTCGATCTGGCCCTTGGGGATGGCTTCGATGCCGGCGCGGATGATTTCGGTGGCATAGGCGCCCAGGTTCACCACCATGGACACCAGCGCGGCGGTGTGGGGCGTCCAGCGCAGGCCGACTGCCGGCAGCGCGAAGAAGAAGAAAAACAGCTGCACCAGAAACGGCGTGTTCCGGATCAGTTCGATATAGGCGTTGATCACGTAACGCAGCCAGCCGGGGCCCGAGGTCTTGCCCCAGGCGCAGAGGATGGCCACCAGCAATCCCAGCCCGGTGGCCGTCAGCGAGAGCTGGATGGTGATCCACGTGCCGTGCAGCAAATGCGGCCAGGCGGCGAAGACCTGATCGAACTGGAAGCGGTAAGTCATGGGGGAAGATTCAATGAAACAAGCCGATGAAACCGGTTCCAATAGTATGAATTCGGACTTTTTACCTGTATTTAGGTGAAAACCCGAATAATGTTTCCCGGCAGATGTCCGATGCGGACGCAGAGGGACGGAGCCGGTCGCCGACGACAGGTCGGCTCAGGGAGATGAATCAGTCTGCGCCGACGGGGGGCTCGAGCATGGGCGCTACGGCGTCGAGCACGCGTTGCACGGCGCCGGCATGGCGGGCCACGTAGCGCAGGCCGGCCTGGCTCATGGCGCCGCGCCGGGCATCGTCGCGCAGCAGGTCGAATGCGGCGGACAGCGCGCCGGCCGCGTCGGGCAGGCGCAGTGCGGCGCCCGCGGCAATGCCTTCGATCGTGGCCTGCTCGAAATTTTGCGTATGCGGGCCGACGATCACCGGTGTGCCGGTGGCGCAGGCCTCGATCAGATTTTGTCCGCCGTGGGCGATGAAGCTGCCCGCGACGATGGCGACGTCGCTGGCTGCGTAGTACGAGGCCATTTCGCCCATGCTGTCGCCCAGCAGCACCTGCGTGCCCGCGGGCAAGGTCTGCGCCGGATCGATGCGGCTGCGACGGGCGGTTTGCAGGCCGGTCGCCCGCAGCAGTTCGTGCACGCCATCGAAGCGCTCGGGGTGGCGCGGAATCAGCACGACCAGCGCGTCGGGCGCGCGCGCGCGCGCGGCCAGGGCTGCGATGAAGGCGGCCTCCTCGCCGTCCTGCGTACTGGCGATGGCGATGACCTTGCGCTGCCAGGCCCGCCTCCAGTCGTGGCCGCGCTCGACCTGCGCGGGCGAGACGGCCGCGTCGAATTTGATATTGCCCGTCACTGCGACCGCTCGTGCGCCGGATTCGCGCAGGCGCCGGGCGTCGTCTTCGGTCTGCGCCAGCACGCGGTCCAGGCCGGCATAGGCCTGACGCAAAGCGCTGCCGCCGTAGCGCTGGCCGGCTCGTGCCGATCGGTCCGACAGGCGCGCGCTGACCAGGGCGACGGGCAGACCGATCTGGTTGGCGATGTGAATCAGATTGGGCCAGACCTCGCGCTCGATGAGAATGCCGCAGCGCGGCTGCATGGCGGCGTAGAAGCGGCGGCATGCAGCGGGCAGGTCGTAGGGCAGCCAGCATTGCCGCAGCTGGCCTTGTTCTATCGCCTGAGCGAAGAGCCGGGCGCCCTCGCGGCGGCCGGTGGCCGTCATGTGGGTAAGCAGAACGGGCAGGCCGCGATCCAGCAGCGCCTTGATGAGCGGTTGCGCGGCGCGAGTCTCGCCCAGGCTTACCGCGTGCACCCAGACGGGCCGCCGCGCGGCCAGCGGGTTGGGATCGTAGCGGCCGAAACGCTCGCCCATATGGGCGCCGTAGAAGGCGTCGCTACGGGCGCGCAGGCGCACGCGCAGGGCGAGCAGCGGAGCGATGGCGTTGACGAGGCCGGCGTAGATCGTGCGGTTCATGGCACGGGATTATCGCTCGGCTGCGCGCGGTTTCGGCCTGCCGTCGGTCGCGGCCCGCCGCTTGCAGGCGGTCGACGCAGCGGACAGGGACGGTTTACCTCAGGATTGCTTGACCATGAGGTCGATGATCTCCGGCACGGCGGCCTGCTCCATGCCGGCCGCGCACGCCTGCTGGTAAGTGTGCAGAACGCCCAGCGCCGTCTCGCGCGCGGCACCCGCTTCCTCCGCCATGGCGGCGTAGTAGCCCATGTCTTTGTTGGCGTTGGCGATGGAAAACTTGAAGCTGGAGGTGTCGCGCGATTCGATGTAGGGGCGCAGCCGCCCCAGCACCACGCCGCCGCCGCCGCCCGTGGCGAGGATGTCGGTGAAGACCTCGGGTTCGACGCCGGCGCGTTCGGCGCAGGCTGCCGCTTCGGCCAGCACCGCGGAGAAACCCAGCGACACATAGTTGTGCAGCAGTTTCATGCGGTGGCCCGCGCCGACGGGGCCGGCGTGCACCACGTTCTCCGCATAGCTCTTGAGCAGCGGCAGGCAGCGCTCGAACAGGGCCTTGTCGCCGCCCACGATGAGATTGAGCCTGCCTTCGGCGGCTTCTTTGGGGGTGCGCGTCATGGGGGCATCGATGAACAGGCCGCCGGCCTTCTGCACCGCCTCGGCCACCTTGATGGTGGAGGAGGGGATGGCGGTCGAGCAATCGATGATGATCGTTCCGGGCCGCATGCCCGCCAGCACGCCGTCGGACTTGAAGAGCACGTCTTCGACCTGTGGGGTGCCGGTCACGCAGAGAATGACGATGTCGGCCTGACGGGCGAGGTCTGCGGCGCTGGCCGAGGTCGTGGCGCCGGCAGCCAGCAGGTCTTCCACCGGCTGGTTGCCGGGGTGGTCCAGCAGTACCAGTGGATAGCCGCCCCGAGTGACGACGTTCAATGCGATGCCGTGGCCCATCAGGCCCACGCCTATCATGCCGACTTTCGGCTTGCCTGCGCTCATGCTTGTCTCCGTGGATTCGATCCGGTTCGCGGGGTGTCCCCGATGCCTGTTGCGATTTCCATTAGACAACGCGACCGCGGATAAAAAAACACCCTGCCTGGAGCAGGGTGCCGATCTGTCGCAAAGCTCGGATTGCGGCCGCGAGCGCCCGCAATCATCGCGTCACTTCAGGCGTCCCGATAGAAACTGCCCGAGCCGTTCGCTTTTGGGATTGACGAGCACCTGATCGGGCGGACCTTCCTCTTCGATACGGCCCTGGTGCAGGAATATCACGTGGCTGGAGACGTTGCGCGCGAAGCCCATCTCGTGGGTGACGACGATCATCGTGCGTCCTTCGTCGGCCAGCGCCTGCATCACCTTGAGCACTTCGCCGACGAGTTCCGGATCGAGCGCCGACGTGGGTTCGTCGAACAGCATCACTTCGGGTTCCATGGCCAGCGCGCGCGCGATCGCGACGCGTTGCTGCTGTCCGCCGGAGAGGTGTGCGGGATACATCCCCTCGACGCGGGAGGACAGCCCGACTTTCTCCAGATATTTTCGCGCCCGCGCGATCGCCTCGTCTTTGCCGATGCCGAGCACGGCCATCGGCGCCTCGATCACGTTCTCGAGCGCCGTCATGTGGGCCCACAGATTGAAATGCTGGAACACCATCGCGAGCTTGACGCGCAGGCGCTGCAGCTGCTTCAGATCGCAGACGCGCGGCGTGCCGCGCCGGTCGAGCTCGACACGGATCGACTCTCCGCCGAGCGTGATGGTGCCCGAGGAGGGCTGCTCGAGAAAATTGATACAGCGCAGGAAGGTGCTCTTTCCCGAGCCGCTCGAGCCGATGATGCTGATGACGTCGCCCGCCTTCGCATGGAGCGAGACGCCCTTGAGCACCTCGTTCTCGCCGTATTTTTTGTGCAGGTCGTCAACAATGAGCTTGTACATAGGTCTTTTCGTTCTTCGACGGCCTTGTGGGCCGTCGTCAGTTAATGCCGATGAATCAATGGCCCTGCGGTTTCAGGAAGGCAAGCCAGCGCGCTTCCAGCCGTCTGAACATCCAGATCAGCACGAACACGATCGCCGCGTAGAGAATTGCCGCAATCCCGTATGCCTGGAACGACATATAGGTCGCGGAGTTCACGTCGCGCGTGACCTTCAGAATGTCGGGCACGGTGGCGGTGAACGCGAGCGTGGTCGCGTGCAGCATCAGAATCACTTCGTTGCTGTAGGACGGCAGCGCCCGACGAAGCGCCGACGGCAATATCACGCGCCGGTAGAGCGTGAAGCGCGACATCCCGTAGGCGAGCCCCGCCTCGACTTCGCCCGCGGACATGGTCTTGATCGCACCGGCGAAGATCTCGGTCGCGTACGCGCACTCGTTGAGCGTGAACGCGAGCAGCGTGCAGTTCATCGCGTTGCGAAAGAACGTGTTGAGCCAGGCATGGTCGTGCACGTAGTGCAGCGAATAGAGGCCCGTGTAGCAGAGCAGCAGCTGCACGTAAAGCGGCGTACCGCGGAATATATAGGTGTAAAGCCACACCGGACCGGATATGTAGCGGTTTCTCGAGGCGCGCGCGACCGCGAGCGGCACCGCGAGAACAAAGCCGAGTCCGACCGACACGACGAGGAGCCACAGCGTGATGACAAGGCCGCTAAGCCGGTATCCGTCGCTGTATAGGTAACTTTGCCAGTACTGGCCGATCAACTGAATCACAATGCGAGCCTGACGCCTACCGAATAGCGCTTTTCAAGATAGATAAGCACGAGGTTCGAGATGGTCGTGATCGCGAGATAAATCGCGCCCGCGACGAGCATGAAGAAAAAGAAATTGAGCGTGCTCTTGCCGGCGTCCTGAGCGGCTTTCACCAGATCGGACAAGCCGACGATGGACACGAGCGCCGTCGCCTTCACGAGCACCTGCCAGTTGTTGCCGATGCCGGGCAGCGCGAAGCGCATCATCTGCGGAAACAGGATTCGGCGGAACACGCGGGAGCGGCTCATGCCGAACGCGAAGCCCGCCTCGAGCTGGCCGCGCGGCACGGCGAGGAATGCGCCGCGAAAGGTCTCGGCGAAGTACGCGCCGTAGATGAAACCGAGCGTGATGACGCCGGCCCAGAACGGATCGATGTCGATCTGATCCCAGTTAAGCAGGTCGGTCACGTCGTTGAGCAGAATCTGTATGCCGTAGAACAGCAGCAGCATCAGGACGAGATCGGGGACCGCGCGGATGAGCGTCGTGTAAAAAGTGCCGACCATGGCCACCAGCCGGTTGCTCGACAGCTTGGCGGCAGCGCCGGCCAGGCCGAGCGTGACCGCCGCGGCGAGCGACAGGACGGCGAGCTTGGCCGTCATCAACGTGCCTGCCCAAAGGAGCGGGCCGAAGCCTTGAAAGAACATGCGGGGTATTCCTGGAGGGACGCGAGGCGCCGCGCGTTGCCGGCGGCGCCTCGTGCGGCGCTTAACCGCCGTAGACGTCGAAGGTGAAGTACTTCTTCTCGATCTTCTTGTACGTGCCGTCCTTGATCATCGATTCGATCGCGCCGTCGAGCTTGGCCTTCAGGTCGGTGTCTTCCTTGCGCAGGCCGATGCCGGCGCCGTTGCCCAGCGTCTTGGGATCCTCGATGGCCGGGCCGGCGAACTCGAAGCCCTTGCCGCGCGGGGTCTTCAGAAAGCCGATGTCGGCCTCAACCGCGTCTTGCAGCGACGCGTCCAGGCGACCGGAGATCAAATCCGTGTAGACCAGATCCTGGTTCTGGTAGGGCACGACGTTCACACCCTTGGGCGCCCAGTAGGTCTTCGCGTAGGTTTCCTGGATGGTGCCCTGCTCGACGCCCACGGTCTTGCCCTTGAGCGATTCGGCGGTCGGCTGCAGGTTCGCGCCCTTCTTGTCGACCAGGCGCGTCGGCGTGTTGAACAGCTTGGACGAGAATGCGATCTGCTCTTCGCGCTTGGGCGTCATCGACATCGACGACAGCACGCCGTCGAACTTGCGCGCCTTCAGCGCGGGGATCATGCCGTCGAAGTCGTTCTCGATCCATACGCACTTGGCGTGCAGGCGGTGGCAGATTTCATTGCCCAGATCGATGTCGAAGCCGACCAGCTTGCCGCTGGTGTCTTTCGATTCAAACGGGGGATAGCTCGCGTCGACGCCGAAGCGGATCGTCTTCCAGTCTTTAGCATGGGCGCCGGCGGCGGCCAGGGCAAGCATGATGCCGAGTGCGATTTTCTTCATGATGTTCCCGATTATTAATTTGCAATACCAATACGTTTCGACAAGGCGTTGCCGTCTGCGCAGGGGCAGCAGGCATCGCTGTGGGCGTCATTTCAACCTGCCTATACAGGGCGGGCAATCCGCGTTTTCCCATGGGCAGCACAGGGAAACGCGCCTCGGCGGCGCAAGCTGACTCGTTGCCTAATGCGGGCCCGGGCAGATCGAATGCCGCTTTCCCGGCCTAGGGCAAAAAAACACCCTGCGCGCGGCAGGGTGCGGATTGTACGCAATGCGGCGCAAGGATCAGCGTGCAGCGGTCACCATGCCTGCACATTCGCCGAAACCGATGCGCGGATAGCCGGGTTTGACGCACTCGGCGCGGAATATGACCTGGTCGCCGTCCTGCAGGAAAGTGCGCTTTTCGCCCCAGGGCAAATCCAGCGGCTTCTTGCCGCCTTCGGTGAGCTCCAGCAACGAAGCCGCCTCCGTGGGCGTCGGGCCCGACAGCGTGCCCGTGCCCAGCAGGTCGCCGGGTTGCAGATTGCAGCCGTTGACCGTGTGGTGCGTGACCATCTGCGCCACCGTCCAGAATGCGTCGCGGAAGTTGCTCGACGACAACTTGGCCGGCGCGGCATTTCCCGCGCGCGATTGCGCGGTGGTGAGCAGAACTTCCATCTGCACGTTGAAGGCGCCCTGCGCGCTGTTGGCGACCGAGGTCAGGTAGGGCAGGGGCTGCGGGTCGGCTGCCGGGTGTGCGAATTTCTCGCGAAATGGCGCCAGCGCTTCGAGGGTGACGATCCATGGCGAGAGCGTGGAGGCGAAGCTCTTGGAGAGGAAGGGGCCCAACGGCTGATACTCCCAGGCCTGTATGTCGCGCGCCGACCAGTCGTTGAAAAGGCTCAGGCCGAACACATGCTGCTCGGCCTGATCGATGGCGATGCGATCGCCCTGCGCGTTGCCGGTGCCCACGTAGACGCCCAGCTCGAGTTCGTAGTCCAGGCGCTTGCATGGGCCGAACTCGGGCGTGCCGCCCTCTTCAGAGGGACGCTGCTGGCCGACGGGGCGCGGGAAGGTCTGGTTCACGCCCAGGCTGGATGCGCGGCCGTGATAGCCGATGGGCACCCACTTGTAATTGGGCAGCAGCGGATTGTCCGGACGGAACTGCTTGCCCACGGTGGTGGCGTGATGCACCGAGATGTAGAAGTCGGTGTAATCGCCCACGCGTGCCGGCATGGTGTACTGCGCGTCGGCCTGCGCCACCAGCAGCGGCTCGATCCGGCCTTGCAGCGGCGAGCCGGCGCGCAGGGCCCGCGACAGCGCCAGGCGCAGCGCGCTCCAATGCTCCTCGCCCAGGGCCATCAGGGGGTTGAGCGCTTCGCCCGTGCAGGCGGCCAGCGCCTGAGCGGCCTTGTCGTCGAAAGGCCCGATGGCCGCCAGCGCGGCCAGGTCGACGATGCGGTCGCCGATGGCTACGCCGGGGCGAAAGGCTTCGCTCGAACCCGCGCGGCGAAACACGCAGTAGGGCAGGTTCTGGATGGGAAAGTCTGTGCCTGCCTGGTTGGCGCTGGCGACCCAGCTTCGCAGCGCGGGGTCGTGGGTTTCGTTGATCAGGGTCATGGAGGTGTCTCTTGTCGTGGTGGCATTCATGCTTTGGATGCGTCGAAATGCTTGGCCAGCCCTTGCCAGCATTCATAGTAATCGGGCTGCTGCAGCGGTGAATTCAAGGCTTGCTCGGTGGGCCGGATCACACGGCGCGTCTCGAACATGAAGGCCATGGTGTCGCGGATGTAATGTGCCTTGCCCGTGTCGGCGCCGGAGGCCTTTTCGAACGTATCGGCATCGGGGCCATGGCCGCTCATGCAGTTGTGCAGGCTGGCGCCGCCGGGCAGGAAGCCTTCGGCCTTGGCGTCGTACACGCCCTGGATCAGCCCCATGAATTCGCTGGCCACATTGCGATGGAACCAGGGCGGGCGGAAGGTGTGCTCCATGGCCAGGATGCGCGGCGGGAAGATGGCGAAGTCCATGTTGGCCGTGCCGTGCGTATCCGAAGGCGAGGTCAGCACCGTGAAGATCGAAGGATCGGGATGGTCGTAGCTGATCGAGCCGATCGCATTGAAGCGGCGCAGATCGTATTTATAGGGCGCGTGGGTACCGTGCCAGGCCACCACGTCCAGCGGCGAATGCCCGATGCCGGCGCGCCAGAATCCGCCGGTGAATTTGCCGATCAGCTCGAAGTCGCCTTCGACATCTTCGTACCAGGCCTGCGGCGTGAGAAAGTCGCGCGCGTTGGCCAGGCAGTTCGAACCGATGGGCCCCAGTTCCGGCAGACGCAGCGGCGCGCCGAAATTTTCCAGCGCATAGCCGCGTGCTTCGCCGTCGAGCAGCTCGACGCGAAAGCGGATGCCGCGCGGAATCACGGCGATTTCACAAGGCTCGATGTCGATGCGGCCCAACTCGGTGGCCAGGCGCAGCCGGCCCTGCTGGGGAACGATGAGCAGCTCGCCGTCGGCGTCGTAGAAAAAGCGGCCCTGCATCGAACGGTTGGCTGCGTACAGATGAATGCCCACGCCGTTCTGTTCGTCGGGACCGCCGTTGCCGCCCCAGGTCTGCATGCCTTCGATGAAATCGGTAGGCCGGGTGGGCGCAGGCAACGGATTCCAGCGCATCTGGTTGGGCGTGACCGGCGCGCGGCCGAAGTCGCTCAGCCAGCCCGGGGCGAAGTCGCTGGCCTGAAAAGGCAGATGCTTGGCGCCCGGACGAATGCGGTAGGTCCACGAGCGGCGGTTTTCGGCGCGCGGCGCGGTGAAGGCCGTGCCCGAGATCTGCTCGGCGTACAGGCCGTAAGGGCAGATCTGGGGCGAGTTCTGGCCGACAGGCAGTGCGCCGGGCAGGGCCTCGCTGGCACAGTCGTTGCCGAAGCCCGATTGGTATTGCAGGGTGTCCATGATGTGTCCTCCGGCGCGCGGCGCGAGCCGCGTCGGCGCGTGAAAAATAGGTTTTCGCCGCTTATTTTCGGTAATCGCCCGTTCTGCTGCTATGGGAATGAGAAAATACAGGATATAAATTTCATGAATAATGGTGCGATCCGGCACCGATCCGCCGTTAACGGAAAACCCCAGCATGCCCGACTTGCGCCGCCTGGACCTGAACCTGCTGGTGGTCTTTCAGCACCTGCTCGAATTGCGCAATATCTCGGCCGTAGCGCGCCGGCTCGATCTGAGCCAGCCCGCGGTGAGCAACGCGCTGCGCCGGCTGCGCGCCACGTTCGGCGACGATCTGTTCGTGCGCACCGGGCAAGGCATGCTGCCCACGCCGCAGGCCGAGCGCCTGGCCGGTCCGGTCGCCGAGGCGCTCGGCCTGCTCGATCGCCTGCTCGAGGCCGACGAGCCGTTCGACCCGGCGTGCAGCGCGCGGCGCTTCTGCATCGCCATGAGCGACGTGGGAGAGATTCATTTCATGCCGGCGCTGATGGAAGCCTGCGCTCGGCGCGCTCCGGGCGTGCGTATCGACTCGGTGCGCGGCGGGGCGGAGCTGCGGCGCGATATGGAGGCCGGCCGCGTCGACCTCGCCGTGGGCGCATTCGATGATCTCGATGGCGACATCCTGCACCGCATGCTGTTCCGGCAAGGCTATATGACGCTGTTTCGCAAAGGGCACCCGCAGGCGCACGAAAACATGGGAATCAAGGCTTTTAGAGCCCAGCAGCATCTGATCGTGTCGCGCGCCGCGCCTTACGGGCAGATCAACCAGGCGCTCGAGGCGGCCGGCGTGCTCCTGCGGGCGCATCACAGCGTGCCGCACTTCACGGCGGTGCCTCATGTCTTGAGCGTCACCGATCTTCTGGCCACCGTGCCGGCCAGGCTGGCTGCCCAGACGGCGTCCCGCTTCGGTTTGCAGACGATGGTTCCGCCCCTGCGCGCCCCGTCGCTGCAGACCAATCTGTATTGGCAGCGGCGCTTTCATCGGGATGCGGGAAATCAGTGGCTGCGCGGGTTGATCGCGGAGCTGTTCGCGCAGGGCTGATGCTGCCGGCCCCGTTCAGCGCTTTTGGCAGCGGGGGCAGAAGTAGGTGGCGCGCTGCCCCTGCACCAGTCGACGTATGGGCGTGCCGCACACTTTGCACGGTTGACCGGCCCTTTCGTACACGGCGGCATGAATCGCGAAGTAGGCCCCGGGCTCGCCGCTGGCGCCCACATAGTCCCGCAGCGTGCTGCCGCCCGATTCCAGGGCGTCGGAGAGCGTGGCGCGGATGGCCTCGGCCAGGCGTTCGCAGCGGGGCAGCGATATCTTGCCGGCCGGCGTGCGCGGGTCGATGCCCGCGCGAAAGAGGCTTTCCGAACAATAGATGTTGCCCACGCCTACGACCGCCGATCCGGCCAGCAGCGCCTGCTTGACGGCCATGCCGCGGTTCTCGAACTGCCGGCGCAGCCAGCGGCCGTCGAAGCGCGGATCGAAGGGCTCGATGCCCAGCTTGGCCAGAAGGGGATGGTTCTCGATCGGGCCGTCTTCATCGGGGTGCCAGAGCACAGCGCCGAAGCGGCGCGGATCGTGCAGGCGCAGGATGGCGTGATCGAATATCCATTCGACATGGTCATGCTTGCGCAGAAACGCTTTTGGGGGGACTGCGCGCAAAGAACCCGACATGCCCAGATGGACGATCTGCACCCCGTGTTCGAAACGCAACAATAGGTACTTGCCGCGGCGGTTGCATTCGATTACGGTGCGGCCCGCCAGAAGCGAGGGCATTTCGGCCGGAATCGGCCAGCGCATGCGCGATTCGTGCACCAGCAGGCGGCGCAGCGGCTTGCCGGTAATGACGGCATCGATTCCGCGACGTGTGGTTTCGACTTCGGGCAATTCCGGCATGAGCCAGTGTAAGATGATTCGTTGCTAACCTGGCGATTGTGCCATTGCCGTTCAAACCCCGATAGGCTGCTACGTTGTCGTACTCTTTTTTCAAAGTCGGAACTGCCGCGTTGGCGCTCCTTCTGGTTGGCATGCAGCCCTTGTCGGCCCAAGCGCAACCTGTGCCGAGCCCGGCCAAGTCCTCCGCCCCCGTCAATCCTCCCATCGCCGGACGCAGCATTCAGCTGCGCGAAGGCAAGCTGCCGCTGGTGCCGCTGACGGGCGACATCTTCTATCGCGTGGTGGCCTCCGAGATCGCAGCGCAACGCGGCATGTACGGCCCGGCGGCCAATACGCTGATTCCGCTGGCTCGCGAAACCGGCGATCCGCGCCTGGCGCATCGTGCGCTCGAATTCCAACTGGCCGGCGGCAATCTGGCTGGCGCGCTCGACGCCGCGCACCTGTGGGCTCAGCTGGCTCCTTACGACAGCAACGCCAGCGCGGCAGAACTGGCGCTGTCGGCCGCCAACGGCCAAACCCGCGGCATGGCCGCAGCCCTGCGCAAGCGCATCGAGGTTGCGACGGACAAGGCCGCAGCCATCACTCAGGCCATGGGCGTGGTCAGCCGGCTAAACGATCGCCGCCTGGCCCTGCGCATCATGGATGAAGCCTTGAGCGATCCGGCCGTGCGCAAACTGCCGGCCGCTTTGCTGGCCCTGTCCGACGCTGCGTATGCGGCGGGCAACGACACCCGTGCCGTCAGCGAGGCCCGCGCCGCGTTGGCGGTCGATCCCAAGTCCGAACCGGCCGCGCTGCGCGCACTGCAATACGGCATCGCCGTCGATCCCGCCGCGGCGCAGCAGCAGGCGCGAGACTTCCTCGCGCGCAACCCCAATGCGCGACGCCTGCACCTGGTGCTGGTGGGGCAGATGGTCAAGGACGGCAAATACGACGACGCGCTGGCCGAGCTCGACGCCATGTCGCGGCGCACACCCGAAGATTTCGATCTGCTCTTCATGCAGGCGCAGGTGGCTTACCGCGCCAACCGCCTCGATCAGGCGCGCACGCTGCTCGGCCAATACCTCGACGTGCAGGAGCAGCGCCAGCGCAGCACGGCGCCGGGCGCCACCATGGCCTCCGCCTCGGCATCCGATGCCCACGTGCTGCTGGCCCGCATCGACGAAGACCAGGGCCTTATCGACGACGCCATCACGGAATTGGGCCGCATCCAGGATCCGGCCATGCGCTACAACGCGCAGCTGCGCCAGGCGGTGCTGATCGCGCGCCAAGGCCATACCGACAAGGCCTTGGCCTTGCTGGACAACACCGCGCCGCAAGACGACGACGAACGCGTCCAGGGCTACCTGACCCGCAGCCAGATCCAGCGCGATGCCAATCGCATGGACGCGGCCGTCGCCACGCTGAAGACGGCCGATCGCGCCTTTCCCGAGACGCCCGAGATCAAGTACGAGCTGGCCATGCTCAACGAGCGTCTGGGCCGCATCAACGAGGTCGAGCGTCTGCTGCGGCAGGTCATTGCGCTCAATCCGGACAACGCGCAGGCCTATAACGCGCTGGGCTATACGCTGGCCGACCACAACAAGCGCCTGCCCGAGGCGCTGGACCTCATCACCCAGGCGCTGAACATTGCGCCCAACGATCCCTTCATCCTCGACAGCATGGGCTGGGTGCGCTATCGCATGGGTCAGCTCGACCGCGCGGCCGAGTACCTGCGCCGCGCCTATGTGCAGCGCCCCGAAGCCGACATCTGCGCGCACTATGCCGAGGTGCTCTGGAAAAAGGGCGACCACGAGCGCGCCGCGGCGTTGCTGCGCGAGGGCTACAAGAAAGATCCCAAGAACCCCACGGTGGTCGGCACGCTCAAGCGGCTGGGGGTGAAGCCTTGAAGCAGGGCGGCGCCGGCGCGATCCGCGCGATCGCACGCAGGCTGGCTCGTGTCGCGGCGGCGGCCTCCGTTGCCGCGTTGGCCGCTTGCGCTACGCCGCCCCGGCCTGCGATCGCCCCCGACATGTCGCCCGATGCGTTCTCGCGGGTCGGACGCTTTGCCATCACCGTAACGCATGACGGCGGCAAGACCGAAGCCGTGCAGGGCGGCTTTGCCTGGCGCGACGACGGCAGGCATTATCAGCTCGATCTCACCAATCCGCTCGGTTCGACCGAGGCGCGCGTAGAGGGCCGGCCCGGCTCGGCGCTGCTCTTGCGCGCCGACGGCAGCCAGCTGCGGGCGCAAGATCCCGACAGCCTCGTGGAAGACGCCCTGGGCAGCCCCGTTCCGGTCGGCGGCCTGCGCGACTGGCTGCGCGGTCGCCTGATGGCCAACCAGGCCCAGGACCTCAAGCGCGACAGCCAGGGGCGGCCCGAGTCGTTCGGCCAAAGCGGCTGGCAGGCCCGTCTGTCGCGCTACGACGCGCAGGGGCCGCGTTTGCTGGTGCTCAGGCGCGAGGAAGCGCGGCGCGCCATCTCGGTGCGCCTGGTGGTGGACTCGCCCGATCCCTCTTAGCCTGGCCCCATGACTCCCGCCGCGCTTTACGACGTTCCCGCGCCGGCCAAGCTCAACCTTTTTCTGCACGTGGTGGGCCGCCGCGCCGACGGCTACCACTTGCTGCAAACGGCGTTCCGCTTCGTCGACCTGGCCGATACCCTGAGCTTTGAGCGTCGCGCCGACGGCGTGATCGAGCGCGCCTACGACCTGCCTGGCGTGGCGTCGCAGGACGATCTGGTCGTGCGCGCGGCGCGCACCCTGCAGCAGGCTACCGGCACGAGCTACGGCGCGCGCATCGGACTGGTCAAGCGCATCCCCCCGGGCGGCGGCCTGGGCGGCGGGTCCAGCGACGCCGCCACCACGCTGATCGCACTCAATCGTCTCTGGAACACCGGCCTGTCGCGGCGCGAGTTGATGGCGCTGGCCTTGCCGCTGGGCGCCGATGTGCCCGTGTTCGTATTCGGCCAGTCCGCGTTTGCCCAAGGCGTAGGCGAGGAGCTGGCTGCGGTGGCCTTGCCCGAGGCCGCTTATCTGGTGGCGCAACCCGACGTCAGCGTGCCCACTGCCGAGATTTTCGGCGCCCCTGATTTGACACGTGATACCAAACCCGTCAAAATAGCGGACTTTCTTGCTTACCCAAATGCCGGGTTTGGCAAAAATGACCTGGAGCCTGTGGCCTTTGCCCGCTACCCTGAGATTTTCAGGTGCAGCGAGTGGCTGAAAGCCCGACTTCAGACGCCAGTGCGCATGTCCGGCTCCGGCGCCTGTCTCTTTGTCGAATTTGCCACGCAGGCCCGAGCGCTTTTGGCTCAGCAAGAAATAACCGCTACAATGCGCGTCGCTGTGAATAGTGCAACCGGCACGACCCGCAGCGCAGCGCCGGAATTTCGGTTGATCCAGGCTTGCGCCGGCTTGGCTGAACATCCGTTGTGGCACTGGATTGCAAGTTAGTTGGGGAGTCGCCAAGCTGGTTAAGGCACCGGATTTTGATTCCGGCATGCGAAGGTTCGAATCCTTCCTCCCCAGCCCACCAGAATTAAAAAGAAGCTGTTGAACACGAGACATGGTTCAGCAGCTTTTTTTGTCGCCGGGCCGCCCCAAGGCAACGACGCGCTCCCCTTGGGGGCGGCAAGCCGAAGGCGTAGCGAGGGGGCTTTTTCTATCTTCAGGCCGAAAACACGGCGTGAAGTTTTTTCTTTTTTGCGTCCTTCCGATCGGTCGGGCAAAAGCCGTCAGCACATACGTGGCACAGCACCATGGCAAACGATAGCTTCATGATCTTTACCGGCACGGCCAACACGCGTTTGGCCGTCGACGTGGTCAACCATCTGGATATGTCCCTGGGCAAGATGACCGTGGGCCGGTTCTCGGATGGCGAAGTCATGGCCGAGATCAACGAGAACGTCCGCGGTCGCGATGTTTTCGTGTTGCAGCCCACCTGCGCGCCCACCAACGACAACCTGATGGAAATCATGGTGATGGTCGACGCCTTGCGCCGCGCCTCGGCCGGCCGCATCACGGCTGCGATCCCGTATTTCGGCTACGCCCGCCAGGACCGCCGTCCGCGTTCGGCCCGCGTGGCCATTTCGGCCAAGGTCGTGGCCAATATGCTGCAGGTCGCCGGCGTCGACCGCGTCCTTACCATGGACCTGCACGCCGACCAGATCCAGGGCTT
Source organism: Bordetella sp. (assembly GCF_051960075.1). Lineage (GTDB taxonomy): Bacteria > Pseudomonadota > Gammaproteobacteria > Burkholderiales > Burkholderiaceae_B > Bordetella. The sequence goes on from NZ_JBQCER010000094.1 coordinate 26,269, forward strand.
TTTCGACATTCCGGTCGACAACATCTATGCCGCTCCCATTCTGCTGGGCGACATCTGGCGCCGGAACTTCTCGAATCTGGTGGTGGTCTCGCCCGACATCGGCGGCGTGGTGCGCGCCCGCGCGCTGGCCAAGCAGCTTGAAGCCGACCTGGCCATCATCGACAAGCGCCGCCCGCGCGCCAATGTGTCCGAGGTCATGAACATCATCGGCGAAGTCGACGGCCGCACCTGCCTGATCATGGACGATATGGTCGACACCGCCGGCACGCTGGTCAAGGCGGCCCAGGCGCTCAAGGAGCGCGGCGCCGGCGCGGTGTATGCGTACTGTACGCACCCGGTGCTGTCCGGCCCGGCCATCGAGCGCCTCGAGGCTTCCGATCTGGACGAACTGGTGGTGACCGACACCATTCCGCTGTCGGAAACGGCCGCCGCCTGCGGCAAGATCCGCCAGCTGTCGTGCGCATCGCTGCTCGGCGAGACGATTCTGCGCATTTCCAACGCGGAGTCGGTCAGCTCGCTGTTCGCCGACTGAAAGTATTGAAGAATCTGTTCCCCGCTGGTCGCGGCGGGGAGCGATGAAGCCGGGCGCATGTCGCGCCCGGACAATCCCGGCAGTGCAAGCGGTACCGCGCTGTCTTATTTGCTAGTTTGGAGTTTTTCATGAAATTTTCTGCCACTGCGCGTAGCGTCCAGGGTTCGAGTGCGAGCCGCCGCCTGCGCCGCGCGGGTCGCGTTCCTGCCATTGTGTATGGCGGTACGGCTGCCCCGCTGAACATCGAACTCGATCACAACGAGATCTATCATGCCCTGCGCAAAGAATCCTTCCACGCGTCGATCCTGACGATGGAAGTGGCCGGCAGCCAGAGCGAGCAGGTGCTGCTGCGCTCGGTTCAATGGCACCCGTACAAGCAGCAGGTGCTGCACGTGGACTTCCAGCGCGTCGATGCCAATCAGGCGCTGCACACCAAGGTGCCCCTGCACTTCGTCAACGGCGACACCTCGCCCGCGGTCAAGCTGTCCGGCGCCATGATCTCGCACGTCATGAACGAAGTCGACATCGTCTGCCTGCCCTCCAACCTGCCCCAGTTCATCGAAGTGAACCTGGGCAACATGCTGGTGGGCAGTTCGGTGCATGCCTCCGATCTCAAGCTGCCGATCGGCGTGACGCTGAACCTGCACGGCAACAACCCCGTCGTGGCCACCGCCATGGTCAAGGGCGGCGCCGCTGCCGAAGAGACTGCTGCCGGCGAACAGCCCGCAGCCTAAGCCGAACAGGGCATCGCCCTTCGCAACGAACCCCGCGCGTGCGTACTGCATTCGCGGGGTTTTTTTCCGCCAGGCCGCTCTCCAGGCAAACCGGCCCCTTGAGGGGGCAGCAAGCCGAAGGCGCAGCGTGGGGGCACTTTTATAAGCCGTATCCATGAGTGATCCCATCCGTTTGATCGTGGGCCTGGGCAACCCGGGGCCCGAATACGAGACCACGCGGCACAATGCCGGATTCTGGCTGGCCGATCATTACGCCGACGATCTGCGGGCTTCGTTCAATTTCGAGAAGGCTTTCTTCGGTATGGTGGCCAAGGCCAGGCGGGGCGCGGAGAACGTGCTGCTGCTCAAGCCGGCCACGTATATGAACCGCTCGGGACAGGCGGTGGGGGCGATGGCGCGCTTCTATAAGCTCGAACCTGCGCAGGTGCTCGTGCTGCACGACGAGCTGGACCTGCTGCCGGGCCAGGTAAAGATGAAGCAGGGCGGCGGGCACGCCGGTCACAATGGCTTGCGCGATATCCAGTCCGCGCTGGGCAGCCCGGACTTCTGGCGTATTCGCATCGGCATCGGTCATCCGCGCACGCTGGGTCTGGCGCAGCCCGTGGCGGACTTCGTGCTGCACCCGCCGCGCCGCGAAGAACTGAGCGGCATCGAGAGCGTGATCGACCGCTGCCGCGCCGTGCTGCCCGCCCTGCTCGACGGCGAGCTGACCCAGGCCACCCGCCAACTGCATGGCGGCAACGCCGCCTGAACCGGCATCGAGCGCCATGATCCGAACCGCGTCCGCACCGCTTTCCTTCCGACAGGATCTGGCCGATTTCTGGCGCTTTCTCCGGCATCCCGACCTGCGCCGCGCGCCGGGCCGCCGAGCCGGGAGCAGCCTCATGAGCGACTGGTGGCCAGGCATATCCTTCGGCCGCCTGCTGGCCTGGGCCGCGGTGCTGTGGTTCGTCAATGCGGTACTGTTCGGTCCCTTGTCCCTGATGGTGGCGCAGAAGCTGGGCGCCGAGCACAGGCTCGACGCAGAGCACGTGCCGGTGCTGATCGCCGTGCTCTGGGCGCCGATGGTCGAAGAGCTGCTGTTTCGCTACGGCATGCGCAGGCCTGCGCAGGCGTGGTGGCTGGTGCCGCTGGCCGTCGTGCTGGTATCGCACCCGCTCAGCTTCCTGAGTTGGGTCATTCTGGCCGTCGCGTTGCTGCTGGCCTGCCGGCCCTTGCGCCGCGGCCGCATTTCACGCGGCCATTGGGCCCGCGCCTGGCGGCGCGAATACGCGCGCGTCTACGGCGCGGTCTTTCACGGGGTGGCGCTCGTGTTTGCGGCCGTGCACCTGCACAATTTTTTCTTCGACAAGACCACCTTGTGGCTTCTGCCGTTTCTGGTGCTGCCGCAATGGGTCACCGGCCTGGTGCTCGGTTGGATGCGCACGCGCCGCGGCATCGGCGCTTCGATGGCCCTGCACGCGCTGTTCAATGCGGGGCCGGTGCTGGTCATCGTGATGACGCTGCATTTCTTTCCAGGCAGTGCGTAAACAGGGCTTGGCATAGCTGCTCCACCGGGCCGTCCCAGTCGCCTGCCGTCGTCTGGCGAAAGAGCCGCATCGTGCCCGGATACCAGGGCGTCGTCTCGCCGTCGAGCACCCAGCGCCAGTCCGTGCCCTCGACAGGGATCAGCGTCCAGCACGGCACGCCGAGCGCGCCGGCAAGGTGTACCGCGGCCGTGTCCACGCTGATCAGCAGGTCCAGCTGCGCGATGATTGCAGCGCTGTCGGCGAAATCGGCGATGTCCGAACCCAGATGCAGGAGCGGCTGATCGTCCGCAAGCCGGCGCGCCTCGTCTTCGCCCTGACCCTTTTGCACGCTGACGAAGCTGACGCCGGGCACCTGCCATAGCGGCGCCAAGGTGTGCAGGCTGGATAGAGAACGGTTGCCGTCGTTCAAGTGCTGGGCATTGCCTTTCCAGGTCAGGCCGACCTTGATGCCGGGCAGGCTATCGAGCTGCCGGCGCCATTTCGCCAGGCGCGCGGGCGCGGCTTGCACATACACCGCGGGAGGAATGTCGTCGAACGTTGCCGTGTTCAGAAGATGCGGCAAGCTCATGATCAGCGTCCAGTAGTCGTAGCCGATCAGCGCCTGCGCGTCTTGCATCGTGGCGGTCTTGCCCGTGCCGACTACCGCATCGACATGCGGCAGGCCTTCGAACAAGGGTTTGAGCGGGTGTTGGCACACCAGAATGATGCGGCTCGCGCCCAAGGCTTTCAGGCGCGGCAGATACCGCGCGAACTGGATCATGTCGCCGAAACCCTGCTCCTGCCAGATCACCAGCGATTTGCCTTGCAGCGATTCGCCCTGCCACTGGGGGTAATTGAGCGTCGTGGGCATGGGCCAGCGGGTGAGAGTCTGCCGGTCCGGATCGTAGCGCGATTCGTACAGCGGCCAGGCCTCGGCCAGTCTGCCTTGCCGCAGCAGCGTAAAGGCCAGACCGAAACGGATATCGGGAGATTGCGGGCGCAGCGCGAAGGCGCGGCGCAGGGCAGCCTCGGATTCGCTCAGGCGATTGAGGCTGTCCAGCACGACGCCCAGATTGCTCCAGGTGTCCCAGTCTCCCGGGTTCAGGTCCAGCACGCGGCGATAGACGGATTCGGCCTGGGCGAACTTGTTCTGGCGATGCAGGACGGCGCCCAGTTGTTCCTGTAAACGCGCGTTGTGCGGGTCGAGCGCGACGGCTTTGCGGTAGTGCGATTCGCCTTGCGGCAATTTGTTCTGCAAGATCAGCACGGACGCGAGGCATGCATGGGCCAGGGCCGATTCGGGCTGCAGCGCCAGCGCATGACGGCAGCTTTGCTCGGCGTCCGACAGGCGGCCCACCGCGACCATCAACGTGCCCAGGTTCTGATGCGCTTGCGCAAACCCGGGCCGATGCCGAATCGCCTGCCGATAGGCCGATTCCGCTTCGACGTGATGGCCCATGTCGTCCAGCAGCATGCCCAGGTCGTGGTGTATTTCGGCCAGATCGGGCCGCAGCGCAAGCGCGCGCCGGTAGGCGGCCGCCGCGTCGTTCAGCCGGCCCTCTTCCCGATATAGCTCGGCCAGTCTGAGCCAGGTCGGAACATGAGCCTCATTGCAGCTCAGGGCCTGCCGGTAGGCCTGCTGGGCCTGCTGCGGCTGGTCGCTTTGCTGCAGAGCATGGCCAAGCTGGTAGTGCGCTTCGGCCAGACAAGGCTGCAGCGCCAGCGCCTGGCGCAGAATCAAAATGGCCTCTTGCGCGTGGTCTTGCGCGATGAGGCGCGCGCCGCTGAGGACCAGCTGGTCCGCCTGTTCGCGCAGATCGATGTGGGAGGGAAAGGTCATGCCGAAGAAGTGTGCGGTACGGTCAATCGCGGCGACATTCGCGCATCGTCCGATTATCGTTCAGCTTGCCAGCCAACGCAGCACGCCCTGCGCCGCGGCCCGTCCGCTGGCGATGCAGCCGGTCAGCAGATAGCCTCCGGTGGGCGCTTCCCAATCCAGCATCTCGCCGGCGCAGAAGGTGCCCGGCAATTGCGCCAGCATGTAATTGCCGTCGAGGGCTTCGAAGCGCACGCCGCCGGCGGTGCTGATGGCCTCGTCGATCGGCCGCGTGCCTCCCAGCACGAGCGGCAGCGCCTTGATGGCACGGGCCAGCTCGTGAACGTCCTGCATGACGTCCTTGCTCAACACTTCGCGCAGCAGCGCAGCCTTGACCCCGGCGATGCCCACGCGGCTCTGCAGATGCGAAGACAAGGAGCGCGCGCCGCGCGGATGCGCCACGTCGGCCAGCACGCGTTCGGCGGAGCGGTCCGGCAGCAGGTCCAGTGTCAGCGTGGCCTGGCCATCGCGTTCGATCTGGTCGCGCAGCGCCGCCGACAGCGTATAGATCAGGCCGCCTTCCACGCCGTGCTCGCTGGCGACGAATTCGCCGCGTCGCTGCAGCGTGCCGCCGCCGGGCGCCAGGCAGCCGGCCTGAACGTTCTTGACGGGCGAGCCTGCGAACTTGGCGCGAAAGAAATCGGACCACGCGATGTCGAACCCGCAGTTGGCGGGTTTGAGCGGCGCGAGCGCGACGCCGCGTTCGGCCAGCAGAGAAAACCACGCGCCGTCCGAACCCAGCCTGGCCCAGCTGCCGCCGCCCAGAGCGAGGATGACCGCGCGCGTTTCGCATGTCGTCTCGCCGCCGGGCGTGGCGAAACGCAGCCGTCCGGCCTCGTCCCAGCCTGTCCAGCGATGGCGGGCATGCGTCGCGACGCCGCTTGCGCGCAGGCGATGCACCCAGGCGCGCAGCAGCGGCGCGGCCTTCATCTCGCGCGGGAAGACGCGTCCCGAAGTGCCGACGAACGTCTCGACGCCCAGGCCTTGCGCCCAGTCGCACAAGGCTTGCGGGGGGTGGTCGCGCACCAGCGGCTCAAGCTCGGCCTGGCGCTCGCCGTAGCGGGCCAGAAAGCGGTCGAGCGGTTCGCTGTGCGTCAGATTGAGCCCGCCGCGGCCCGCCATGAGAAATTTGCGTCCCAGAGATGGCATGGCGTCGAACAGGTCGACGCCCGCGCCGGCGGCGGCAAGCACTTCGGCGGCGGCCAGCCCCGCCGGACCGCCGCCGATGATGGCGATGCGAGAAGAAGAATGCGTCATGCGCCGCAGTGTAGAGCCATTGCGACGCCGCCCGAGCTTATTGCCGGCTTGGCATCAACGGCCGGCGCGGTTCTTCTCGATCCAGTCGGCGAACTTGCCGGCGAAGGTCTTGAGAAAGTCGCGGGTGGCCTCGTTGTTCACCTCGCCGTCCTCGCCGATGAAATCGCCCGCCTTGGACAGATACATCTCGGGCTGCTGCAGAATGGGCATATCCAGAAACACCAGCGGCTGGCGCAGGTGATGGTTGGCGCCGAAAGCGCCCAGAAGGCCCGGCGACACGCTGATGATCGCGGCCGGCTTGCCCTGCCACACGCTCTTGCCGTAGGGGCGCGAGCCCACGTCGATCGCGTTCTTGAGGGCGCCCGGGATCGAGCGGTTGTATTCGGGGGTGACGAACAGCACGGCGTCGGCCGCGGCGACCTCGCCGCGAAAACGCGCCCAGGGGGCCGGGGCGCTTTCGTCCAGATCCGGGTTGTAGAGCGGCAGATCGCCGATTTCGACGAGGTTCAGGTTCATGCGCGGTGCGGCCAGATCTTTGACCGCCAGGGCGACGGAGCGATTGAAGGAGCCTTTGCGCAGACTGCCGACGATGACGGCGACGTTCAGGGACATGACGGATTCCTTTTCAATGGGGAATAAACGCGGCGGATGACTGCTTTTCATCATAAAGGCGGGGCGCGCAATATGGGAACGTTCTTGTCCGGTCAAACCCAGACAGAGCGTTCCATCCATGCCCACATTCTCCGGCGCCCAGGCGCAAGACACGCTCGAACACGCCATGCGCCTGGGCGCGCAGGGCCAATTCGAGCAGGCTGTCGCGGCTTACGAGCAGGCGCTGGTGCAGGACCCCGCGCTGGTCGAAGCCTATATGGGCCTGGGCTTGATGCTGACGACGCTGGGCCGGCTTCCCGAAGCGATCCGGGCATGCCAGGGCGCCTTGTCGCTGCGGCCCGACATGCCCGAACTGCACAACAATCTGGGCTCTCTGTTCAACTGCCTGGATCAGCACGCGCAGGCCGAGGCGGCGCTGCGCCAGGCCATTGCCCTGCGGCCGCTGTACGTCGAGGCGCATTACGGCCTGGGCATGACGCTCGTCGCCATGAACCGGCTCGCAGAAGCCGAGACGGCCTTCCAGCTGGTGATCGTCCTGCAGCCCCGCATGGCCGAGGCGCATCGGCAATTGGCATCGGTGCTGGCCCGGCGCAACCTGACGCAGCAGGCCGAGATTGCCTATCGGCAAGCCTTGGCGCTGCAACCGGACGACGCAGAAAGCCTCAAGCGTCTGGGGGCCGTGCTGCACGCGCAGCAGCGGCTGCAGGAGGCCGTCCAGGCGTATCGGCAAGCGCTGGCCTTGCAGCCCGACATGGCCGACGTGCTGCACAATCTGGGCACGGCCCTGGGCCAACTGGGCCGGCTGCCCGAGGCCGAAGCCGCGCTGCGCCGTTCCCTGGCCTTGCGTCCCGACTATGCCGAGACCCAGTTCGGCCTGGGCATGATCCTGCTGGGCGCGGGCCGTCTGGCCGAAGGCTGGCCGTTCTACGAGTTCCGTCATCGCACCAAGAAGCGCCTGCAGCATGCCCTGCATCCCGGCCTGGGGCCGGGGTGCCCGCCATGGCAAGGCGAGCCGCTGGCGGGCAAGTCGGTGCTGGTCTGGCATGAGCAGGGCTTCGGCGACGTGATCCAGTTCGGACGCTATCTGTCGGTGCTCAAGGCCATGGGCGCCGCGCGCATTACCCTGGCATGCTTTCCCGAGCTGCGGGCCTTGTGCGCCGGCATTTCCGGCATCGAGGCGGTCGACGTCGACGATGCCGTGGCGCTCATGCCCACGCATGACTATCAGACCTTCGTCATGGCCATACCGCGCTGGCTGAGCACGTCGCTTCAGACGATTCCGCCCGCCGTCTATCTGCAGGCCGATGCACAGCGCGTCCAGGTCTGGCGTGAGCGGCTGGCCGGGCTGCCCGGCAGGAAAATAGGTCTGGCCTGGCGCGGCAGCGTCACCAACCTGAACGACAGCGGCCGTTCGCTGTCCTCGCTGGCCGTGCTGGAACCGTTGTGGCGCGTGCCCGGCCTGAGCTTCGTCAGTCTGCAAAAAGGTCCGGGCGAGGACCAGGCCCGCAATCCGCCGGCCGGGCAGCCTTTGCTGCATCTGGGGTCGGAGATCGCCGATTTCGCCGACACCGCGGCCATCATCGATCAGCTCGATCTGGTTATCAGCGTGGACACGGCGGTCGCTCACCTGGCCGGCTCGATGGGCAAGCCGTGCTGGGTGATGCTGCCCGCGCTGAACGTCGACTGGCGCTGGCTGCGCGAGCGCGAGGACAGCCCCTGGTACCCGGGCACCATGCGCCTGTTCCGGCAAACTGAGCCGGGGCGTTGGGATGCGATTGTCATGGCGATGGCGCAGGCGCTGAGATAATCTGGTTTCCAGTCCATTGGAGCCGCCATGCCTGCCCTGCCGAACCTGATCGCCTTCGCCCTCATTTCCCTCGGCATGGTGCTGACGCCCGGGCCGAACATGATCTATCTCGTTTCCCGCTCCATCTGCCAGGGCCGGGTCGCGGGACTGATCTCGCTGGGCGGCGTGGCGCTGGGTTTCGTTTTCTACATGCTGTGCGCCGCGTTCGGCATCACGGCATTGGTCCTGGCCATTCCGTATGCCTACGATATGCTGCGGATCGGCGGCGGACTCTACCTGCTCTATCTCGCCTGGCAGGCGGTCAAGCCCGGCGGGCGTTCGCCGTTCCATGTGCGGGATCTGCCGCAGGACAGTACGCGCAAACTGTTCACCATGGGTTTCGTTACGAACCTGCTCAATCCCAAGATCGCAGTCATGTATCTGTCGCTGCTGCCGCAGTTCATCAGCCCTGCCGGCCACGGCAGCGTGCTCATGCAATCCCTGGTGCTGGGTTCGACGCAGATTTTCATCAGCTTGAGCGTCAATGCCGTGATCGCCATGATGGCCGGGTCCATTGCGGTGTTTCTGGCCAAGCGGCCCTCCTGGCAGACCGCGCAGCGCTGGCTGATGGGTACGGTGCTTGCCGGCCTGGCCGTGCGCATGGCGCTCGAAAGCCGGCGTTGATCAAAGGGTTGTTGTCTGCCGTGGGTTTGAAAGCGTAGGTGCATCTCATGAACCGATCCATCTTCTACGCTCTATCGGCCGCGATGCTGTTCGGCGCCAGCACGCCGCTGGCCAAGGTGCTGACCGGCGACATGCCGCCCATTCTGTTGGCCGGCCTGCTGTATCTGGGCAGCGGCCTGGGGCTGACGATGATCCGTCTCGCGCGCGACCGCGGCTGGCAGGCGTCCGGCCTGAAGCCGGCGCAATGGCCCTGGCTGCTGGGCGCCATCGGCTTCGGCGGCGTGCTCGGCCCCGTTGCTTTGATGGTCGGCCTGACCAGCACGACGGGGGCGGCGGCGTCATTGCTGCTCAATCTCGAAGCCGTGCTGACGGCCCTGCTGGCCTGGATCGCCTTCAAAGAAAACACCGACGGCCGCATCGTGCTCGGCATGGCGGTCATCGTCGCCGGCGGCGTGCTGCTGTCGTGGCCGCAGGGCCGGATCGGGCAGTCGAGCTGGCAGGGCCCGGCGGCCATTGCCGCCGCCTGCCTGTGCTGGGCCATCGACAATAATCTGACGCGCAATGTATCGGCCTCGGACGCGCTTTTCATCGCCGGCAGCAAGGGGCTGGCAGCCGGGTCGGTGAACGTCGCGCTGGCCTTGTTCCTGGGCGCGGCATGGCCGTCGGCGCAGGCGGTCGCGTCCGCCATGACCCTGGGCCTGTTCGGCTACGGCATCAGCCTGGTGATGTTCGTGCTGGCGTTGCGCGGCCTGGGCTCGTCGCGCACGGGCGCGTATTTCTCTACTGCGCCTTTCGTCGGCGCGGTCATCGCGCTCGTGTTTCTGGGAGATCAAACCACCTGGCAATTCTGGCTGGCCGCAGCGTTGATGGCCTTGGGCGTGTGGCTGCACCTGACCGAACGGCATGCGCACACGCATGCGCACGACGCGCTGGAGCATGCGCATCGGCACATGCACGACGCGCATCATCAGCACGAGCACGATGCGGATTGGGACGGCAGCGAGCCGCACAGCCATGCACATCGCCACGAACCCATCACCCACAGCCATCCGCATTTTCCGGATATTCATCATCGGCATCGTCATTGAGGGCAATCGCCTTTTCCGGTATCTATCGGCCAAGCCGACGGCGTACGGCGCCGTCATGCAACAAGAGCCAAGGCGGCACCTGCCGGGGCGGCGCCGCGGTTAAGATTTCGGCATTGGGCAGGCAGGGCGCGCAACATCGCGCCGCCGAGCATGTCCCGCCTAGCGCATCATGCTGTCACCCGAGGTGAATCATCATGTCCTTATCGCGCCGCATCCCGAGCGCCCTGCGTGCTCTTCTGCTTTGCCTGGTCGTGCTTGCGCCGGCCGCCGCCCGGTCTGAACCGCGCATCGGCATCGTCCTCCTGCACGGCAAGGGCGCTACCTCCACCTCCATGGAGGGGCTGGCCGGCGCGCTCACACAAAAGGGCTATCTCGTTGCCAATCTGACCATGCCCTGGTCGGGCACTTACGAGACCGATGTCCTGGGCGCGATGCATACCGTCGACGCAGCGCTCCACGAACTGCGCAGCCGAGGCGCCGCGCAGGTGTTCGTCGCCGGGCATAGTCAGGGCGGCGTTTTTGCCCTGCGCTACGGCGTCAGGCACACCGTGACGGGTATCGTTGCCATCGCACCCGGCGGCAACGTCGGCAACGCGGCGTTCAGGGACAAGCTGAGCGAGTATGTCGATGAGGCGCGCAAGTTGATCGCCGAGGGCAAGGGCGATGAAAAGACCCGCTTTTACGACGTCGACCCTGGCGCGGGGCGAGGTTACGGCATCGTGACGACGCCGGCCATCTACCTGAGCTGGTTCAGCCCCGACGGCGCCATGAACGAATACGGGGCTGCAAAGAAGATGAACCCGGCGACCCCCGTGCTGTTCATCGCGCCGACGGGAGACATGCCGGGCCTGAAGCGAGGCAATCCCCAGATCTTTTCGCTGCTGCCCCGCAATTCGCACACCGAATTCTATGAGCCTGCGAGCAGCCATACGCAGGCGCCCAACGCGTCGGCCGAAGAAATAGCCCGATGGATGGCCGAGGTTGCCGCCGCGGCGCATCCGTAGAGGCCTGTCTGCGCGAAACCGGCTGTGTTGCGGCGCGCCCAAGGCTTTCGATGCTCGGCTCGGGCCTGCAGTGCAGCCATGACCGGGCGGCGCCTGGTGAGGCATAAATAAATCAAGGACGCTCATGGCTTCGCAATGTGACATCGGCGGTTTATCCAGCGAGGAGGCGGCGCGCCGGCTGGGTCAGGTCGGCCCGAACGAAGTCGCTGAGCAAGAGGCGCAGCCTGTACGCCGCGTTCTGCGCCATTTCTGGTCGCCGGTGCCCTGCATGCTGGAAGCCACCGTCGTCCTGCAGATGGTGGCGGGCGAATGGGTGGAGGCGGCCATGGTCGTGGCGCTTCTGCTGGTCAACGTCGTCCTGGGCATTGTCCAGGAAGGGCGCGCGAACGCGACGCTCGCTTTGCTGCGCCAGCGGCTGGCGCCGCGGGCGCGGGCGCGGCGCGACGGGCAATGGGTCGATATTCCCGCCGCGGCACTGGTGCCGGGCGATGTCGTGCAGATCTCGTTGGGCGCGATCGTGCCGGCGGACGTGCGTATCGTGTCCGGCTCGGTACTGTTGGACCAGTCGATGCTGACCGGCGAGTCTGTTGCGGTGGATCAGTCTGCCGGCGCCATCGCCTACGCGGGCGCGCTGGTCCGGCGGGGCGAAGCGGTGGCCGAGGTCACGGCGACGGGCGCCCGCACGTACTTCGGCCGCACAGCCGAGCTGGTGCAGGCCGCCGATGTCCAGAGCAGCGAGCAGAAGGCCGTGCTTGGCGTAGTCAAGGCGTTGACCGCGGTCAATATGGCCATCGTGGTCGGCATGGTCGCCTATGCGCAAGGCATCGGGATGACGGTGGCGCAAATCGTGCCGTTGGTGCTGGCGGCGCTGCTCTCGGCGGTGCCCGTCGCGATGCCTGCCGTCTTCACGCTGGCGGCGACGCTCGGGGCGCGGCGGCTGGCGCAGCAGGGCGTCCTGCTGGCCCGCCTGCCAGCCTTGCAGGAAGCGGCCATGATCGATGTGCTGTGCGTCGACAAGACCGGAACGCTGACGGAGAACAGCCTGGGCGTCGGCCGCGTGGTGCCGCTGGAAGCGGGAATGAGCGAGTCCGCGCTGCTTGTCCGCGCCGCGGCTGCGAGCTCTACCGACGGCCAGGATCCCGTGGATGCGGCGATACGCGCGGCGGCGGCCCGGCATGACGCAGCGCTGCCGGCGGTGCGCCGTTTTACGCCATTCGATCCCGCAGCCAAGATGTCGGAAGCGCTCATCGCGGGCCCGGACGGCGCGGACATCCGCATCGTCAAAGGGTCGCCCATTGCCGTTTCCGCCTTGGCGCCGCTCGGTTCGCAGGCCCAGGTCGCCCTATCCGACCTGAGCCGCGAAGGCTACCGCGTGTTGGCCGTGGCGGCCGGCTCTCCGGGGAGCATGGCGGTGATTGGCCTCGTCGGGCTCAGCGACCCGCCCCGAACCGATTCGGCGCCCTTGCTTGGGCAGCTCAAAGATTTGGGTATCGTGCCCGTGATGGTCACCGGCGACACGGCGCTGACCGCCGGCACCGTCGCTCGCAGCATCGGCCTGGACGGACAGGTCTGTCCGTCGGGCGCGATTCCGGAGCAGGCGGCTCCTAAAGACTATGCCGTGTATGCAGGCGTCTTTCCGGAAGACAAGTTCAAGCTGGTGCGCGCCTTCCAGCGCCAGGGTCACGCGGTGGGCATGTGCGGCGACGGCGCCAACGACGCGCCGGCCCTGCGCCAGGCTCAGATGGGTATCGCGGTGGCCAGCGCGACCGATGTGGCGAAGTCTGCCTCCGGGCTGGTGCTGACCGAACCCGGTTTGCGCGGCATCGTGGCGTGTATCGAAGAGGGCCGCGCCGCATTCTGGCGCGTGCTGACGTTCACGCTGAGCATGCTGGTGAACAAGTCGGTGACGCTGATCGTCATGGGGGGCGGCCTCGTCATGACTGGTCACGCGGTAATGACGCCCATGCTCCAGGTGCTGTGGATGCTGACCAGCGACATCGCGATGATGGCGCGCGCCGGTGACCGCGCCGATCCCACGCCTTACCCCAATGCCTGGCGCATCCGCGAGCTGACCCTGGCTGCGATACCCCTGGGAGGCGTGAAGCTTGTTTACGTGATGTCGGTGCTGGCGCTAGGCTGGTTCGGGCTGGGGTTGGATACCGGGAGGATGCGCAGCCTCACCTTTCTGACCCTGGTGCTGGCGGGCCAGCTGACGGGTCTGGTGTTGCGCGAACGGAACCATGTCTGGCATTCCCGCCCGTCCAAACTGTATTGGATGGCGTCTATGGCATCGGCAGCCGTCGCCACCGCGTTCGCCTGGTCGGGCTGGCTCATGCCCGCGCTGCCAGGCCGGGTGGTTCTTGGGCTGTTTGCCGCCAGCCTGGGCTTCGGCCTCGCGCTGGACGCGACGAAAGTCCAGATGCTGCGGCGGCTGCCGATCGACCGGCGGTGATGCCGCCGGCGCGGATCGCGCGAGCCCGATGGGGTCGCGAGCGCTTACTCCTTTACCGGCGCCTTGGCGCGATATTGGCCCTGGAACCCGATCATCCAGCCGGGATACTCCGGCGGTAATTTGCTTGCTTCATCCAGCGCGGCAAGGTCGTCGGCATCGAGGCGCACCTTCGTCGAGGCGATATTGTCTTCGAGCTGCGCCTGCGTCTTGGCGCCGATGATCACCGTGCTCACGGCATCTTGATGCAGCAGCCACGCCAGCGCGATCTGCGCCACCGACACGCCGTGCTTTTGCGCGATCGGACGCATGGCCTCGATGCAGCGGAACGCGCGCGGCTTGTCGACGATGGGAAAGTCGAAATTGGCGCGGCGCGCGCCCTCCGGCGCCTTGCCGTCCTCGCTGTACTTGCCGCTGAGCAGGCCGCCCGCCAGCGGGCTCCACACCATCACGCCCAGCTTCTGGTCGCGCGCCAGCGGCAGCACCTCGCGCTCCAGGTCGCGGCCGGCGAGGGTGTAGTACGCCTGCACACTTTCGAAGCGCGCCCAGCCGCGCCTGTCGGAGATGGCCAGCCCTTTCATGATCTGCCACGCCGCCATATTGCACAGGCCGACATAGCGCACCTTGCCGCTGCGCACCAGGTCGTTCAGGGTGGAGAGCACGTCGTCCAGCGGGGTCAGCGGATCGAAGCCATGCAGCTGGTACAGGTCGATGTGATCGAGCTGCAACCGCTTCAGGCTCGCGTCGACCTGGTTCATCAGGTGGTAGCGCGACTGGCCGACCGCGTTGGGAACATCTTGCCGCATCGGGCCGGTGGCCTTGGTGGCGATGACGAACTCATCGCGCGGCAGGCCCAGTTTCTTGATGGCCTGCCCGGTGAGCGTCTCGGACTCGCCGAACGAATAGACGTTGGCCGTGTCGATGAAGTTGATGCCGGCGTCAACGGCCGTCTTGAGCTGCGCCGAGACGTCATCGAGCTGCAGGCGGCCCATATTGGCCCAGTGGCCTTGGCCGCCGAAGGTCATCGTGCCGAAGCACAGTTCCGAAACATAGAGCCCAGTCTGGCCGAGTAGGTTGTAGCGCATGAGATCTCCAGTGAAGTTGCGGGCAAGCCGGGCGGCCGGGCCTGGGAGGCGGGCAGCGGTCTTGCCCGGCCTCGCTTTTCCAGCGGCATGGTCACTCGGTTAAAATCATGCCCTTCGTGGGTAACCGGCGGGCGGCGTCCTGCAGCTTTGCCCGATACCGCCATTTTCCCACGCGCGTCCAGGCGACGCCCGTCCGAGCCTCCCTCCTTGCGGGACAAGCGCTCGGCCACGTCCGCGTCGGACTCGATAGTGTATTGATAAATATAGGATTTCCATGGCTCTGCAATGCGGCATCGTCGGCCTGCCCAACGTCGGCAAATCGACCCTTTTCAACGCCCTGACCAAGGCGGGCATCGCGGCCGAGAACTATCCCTTCTGCACGATCGAGCCCAATGTCGGCGTGGTCGAGGTGCCCGACCCGCGCCTGGCCAAGCTGGCCGAGATCGTCTCGCCCGAGCGCATCGTGCCCGCGGTGGTCGAGTTCGTGGACATCGCCGGCCTGGTGGCCGGCGCCAGCCAGGGCGAGGGCCTGGGCAACCAGTTCCTCTCGCACATCCGCGAGACCGACGCCATCGTCAACGTGGTGCGCTGCTTCGAAGACACCAACGTGATCCACGTGGCCGGCAAGGTGGACCCCATCGCCGACATCGAGGTGATCTCCACCGAACTGGCGCTGGCCGACCTGCAGACCATCGAGAAGGCCATTCACCGCAACAACAAGACGGCGCGCTCCGGCGACAAGGAAGCGGCCAAGCTGGTGGCGCTGCTCGAACGCTGCCAGAAGCACCTGGACGCCGGCCAGCCCATCCGCTCGCTGGGCCTGGATGCCGACGAGCTGTTCTCGCTCAAGTCCTTCGGCTTCATCACGGCCAAGCCGGCGATGTTCGTGGCCAACGTCAGCGACCATGGCTTCGAGAACAACCCGCTGCTAGACCGCCTGACCGACTACGCCACCAAGCAGAACGCGCCCGTGGTGGCGATCTGCGCGGCCATCGAGGCCGAGATCGCTGAGCTGGACGACGCCGACAAGGCCGCCTTCCTGGCCGACATGGGCATGAAGGAGCCCGGCCTGGACCGCCTGATCCGCGCGGGCTACGGCCTGCTGGGCCTGCAGACGTATTTCACCGCCGGCGTGAAGGAAGTGCGCGCCTGGACGGTCAAGGTCGGCGCCACCGCGCCGCAGGCCGCCGGTGTCATCCACACCGATTTCGAACGCGGCTTCATCCGCGCCCAGACGATTTCGTACGAAGACTTCATTGCTTACAAGGGCGAGGCGGGTGCGAAGGAAGCGGGCAAGATGCGGGCCGAAGGCAAGGAATATGTGGTGCAGGATGGGGATGTGATGAACTTCTTGTTCAACGTTTGACGGTCCTTTGCAACCTCAGGGACGTTTGGTGTCGCTCGACGGACTGAGCAGGTCTTTGAAGTTAAGGGGAGGCTGCTATGCCTCCCCTTCTTCTGATTGCTACGGCCAAGCAATCCGATCGATTTTTAATGATAGGTGTTGGCGGCTCAAATATAGGTAACGGGTACTCTTAAATAGGGTAATGGCGGCATGAATTACCTCGTTTGTTTTTTACAAAAACGATGTCATTCGCATCCTGGACATACTTAATCGACGGTGGTTAAACGTGTGTTCAACCTCTGAGTCTTGGCTTTTCACGCGGCACGAATCCATTTTTTCGAACCCTCAGGCGTCGAGCAGCACCCCGGTCCGGATCGGGCGCGTGCCGGTCACCTGCCCCAGCGACTCGCCCGTCGTGACGAAGCGGATCGACCGTCGCATGTAGAAAATGCCTTCGGTATTGCTGTGCACGGTGATCGTCTTGTCGGTCAGGGGATCGACAATGTCGAACAGCGGATCGCCGACGCTGATCAGGTCGCCCATTGCGGCACGATGCACCAGAATGCCGCTCGCGGGCGCGTAGAACAGTTCGCTGCCCGCGAGCGGCGTGGCTTGGTGCGCCCAGGGCGGGAGCGGCCGCGCGGCAC
>NZ_JBQCER010000095.1:0-32497 GCF_051960075.1 Bordetella sp.
GCAGGAGATCGTGGCGTCGGTCAAACGGGTGACGGACATCATGGGCGAGATTTCGGCGGCCTCGGAGGAGCAGTCCAGCGGCATCGATCAGGTGAACCTGGCGGTGACGCAGATGGACGAGACCACGCAGCAGAATGCCGCTCTGGTGGAGCAGGCTGCCGCGGCTGCGGGCTCGCTGGAAGAGCAGGCTCGGCAGTTGGCGCAGGCCGTCTCTGTCTTCAAGCTGCGCGCAGGCGCCGATGTGATCGACGTGACGGCGCAACCGGTGGCCGAGCGAGTGCAGCCGCGTCGTGTCGCATCGAAACCGGATGCCAGATCGGAACCGACAGCCAAGGAAACCGGTCAGGTCAAAAAGCCGGCCCGGCAACTGGCCGCGCCTGCGGCACCGCCGGCCAAATCGCCCTCAACCAAACCCAAGGCCGCCGCGTCGGACGACAAGGACGATTGGGAATCGTTCTGAACCGCCGCTACCGGTTTGAACGATGCGCCAGCAAGGCCTCGGCAGCCTGTAGACCGCTACGCACCGCACCTTCGAGCACGCCGGGATAGCCGGTGTCGGTCCAGTCGCCCGCCAGGGCCAGTCTGGGCCAGGGCGTGGCATTGCGCGGCCTGGGTTGTCTCGGCCGAGCGGTGAAGGTGGCGCGCTTTTCGACGTACAGTTGGGATTGTTCGACAGCGGGCATGGCAGGCAGGCCGCCGACCGCGGCCTGGCCGCGTATCTGCTCGACCAAGGCAGCAACGGCGGCCGCCTTGGGCAGGTCGGCTAGCGTGCGCGCCGCGCTGGCGACCACGGCCAGTTCGGCGCCGCGCCCGGTCAGTCTGGAACGGTCGAAAATCCATTGTCCCCAGTGATTGCGCGCGGGGTTTTCGCGCAGCATCATCATGGGTTCGGGCAAAGGCCAGGGTTGAGCCAGCTTCAGGTTCAGCGTTGCAATGGGCTGGTGATCGAAGCTGTGCAAATCCCGCAACAGTTCCAGCATGCCCTGCGTGGGCGGCGCGCTCTCGAGCAGGCGGGCGGCTATCTGCGGGGGCACGGCCAGCACCGCCGTATCGAATCGCTCGTCGTTGATGGCCACCGAGTCCGCATCGATCAGCATCCGACGCACGGTGCTGTGATAGCGCATGGTCAGATGCAGCGTCGCGGCGTCCGGCCATAGCGAGGACAAATCCACGCAGGGCAGCAGCATGTCGCTGTCGTGCGAGGTTTCTGCCAGAGCGTCCCGTAGCACCTGGGCAAAGAGTTCGGCGCTGGCTTCGTCGGGCGGCGTGTTCAGCGCGGCTAGGCAGATCGGCGTCCAGAGCTGGTCGATGACGGCGGGAGGCTGGTGCCGATGGCGCAGCAGCTCGGCCACCGTCCACACGGGCATCGGCTTCCAGTGGCAGGCCTGCAGGCTGCGCACGAAGCGAATTGCCGCGAGCTTGTCGCGCCAACGCAGACCGCGCGCGGTCAGGAGCGCGGCGGCGCCGTGCCAGGGCGGCGGCAGGGCGGGGGCCGATAATCGGAAGAGGCCGTCCAGGCTGGCCAGCCGCAGGGGGCGGCGCAGCAGCAGCGTGTCGGGATTGCGGCCCAGGCGCCGCATCAGCGCCAGCGTCTGCGAGTAAGCGCCCAGCAGGATGTGCTGGCCGTTGTCCAGCATGGTGTCGAAGCCCGGTTGGGCCACGCGGCGCGCGCGGCCGCCGGGCGTGCGGCCCGCCTCGAACACCGTGACGTGCGCCCCGGCTTCGCGCAGCGCCGTGGCGGCGGCCAGGCCGGCCCAGCCGGCGCCGACGACGGCGGCTTTCATATGGCTCATGCGTGTTCGCGCGCCAGGCGGCGCAGCAGGCCGCGTCCGCCGCCCACCCAGGTCTTCCAGGCCAGCCAAAGCTTGCGGATGGGCGTGAGCGAAATGCGCTGATGCAGTACCTGCCAGTTGTCGCGCTCGATCTCGGCCAGCAGGTCGTAGTAGATCGCCGCCATCATCAGGCCCGGGCGCTGGGCGCGGCGATCCGCCTCCGGCAGCGCCAGGGCGGCCTCGCGGTAAAGCGCGCGCGCGCGTTGCGCTTGAAAGCGCATCAGCGCCGCGAAGCGATCGGAGTACACGCAGTTGAGTATGTCCGCCGCCTTGACATCGAATTGCTGCAGGTCTTCGACGGGCAGGTAGATGCGGCCGCGGCGCGCATCGTCGCCCACATCGCGGATGATGTTGGTGAGCTGAAAGGCCAACCCCAGCTTGCCGGCATAGTCCAGCGTGCGCGCGTCGGTATGGCCGAATACGCCCGCCGACAGCTCGCCCACCACGCCGGCTGCGAGCCAGCAGTATTTGCGCAGGCCGGCCCAGTCCAGGTAGCGGGTCTGGTCCAGGTCCATTTCCATGCCGTCGATCACGGCGAGCAGGCGTTCGCGCGTGATGCCGCAGGTTTGCAGATGCGGCTGCAGGGCGCGTGTGACGGGGTGTTCGGGCGCGCCCTCGGTCATTTTGTCGATCTGCGTGCGCCACCAGGCCAGCTTGATGCGGGCCACCGATTCCTCGCCGGCATCGTCCACCACGTCGTCCACTTCGCGGCAGAAGGCATACAGCGCGTGGATGGCGCGCCTGCGCTCGGGCGGCAGGAAGAGAAAGGCGTAATAGAAACTCGAACCGCTCTTGGCGGCCTTGTCCTGGCAGTATTCGTCAGGGGTCATGTCAGCTCCGCCGGGCCGCCCCAAGGAGCTGACACGCCCCCGTGGGGGGCAGCGAACGTAGTGAGCGTGGGGGCCTGGTCAGCTCCGCCGGGCCGCCCCAAGGAGCTGACACGCCCCCGTGGGGGGCGGCGAACGTAGTGAGCGTGGGGGTAGTCATGTCAATGATTTGAGAATGGCGCGGCAGAACATCGCGGCCCAGTCGCGCGCGCGCAGTTCGGGCCGGTGCAGGAAGACGTCGTAGTCGGCTTGCTCGAGGCGCCGCAGGATGCGCATACCGCCTTCGACGACCAGGCGCAGCTCCAGCGCGATGCGGCCCGGCAGGCGACCCGCGAGCGTCGCGCCAGAGTGTAGCAGCGAGGCGGCGCGTTGCGATTCGAACGCCATCAGGGCGCGCCACTGCGGCGTGATCCGGCCCGCGGCCAGGTCTTCTTCGGCAACGCCATATTGCCGCAGGTCCGCAAGCGGCAAGTAGACGCGGCCGCGGTGCCAGTCCGATTGCACGTCCTGCCAGAAATTGACCAACTGCAGGCCGGTGCAGATCGCGTCGGCGTCGCGCAGATTGTCCGGCGTGCTCGCGCCATACAGGGCCAACATCAGCCGGCCCACGGGATTGGCCGAACGCGCGCAGTAATCGAGCAGGGACGCGTAGTCGTCGTAGCGCGTGACGGTTACGTCCTGCTCGAAGGCCGATAGCAGATCGAAGAACGGCATCAGCGGTAGCTGATGCCGGGCGATGGCTTCGGCCAGCGGCGCAAAAACCGGCGCCAGCTCCGCTTCGGGCGCCTGCCCGGTGCCTATGCATTGCAGCGCGCCGCGATAACGCGCAAGACCTGCAAGGCGCACGGCATCGGAGAGCACACCCTCGTCGGCGATGTCGTCGGCGCTGCGCGCGTAACGGTATATGGCGCGCACGGCGGGGCGCAGCCTGCGGGGCAGCAGCAGCGACGCGACGGGAAAATTTTCATAGTGATCTACAGCCATGCGGAAATCATATACGCGCGCTCCGGAGGACGGCGAGCGTAGTGAGCGTGAGGGGTATCTCGGGTAGACTAGGGGGCTCAGGAATTTATCCATGCCCCGTCCTATTTCTGCCTCGATTTCCATCCCGGCTCTGCGCCACAATCTGTCCGTCGTTCGCCGCCATCTCGATCAGGCCGCGCAGGCGGCAGGCGGCGAAGGCGCGTCCATTTGGGCCGTGATCAAGGCCAACGCCTATGGGCACGGCATAGAGCGGGCCGTGGCGGGCTTCTCCGCTGCGCAAGGGCTGGCCATGCTCGATCTGGATGAGGCCGTGCGCTGCCGCGAGGCCGGCTGGGGCGGCCCCATTTTGTTGCTCGAAGGCTTTTTCAAGCCTGCCGATCTTGAAATCGTCGATCGGTATCATCTTACGACCACCGTGCACGACGACGCCCAGTTCGACATGATCGAGGCCGCGCACCTGACCCGTCGCCTGGACATCCAGCTCAAGCTCAACAGCGGCATGAACCGGTTGGGCTACGCGCCCTCGGCCTATGCGGCAGCGCATGCGCGCGCCGAGAAACTTCAGCAGCGCGGCGTACTTGGGGCTATCACCAAGATGACGCACTTCGCCACGGCCGACGGTCCGCAGGGCATTGCCGAGGCGATGGCCATCTTCACGCAGGCGACCGAAAACCTGGCGGGCGGCGTCAGCGTTTGCAATTCGGCGGCTACGCTGCGCTTTCCCGAGATTTCGGTGGGCCGCGACGGCACGCCGCAATGGGTGCGCCCCGGCGTTTGCCTATACGGCGCTACGCCGTTTTCGGACGCGACCGCGGCGTCCTACGGACTGCGTCCGGCCATGACCTTGAACTCCGAGATCATCGGTATGCAGACCGTGTCCGCGGGCGGCACGGTGGGTTATGGCGCCACCTTCCGCGCCGATCGGCGCATGCGCGTGGGGGTGGTGGCCTGCGGCTATGCCGACGGCTACCCGCGGCATGCGCCTACCGGCACACCGATCAACGTGGCCGGCGTGCCGACGCGCGTCGTCGGCCGCGTGTCCATGGACATGATCACCGTCGATCTCGACCCGGTGCCCGATGCCGGCATCGGCGCGCCCGTCGTGGTGTGGGGCGAAGGCGGTCCGTCGGTCGACGACGTGGCCCAGGCCGCCGGCACCCTAGGCTACGAGCTCATGTGCGCGCTCGCCCCGCGGGTGCGGGTGCATACACTGAACTGAACTCATCCATCTCGAGGTTCGATCCATGAAAGACCAATGCGTGTTGATCACGGGCGCCACCAAGGGCATAGGCTGGGCGCTGACGCAGCGTCTGGCCGACCAGGGCTGCCACGTGGTGGGCATTGCCCGCAATACCGAAGACGTCGACTTCCCCGGCTATCTCTATGCCTGCGATCTGTCCGACGCGGGCCGAACCGAAGAAGTGCTGCGCGAGATCCGCGAAAAATATCCCGTCGACGCGATCGTCAACAATGTGGGCGTCGTCGCGCCGCAGCCGCTCGGTTCCATCGACCTGGCCACGCTCTACCGTGTGCTCGATCTGAACGTACGCGCCGCCGTGCAGGTGACGCAGATCTTCATCGAATCGATGAAGGCCCGGCGCACGGGGCGCATCGTCAACATCGTCAGCCGCGCCATTCACGGCGGGCAGGACCGCACCGCCTATTCTGCGGCCAAGAGCGCGCTGGTCGGCTGCACCAAGACCTGGGCGCTGGAACTGGCGGAGTACGGCATCACCGTCAACGCCGTCGCGCCTGGCCCCATCGAGACCGAGCTGTTTCGCCAGAATCACCCGGCGGGCAGCGACGCTGAAAAAGCCTCGCTGGCATCCATCCCCATGCGGCGCTTCGGCACGCCGGCCGACGTGGCCGCGGCAGCGGCCTTCCTGTTGTCGGACGAGGCGGGCTACATCACGGGCCAGGTGCTGGGCGTGGACGGCGGCGGATCGCTGGGTGGGCGCCGATGAGCCCCTCGGCTCTCACGCCGTGTTCGCCGACTCCCCGCAGGGGTAAGCGCGTTGCTCGCCTCGGGGCGGCCGGACGGCTCGCTCGAGTACCGCCGCAGCATGGCTAAATCCCGTACTGTTTTCGTCTGCAGCGAGTGCGGCGGCACCAGCCTCAAGTGGCAAGGCAAGTGCCCGCATTGCAATGCCTGGAACACCCTCGACGAAACCGTCGAGGCGACGGCGTCGTCGGGTGGTTCGCATCGCTACGCGCCGCTGGCGGCATCGGCGCCGGTGCGCAGTCTGGCCGACATCGAGGCGCGCGAAACGCCGCGCCAGCCCACCGGGCTGGACGAGTTCGATCGCGTGCTGGGCGGCGGTCTCGTGCCCGGCGCGGTGGTGCTCATCGGCGGCGATCCGGGTATCGGCAAATCGACGCTGCTGCTGCAGGCTTTGGCCTCCTTGTCGGAAGCGGTGCCGGTGCTCTATGTCACGGGCGAAGAATCGGCTGAGCAGGTAGCCCTGCGCGCCCGCCGCCTGGGCTTGACGACGACCGACCAGGTAGACCTGCTGGCCGAGATCCGGCTCGAAGCCATCCAGGCCGCTGTGGCCGAACGCAAGCCGGCCGTGGCGGTGATCGATTCCATTCAGACGCTCTATAGCGGCGAGCTCACCGCTGCCCCGGGTTCGGTGTCGCAGGTGCGCGAATGCGCGGCCCAGCTCACCCGCCTGGCCAAACAGACCGGCATCACCATCGTCATGATCGGCCACGTCACCAAGGACGGCGCGCTGGCCGGTCCGCGCGTGCTCGAGCACATCGTCGATACCGTGCTGTATTTCGAGGGCGACACGCACTCGTCGTTCCGCTTGGTGCGCGCCTTCAAGAACCGTTTCGGCGCGGTCAACGAGCTGGGCGTGTTCGCCATGACCGACCGCGGCCTGCGCGGCGTGGCCAATCCGTCGGCGCTGTTCCTGTCGCAGCATCCGCAGCAGGTGTCGGGCTCTTGCGTCATGGCGACGCAGGAGGGCACCCGCCCGTTGCTGGTCGAGGTGCAAGCCCTGGTCGATGCCTCGCACGCACCCAATCCGCGCCGCCTCACTGTGGGCCTGGAGGGCAACCGCCTGGCCATGCTGCTGGCGGTGCTGCATCGGCATGCCGGCGTCAGCACCTACGACCAGGACGTCTTTGTCAACGCCGTGGGCGGAGTGCGCATCACCGAACCTGCGGCCGACCTGCCGGTGCTGTTGGCCATCATGTCCTCGCTGCGCGACAAACCTTTGCCGCGTGGTCTGATCGCTTTCGGCGAAGTGGGTCTGGCCGGCGAGATTCGCCCGGCGCCGCGCGGCCAGGAGCGCCTGCGCGAAGCGGCCAAACTAGGGTTTTCCACGGCATTGATTCCCAAGGCCAACGCACCCAAGCAAGCTATCGAAGGGCTTGAAATCTGGGCGGTGGATCGCCTGGATGCCGCCCTGGAGAAGCTGAGATAAGTCTAGCCTTCGCGCTGCGCCCGCTCTTGAATCGTTCGGCGACAAAAAAAATTTCACGAGTTCGTGAACCTTTATCGAAGTGCCCACTCCAAAGCCCTGTATGCATGAGATATCCGGCATTCGCCGGGTTTCAGGCAGCCGGGCCGGCGGGCCCGTCACTATCCTAGGAGTTCTCGCCATGACCAAATCGCGTATCGCCCTGATCCTGTCCGCTTCGGCTCTGTGCATGGGCCTGGCTGCAGCCCCGGCTGCTTCGTTTGCCGCCACCCAGACGTCGGCTCACGCCACCAAGGTTGCTGCCAAGAAGGCCGTCAAGAAGGCCCACAAGAAGGCCCCCAAGAAGGCTGCTGCCAAGAAGTAAGCAACGAAGCGCAGGTTATCTGCGATCGTATTGAGGCGAGCCGGCGGTTCGTCCTGGGTAGCACGGCATCCGTGTCCAGGCGAACCGCCGGATTGCCATGCGGCGCTCGACCAGTCGCTCTTCGATCTCGGACGTTCGTCAATCGCTTGCCAGCCGTCGCAGCGTGCGCCGGTACCAGGCGTGCAGCAGCAGGGCAGACAGGATCATGCCTGTCATGGACATCAGCCACAGGCTGCCCGCTCCCGTGTTGGCGCCCGGCATGAGCAAGGCGATGATCTCATCGAGGCCGCCCCGGCCCGGACCAAAGCCGAACCACCATCCTCCCAGCAGCCCCACCACGGCCAGCGCCACCGTCTGGATCACCAGAGGCGCCACCGCCACCTTGTAGGCGCGCAGCAGATAGGCGTTGGTGCACTGGAAGGCATCGCACAGGTGGAATATGGGCATCAGCATAACCAGGCTGGTTGCCGCCGCGGCAACCCGGGCGTCGCTGGTGTAAGTCGCGACGATGAGAGGCCGGCCCGCCAGCACCGCGAGGGACGTCAGCAAGGCGCCCATCATCGCCAGGGCCAGGCTGGCCATGCCCGTGCGCCGCGCCAGATGCAGGCTGGACGCGCCGACTGCCTGTGCCGTCACGGCCGAACCCGCCACGCCGATCGACATAGGCATCATGTAGCACAGCGATGCCAGGTTGGACATGATCTGGTGTCCGTCCAGCACATATGTGCCTTCGCGCGCCACCAGCAAGGCCATGAAGGTGAAGGACGACACTTCGATCAGATAGGAGCCGCCCATGGGCAGGCCCAGGCGCAGCAGCTCCTTGAGCGGCTGCCACCGCGGCCGGCCCAGTCGCAGATGAAAGGCCGCGAAGCTGCGGTCGCGCAGTACATACCAGAGACCGGCGAGCATGCCGATCCATGAAACCAGCGCGGTCGCCAGGCCTGCGCCGGCGGCGCCCATTTCCGGCAGGCCCAGGTGGCCGTAGATGAACAGCCAGTTGAAGAACGCCTTGAGCACCACCGTGGACAAGTTGATCAGCATGGCCACGCGCGGACGCGACACCGCACTGCCTAGCGCATAGACGGTGCGGAATATCAGCGTGGCGGGCAGGGCCAGCGTCAGCGTGTCCAGGTAGGCGACCATGCGCTCGCGCACGCCGGGATCGACGTGTCCCGACATGGCCAGCCAGACGTCGGGAAACTGCATGAGCGCGCCGCCTGCCACCGACAGGACCAGCGACAGCCAGACGCCCTGGCCCCATAGCCTACCCACTTCGTCGTGGCGCCGCGCGCCGAAGTGCTGGGCCAGAATGGGGATGAGCGCATGCAGTACGCCCATCAGCCCGACGAAGACGGTGATGTAGATCGAGACCGACAGCGACATGGCGGCCAGGTCGTCCGGGCTGGAGTGGCCGGTCATGGCGGTGTCGAGCACGCCGAAGGCGACGCTGGCCCACTGGCCCACCAGCACCGGCCAGGCCTGCCGCATGATGTTCAGCATGGTCGCGCCCAGGCTTGGCGTGGGCGCTTGGGGTGCCGCGGTCATTGATAGCCGGCCGGTACGCGCAGCAGGCGGAAGATTTCGTTGGGGTCGGCGCGGCGGCCGCCGCGCCAGAGCTCTTGCACGTTTTTGTCGCCGCTATAGGCGGCCGTGCCGTTGCCCAGCGCCTTGCGGGTGGTCTGCTGCAAAACCAGCGTGCAGGTCAGGTCGTAGGAAAAGTTGAGACCCTGGAACACCAGGAAAGACGCGCGCTGGCCGGGGCCCAGGCCATCGCTGCGCAGGCATTCGCCGGGCCGCATGTCGGCTTTGATCGCCGCGGCCAGTTCGGCCGATGCAGTGCGATAGCTGCGCGCGTAGTCCACCACCGGCTGCCACAGCAGCACCAGCAGGCCCCAGGTCGCGGCCAGGCCGCTGGCCGAGAGGATCGTACCGCGCCACAGCGCAGTAGGCCGAACGCGCAGGCGCCAGACGATGAGCCAGCCCCAGATCGCCGTGATGACGGCCGCGAGCAGCAGTGCGATCCAGGAAATGGGCGGCACGTAGCCGGCCGTGTGGCGGGCGATGTTGCGGGAAATGCCCGCGGGCACGCCGAAGAGCACCGCCACCCAGGCCAGCCAGGCGGTGACTGCCGTGAGCGAGAAGCACATCACGGCGAACCAATCGAGGGTGTTGATCACGCCGCGGCGCAAAGTGGGTAGCGACATCGCGGCCAGGGAGGCGCAGGGCACGGCTAGCATGATGTAGAGGCCGTCGTCCGGATCGGCCGCGACGAAGATCTGCAGCAAAGCGCAGACGAGCAGCGCTAACGCCGGCCAAATATGCGAGGCGAACAGCCAGGTGCGCCATTGCCAGACGGCAACCAGAACCAGCGGCCAGGTAGGCCACAGGAACCAGGTCAAATCTCGCAGCGCGCGGCCGCCGGCGTTGAATTCTGGCCAGGCGTAAAAGCCGAGATTCCAGGCTTTCCAGCTTTGAGTCCAGTAGCCGTTGCCGTGGGTGGAGGGGATCCACCAGGCCAGGATGAGCGCCACGGCGACCAGCGCGGCCAGGGGCAGCCAGCGCAGGCGCTGACGCAACGAGCCGGGCGGCATGAACGCCACGAGCGTGCCCGCCATGACCGGCAGACCGCCCGGCCAGCCGCGTGAGAGAAAGCTGCCCGCTATTGCCACGCCCAGCGTCAGCGCGCCCGTGAGGGGTTTGTCGGGGATGCGGGCCAGCGCATAGAACACCAGTGCCTGCCAGGCCATGACGGCCGGCAGCGCCGAGGTTTCGTGCATGTGCTGCAAGATGCCGACGGTGGCCAGCAGCAGTAGCAGGGCCGCATCGGCGAGCATGCGGCCGTAGGCGCGCGGCGGCGGCTCGCCGCCGAAGGGCAGCGCCAGGGGCTGGGCCTCGGCGCGGCGGCCCACCAGATACGTGCCGTACCAGACGCTGAAGGCGCTCATCGCAAACCACAGCAGATTGGGCAGGCGACTGGCCGTGACGTCGCCCAGAAGCGGGCCGAACAGTTTGATCGCGATGGCGCCGACCCAGGTGATCATCGGGCCGTCCTGCGCATAGGCCAGATGGCCGATTTGCGGCTGCAGCCATGCGCCTTCGTGCAATGCCGTCAGCATGGTGGCCAGGCCCACCACGTCGTCGGTCTTCCAGGGGTCCCGCATGAAGAGTCCCGCCACCACGTAGGCGAGCGCCAGCCCGAAGAGGGCCAGTCGCGGAAGTTTCGTGGTGCCCAGTTCAGTCAGCCGGGCGGGGGTGGAGCGCGTCATGGAAGGCACGGGATGAAGGGCGGGTTCATCTGGGAAAAAAAAGCAGCCCTGATGGGCTGCTGTTCTGCCGCCTGGCCGCCCCTGGGCGAGAGCAACCCTTTGACGGGTTGGCCGAGCGGAGGGTGCGGCGTGGAGGTCTCTTCCTTTGCAGCATGTGGCAACGCTGCGCGGCCGATTCGGGCAATCAGGCCTTGGCGGCGCCGGTGGTGCGGGCGAAGCGGGCGCGGAACTTCTCGACGCGGCCGGTTTCGACGATGCGCGTTTGCGCGCCGGTATAGAAGGGGTGCGACTTGGAGGTCACGTCGCACTTGAAAAGCGGGTAGGTCTTGCCGTCGAGTTCGACGGTTTCGCGGGTGCTGACGGTCGAACGGGTCACGAACTTGTCGCCCGTTTGCACGTCCATGAACACCACTTCGCGGTATTCGGGGTGAATGCCTTCTTTCATTTTGAACCTTCCGGGTTTGCCAGCGCCCTGATTAGGCGCCTGGGTTAGGGTCGCCAACCGGGAGGGCGCAAATAAGCCTGTTTCCCGATCACGTATCCGAAAAAACTGAACTCGCAATTCTAACTCGCGGCGCAATACATGCGCAAGCCCAGGTTTTTATTGGATTTCTTGGGAAAACCTAGGGCGCGATCAGGCCCAGTTGCGCCAGAGACACCACATTGCCGGCCGCGACGATCAGGTGGTCGACCAGCCTCACGTCCACCAGGGCCAGCGCCCGGCGCAACTGCTGGGTCAGGTCGAGATCGGCCTGGCTGGGCTGCGCCAGGCCCGAAGGGTGATTGTGCGCCAGGATGAGGGCGGCCGCGTGATGGCGCAGCGCCTCCCGAACCACTTCTCGAGGGTAGACGCAAGCCTGCGCCAGGGTTCCTCGGGCCAGCTCGCCGGTGGCGATCAGGTTGAGCCGGTTGTCCAGATACAGGGCGATGCAGTGCTCCACCGTGCGGTGACCCAGGGCGGTGCGGCAATATTGCTTGACCCGATCGGGGTGGGACAGGGCGCCCAGGCGCTGCAGGTCTTCTTCTCCGGCGCGGCGCGCCAATTCCAGCACGGCGGCCAGCGTGCAGGCCTTGGCGTCCCCCAGTCCCGGCACGGTACGCAGCTCGGTCGGCGTGGCGCCGAACAACCCGCGCAGGCCGCCGAAGCGCTGCATCAGCTGGCTGCCCAGTTCTAGGGCGTTCAGGCCTCGCGTGCCAGTGCGCAGCGCTACTGCCAGCAGTTCTGGATCGCTTAGCGCGGCCGCTCCATGGCGTAGCAGCCGTTCGCGGGGAAGCTCGCGGTCGGGCAGGCTTTCGGCAAGGTTCATGGCTGCGCCTGCGCACAGGGCGAAACGGGGAGGTCGGACAGAGCTTGCTTCATTACGCTTTAAAATCAAGGTTTGCGAACAATTCATCAGGGTGGCAGAACTTGAACGCCGCTAGCGCCGAAGTGAACAATTTGATCCGTCCGGATTCCTACCTGACCTTGCATTACCGCATCGTTCTGGCCTCGGGCCCGGCCGAGGGTGAAGTCTTCATCGACACCTTCGACAGCCGTCCGGCCACGTTGCAGATGGGCAGCGGTCAGTGGTCCCCCGATATGGAAGCCGCGCTCGTCGGCCATGCCGAAGGCGAGCGCTTCAGCGTCACGCTGCCGCCCACGGCAGCCTATGGCGAGCGCAATCCCGAACTTATCCAGCGCGTCTCGCGTGCCATGCTGAGCGAACACGCGGGCGAGGACGCCGCGTTCGATCCTGGCGACATGGTCGAGTTCACGGCCCCCAACGGCGGCCGCTATTCGGGCGTGCTCAAAGAGATCAACGACGACTGGGCGCTGTTCGACTTCAATCATCCGCTGGCCGGCAACGCCCTGACGCTGGACGTCGCCATACTGGGAGTGCTGTGATGAGCGAGGCATCCAGAGTCACGCAGCCCGACGCCGAAGTGGTGTTGGCCCAGCCGCGCGGTTTTTGCGCCGGCGTGGATCGCGCCATCGAGATCGTCGAACGCGCGCTTGAACTTCATGGCGCACCCATTTACGTGCGTCACGAGATCGTGCACAACCGCTACGTGGTGTCCGACCTGCGCGCCAAGGGGGCGGTGTTCATCGACGAACTGGACGAAGCGCCTGCCGGCGCCATCGTCGTGTTCTCGGCGCACGGCGTTTCCAAAGCCGTGCGAGCCGAGGCGGAAAGCCGCGGCCTGCGCGTCTTCGACGCCACCTGTCCGCTGGTCACCAAGGTTCACATCGAGGTCGCCCGCATGCGCGCGGCTGGACGCGAGATCATCATGATCGGCCATAGAGGGCACCCCGAGGTCGAAGGCACGCTGGGCCAGTCCGAGGGCGGCATGCACCTGGTCGAGACCGTCGAGGACGTGGCGCAGCTGCGGATCCGCGATCCGGACAATCTGGCCTTCGTCACACAGACCACCTTGTCGATCGACGACGCCGCTACGGTATCGGCCGCGCTCAAAGCACGCTTTCCGCAAATCGTCGAGCCCAAGAAAAGCGATATCTGCTATGCCACGCAAAACCGCCAGGATGCCGTCAAGATCATGGCGCCGGGCTGCGACGTGGTGCTCGTGGTGGGCAGTGTCAACAGCTCCAACTCCAATCGTCTGCGCGAAGTCGCCGAACGCAAGGGCGCGGCGGCCTATCTGGTCGACGGCGCCGATTCGATCGATCCGGCCTGGCTGGCGGGCAGCCGGCGCGTGGGCGTCACGGCGGGCGCGTCCGCGCCCGAGCTGCTGGTGCAGCAGGTCGTGGCGCGCGTCAAGGCGCTGGGCGCCGTGTCGGTGCGCACCATGGAGGGCCTGGAAGAGAACGTGTCCTTCCCCTTGCCCAAGGGGTTGTCGCGCAAATCGGCGCAGGTCGAAAACCTGGACTGAGCGGCCGCGGCCCGTTCCGTGAGGGCTGGCCATTGCCGTGCTCGCGGCGACAGAGCGCGGCGCCGGCGTGTATGAGGGCGCTCGCGCATGGCATTCTGTCGCTAAAATGGCGAATAGATTTTCCTTGCCGAGGCCATCCCGGCGCCGTCCTGTTTTCCGGGCAGGATTACGGAAATCCCTCTTGCAGCATGATCGCCAACAACAATTCGCCACGATCGATGTTTTCAAGACGCTTCCGGTGGATGCCGGCAACATGCGCAGGCCTGGCTTTGCGGGGCGCTTTGTCGGTCCTGCTGGCCTTGTCGTGCGCGACCGCCGTCGCCCAATCCTCGGCGACCGGGAGCCACGGCTCGCGGCGTGTGCAAGACATTGCGCGCATCGTCGGCGGAATCATCAATTTCACGCAATGGCCGGGCCCGCCGCGCAAAGTGCGGCTTTGCATCGCGACGCCAGCCGTGTACGCCGACCTGCTCGTGCGCGACATCGAGGTTTCGACGCCTCTGGCCAGCGTGCAATATCTCGCTGCTCAGGATACCCGCCTGGATTCGGATTGCGACGCCGTCTATATCGAGCAGACCGGCGAGGCGGGACGCGCCGATCTGTTCCGACGTCTTGCGGGCCGCCCTGTGCTGAGCATCACCGGCTCCGGCGACGGATGCGTAATGGGCAGCCTGTTCTGCATATCGAACACGGGCGCCCAGGCCACATTTTCGGTCAACCTGGATGCGATTGCGCGTAGCGGCCTGCACATCAATCCCAAGGTGCTGCTCCTCGTGCACAAGCAGCCGGACCAATGACGTCGCCCGCTACTTCCGGCAGCAGCGCGCAGCCCAAGCCGCTATCGCAGGCGCTGCTGCGTGCGCATGTGGCCTCGATATTGGTTGCCGTGTGCTGCGTCGGAACGGCGTTGATGGTCGCGGGGCTGCTGCAGCTGCGCAGCACGGTCACGCGCAATCTCGAGCTCGTCGCGCGTTCGATGGCATTCTCGGCCGAGGCGGCCGTCGTGTTTCACGACGGCTCGGCCACTCGTACGGAAGTCAACCGGATCGCTTCGACGGAGGACGTCCAGAGCGTAGTCGTCACCGACGCGCAAGGGCAGGTCCTGGCCAGATGGCATAGAGAGCGTGGCGCCTCCTCGGGGGCGCTGCGCTGGCTCACGAGCAGCGGACTGCTGAACCAGACAGTCAGCGTGCCTGTGCTGAGCAACGGCAGGCGCGTCGGAGAGATACGTGCCAAGGGCAGTCCCGACAGCATGTGGGGCTTTCTGGTCACCGGCTGTGTCTGGATCCTCGTGTGCATAGGCGCCAGCCTGGTGATGACGGCTTATGTGGCGCGGCGCACGTTCCGCCTGATCATGCACCCGTTGCGACTGCTGACCGACGTGACCCGGCGCGTGCGCACCGCGCGCTCGTTCGGCGAACGTGTGCCGCAGGCCGACATCGTCGAACTGAACGAACTGGCCAGCGACTTCAACAGCCTGCTCGGCGAACTGGAACTCTGGGAGGCCGGCGTGCAGGGCGAGAACCGGGTTCTGGCGCATCAGGCGGCCCACGACAGCCTCACGGGGCTGCCCAATCGCATGGCGTTCGAAAGCCGGCTCAAGCAGGCCATGCAGCGCGCGCAGACAGACGGTCATCGCTTTGCGGTGCTGTTCGTCGACAGCAACGATTTCAAGTCGATCAATGACCGTTTCGGTCATGCCGCGGGCGATGCCGTGCTGGTGCAGGTCGCCCGCAGAATAAGCGGGCACCTGCGCGCCAGCGATATGGTCGCCCGGCTCGGCGGCGACGAGTTCGCGGTACTGCTCGATCCCGTCACGGACCGGGACGGCGCTCAGCGCGTGGCCGAGTCGATGCGCACGACCATGACCCAGCCCATGGCGCTGGAGCAGGGAGTAACCCTGACCACGTCGATCAGCGTGGGCACGGCGCTTTATCCTAACGACGCCAGCGACATGGGGGCGTTGCTGCGATGTGCCGATACCGCAATGTACGCGGACAAGGCGAGCCATCGGGTCGTTTCCGGCCAGCAGGCGTATGCTGCCCCTGTCTTCCTCAATGCCGATCCGGAAAAAAATGCCTGATATTCCCGACAAAGCCGATCGAATCCGCCGCATGGTGCTTGCCGGCATGATGGCTGCCGCCGCCGCAGGCGTTGCCGGGTGCGCGTCCCGCAAGCCGGGGCTCACGCCGGCGCAGATCGCAGTGCTGAAAGAGCAGGGTTTCATCGAGATGCCGCAGGGCTGGACGCTGGACCAGTCGACCACGGTGCTCTTTTCCATCAACGACGCCACGCTGTCGGATGCCGGGGCGCACAAGATCGCCCGCATCGGCAAATCGCTGCAGGCTGTGCAAATCATGCACCTGAAGGTGGTGGGTTACACCGACTCGGTCGGCAGCGACGAATACAACGAAGCCTTGTCCAAGCGCAGGGCCGATGCGGTCGTGGCTGCCCTGGCCGAGGGCGGCTTTCCGCGCGCCGGCCTCGAATCCGTCGGCATGGGCAAGCGCCATCCCATCGCCGACAACCGCACCGAAGCGGGCCGGGCGCAAAACCGCCACGTCTCCATCATCGTCGTTGTCGATTGATTTCTTGCGCGCTTGCGCACCTTAGGCGGTTGCGCGTCGCGCATTTCTGCGCCACGCCCACCCCTGGGTCATGCCGGCGGCCGCGAGCAGAATCAATACGGCTCCCGTTGCCTGCAGCGGATGCAGGCGATGGCCGAATGCCGTATCGTCCACCACGATCGCTACGATCGGATAGATGAAGGACAATGCCCCGGTCAACGATGTCGGCAGCCGCTGTATCGCCCCATAAAGCAGGATATACGTCACGCCGGTGTGAACCGCCCCGATCGTGGCCAACAGGCTCCATGTGGCAACACCCCCGGGCCATC
The DNA here is from genome assembly GCF_051960075.1 of Bordetella sp. Lineage (GTDB taxonomy): Bacteria > Pseudomonadota > Gammaproteobacteria > Burkholderiales > Burkholderiaceae_B > Bordetella. The sequence goes on from NZ_JBQCER010000095.1 coordinate 16,463, forward strand.
CTGCATGCAGCGCCAGAGGCGACAGCGCGACGATGCCGACGCAGACCTGGATCAACGCGATCAGATGCGGCGGCACGTCCTTGAGTTTCTTGGCCAGCAAGGCGGCCAGCGCATAGAAGAGCGCCGCGCCCAGCGACAGCAGTATTCCCAGCAGATAGCTGCCTTGCGCGGCCACCGCGTCCGGCCGCGACTGCACGATCAGCAGCATGCCGCCGAACGACAGCAGCAGCCATCCCAGTTTGGCCAGCGTCAGGCGCTCGCCCAGAAACAGGGCCCCCAGGCCCACCAGCATGAACGGCTGCGTGTTGTAGACCGTCGTGGCGATGGAAATGGTGGCGTGCGAATACGCCGCGAACAGCAGTAGCCAGTTGGCCACGATAGCGATGCCGCCCAGCGCGGCCAGCATGGCCTGGCGCCGGCTGATGCGGCCGGGCTGCAGATAGCCTTTGGCGAGGCACACCGGCAGCAGCACCAGCGCGCCGAACACGCAGCGCCAGAAGACGACCTGGGGCACCGGGCTGCCCGACACCACGACGAACCAGCCGATGGTGCCCGACACCATCATCGCCGCGACCATCTCGATCATCCCGTGCGTCTTCTCGTTCATCCCGCTCTTCCTTTACTCATCGAATGGCTCCAATGTAGAAGATTAGATGCGCAATCCGAATGCGAAATTTAAGGAGTAAGGCTATATTTAATTATCTTTATTAGGCATTCATCGAGATTTTCCTATGAGCCTGGACGACACCGACCGCCGCATCCTGATCCTGCTCCAGCAAGACGGCCGCATGGCGATCAAGCCGCTGGCCGAGCAAATCGGGCTTTCGTCTCCGGCCACTTCCGAACGGCTGCGCCGCCTGGAGGAGCGGGGCGTCATCCGCAGCTTCGGCATGGACGTCGAGCCCCGTGCACTGGGCTACCCTATGCAGGCGCTGGTGCGCATCCGGCCCATGCCCGGTAAGCTGCAGGCTGTGCAGAAACTGATCGAAAACACTCCGGAGTTCGGCGAGTGCGACAAAGTGACGGGTGAAGACTGCTTCATCGGCCGTCTTTATCTGCGCTCGATCGAGCATCTGGATCACATTTTGGATCGCATCACCGATATCGCCGAGACCAGCACGGCGATCGTGAAATCCCAGCCTGTCAAGCGGCGGCTGCCGCCGTTCTGAGCCCCGTTCAGCTCGACGATTTGCTGTGGTAATGCCGATGCGCCTTGGCGCGGTTGCCACAGGCCGACATCGAGCACCAGCGCCGGTTGCCGCTCTTGCTGTCATCGACGAACAGCCACAGGCATTGATCATTGGCGCAGCGCTTGAGCTTACCCAGGCGCGCTCCGCCCAGGAGATCCGTGGCTGACCAGAGCACCGGACTCAACAGCCCCGTCAAGCTGCAGTACCGGCCTTCGACGGCCCATTCATAGCGCCCGTCCACGCGCGACAGCTCCTTGCGCGGCGCGGCGCTGCCCAGGTATTCGCGCAGCGCCGAAAGGTCCTCGGCGTCCGGCTCTGCGCCTTGCGCATGAGCCAAATAGAGCCGGTAGAGCAGTTCGCGCAGAGCGATCGCACCCGCGAGCGTTGCCGCTTCATCCTGCAGGCACAGCGCGCGGAACGCATCGATCATCGCCGCAGGAATCTTCGCGGTATCGCGGCACCAGGCCAACACATCGTCCATCTTCGCCAGCGTTTCGGTCGGCGCGTCGGTTCCCCGCCAGTACTTCGTGTTGGCGAAGTCGATGCTCAGGCTCTCGGACTGTGCCGGAATCAGGAAGCGCCGGGCGCTCGAAACCGTGTTCTTCATGGTCGAATCTTATCTAACCGTCAAGGTGGTTGACAAGGACAGACCCTGCTCATAGCATAACCATCATGGTGGTTATACAAAGCCGCCAAAAACCCTCAAGGGAAATGAATCAGGAGAACTCAGATGATCGACCACCTCTCGTTCGGCATTTCCGAGATCGCTCGCAGCACCCGCTTCTATGACCACACGCTGGGTGCGCTCGGCTATCGGCGCCTCAGCGCAGACGATTCGTCGCTTTCCTACGGTTCCGACGAACCCAAGCTGTGGCTGCTCAAGACTTCCCGCCCCGTCGTCGCGGATCCGCAATCCGGCCTGCACCTGTCCTTTGTCGCCTCGACCCCGGCCCAGGTCGACGCGTTCTACCGGGCCGCCATGGAGTGTGGCGGCAGTGACAACGGCGTACCGGGCGTACGCGAGGCGTATGGCTCGGGCTATTACGCCGCGTTTGTGGTCGATCCCGACGGCTACCGTCTCGAAGCGCATTGCGACCTGGCCGAGGCGGCAAAGTGAACGCGGCCATGCAGTCCGCGTCCGCCAATAAGGCAGGCGGCAGCTCGCCTCTGCGCGAGGTCGCGATCGGCACGGCATGGGGGCTGCTGGTCGTGTTGATCTGGGCCGTATGGGTCGTGTCCACTCGCGTCGGCGTCAAAACCTCGCTGCGTCCCATCGACATCATGCTCGTGCGTTACCTCTGCGCGTCGGCCGTGCTCGTTCCGCTTTGCCTGCGGCGCGGCATGCCGCCGATAGCGGCCAACTGGCGCGCGACGGCATTGCTGGTCGCCGGCGCGGGCGCGCCGTTTCTCTTCGTCAGCGCCACGGGCATGAAATACGCACCGGCCTCGCACATCGCTTCAGTGATGATCGGTTCGATGCCGTTCTTCGTCGCCGTGCTTGCCGTGCTCGTGATGCGCGAGCGGCTGCGCCGGCCGCAGGTCATCGGCTTCGCGCTGCTCCTGGCCGGCTTGGCGATCTTCGGTTTCTTCGATTCGTCCGACGGCATTCAGGGCGAATGGCGGGGCCACGCGCTGTTCCTGCTCGCGGCGCTGATGTGGGCGGTCTACACGATCGTCCTGCGCAGGCAAGGCCTGGGCGCGCTGCACGCGGCGGGCGTCGTCAACGGGTGGTCGCTGGTGCTGGTGCTGATCGTCTACGCGGGCGTGGGGCATCCCGACTTTGCCACCGTGCAGTGGCGCGACGTCGGCTATCAAGCCATCGCGCAGACCCTGTCGGCGGTCGTGGGCCTTTATGCCTATGGCGAATCGGTGCGCCGTCTGGGCGCCTCGCGCGCTTCGGTGCTGGGCGCGCTGACGCCGGCGGCGGCGACGATGCTGGCCTTCATCTTCCTGGGTGAACGTCCTTCGGCGCTGACGATCGCCGCCATCGTCTTGGTCACCGTCGGCGTCATGTGCGCAAGCCGCAAGGGTGCTGCGCAACCGAAGCTGCAACCCATGCCGGGCGGGAACGCGCTGTCGGCATGAGCCTGCGACGGCCCGAGTCGGGTTGCTTCCCTGGCGATTCGGGCTGTTGGCATGCCCGAGACCTTGTGGATCAACCGGGTCGAGGAATTCGATCCCTTGATCATCCTGCTCGACACCCGGTGGAAGAAGGCCCTAAAAATAGGCTTTTTGTTGTACTGTTCGGTCACTAATTTTAAGAATACCAAAGTGCGCGAACATGGCTCATTCGACCCTCGTCTCTGCCATAGGCCTGAAAGGGGCAAGGCGCCGCATCTAGTTTGCACGGACCACATAACGCCTATCCCTGTGCATTTGTTTGCGACGCAAGTCGGGCCGGTCGTAAGCAAATACCGGAGTTCGATGACATGAACCGCCACCGTCTGGATCTCGTTTCTCTTTCGCTATTTGCGCTCGTTGTCCGCAGCGGCAGCATCAGCAAAGGCGCAGAGCAGGCGCATCTGGCCATCGGCGCGGCGAGCAAACGCATTGCGGACCTGGAATCTTCGATCGGTACGATTCTGTTCGAGCGCCATTCGCGCGGAATCACGCTTACCGCGGCCGGAGAGGCGCTCATGCGCCATGCCCAGCGCATCCTGGACGATGTGGATCTCATGGCTTCCGACCTCTCTGACTATGCGGCAGGCGTGGTCGGCGTCGTGCGCATGGGGGCCAATACGTCGGCGGTGACGCAGTTCCTGCCCTCGGATATCGCCGCCTTCACCGCCGCCAATCCGGAAATCCGCATCGAGCTCGAGGAGCAGAACAGCGAGCAGGTTGCCTTGGCCGTGGTGGACGGCCATGCCGATTTCGGCATCATGGCCGATCAGATGCCGACGTTCGGGCTGCAGACGACGCTTTATCGCCGCGATTCCCTGGCGCTGGTCATTCCGGTGGGGCACCCGCTTGCACAGCGCGAGTCAGTGTCGTTCGACGATGCGCTCGACTTCGATTTCGTCAGTCTGACGCACAATACTTCGCTCGCAAAACGGCTTCAGCTGGCGACAGCCTCGTGCGGCAAGACGCTCAAGCTTCGGATCCAGGTTCGCAGCTTTGACGCCATGTGCGTGATGGTTGCGGCCGGACTGGGCATCGCCGTGCTGCCCGAGGCCGCAGTGCGTCCGCACATCCGCTCGATGGGTCTGTGCAAGATCGATCTGGCGGAAGACTGGGCCGAGCGGGAACTGCTGATTTGCGCGCGGGATCTCGGCGCGCTGCCCAGGCCGGCGCGCCTGCTGGTCAATCATCTGACGCGAATCGCCTCCGACAGCACGTCGAAATGAAGCTGCGCCGTGCTGCGGCGCTCGAAAAAACCTCCCTGACAATCCGTGTTCTCCCGTATTCGCTTTCGCGTTTGGCGAAAGCTGGTTTTCCCATATTGTCATTCCCCTTCGCGTCCGGGCTTTCGACAATGGGTGTCATCATGAAATTCCGAGCCCGGCAGGCCGATCAGATCTGCGCTTGCGGGCATAGGCGCGGTGCAGCATCACCGTGGTTCTTCGATTGATAACAGGATTCGACATCATGAACACACCGTCTTCTCTTGCTGTACCGCCGGCGGCACTCAAGGGGGTGCGGGTCGTCGAGATGGGGCAGTTGATCGCCGGTCCGTTTGCCGGCAAGACGCTGGGAGAATTCGGCGCCGAGGTCATCAAGATCGAGGCGCCCGAAAGCGGCGATCCGCTGCGCAACTGGCGGCTCATGAAAGACGGCACTTCGGTCTGGTGGCAGGTGCAGTCGCGCAACAAGCGCTCGATCGCGCTGGATCTGCGCGATCCCGACGGGCAGGGCCTGGCGCGCAGGCTGATTGCCGAAGCCGACGTCCTCATCGAAAATTTCCGTCCTGGCACGCTCGAAGGCTGGGGCATGAGCTATGCGCAGCTGGCCGAGAAAAATCCCGGTTTGATCATGCTGCGCATTTCCGGCTATGGACAGACGGGGCCTTATCGCGACCTGCCGGGGTTCGGTGCGATCGGCGAAGCCATGGGCGGGTTGCGGCATCTGACGGGCGAGCCCGGGCGCGTGCCGGTGCGTTGCGGCGTTTCCATCGGCGACACGCTGGCGGCGCTGCATGGCGTCATCGGCGTGCTGACCGCGCTTTATCACCGCGACGCGAACGGCGGGCAAGGGCAAGTCATCGACGTCGCGCTGCACGAGGCGGTCTTCAATGTCATGGAGAGCCTCATTCCCGAGTACAGCGCGTTCGGCGCCGTGCGCGAAGCCGCCGGCAGCGCGCTACCGGGAATCGCCCCGTCCAACGCGTATCGATGCACGGACGGCTATGTCCTCATCGCGGGCAATGGCGACAGCATTTTCAAGCGCCTCATGGCCGTGATCGGACGCCAGGATCTGGCCGACGATCCGTCTCTGGCCAACAACGCGGGTCGGGTCGCCCGCGTCGCCGAACTGGACGGCGCCATCGAGAACTGGAGCGCGCAGCGCACGACGCAGGAGGTGCTGGCCGCATTGGCGCAGGCGCGTGTGCCGTCGGGCAAGATATACACCGCGAAAGACATTGCCGAAGATCCGCATTATCGGGCCCGCGACATGATCCTGCGGCAACAGACGCGCGATGGCTACGCGCTGGATGTGCCCGGCATCGTGCCGAAGCTGGCGGGCACCCCGGGTTCGATACGCTCGTCCGCCCCCAGGCTGGGCGAGGATACGAACGAGGTACTGCGCGAGGTCGGCCTGACCGACGCACAGATAGACCAGTTGCGCGAAAAGGGAGTGATCGCATGAGCGTCTGGAATGGCGAAACACGCAGGATTTACATGCAGGAAGTCGGCATGCGCGACGGCTTCCAGGCAGAGCGATCGTTCGTCGCGACGCACGAGAAAATCGCATTGATCGACGCGCTCTCGAAGACGGGCGTGGCCAAGATCGAAGTGACCGCATTCGTATCGCCGCAGGCGATTCCTGCCCTGCGCGATGCAGAAATCGTGTTGCGCGAAATCGAACGCGCACCCAACGTCGTCTACAGCGCGCTTGTCCCCAATGTGCGCGGCGCCGAGCGGGCGATCGACGCTTGCGCGGACGAACTCAATCTCGTGATATCCGCCAGCGAAAGCCACAATCTATCGAACCTGCGCATGACGCGGGCGCAGTCGTTCAACGGCCTCAGGCAGGTGGCGTCGATCGCGCACGGCGCGTGCCTGCCCGTGAACATATCGCTTTCCTGCGCGTTCGGCTGTCCGATCGAAGGAGACGTGCCGGAGTCTTGCGTCATGAGTTGGTGCCAGCGCTTCATCGATGAGGCGGGCGCCGCCGGCGTGACGCTTTGCGATACGACGGGCATGGCGCATCCCGGCCAGGTAGTCCGGTTGACTGAGGCATTCATTGCTCGCTGGCCCGATGTCGAACTCTCCCTGCATTTTCACAATACCCGCGGAATGGGGCTGGCCAACGTGCTGGCCGCGATCGACGCGGGCGCCGTCCGGTTCGACGCCTCGCTGGGCGGCATGGGCGGATGCCCCTACGCGCCCGGCGCGAGCGGCAATGTCTGCAGCGAAGAGATCGTCCACGCGCTGGATGCCATGGGTTACGACACGCATGTGGATCTGGCTGCGCTCATCGACGCCGCTCGTCGACTTCCGGCGCTGATCGGACACGACACGCCGAGCCAGATCGTCAAGGCCGGGCGGCGGCTGGACCTGCACCCGCCTCCGGCGGATTTCACGGCCATCCGGGAACGCGCATTACAGCGGGACATGCCTCACCTGCACAAAAATTGATTCGCTGCCGATTTGACAACGACGGCCGCTTCCCACGGATTCGATCAAGCAAAATCGGGCGGCGCCGTCATCCAGGAGACAAAACCATGCAAGACACCCACACTGCACAGCCGCTCAAGACGCGCTGGTATGACGGCCTGACCCCGGCGCACTGGAACGTGCTCCGAGGCGGATTTCTCGGCTGGATCTTCGACGGCTTTGAAGCGCTCGCGCTTGTCGTCGTCATAGCGCCGATGCTCAAGTCGCTGCTCGCACCGGCTCAACTGCCTTCGCTGCCTGTCTACGCCGGGCTTGTCATCGGCATTACGCTGCTGGGCTGGGGAGTCGGCGGGCTGGTCGGCGGCATCCTGGCCGACTATATCGGCCGCAAGCGGATGATGCTGTGGTCGGTTTTCCTCTATGCGCTCTTTTCCGGGTTCACCGCCTTTTCCAATACCTTCGCAGTGCTGTGCGCGCTTCGCTTTCTCACCGGGCTTGCCATGGGCAGCGAGTGGAGCACGGGGGTCGCCCTGATCTCGGAAACCTGGCCCGAGCGCGCCCGCACCAAGGGCGCAGGGTTTCTGCAGTCCGGCTTTGGCTGGGGCACGCTGCTGGCCGCCGTCGTCTGGTACATACTGTCGTCGACGCATCCGCTCGGAGCGCAAACCTGGCGGCTCATGTTCATCGTCGGCGCGTTGCCGGCCTTTTTTGTCCTGTACCTGCGCAAAGGGTTGAGCGAATCCGAGAAGTGGCGCCAGGCCGTCAAGGAAAAACGCTGGAATGCGACGCCAGACCCACATTCGGCCTCGCTCGTTTCCGCAGGCGACAAACGGCCGTTCACGCTCAAGCAATTGTTTGCCGAACCCGAGGCGCTGCGTCGCACGCTGCTGACAGTGCTGCTCTCCATCATCACGACGACCGGATGGTGGGCGATCTCGAGCTGGCTTCCCACTTTCACCGTGTCGCTGGCCAAGGCGTCAGGCGCGGCAGACGCCGTCGCCTGGGGCTCCCGAATCGCGATCATCTACACCGTCGGCGCAATCCTGGCGTATCTGCTGTCGGGTTTCATCGTCGATGCCATCGGCCGGCGCGCATTCCTCAGCCTGACTTTCGCGGGCTCGCTCATCACGACGGTCATTACCTACAGGCTGACGCACACACTTGGCGGCATGGTCGTGATCGCGCCGATCAACGGCTTCTTCACTCTGGGGTGTGCCTATGCCTGGATGGCGATTTATCCCTCCGAGCTTTTCACGTCGAGCCTGCGCTCGACTGCGATCAGTTTCGTGTTCAATGCGGCGCGCTTGATTGCCTGGGTATTCCCGATCCTCTCCGGTTCGATGATCAAGACCTTCGGCGGCGTATCGCAGGCCGCGCTCATCATGAGCTCCTGCTATGTGCTCGGCATTTTCATTCCGTGGTTTTTGCCTGAAACCCAAGGCAAGGGCATGCCGGATTAAGCGCTGCTCGGGTGCATGGCGCCTTATGAATCGGGTGCCATGTCGGACTTGAATCCCGCGGTCACGGCGCATCGATGCAGCGCTGCAGCGCCGCATCCAGGTCCGTCGGCGTCACGAGACCGTCGGCATCCGGCAGACGGATGCGGAAGATCTCTTCAAGAACCTGGCGCAGCTGCGCGACGCGGGTCAGGTCGCGATGCGAAAAAGACCCCGACGCATAGTGCCCCAGCCTCCCATTGAACAAGGTGTGGCGTTCACCCGCGGCGAGGCGCGCAGCCAGCAGGTTGCTGACGAACGGCGACTCGGGGTGTTTGTTCACGTAGAAATTCGACACTGCATAGTCCACGTCGAATTGCCGCACCAGGTCGAAGCGGTATACGTCGCGCCATACCTCGCCCAGCCGGACTCGAAGCAGCCAACCGCCGTCTTCGAGCGCATGTAGCTGGAATGCTTCGTGCGGCGTGTCCTGCGTCGTGCCGGCCTCGAATCGCAATGGGGTCGGCAGCGTGACCCCGCCGAAGCCGACGTCGGCAATCCAGCGTTCGCCTTGCGCTTCGACGAGCAGCAGCATGTGGGTGCGCGGCGGCACGGCGGCGGGCGATGGGCCCCACAATACGCGCGCGGCGAGCGGCATGACGCAAAAGCCCAGGGCTTCGAGCGCAGCCTGAAACAGACGATTGTGCTCGAAGCAGTAGCCGCCGCGTCCGGCGCGAACGAGCTTGGCCTCGATATCCGCCAGTTCCAGACTGACCGACTGCCCGAGCAGCGGCGAGAGGTTTTCGAAGGCGATTGCCTGGGGATGCAGCGCATGCAGCTCGCGCAGCGTAGCGAGCGTCGGCGTGCGCGGACCCGTGTAGGAAATTCGGGTGAAATAAGCGTCGAGGTTGAGCACTGTGCCTCCAGGCCGGGTTTCGGTCAGTCTAGTCGACGTTGAACTGCTGGGCTGTCAATTGCCGCAATTGGTCCAGCAGCTTGGCTGCCGGACTCGGCAAGATGCCGTGCCGTCTTCGGAAGGCCGTGAGCGTGCGCCGTCCGGCCACGCCCGGCATGTGCAGCGTATCGAATTCGCCGGCGCGGCTTTCAGTCACGTACATCGTCGATGCCATCCAGCTCAGAAAGCCCGAGCGCGCGACCAGGCTCTTCAAGGTCGTGATCGAACGCGTCTCGACGGCAATGTCCGGCAGTCCCAGTCCGTGATCGGCGAACACGTTCTGCATATGCTTGAACGGTTCGGTGCCGCGCGGCGGAATCGCCCAGCGCTGCGTCAGCGTATCGGCCAGCGTGAGCGTGGGCTTGCGCCGCAGCGGATGATCCAGGGCGGCGACGACATAACTGGAGTCTTCCCAGCGGCAGTCGGTAATGGCGGCGATTTCTTCGGTATCCGGCATGGCCATGCTGAGCGCCAGATCGATTTCGCGCTTGACCAGCGCGGTGGCGAGCCGATCCCATACGCCTTCGATGATTTCCACGCGCAGATTCGGCCACTTGTCCAGGACGCGCCCCACAGCGAGGGGCAGCACGAGGCTTGCGATGCTGCCCACCGCGCCCACGCGTATCGTGCCGCGCGCCAGTCCGCGCATGGCGTCGATTTCTTCGCGCGCCTGTTCGGCTTCGCGCTGCAGCAGGATGGCATGGGGCAGCAGGGCTTGGCCGATGGCGCTCAGGTGCATGCCGCGCGAATGGCGCTCGAACAACGCAGCGCCGATCTGTTCCTCGAGGCGGCGTATGGACCGGCTCAGCGCCGGCTGGGTGATGTGCAGCGCCTGGGCGGCCCGGCCAAGGCTGCCGCATTCGGCGATGGTCGCGAAGGCTTGCAGTTGCTGGAGGTTGTAAGTCATGCACAAAGGTAATGACTTTTTCCTGATTATGCAATTTCCAGTTATCCAGGTGATCGAGATAATCACTGCACGATTTTCGGATTCACCCCTTAAATAAATACCCAGGAGACTACGCATGACGGGCTGCGCGCCGAAGCTGAGTGCCGGACAGGCTCAGGACAATCCAGACCGGCAATGGACGGTGCGCGATGCGGTCGTGGACTTCGCGCGCCGCGTCGGCATGACGTCGATTTTTGCCAACCCGGGTTCGACCGAGCTGCCGATGTTTCGCGATTTTCCTGCGGATTTCCGCTATGTGCTCGGCCTGCAGGAGGCGGTCGTGGTCGGCATGGCCGACGGTTACGCCCAGTCGATCGGCAACGCGGCGCTCATCAACCTGCATTCGGCGGCGGGCGTGGGCAATGCAATGGGCAATATCTTCACGGCGTTTCGCAACCGCACACCGCTGGTCGTTACCGCAGGCCAGCAAGCCCGTTCGATCCTGCCCTTCGATCCTTTCCTGGCCGCCACTCAGGCGACCGAGCTGCCCAAGCCCTATGTGAAATGGAGCATCGAACCCGCCCGCGCGCAGGACGTGCCGCTGGCGATCGCGCGCGCCTATGCGATCGCCATGCAGGAGCCGCGCGGACCGGTATTTGTGTCCATTCCCGCCGACGACTGGGATCAGCCGAGCGACCGCGTGCCCGAGCGCGAGGTTGCGCACGTCATGCGTCCGGATCCCATGATGCTCGATCGAATCGGCGCCCTGCTCGATGCGAGCGAGCGGCCTGCTTTCGTGGTGGGCGGCGGGGTCGATCGCGCCGGCGCGGCGCACGAGATCGTGGAACTGGCCGAGCGCCACAGCGCTCGCGTTTATGTGGCCCCGATGACGGGGCGCTGCAGCTTTCCTGAACGGCATAGATTGTTCGCGGGCTTTCTGCCGGCGAGGCGCGCGCGCATCGTCGAGCTGCTCGCCGGACACGATGCGATCTTCGTGGCCGGCGCCCCCGCGTTCACGTATCACGTCGAGGGAAACGGTCCTCATATTCCCGTCGACGCAAAGCTGTGCCAGCTGGTCGACGATCCCAACGTCGCGTCGTGGACGCCGCAAGGCATTGTCGCAGTCGGCAATGTACGGCTGGGGGTGCAGGACCTGCTCGCGCGCCCGGCGCCCCCGATGCGCGAGCTGCCCGCGCCGCGTGCGATGCCGCCGCGTGCGATGCCGCCCGCGCACGGCGAGCGCATGTCGGTCGCGTTCGCGCTGCAGACGCTTGCCGACGTGCGCGATCCGGACGGCATGGTCGTCGAGGAGGCGCCGGGCTCGCGGGCCGAGATGCAGCGTTATCTGCCCATCGCGCGCGCCGGCGCCTTTTTGACGATGGACAGCGGCGGCCTGGGATACGGCATGCCGGCGGCGGTCGGCGTCGCGCTGGCGCAGCCGGGCCGGCGCGTGATCGGACTCATCGGCGACGGTTCGAGCATGTATTCGATCCAGGCGGTCTGGAGCGCGGCGCAGATGAAATTGCCCATTACCTTTGTCATTTTGAACAACACGCGCTATGCCGCGTTGCAGGATTTTGCGCCGGTGTTCGGTTTTGCGCCGGGCGAGACGGTACAGGGCACGGACTTGCCGGGACTTGATTTCGTGACAATTGCCGCGGGCATGGGTTGCCCCGGCGAGCGCGTGAGCGACGCTTCCCGGCTGGCCGACGTGCTGCGTCGCGGATTGTCGCGCGGCATCGACGGCGGCCCGGTGCTGATCGAAATTGTCGTTGCCTGACTGTCGGGCGAGCGCCTCATTCATAAATTTCCATAACGGAGACACACCATGAAAATCGTATCGATGCTGATCGGCGGCAAAGCGATGCAGGCCCGCAATGGCGCGACTTTCGAGCGCTGCAACCCGCTGGATGGTCAGCCTGCGACGCGCGCGCCGGCGGCCACGGAGGAAGACGCCGCCGCCGCCGTCGATGCGGCGGCGGCGGCGTTTCCCGCGTGGGCGGCCATGGGGCCGAGCGAGCGTCGCGCCTTGCTGACCAAGGCCGCGCATGCGCTCGAGGCCAAGGCCGATGCCTTTGCCGCCGCAATGGCCGCCGAGACGGGCGCGTCGGGCATCTGGGCCGGCTTCAACGTGCATCTGGCGGCGGCCGGCCTGATCGAGGCGGCCGCGCTCACCACGCAACTATCCGGCGAAGTGATTCCGTCCGACGTGCCGGGCAGCCTGGCGATGGGCGTGCGCCAGCCCGCAGGCGTCGTGCTGGGCATTGCGCCGTGGAACGCTCCCATTATTCTCGCGGTTCGCGCCATCGCGCTGCCGCTCGCATGCGGCAACACCGTCGTGCTCAAGGGCTCGGAAATCTGCCCGGCCACGCACGGCCTCATCGTCCAGGTGATGCAGGAAGCGGGCCTGCCGCCCGGTGTCGTGAATTTCGTCACGAACGCGCCGGCCGACGCCGGGCGCGTCGTCGAGGCGATGATCGGGCATCCGGGGGTGCGCCGCGTGAACTTCACGGGCTCGACGCGCGTAGGCCGCATCATTGCCCAGAGCTGCGCGCGTCATCTGAAGCCGGTCGTGCTCGAACTCGGCGGCAAGGCGCCGCTCGTCGTGCTCGATGACGCCGACATCGCCGCAGCGGTGGATGGTGCCGTATTCGGGGCCTTCGCCAATTCCGGACAGATATGCATGTCGACCGAGCGCATCATCGTCGATGAAAGCATCGCCGACGCGTTTGTCGCCGGGCTCGCGGAGCGGGCCGGCGCCTTGCCGCTGGGCGATCCGCGCCATGGGCCGGTCGTGCTGGGTTCGGTCGTCGACATGAGCACCGTCGAGCGCTGCAACGCGATGATCGACGACGCGCTTGCCAAGGGGGCCAAGCTGGTGTGCGGCGGCAAGAGCAAGACGACGCTCATGCCCGCGACGCTGCTGGACTTCGTGACGCCGGACATGCGCATTTACCACGACGAATCGTTCGGTCCGGTCAAGCCCATCGTGCGCGTGCGCGGCGAGGAGGCCGCGATCGCCTGCGCCAACGACAACGAATACGGCCTGTCGGCAGCCGTTTTCAGCCGCGATGCGGCGCGCGCGTTCAATGTGGCCAAGCGCATCGAATCGGGCATCTGCCACGTCAACGGCCCCACCGTGCACGATGAGGCGCAGATGCCGTTCGGCGGCGTGAAGGCCAGCGGATTCGGCCGTTTCGGCGGCAAGGCCGGCATCGCCGAATTCACCGATCTGCGCTGGATCACGCTACAGACGACACCGCGCCATTATCCCTTCTGAGTCGGAGAGACACGATGACGGATGTTTTGGATATTGCGATTCTCGGCGCGGGCGCGATGGGTTCGCTGTTCGGCGGCCTGCTCGCCGAGGCGGGCCATCGCGTCACGCTCGTCGATATCGACGAGGCGCACCTGAATGCGATACGCGCAGAAGGACTGCGGCTGAGCACGGACTCGGGCTCGCGCATCGTCGGCAATCTGCGCGCCTGCCGCCCCGAGCAGGCGGGGCCGGCGCCGGAACTGCTGATTATTTTCACCAAGACCATGCATACCGAAGCGGCGCTCGCATCGGGACGCCATCTGCTGGGGCCGGATACCGCGGTGCTGTCCCTGCAGAACGGACTGGGCAACGTCGAACGCATCGGGCGGCACGTCCCGCACGAACGCATCATGGTCGGCATGACGACCTGGCCCGCGGACAAGTCCGCGCCCGGCCAGGTAAGTTCGCACGGCGCCGGCGTCATTCACATGATGAGCGCGGACGGCAAACCTCATGGGCACTTGCGGCGTGCGCTGGAGGCCTTGAACTCGGCCGGCCTGAACAGCATTGCCGACCCCGACGTGTGGCCGGCGATATGGGAGAAGGTTGCGTTCAATGCCGCCATGAACAGTCTATGCGCGCTTACGCGATGTGCGGTGGGCGAGTTGGCGAACGTGCCGGACGGCGAGGCGCTGGCGTTGAAGGTCGTGGCCGAGGCCGCGGCAGTCGCCGGGGCGGAAGGCAACGCCTTCGACGAAGCGCGCGTCGCGGGCGCCGTGCGTTTCGCGCTGGTCCATCACCAGGCTCACAAACCCTCGATGCTGCAGGATGTGCTGGCCGGCCGCAAGACAGAAATCGAGGCGATCAACGGCGCGATCGCCGCCGCTGCGCGAAAGACGGGAACGGCTGCACCGACGATCGAGTGTCTGCTGCAACTGGTGCGGTTGGTCGATGCGCGCGGCCCAAGTTGAGGCTACGGCCGAAAAATCAATAGACGATAAACGCGCAGATAGCGCATACAACGGAGACAAGCAGATGAGTAACGTTTATTCCGCTTCGGCGGCGGCTTCGCCTGGGCGCAGCCTGGCGGTCGATATCGGCAATACGCTGGACGAGGGCGGCTACGCACTGTTTCAGAAGCTGGTGGTGATATTGGCGGCGCTGTCCATCATCGCCGACGGTTTCGACGGTCAGATGATCGGTTTTGCGATTCCGGTGCTGATCAAAGAGTGGGGCATTTCGCGCAACGCGTTCGCGCCCGTGGTCGTGTCGGGTCTGGTAGGCATGGGTATAGGCAGTGCGTTCGCCGGTCTGTACGCCGACCGCTTCGGCCGCCGCTGGGCCGTGATCAGCAGCCTGCTGGTGTTCGGCGTGATGACCTGCGCGATCGGATTCGCGCCCAACGTCCAGGCCATTGCGATACTGCGCTTTTTTGCCGGCCTGGGCATCGGCGGCGCGCTGCCGTCTTCGACCACGATGACCGCAGAGTTCACGCCCGCGCGCTACCGCACCTTCGCGGTGACGGCGACGATTCTGTGCGTTCCCATGGGAGGCATGATCGCCGGTCTGTTTGCCGGCCATGTATTGCCGGTCTATGGCTGGCGCATGCTGTTCATCCTGAGCGGCATCCTGCCGCTTGCGCTCGCTTTCATTCTGATCGTCGTGCTGCCGGAATCGCCGCGCTTTCTGGCGCGACGGCCGCAACGCTGGCCCTCTCTGGTCAAGTTGCTGCAGCGCATGGAGCGCAGTGTTCCGGCCGACTCGAGCTTCACCGACGCGCTCGAGCAAAACGCGGAGAGGCATATCGGGTTCACGGGGCTGTTTCGCGATGGACGGGCCCTCGATACCGTCGCGATCTGGTGTGCTTTTTTCATGTGCCTGATGGCAGTCTATGCCGCGTTCAGCTGGCTGCCGTCGATGCTGACCGGAGCCGGCCTGAGCGTCTCGATGGCGGGCTATGGCCTGAGCATGTACAACTTCGGCGGCGTGATCGGTGCAGTCTTGTGCGCGCTTGCGATCGGACGCTACGGTTCGCGTTGGCCCTTGCTGTTGTGCTGCCTGGGCGGCGTCGCCAGCGCGTGGATGCTGATCGGCACCAGCGCGACGCAGCATACGACCTTCATGCTCATCGGCCTGGGACTGCACGGTCTGTTCGTCAACGCGGTTCAATCGACGATGTATGCGCTGTGCGCCTATGTCTATCCGACCGGCATGCGCGCCACGGGCACCGCATCGGCGCTCGCCTTCGGGCGCATCGGCGCGATTCTGAGCGGATTCGCAGGCGCCGCGGTGATCACCGCCGGCGGCCCGTCGGGTTATCTGCTGATGCTGGGCGCCGCGATGATCGTCGTGCTGATTGCGCTGACGGTGGTGCGCCGACATATACCGGCCCGTATCGAACATTGATTGCCGAAGGGGGCATGGCGGCGACAAAGCAAAAGGCCAACCCCGAGAGGTTGGCCTAAGTGCTTGAATCGACTGGTGCCGGCAATAGGAGTCGAACCTACGACCTTCGCATTACGAATGCGTAAAAAT
>NZ_JBQCER010000096.1:0-52575 GCF_051960075.1 Bordetella sp.
ACCTCGAACTGCCCGAACCCTCGACCTCCGAAGCCAGCTGGGTCATCGGCCTGTCGCTCGACAGCGCGCTGCTTCGCGCCGTGCCCCAGCTCACGCCGGCGCTGCTGCCGCGCTTTCTGGAGCGCTACCGCGTGCACTACCTGCTGCGCGATCCCCAGATCAAACTCTTCGACGGCACGCTCGAACTGCTCGAGACGCTGTCCGCGCGCGGCGTGAAACTGGCCGTGGCCACCGGCAAGAGCCGCGTGGGACTGAACCGCGTACTGGCCGCCACGGGACTGGTCAACCGCTTTCACGCCACCCGAACTGCCGACGAAACCTTCAGCAAGCCCCACCCCGCCATGCTGCTGCAGATCATGGAAGAACTGGATACGGCGCCCGAGCAAGTCGCGATGGTGGGCGACACCTCGCACGATCTGCAGATGGCCAACAGCGCCGGCGTTCACGGCGTGGGCGTGGCCTACGGCGCACACCCATCCGACGAGCTGCAGGCCTGCGCGCCGCCGGTCGTGGTGCACAGCACGACCGAATTGCAGGACTGGCTGCTCGCCCGGGTTTGAACTGCGGCCTGCCTCTCGGCCGGCGGCAGGCCGTTTGCGCGAGTATGCTGGCCGGATCCATTTCCTTTTACGAATGAGAGGTCGCATAAATGGGAAAAGCCATGCGCAGAATAGGCCAATCGTCCCTGCAGGTCGCGCCGTTGATGCTGGGCGGCAACGTCTTTGGCTGGACCGCGGACGAAGCCACCACCTTCTCGGTGCTGGATGCGTTCGTCGACTCGGGTCTGAATTTCATCGATACCGCCGACGTCTATTCGTCCTGGGTGCCCGGCAACCAGGGAGGCGAGTCCGAATCGCTTATCGGCAAATGGCTGGCCAGGACCGGCAAGCGCGAGCGCGTCGTGATCGCCACCAAGGTCGCCAAGTATGCCCCCAGGCGCCCCGGCCTGTCGGCGGCCAACATTCAGTCCGCCGTCGAAGACTCGCTCAAGCGACTTCAAACGGACTATGTCGATGTGTATTTCTCGCACGAAGACGACCCCGCGGTCCCCATCGAAGAAACCTTGGGCGCCTATCAGAAGTTGATTCAGGCCGGCAAGGTTCGCGTCATCGGCGCGTCCAACTTCAGCGGCGAGCGCACGCTCGAATCCTTGCGCATAGCCGAGTCCAACGGCTTGCCGCGCTATCAGATCCTGCAGCCCGAATACA
Source organism: Bordetella sp. (assembly GCF_051960075.1). Taxonomy (GTDB): domain Bacteria; phylum Pseudomonadota; class Gammaproteobacteria; order Burkholderiales; family Burkholderiaceae_B; genus Bordetella. The sequence continues at coordinate 1,209 of NZ_JBQCER010000096.1, forward strand.
ATCTCTACAGCCGCACGGCCTATGAAACCGAGCTCGAACCCATCGCCCTGGCCGAGCATCTGGGCGTAGTGCCTTACTACAGCCTGGCCTCGGGCTTCCTGTCGGGCAAATATCGCTCGGGCGCCGATTTGTCCAAAAGCGTGCGCGGCAGCCGAAGCGTACCGAAATACCTCAATCCGCGCGGCATGGCCATTCTGGCGGCGCTAGACCAGGTGGCCGAGCGTCACGACGTTGCCCAGGCAGCCGTGGCGCTGGCCTGGCTGATGGCCCGGCCCAGCATTACGGCGCCCTTGGCGAGCGCCACCTCGACGGCCCAGGTAGCCAGTTTTGCGCAGGCGGTGCAGCTGGAACTCGACGATGCCGACATGCGGACACTGAATACGGCAAGCGCGCCGGTGCAGACGTAGCCTTCAGCGGCCGCCTTATTTCTGCATGGCGTCTTTACCCATGGCCCCGTGCATGTCTTTCTGCATGGCGCCGCTCTTGTGCATCATGCCGCCCGTCTTGCCTTCCTTGCGCATGGCCTTGTGCAACATGGCATCGCTCTTGGCATCCATGCTGGGTTTCTTCATGTCGTCCTGGCTCATGCCCGCGGCTTGGGCGTTGACCAGGCCCAGCAGCATCAGGCACGCGAACGCACCGGAAATCGAAACTTTCTTCATGGCTTGACTCCTATCGGGGTGAAGGCCACGGGAAATCGCGGCCGGTACAATCTAGTTCGATCTCGGGCTCAGGCCAGTTACAGTCCGGATCAAAAAAAAGCAGTGCAAGACCATGCATGCGCCTGTAACCCGGGGCGCCCTTGCAACGAATAAACAATAAAGCACTTATCGATGCCGCAGCGAGAAAGTAGCCAGACGCAGCCGAACACGGAGGAAAGACTGAAAGATCTTTTCTCGCGCGGGCTTGCGGGTAACGACGGGGCCTACCATGCCTTTCTGTCGGAGCTCGGCAAGCGCCTGCGCGCCTATTTGAGAAACCGCTTGCGCGGTTTGCCGGACGAAGTGGAAGACCTTGTGCAGGAAGTCCTCATCGCGGTCCACAACCAGCGCCATACCTATGATGCGGCGCTGCCTTTGACCGCCTGGGTGCACGCCATCGCCAAGTTCAAGCTCGTCGATCTGCTGCGTCGGCGCTCCCGACGGGAAATGCTGACCGACTCGCTCGACGACGCGATGGAAGTCTTGTGCGACTCGGACGAGCAGGCCACGCAAGCGCGGCGCGATGTGGCCAAGTTGCTGGACTTGCTGCCCGAACGCCAACGCCTGCCCATCGTGTACGTCAAGCTGGAGGGGCGTTCCGTGGCGGAGGCGGCCGGCATGACGGGCATGTCCGAATCGGCGGTCAAAGTGGGAGTGCATCGCGGCCTGAAGGCCCTGGCAGCAAGAATCAGGAATCAATCATGAAGACCGACGACCTTATCGCCATGCTTGCCCGCGATGCCGGCGCCGTGCAACCCGATCGCGGCGGCGGGCGTTTTGCGCTGGCCCTGGCCGTCACCGTGCCCTGCTCGGCATTGCTGATGCTGGGGACGCTCGGCCTGAATCCCGCCTTGAACCGGTACGTCGAATTGCCGGATTTCTGGATGAAGGTCCTGTTCGTCTTCGCTCTTGCCGCCGTCGGCCTGGTCGTGACGCGGCGCCTGTCGCGCCCCGGCGTGAGACTGGGCCGCGCGCCCCTGACCCTGGCCGTTCCCGTGCTGGCAGTATGGGCTATCGCGGCAGTCACGCTGGCGCGGGGCGATGCCGCGCAACGCACTGAAGCCTTCTTCGGTCAGACCTGGGCCGTATGCCCCTTGCTCATTGCTATGCTATCTGTGCCCATATTCGCCGGAACAACCTGGGCCATGCGCGGTCTGGCACCCACCCGGCTGCGGCTGGCCGGCGCGGCGGCGGGCCTGCTTTCGGGCGCTGCGGGCGCGCTGGTCTATTGTCTGCACTGTCCCGAACTGGCGGCGCCGTTCGTCGGATTCTGGTACCTGCTCGGCGTGCTCATCCCCACGGGAATCGGCGCGTTGCTGGGCAAGCGCCTGCTGCAGTGGTAATCGGCGCCGGAATTAATTTGCGCGGCTGGTAACCATTCTTTCCTACCGGACGAATTATCAAAAGCGCACACTGATCCAATCCCAACCCAAGGGGAATGCCATGCTCATACGCCGACCTTCCGACACACTTCCCTCCGAGATCACGCCCGAGGCGGTGTGGCAGTCGCGGCGCCGCTGGCTCAAGCAGGCAGCGCTGGGCAGCGCCGCGCTAGGGCTGGCGCGCGTGCCCGATGCGCTTGCCGCCGACGCGCCGGATCTGGCGCCACTGCCCGGCACTCCCAACCCGAAGTACGTAGTGATGGACCAGCAGACGTCCTACAAAGACATCACGCATTACAACAACTTCTACGAGTTCGGCCTGGACAAGGCCGATCCGGCAGAATATGCGGGCAAGCTCATTACCCGTCCCTGGACGGTCAGCGTCGAGGGCGAAGTCGCCAAGCCGCGCACCTTCGGCATCGACGATCTGCTCAAGCTCGCCCCCATGGAAGATCGCGTCTACCGGCTGCGCTGCGTCGAGGCCTGGTCCATGGTGATCCCCTGGGTAGGTTACTCGCTGTCGGCGCTGCTCAAGCAGGTCGAGCCGACCGGCAACGCCAAATACGTCGAATTCGTCAGCGCGGTGCAAAAGGAAACCATGCCGGGCGTGAGTTCGGACGTGCTCGAATGGCCTTATATCGAGGGCTTGCGCATGGACGAAGCCATGCATCCGCTGTCCATGTTGGTGTTCGGCCTGTATGGCAAAGTGCTGCCCAACCAGGACGGTGCGCCGCTGCGCGTGGCCGTGCCCTGGAAGTACGGCTTCAAATCGGGCAAATCGCTGGTGAAGATCCGCCTGGTCGAAAAACAGCCCGCGACGGCCTGGGTCAAGGCGGCATCGAACGAATACGGCTTCTATGCCAACGTGAACCCCAACGTGCCGCATCCGCGCTGGAGCCAGGCCACCGAACGCCGCATCGGCGACTCTGGCGGCTTTTTCGCGCCCAAGCGCAAGACGCTGATGTTCAACGGCTACGGCGAGCAAGTCGCTTCGATGTATGCGGGCATGGACTTGAAGGCCAATTACTGACATGGTCGAATTGACTCAAACGCTTCCCGTGCGCCGCAAGCTCGATGTGCGAACGGTCGGTCGCATCAAGCCCTGGCTATTCGTGGTCGGGCTGGTGCCTTTTCTGCGCTGGATATGGCTGGGATTTCACGATGGCCTGACGGTCAACCCGGTCGAATTCCTGACGCGATCGTCGGGCACATGGACGCTGGTATGCCTGCTGGTCACGCTGGGCATCACGCCTTTGCGCCGCCTGATCAACCAGCCCGCCCTGGTGCGCGTGCGCCGCATGTGCGGTCTGTTCACGTTTTTTTATGCCTTCATGCACTTCCTGACCTGGGCCTGGTGGGATCGCGGCTGGGACCCGTCTTCGATGATCGAGGACGTGGGCCAACGGCCTTTCATTCTGGTGGGCTTCACCGCCTTCGTGCTGCTCTGCCTTCTCGCGATCACCTCGCCTCAGGCAGTGATGCGGGCAATGGGACGCAACTGGCAGCGCCTGCATCGCGCGATCTATGTCATCGGTGCGCTGGCCATCCTGCACTTCTGGTGGATGCGGGCCGGCAAGAACAATTTCGAAGCGCCGGTCATTTATGGATGCGTGCTGATCGCGCTCCTGGGATGGCGGGTGGTCGAGCGCCTGCGCAAGTAGATCGCGCCAGGGCCGGCGGGGTCAGCGCGGCTCCGGCACCGCCTGCGACAAGGCCACCGACAAACCCAGCAAAGCGGGATGCGCGGCCGTGACCACGAAGATAGGCACGGCGTCCAGATAGGCGCGCATGCGGCCCTTGGCAAGAAAGCGTTCGCAAAATGGCGAATCCCGCAGCGCGCCGATGAAACGCGGCACGATGCCGCCGCCGATGTAGACGCCGGCGCGCGCACCCAGCACCAGCGTGACGTCGGCGGCCACCGACCCCAGCAAACCGAAGAACACGCGCATGCTGCGCAGGCACTGCGGATCGCCCCGCTCCAGCGCGCCGGCCGTGACCGCTTCGGGCGCCAACGGCACGGTCGGTGCGGCCAAGGCGCTGTGAATCAGCGTCAGGCCTGCGCCCGACAACAGACGCTCGGCCGAGACGTGGCCGAATTCGCGCTGCGCGGCACGCCAGGCTGCCCACTCGTCGTCGGTTTCGGGCATGACTTCGATATGCCCTCCCTCTCCTGCCAACGCAACGGCGGGCGAGCTTGCGTGGCCTGGAATCAATCCCGACACGCCCAAGCCCGTGCCCGGACCGATGAGCACGCTGGGCGTCGACGCTTGTGCCTGGCCCGGGCGGATCTGCTCCAGCCCCTGCGCCGGCAAATAAGGCAGCGCCAGCGCCAGCGCGGTGAAATCGTTGATCGCCAGAAGCGTATCCAGGCCCATTGCGCGGCGCATGCCTTCCAGCGAAAAGGCCCAGCTGTGATTGGTCAGCTTGACCGTGTCTCGCGTGACGGGGTTGGCCAGCCCGATGGCCGCGTGGCGCGGCGCCTCGCCGATGCCCGACAGGTAATGCCGCGCGGCCGCCTCAAGCGAGGGAAAATCGGCCACTTTGAGCGTGACGACCGGGTCGAGCCGCATGGGTTCGCGCTCCAATGCGAAGCGCACGTTGGTACCGCCGACGTCGGCGAGCAAGCGGGGGAAAAGTCCGTAGGAAGGCATGAAGTAGCGTAATTCGGATTTCAGGAAAACGAAAATTCAAACGCGTTCGCGTCGTTGAAGATGAGCTAGATTTCTTCGTGCCAGGAAGACCCGTCGCGCGACAGCAGCGCCGACGCGACAGCCGGCCCCCAGGTGCCTGCGGTATAGGCTTTGGGCGCAACGGGGCTGTTGCGCCACGCGGCCAGGATAGGATCGACCCAATGCCAGGCCTGCACCTGCTCGTCGCGCCGCACGAACAGACCCAGGCGGCCGTGGATCACGTCCAGAAGCAAGCGTTCGTAGGCGCCGGCGCGACGCGATGTCGACGACGCGGCCAGATCCAGATCGAGCGACGTCTGCGTCAATGCCACCGTGTCGCCCGGCTGCTTGACCAGGAAGTGCAGGCGTATGCTCTCTTGCGGCTGCAGCCGGATCACCAGGCGGTTCGGCGCAGTCAGACCTTGCGGACGCGGGAAGATGGCATGCGGCACGTCGCGAAAATGAATCACGATCTCGGCCACGCGCGCCTGCATGCGCTTGCCGGTTCGCAGATAAAAGGGAACGCCGGCCCAGCGCCAGTTGGCGATCTCGGCCTTGATGGCGACAAACGTCTCGGTGCCGCTGCCGGCTGCGATGCCCTGCTCCTGCCGATAGCCCGGCACAGGCTGCCCCTGGATGGCACCGGCGTGATATTGCCCGCGCACGGTCTTCTCGGCCACGTCCTGCAGCAGAATGGGCTTGAGCGCCTTGAGAATCTTGATTTTTTCGTCGCGGATGGCGTCTTCGGCCAGACTCGCCGGCGGCTCCATCGCCACCATGCACACGAGCTGCAGCAGGTGGTTTTGCACCATGTCGCGCAGCGCGCCGGTGCCGTCGTAGAATTCGCCGCGCCCTTCCACGCCCAGCTCTTCGGCAATGGTGATCTGCACTTCACGCACCCACTCGCGCCGCCAGAGCGGATCGAACAGCGCATTGCCGAAACGGATCGCCATGAGATTCTGCACCGACTCTTTGCCCAGATAATGGTCGATGCGATAGATCTGCTCTTCGGCGAAATGACGCGCGACGGCGTCGTTGATCGACTCGGACGAACCCAGATCGTGGCCCAGGGGTTTCTCCAGCACGACCCGCACACCCGGGTGATTCAGGCCGACGCGGCCCAGCTGCTCGCAGATCGGCACGAAAAGATGCGGCGCGGTAGCCAGATAGCACACCACCACCTGCGGCGAACGCGCCTGGATCAGTTCGCCCAGCGCGTCGAAATGCGTGGGGTCGAGCGCATCCACCTGCATATGGGCAATACGCTGGGCAAAATCCGTCCAATCTTGCGCCGTGCCGTGCCGATGCTCTCGCATGGCCTCCTCCAGCCAGGCGACGTAGTCTTGCGTGCTGGCAGGACGACTCCCCGTGGCGACGATGCGCGCGGCCGGATGCAATTGCCCCGCGCGGTGCGCGGCGAACAACGCCGGCATCAATTTGCGCCGCGCCAGGTCGCCGGTGCCGCCGAAGAGCACGATGTCGAAATCAGGTTTGCCCACCCCGTGTTCCTTGTGGCTTTTTAATGAAGGGATACAAGAATCCCTAAAATTGACAGCGCTGTCAATCAGAGATTGTTCTTATCCGACATCAGGGCTACGCACAGCGTTGCATCGGTCTTGGCCTTAGAATTCCCGTTCCCTCTTTTTTCACCCGTCTCATGAAAAACAGCAGGATCACCAACGGATCCATCACGGTCGACGATGTCGCCGAGGATGCCGGCGTTTCGATCAAGACGGTCTCGCGCGTGCTCAACCACGAACCCAACGTCAGCGAGAAAACCCGCCAGAAAGTCGCCGAATCGATGGCCAGGCTCGGCTACCAGCCCAACCCGTCCGCGCGAGGTCTGGCGAGCAAACGCACCAACATCATCGCGCTGGTCTACGACAACCCCAGCGACAACTACGTCGTCAACCTGCAGCGCGGCGCACTCGAAGCTTGCGGCATCTACGACTACAGCCTGTTGCTTCTGCCATGCGATTACCGCGCGTCCGATCTCAGCGCGCATATCGTGCAGAGCCTGCGCCAGCGCGCCCTGGCCGGCATGATCCTGACCCCGCCCGTATGCGACGTCGCGGCATTGACGCAAGCGCTGGACGAAACCGGCGTCGACTACGTCAGGCTGTCTCCCATCGACCGCCGGCGCCACGGCATGTCCGTCAGCATGGACGACCGCTCCGCGGCGCGCGATATGACCCTGCACCTCATCGGACTCGGTCACCGCCGGATCGGCTTCGTCTCGGGCCACCCCGATCACGGCGCAGCGCATGATCGTCTGGCCGGCTACCGCGAGGCGATGCAGCAAAGCGGCTTGCCCGTGGACGAGAGCCTGATCGAGCAAGGCACGCACGCCTTCGAATCGGGCATCGAGTGCGGGCGGCGGCTACTGGCGCGCACGCCCCGCCCTACCGCGATCTTCGCCGGCAACGACGACATGGCGGCCGGGGTGCTTTATGCAGCGCATGCGCAGGGGCTGGACGTGCCCGGCGCGCTGTCGGTGGTCGGCTACGACGATACGCCTCTGTCGCGCCAGGTCTGGCCCAGTCTGACGACGGTGCGCCAACCCATACAGGCCATGGCCTATGCGGCGATCGAGCAGATCGTCGCCGTGCAGCGCCCCCAGCACCCCGGCCTGAAGCGCCATCCGGTAAGCGAGATACTCGAATACGAACTCGTCATCCGCGACTCGACCCGCACGCCTTCGGCGTAAAACGCCCACGCCTGCGAACGGCCGCTGGCGTGGTTTCGTCGCAGGCCTGCCGCTCAATTCCGGCTAGAACCCGACAGCACGTCGACCCAGACGGCCAGCACCAGCACGAGCCCCTTGACGATCATCTGCCACGAAGTGTCCACGTTCATCTGCTCCATGCCGTTGTCCAGGCTGGCCATCACCAGAGCGCCGATCAGCGCGCCGTAGACCGTGCCGGAACCGCCGCGCATCGACGTGCCGCCGATGAAACAAGCCGAGATCGCATCCAGCTCTCCGCCGTCGCCGGCCGACGGCGAGCCCGCTGCCGAACGCGCGGTCGTGACAATGCCGGCAAAGGCGCACATCAGTCCCATCAGCGCAAACACCGCCAGCTTGACGCGATCCACGTTGACGCCGGAAAGACGCGTGGCTTCCAGATTGCCGCCCACGGCGTAGACATGACGGCCGAATACCGTCCGCATGGCGATGTACGAAAAAACCGCGAGCAGCATCAAGAGAATCAGCACGGGAATCGGCACGCCGTTGGCGCGATTCAGTTCGGCGACGAAGCCGACCACGGCGGCCGCGATGGCGGCCAGGCGCAGCGCGTCGACCCAGACGGGCGGGCAAGCCATGGACATGCGCGCGCGATTGCGGCGGCGACGCACGGTGAGAAAGCACGAACCCGCCACGACCAGCGCCGCCAACCACCAGGACATCGCCACCGGCACGAAGCCTTGCGAGATCGACACCAGGTCATCCGGAACCGGCGCGATCGTTACGGCATCCGTGCTCCATTGCAGCACGCCGCGAAAAGCCAGCATGCCTCCCAGGCCGACAATAAACGACGGGATGCGCATGCGCGTCGTGATGAAACCGTTGAGCATGCCGATCAGGGTGCCCGCGATCAGCACGACGATGACGGCGGGCCAGGTCGGCCAGTGCAGGTTGACGGTCAGGATGGCGACCAAGCCGCCCAGCAGCCCCAATAGGGAACCGACCGACAGGTCGATCTCGCCGGCAATGATGACGAACACCATGCCGCAGGCCAGCATGCCCGTCACCGACATCTGCAGGAACAGATTGGAAAGACTGCGCGGCGTCAGAAACGTGCCGTGGGTCTGGCTCCAGAAGAAGAGCCAGATCAACGCCACCGCAAACAACAAGGCGAGTACCTTGTAGCGCGTGAAAAGCAGCTGTATCTGCCGGACGTCCACACGCGCGCCGCCGGGAACCGAGGCAGCTCGGCCATTGGCCTGGGTAGGGAATTGGTTCATGGGGTTCAAGCAGCGCGAGGCTGCTGTCGGGTATTGAGCGCAGCGGCCAGGATGTCTTCCTGGGTCAGGCCCTGGTTGATGAAATCGCCGCGCACCTGGCCTTCGCCGATCACGAGCACGCGATCGCTCATGCCCAGGATCTCCGGCAGTTCGGAGGACACCATGATGATGGCCACGCCTGCGGCAGCGAGTTCGAAGATGAGTTGGTAGATGTCGTACTTGGCGCCCACGTCCACGCCGCGCGTGGGCTCGTCGAGGATCAGTACCTTGGGTTTGGCCAGAATCATCTTGGTCAATACCGCTTTCTGCTGGTTGCCGCCCGACAGGCCGGCGATGGCCAGCACCGGACTGGCCGCCTTGATACGCAGCCGATGGATCGACGCTTTCACGGTCCGCAGTTCGGCGTCGCGGTCTACGGCGCCGCCGCGCGCATAGGCGCGCAGCGTGGCAAGGGTTATGTTGTCGCCCACACCCATCAACGGAACGATGCCGTGGCGCTTGCGGTCTTCCGGCACCAGGCACACGCCGTTGGCAATGGCGCGATTGGGGTTCTTGAGCATCACCGGCTTGCCTTCCAGCATCAGCGACAACGTGGACCGGCCGGGATAGGCGCCGAATATGGCCGACACCAGTTCGGTGCGTCCGGCTCCGACCAACCCGGCGATGCCGAGTATCTCGCCGCGCCGTACGCTGAACGACACGTCGTCCACGCGTTTGCGACCGGGGTTGGTCGCATCCCAGCAAGTCACGCCGCGGGCCTCGAGCACCACATCGCCGACATCATGCTCGATGCGCGGAAAGAGCGATTCCATGCGGCGCCCGACCATCAGCGCGATGATGTCGTCCACGCTCATCTGGGCCGCCGCTCGGGTGCCTACCTGCACGCCGTCGCGGATCACCGCCACCGTGTCGCAGACGCGCGCGACCTCTTCCAGCTTGTGCGAAATGTAGATGCACGCCACGCCGCTGCGCTTGAGGTCGTCGATGATGTCCAGGAGCACCGCGATTTCCTTGGCGCTCAGGGACGACGTCGGCTCGTCCAGAATCAGCAGCCTGGCGTTCTTGGCCAGCGCGCGCGCAATCTCGAACAGCTGCTGATGGCCGCTGCCGTAATGCATGACCGGCGCAGTGACATCGATGCCGGTCAGCTTGAGGCGCGCCAGCAGCTTCTCGGTCTCGCGGTACATGGCGTCGTAGTCCATGCGCCCGCCGCTCAGCGTGATTTCATTGCCGAGAAAAACGTTTTCCGCCACCGAGAGCTGCTGCACCAGCATCAGCTCCTGGTGAATGATGACGATGCCGCAGCGCTCGCTGTCGCGCACCGAATGCGCGCGCAGCGGCCGGCCTTCCCAGAGTATTTCCCCCTCGTATGTGCCGTACGGATAAACGCCCGAAAGCACTTTCATCAGGGTCGACTTGCCCGCGCCGTTTTCACCGCACAGACCGACGCACTCGCCCGACTGGACCGCCAGGTTGATACCGTCCAGCGCGCGCACGCCGGAGAATGCCTTGACGATATTGCGCATCTCCAGGAGGTAGCCGTTGCCGCTCATCGAACTCCCCTTGCGCTTATTTGCCGAAGACCTGCTGATGCGTATAGAAACCGTCCTTGACGACGACGTCGGCGTTGTCTTTGGTCAGCAGGATCGGCTTGAGCAACAGCGTATCGACCTTTTCCTTGCCGTTGTCGATCTTGGTATTGAACTTCGGCTTGACGCCCTTGACCAGATCCACGGCCATTTCGGCGGCCGAACCGGCCAGGGCGCGCAGCGGCTTGTAGACCGTCATGGTCTGGGTGCCGGCGACCACGCGGCGCACGCCAGCCAGGTCGGCATCCTGACCCGACACCGCCACCTTGCCGGCCAGCTTTTGTTCCGTCAGGGCCTGGATCGCGCCGCCGGCCGTGCCGTCGTTGGAGGCAACGATGCCCTGGATGTTGTTGTTATTTGCGGTCAGCGCGTTCTCGATGATGCTCTGCGCCTTCTCGGGCTCCCACTGCGGCGTCCACTGCTTGCCGACGATCTTGATGTCACCCTTGTCGATCAGGGGCTGCAGCACCTTCATCTGCCCTTGGCGCAACAGGCGCGCGTTGTTGTCGGTGGACGCCCCGCCCAGCAGGAAGTAGTTGCCCTTGGGTGCGGCATTCACCACGCCCTGAGCCTGCATTTCGCCGACTTTCTCGTTGTCGAACGAGACATAGCCATCGACCGCGGCGTCCAGGATCAAGCGGTCGTAGGACACCACCTTGATGCCCGCGCGATGGGCGCTGGCGATCACGTTGCCCAGCACCTTGGAATTGAAGGGCACGATCACCAGCACATCCACGCCCTGCGCGATGAGGTTCTGAATCTGCGAGATCTGGCGCGATTCGTTGGCATTGGCCGACTCCACGTCGACGGTGGCGCCCAGCTTCTTTGCGGCTTCGACAAAGAAGTCGCGATCGTGCGTCCAGCGCTCGACGCGCAGATCGTCGATCGAGAAGCCGATGACGGGGTTGGTCTTGCTCGCGTGGGCCGGCGCGGCGGACAGCGCGGCGGCGCAGGCCAGCGCGGTGACGGTGAACTTGAAAGCGCGGGAAATCATGAGTTGTCTCCTAGGATTCGAATTTTGGCCTCTCGCGGACGGCCTATTTTTGCATGGGGTCCATGCCGATCCGGGGTTGCGGACGGCATGGTTCGGCCCGATCAGAATGTGATGCCGGTCTTCAAGCCCACCACGAAGGCATTGTGATTCAGCGACGTACCGCCCGGATGCACGACATACTGCAGGTTCAGGCGCATGAACACCGACGGGATGGGCGACCAGCTGTAATACACCTCGCTGGCGTATTCGTAGCCGTCTCCGGCCACCGTATTCGAGCCCGTGAGCGCGTTGAGCTGGTTGACGTAGTCGGCATACCGGCCGTTGTTGTGCGTCGCGCCGATGCCAAAGCCGATGCTGTCGTTGGGTCGGTTGAAGGGCCCCTTGTACTGCACGCCCATCGCAATCTGCCGATCGGTCTGCGCTGTCGCCCGGTCTGCTTGCGAGATGTTCAGGAACAGGCTCGCGCCGCGTCCGCCGGGTTCACCCGTGACCTGCTGTTGAAAGTTGACGTAGGCGCCGTACTGACCGCCGTGGCTGAGCGCGGCCAGACCCGTCAGCGCGCGCGAGTTATTGTTGACGTCGTAGTACAGATCCTTGCCGCTGGACGTGTTGTACCAGACGCCCGCCTTGTACGACCCAGGCAGGCCGTTCACCTCGGGCGTCCAGCCGCCCTCGAGCGGAATCAGGGCGCCGGTGGTGCCGCTGGGGTTCTGCAAGGTCCAGCCATAAGTGCGCGCGTAGTCGTCGCTCACGTAATTCGGGTTGACCTGATAGACGCCGATCTGTGCATACGTGTCCTTCGAGGTCGTCAGCTTGACGCGCGCCGCCCATTGGCTGGTCGGCCAGTTGACCCAGTAGCTGCCCACCAGGTTGCCCGGCTGCGATCCGCAGAAGGTCAGATTCTGGAAGTCGCAGGAGAAATTGGCGAAATCCTCGCCCACGGTCATGCGGCCCAGCTTGATCGAGAGCTTGTCGTCGAACAGCTTCTGATCCAGCCAGAAATCGGTCAGGTGCACGGTCTGACCGCGCCCATAGACTTCCTGCAGCAGCATGTTGTTGCCGATATTGGCATCTGCGCCCAGGTTGCGGCCATTGCGTTCGGTGAAGGCGGTATGGAACGTGGCGCCCTTCCAGCCGACCAGCTTGTTCAGATCGAACGTCGTACCCAGCGCCCATTGGTCGGCATAGCGCGTTATCTGCTTGTCGCCGCCGGTGAAGTTGTGCGCCAGTTCGCCGGTGTAGCCCAGGCTGAACGACACCCCGTCGTTTGCCAGACGTGTGCGCCAGCCGCCCCAATCGCCCAGCAGATACGGGCTGGTGGTAATGCCCTCGGCACGCGCGCATGCGCCCATCGTGCCAAGGATCAGCGCGCCGATCGCGGCGCTCGCTGCCTTGCGGGCGAAACGGGCATGCAGCGTGCGGGACGGGATCCGACTTGCGTTGTCCATCGACAGTCTCCTACTGTGCGGCCCGCCGCGGCATGCGCGGCACATGGGCTCTATTTTTTTGACGCGCCTTGCGAAGCGCGCGCCGCGCCGGTCTCACAAACCGGTGCGGATAGGAGAATCAGCTTAATTGACAGCGCTGTCAATTAAGGGATTATCCTGACAAAGTCCGAAAGAACCAAAAAAAGTGAATGAGAAACAAGCGGTCGCAACGCTGACGCAGTGCGCTTTCGTGTCTGCAGGCCTAGGCGCAGCCGCGGCTCAGACGAGCAGCTCGATCAAAAACGGCTCCGGCCGGGAAAAGCTGCTCCCCATCAGATCAGCACATTCCTCCAGCGTGGTGGCGCGAGCCCCCGCCACGCCCATGCCCGCCGCCAGGCGCACCCAGTCCAGATCGGGGTTGCCCAGATCCAGCATGCCCATCGCCGTGGGCCCGGGCACCGCACCCACGCCCTTGTACTCGCCGATAAGGATGTTGTACTTGCCGTTCTTGAGGATGATCGTCGTGACCGGCAGACGCTCGCGCGCCTGGGTCCAGAGCGATTGCAGCGTGTACATTGCCGAGCCGTCGGCCTGGAGATTGATCACGCGGCGCTGCCTGCCTGCGCCGATGGCCGCGCCGGTCGCGACCGGCATGCCGCCGCCGATCGCGCCGCCGCCCAGATGCAGCCAGTCGTGCGCCGGCGCCGCGTGCGTGAACTTGTAAAAACCTCGGCCGAACGAGATGCTTTCGTCCGAGACGATCGCGTTCTCCGGCATCAGCGCCGCCACGGTTTGCGCCAACCCCTCGGGCGTCGGCGCCCCGCTCGCGGCTTGCGGCCGCGGACCGGGATCCGGCAGGGCCACCGGACGCGCGCCCAGCGCATCGGCCAGCGACTGCAGCGCCGCGACCGGATCCTGCTCGGGGCGGGAGAGCCTGTGCAACTGGGCGTTGGGCGGATACTGAACCGAGGGCATGTCCGGATAGGCGAAGAACCCTACGGGTCCGCTCTGCGCATTGACCAGGACAATGTGCTCGAAACGCTCGAGCGCCCTGATCGCCGCGTCCATTGCATACGGCACGCGCTCGAGCTGCATGCGGCCGCGACCGCGCGCCACGTGGGCGGCGAGGAAATCAGCCATGACCGTTGCGCCGGTGGCGGCGGCAATACGCCAGGCCAAAGCCTGGGCCGGCGCGAACGCAGCCTGCCCGGAAAGCAGAATCAGCGCCTTGTCGCGATAGTCTCGCAGGATGCGGGCGGCGCCTTCGACGGCATGGCCGTCGACCGCGGCGGGTTCGGCCGGCGCAACGGGCTCGCCCACGGCGCCACTCTCGCCCCAGGACACGTCCGCCGGCAGGATGAGCGTGGCGATCTGCCCGGGAAACGTTCGCGCAGCGCGCACCGCCAGCGCAGCGTCCCGGCCCAGATCGGCAGGCCGCATACTGGTCTGTACCCACTGCGACACGGTTCTTGCCATGCCGTCCGTATCCGCGGTCAGCGGCGCGTCGTAGGGACGGTGATAGGTCGCCTGGTCGCCAACGATGTTGACGATGCCGCTGCGCGCGCGACGCGCATTATGCAAATTCGCCATGCCATTGGCCAGCCCGGGCCCGCAATGCAGCAGCGTACAGGCAGGCTTGCGCGCGATGCGGTAATAGCCGTCGGCCATTCCGGTGACGATGTTCTCCTGCAGGCCCAGTACGCATTTCATGCCGGGAAACTGATCCAGCGCCGCCACAAAGTGCATCTCGCTGGTTCCCGGATTCGCAAAGCACGTGTCGACGCCCGACGCGAGCAAGGTCTGCACGAGACTCCTGGCGCCGTTCATCGGCCCGCCTTTCCGGCGCTCAGAATTGATAGGTGTACGTCGCCTGGATCAACTCCATGCCGGGATTGGGCGTCTTGATATCGGCGTTGGAGAAATGCGAGAAACGCACGCCGATGCGGCTGTGTTTGTCCAGCAGATAGCCCATGCCGATGTGGTCGCCGAACTGAAACGCCGTCGAGTAATACTTGCCGGCGAACGAGACGTGGTTGAACACGGTGGGTCCGACGCCTGCCTCGATATAGAAGCGCTGGCTCGTTCCGAGCCACCAACGAAACATGGGAATGGCGCTGAGCTGCCAGGCCGAGGATGGCTGCTGCCCGCCGTGGGCCTGCCAATACGCCACGCCGAACTCCGGGGTGAGATCCACCCGCCCCAGGCTGCCGCCGAAGGAATGCGTCCACAACGACGCGGTTTCGTACTGCAGGCCGAACCGTGAATAGCGGTTGCCGGCGCCGTAGTGAATGCCGATGCCGCCTTGGGTACCTGGATTCGCGGTTTGGGCTTGAGCCATCGGGACAAAACCGGCCACAGCCAACCCGGCGAGGCCGGCCAGAATCTGAAGTTTGACACCAGTAAGCATGAAAACCTCATTCGCATCACATAGTTATGGGCGCAACCTTATCAGAAATCTAGGTATTACGAATTGAAACTCATACAACGAGTCAGACATTGGGATGACTTTTGATGCACAAAGACAACGGCCGCCCGAGAGGGCGGCCGTTGTCATGCATGACAGGCGCAAAGGAATCAGGCTGCCACGACGTCGACCGGCTGGCGGCTCATGAGCGCCATCAGGCGAGCCAATTCTTCGCGCAGTTGGCGGCGGTCGACCACCATATCGATGGCGCCCTTCTGCAGCAGCAGCTCGGAGCGCTGAAAGCCTTCGGGCAGTTTTTCGCGCACGGTCTGTTCGATTACGCGCGGCCCGGCAAAACCGATCAGCGCCTTGGGCTCGGCGATGACCACATCGCCCACGAAGGCGAAGCTGGCAGACACGCCGCCCATGGTGGGGTCGGTCAGCACGCTGATGAAGGGCTGACCTGCCTCGGCCAGGCGCGTGAGCATGGCCGTGGTCTTGGCCATCTGCATGAGCGACAGCAGGCTTTCCTGCATGCGCGCGCCGCCCGAGGCCGCGACGCAGATGAAGGGCGTGCGGTTGGCAATGGCGGCCTGCACTCCGCGTGCGAAGCGTTCGCCCACCACCGAACCCATGGAGCCGCCCATGAACTCGAACTCGAAACAGGCCACCACCGCGGGCACGCTGCGGATCGAACCGCTCATCACCACCAGCGCGTCGGTTTCGCCCGTCTGCTTGACGGCTTCGGCCAGGCGTTCGGGATACTTGCGCGTGTCCTTGAACTTGAGCGTGTCGATCGGGCGCGTGGTCGAGCCGATCTCGACGCGGCCTTCCAGGTCGAGCAGCATGTCGAGCCTGGCCCGAGCGCCGACCCGCATGTGATGGTCGCACTTGGGGCAGACGTGCAGGTTCGCGGCCAGGTCTTCGTTGTAGAGCACCGATTCGCACGCCGGACACTTGACCCACAGCCCTTCGGGCACGCGGCGGGCGGCGTTTTCATTGCTGCCCTTGTTGATGCGCGGCGGCAGAAGTTTTTCGATCCAGCTCATGATGCCTTTTTCTCTTGAATGAAACGCGGCGGCTCAGCCCGCCGTCGTGATCGGTTTGCGGTCGGCGTCCAGCGCGGCGCGGATCGTGCCCAGCCATTGTTTCGCCGCCGCCGCTGCGGCCTGGACCTGCGTTCCTTGTGGGGCAGCGGCGACGCTCTGTTCGATAGTTTCGATGAGCTTGGTGCCGATCACCACGGCGTCCGCATGGCGCGCTACGCGCACCGCGCTCTCGGCGTCGCGGATGCCGAAGCCCACGCCCACGGGGATCTTGACGTGCTGGCGGATCATCGTCAGACGCTCGGCCACGGCGTCTGTATTCAGACTGGCCGAGCCCGTCGTGCCCTTGAGCGAGACGTAATAGACGTAGCCGCGCGCCACGCGGGCCACGGACTGGATGCGTTCGTCGGTGGAGGTCGGCGCCAGCAGAAAGATGGGGTGGATGCCGTTGCGGTCGAGCTGCTGGGCGAACTCGCCGGTCTCCTCGGGCGGGCAGTCGACCACCAGCAGGCCGTCCACGCCGGCCGCGCGAGCCTGCTGCGAAAACGCCGCGTAGCCCATGCGTTCGATCGGATTGGCGTAGCCCATCAGCACGATGGGCGTACGCGGATCGTCGCGGCGGAATTGCGCCACCTGCTCCAGCAGGCGCGGCAGCGTCATACCCTGGGCCAGCGCGCGTTCGGTGGCGCGCTGGATGACGGGGCCGTCGGCCATGGGATCGGAAAAAGGCACGCCCAGCTCGAGGATGTCGGCGCCGGCCTGCACCAGCGCGTGCATCAGGGGAACGGTTGCCTCGGGCGACGGGTCGCCGGCAGCGATATAGGGCACCAGCGCGACGCGGCCGGTCTCGGCCAGCTTGCGCAGCGCGGTATCGATACGGTTTGCTTCAGTCATGATGCCTGTCTCACAGCGCGATGCCGCCGCGTTCGGCGACGGTGTGCATGTCTTTGTCGCCCCGGCCGGAAAGATTGACCAGGATGATCTGATCTTTGGGCAGCGTGGGCGCCATCTTGATCGCCTGGGCGATGGCGTGCGAAGACTCAAGCGCTGGGATGATGCCCTCGATGCGGCAGCAGCCGTGGAACGCCGCCAGGGCTTCATCGTCGGTGATGTTGACGTACTGGGCGCGGCCGCTGTCGTTCAGCCAGGCATGCTCGGGACCGACGCCGGGGTAATCCAGACCGGCGGACACCGAATGGGATTCGATGATCTGGCCGTCGTCGTTCTGCATGAGATAGGTGCGGTTGCCATGCAGCACCCCCACCTTGCCCGCGGCGATGGAGGCGGCGTGGCGGCCGGTCTGCACCCCTTCGCCCGCGGCTTCGACGCCGATCAGGCGCACGGACTCGTGCGGGATGTACGGATGGAAAATGCCGATGGCGTTGGACCCGCCACCCACACAGGCCACCACATAGTCGGGTTGGCGCCCGGCAGCCTCGGGCATCTGCGTGAGGCATTCCTTGCCGATGATGGTCTGGAAGTCGCGCACCATGCGCGGGTAAGGATCGGGACCCGCCACCGTACCGATGATGTAGAAGGTGTTTTCGATGTTGGTGACCCAGTCGCGCATGGCTTCGTTGAGGGCGTCCTTCAGGGTGCGCGAACCGGATTCGACCGGCACGACCTGGGCGCCCAGGAGCTTCATGCGATAGACGTTGGCGGCCTGGCGGCGCACATCCTCGCTGCCCATGTAGACCACGCATTCCATGCCATAGCGCGCCGCGACCGTGGCCGAGGCCACGCCGTGCTGGCCTGCGCCGGTCTCGGCAATGACGCGGTTCTTGCCCATGCGGCGCGCCATCAGGGCCTGGCCGATGCAGTTGTTGATCTTGTGCGCGCCGGTGTGGTTCAGGTCTTCGCGCTTGAACCAGATCTGGGCGCCGCCCAGCTCGCGCGACCAGCGCTCGGCATGGTAGACGGGGCTGGGACGGCCGACGTAGTGCTTGAGTTCGTAGTCGTAGGCCTGAATGAAGGCCGGATCGACACGAGCTTGGTCGTAGGCGGCGCGCAGTTCATCCAGGGCGTGCATCAGTGTTTCGGCCACGAACACGCCGCCGTAGGGACCGAAGTGGCCGCGCGCATCGGGCAGGTCGTAAGGTTTCACAACAGTTCTCCGCTAATCTGCCATTTTACCGTATGGGTTACAGCGACTGCCCCAGGCGGCGCAGGAAGCGCTCGCAGCCGTCGAGCTGACTCAACTCGATGAATTCATTGGGTTTGTGCGCCTGCTGGATATCGCCGGGGCCGCAGACTACGGCGGGGATGCCCACGCTCTGGAACAGGCCCGCCTCGGTGCCGTAAGCCACTTTGCGCACGGCCCGGTCGGTGGTCAGGGCTCGCGCGAGCTGCGTGATGGCCGCTTCTTCGGTGGCCTGCAGGCCGGGGGCCGAGGCGCCGGTCTCGATGTCGATGCGGGCATCGGCGAACTCGGCCTGCATGCGCGGCAGCAGTTCTTCGCGCACATAGCGCTCGACCTGGGATTGGATCTGGTCGGCGGGAATTCCGGGCAGGTTGCGGAATTCATAATTGAACTCGCACAAGGCCGGGATGGTGTTGACCGCGATGCCGCCCCGGATCTGGTTCGTGGTCATGGTCGAGAACGGCACGTCGAAGAACTCGTCGTAGGGCCCTTGCGCCTTCATGGCATCGGCGATGTCGCGGATGCGGCAGATCAGCCGGGCGGCGTATTCGATGGCGTTGCAGCCTTGCGGCGTAAGCGACGAGTGGGCCGCCTTGCCATGCACGCGGCAGCTGAAGAGATTCACGCCCTTGTGCGCCACCACGACCTGCATATTGGTCGGCTCGCCCACCACGCAACCGTCGGCCTTGATGCCGCGGCCCTGCAGTTCGGCCAGCATCACGGGCGCGCCCACACAGCCGACTTCTTCGTCGTAGGAGAAGGCCAGGTGGATGGGCTTCTTGCGCGGCATGGCAAGGAACTCGGGCACCATGGCCAGCGACACAGCGATGAAGCTTTTCATGTCGGCGGTGCCGCGCCCATAGAGGCGGCCGCCTTTCTCGGTAATGACAAAGGGATCGGTATCCCAGTCCTGCCCGTCGACCGGAACCACGTCGGTGTGGCCGGACAGCACCACGCCGCCCTGCTCGGACCCATCGGAGGCCGGGAGCGTCGCGAAGAGATTGGCCTTGTTGCCGGATTCGTTATAGGCCAGCCAGGACTGGACGCCCTGACCCTTGAGCCAGTCTCTGACGGTTTCGATGAGAGCCAGGTTGGAATTGCGGCTGGTGGTGTCGATGCCTACCAGCGTGTTTAGCCAGGTGCGGGTGTCCATGCTGCGAATCCTTGGGCGAAAAGAGGGAGTTTATAAGGTTGGCGAGTTTTTTGAATTCTCGAGGCGCCGAGACTGCCCAGCGCAATTCCGCTGCCCGCCGCTTGCGCGGCGGCGCAGGCCGCCCCGTGCTTGGGGTTACGCCGGGCGCCGTCGGCTTGCCGAGCCTCTCGCCTGTGGCGACTCGCGTCAGCGCCTTGTCGCCGAAATCGTGCCCGGCACCGCGGCCAGCGCGTCCAGCGCCCGGTGCAGCGCCTCGCCGTCGCGCACTTCCACGGTGAAGATCATATGCGCCAGCGATTGTTTGCTCTGCGTGTTCACACCCACCACGTTCAGGCGCAGGCGGGCGAAGACTTCGGACAGATCGCGCAGCAGGCCCGAGCGGTCGTGGGCGCGCACGCTCACGTCGACGGGGTAGAAGGTATCGGCGGTATTGCCCCAGTCGACGTCGATGACGCGCTCGGGCTCGCGCTCGGCCAGGGCGCGGTAGCTGGCGCAGTCGGCGCGGTGGATGGACACGCCGCGCCCGCGCGTGACGAAGCCGCGGATCGCGTCGGGCGGCGCGGCACGGCAGCAGCGCGCCAGTTGGGTCAGGAGCGAGCCCACGCCCACCACCAGCACCCCGCTTTTGCCGCTGGCCTCCGCGCTATCGGCGCTGCGCGTGAACTTGGGCACGTGCGGCGTGTCGCCGGCCGGCGCGTGCTGATGAAATGCGTCGTCGATGTGACGCAGGCTGAATTCTTCCTTGGCCACGGCCACGTACAGGTCGTCGGCGCGCGCGAAACCGAGGGACTGGGCCAACTGTTCCAGGTTGACGGCCGTCTTGCCCAGGCGCTGCAGTTCTTTTTCCACAAGAATCTGGCCTTGGGCGATGCGCTGCGCCAGTTCGATGGCGTTGAACCACATGCGCACCTTGCTGCGGGCACGCGGGCTGGCCAGATAGCCCAGCTGCGGATTGAGCCAGTCGCGCGACGGGCCGCCCGACTTGGCCGCGATGATTTCCACCGTCTGGCCTGTGGCCAGGCGCGTATGCAGCGGCACCATCTGACCGTCGATGCGCGCCCCGCGGCATCGGTGGCCCAGGTCTGTATGCAGGTGATAGGCGAAATCGACCGGCGTGGATCCCTCGGGCAGTTCGATCACGCGCACCTGGGGCGTGAGCACATAGATGTGCCCTGAGCCAGCCTGCGCGGCCGCAGCGCCACCCCGGGTTTCCAGATCGCTGTTCCAGGCCAGCAACTGGCGCATCCACGACAACTGCCTGTCGTAGTCGCTGGAAGCCGCCACCTGGCCGCCCTTGGCGCCGGCCTCTTTGTAGCGCCAGTGCGCGGCCATGCCGTATTCGGCGAACTGGTGCATCTCGCGCGTACGGATCTGCACCTCGAAAGGCCGGCCCTCGGCGTCGGTGACCACGGTATGCAAGGAGCGGTAGCCATTGGGCTTGGGACGCGAAATGTAATCGTCGAAAGCCTCGATCATCGGCGTCCACATCTCGTGTACCAGGGCCAGCGCGGCAAAGCAGGCACGCACGTCCCCGACGATCACGCGCAGCGCGCGCAGGTCGAGCAGCTCGGAAAAATCGAGCTGCTTGATGCGCATCTTGTTCCAGATGCTGTAGATGTGCTTGGGCCGGCCATAGACCTCGGCCTCGATGCCCGCCTGCTTCAGGGCCTGGCTCAGCCGCGCGACGGCATCGGCGATGAAGGCCTCGCGCTCGGCTCGCTTTTCTTCGAGCTGGCGGGCGATCTGCTTGTAGCGTTCGGGCTCGAGGAAACGGAAAGACAGGTCCTCGAGCTCCCACTTGACCTGCCAGATGCCCAGGCGATTGGCCAGCGGGGTGTAGAGGTCCAGCGTTTCGCGCGCCAGTTCGGGCGGGCACGGCGCCTTGGTCTCGGCATGCCAGCGCAGCGTCTGAAGTCGCGAAACCAGACGCATCAGCACGATGCGCAGATCGGCCGCCATGGCCAGCAGCATCTTGCGCTGCATTTCCTTCTGGTCGCCGCTGGCGGCCTCGCTATCGCTGGCCTGCCTGGCCGCGACGTTCAGGCGCAGCAAGGCATGCGAGCCGGCCAGAAGCTTGGCGGTCTCCGCGCCGAATTCGGCGGCAATGGGGTCGTTGCGCGACGAAACCGCAGGCAGGGACTCGGGCGGCAGAGCAGCCAGCAAGGCGGCGGCTCGGGTAGACGCGTCGGTCTGCAAGCCCGCCAGCAGGCGAACGACGCCGGCAGCGTGGCCGATCAGCGGCTCGCCCGTAAGCGCCTGCTGCGCCAGGAAGCGCGGCTCGGCCCAGGCCGCCGCGCGCGCCAACAGGCGCACGCCGTCTTCATCCAGATCGGCGCCGGCCGCCTGCAGCCAGGCGGCGTCCAAAGGCGCGGCACGGGATGGGGCGGGCGGGGAGGACATGATCGGGCAGCGTGGAAAACATGATGCGAGCCGACACTCTACCTGGAAAAAAGCCCCTATGCTGCGCTTGCGGCTTGCTGCCCCGAAGGAGTGCCGTCTGACCTCGAAAGCGGCCGGCGGCAAAAAACAAGGCCGCCCCCGGGCGGCCTTGTGTCGATCGCGGAAAACTTGCGATCAGACCGCGGCGGTCACCACGATTTCGACCTTGATATTGGGGTTGGCCAGGCGCGCCTCGATGGTGGCGCGCGCCGGCGCGTTGCCCTCGGCGACCCAGGCGTCCCAGGCTGCGTTCATGCCGGCGAACTCGGCGATATTGGCCACGAACACCTGAGCCATCAGAATGCGCGACTTGTCGCTGCCGACTTCGGCCAGCAATTGATCGATGGTGGCCAGCACCTGCTGGGTCTGACCGGTGATGTCCTGCGTCGTGTCGTCGGGCACCTGACCGGCCAGATAGGCCACGCCATTGTAGACGGCGACGTCGGACAGGCGCTTGCCTACGTTGATGCGCTTGATATTGCTCATGGGATCCTCTGAGAAAAAGGTGGGTGAATCGTTCTTGTGAAGCGAAAAGCCGCCCTGGCGCGGCGGACAATCAGGCCGGCGGAAGTTCGAATACCTGGCGCAGATAGGCCAGATAGGCAGGATCATCGCACATGGTCTTCTCGGGCGCGTCGGACACTTTGGCCACGGGCTGGCCGTTGCAGCGGACCATCTTGATGACGATCTGCAGCGGCTCGTAGCCGAGGTCGTTGGTGAGATTGGTGCCGATGCCGAACGAGAGCTTGCAGCGATGCGAAAAACGCCGGCACAGCTCGATGGCCTTGGGAAAATCCAACGCGTCGGAAAACACCAGGGTCTTGGTGCGCGGATCGCTGCGATTGTTGCGATAGTGCTCGATCATGCGCTCGCCCCAGATGAAGGGGTCGCCCGAATCGTGACGCGCGCCGTCGAACAGCTTGCAGAAATACATGTCGAAATCGCGCAGGAACGCCTCCATGCCGTACACGTCCGACAAGGCGATGCCCAGATCGCCGCGGTATTCGCGGGCCCACATTTCCAGCGCATAGACCTGCGAATCGCGCAGTCGCGGGCCGAGCGCCTGACAAGCCTGCAGATACTCGTGGCCCATGGTACCCAGCGGCAGCACGCCGTGGCGCCGGGCCAGCAGCACATTGCTCGTGCCGACGAAATACGGTTGCATCTGGCTCTTGAGCGTGGCCACGACTTCGTCGTGCCAGGCCTTGGAAAAGCGTCGGCGCGTGCCGTAGTCGGCCAGGCGGAACTCGCCCAGGTCGGTTTCGCGCTTCACCAGGTTCATCTTGTCCTGCAAACGCCGACGCCCTTCTTCCAGGTCGGGACGCGGCTGAGTATTGCGGAAGTAGACCTCGTTGACGATAGCCAGCACCGGAATTTCGAACAGAATGGTGTGCAGCCAGGGGCCCTTGATCTCGATCGAGATTTCGCCCGGCTTCTCGCCTTCGCGCAGCGTGATGCAGCGTTCGGGCATGTGATACAGGCCAAGGAAATCGATGAAATCGCTGGTGAGAAAGCGCAGCCCGCGCAGATAGTCCAGCTCGTCGTCGGTGAAGCGCAGCTGGCACAGCTGATGCACCTCGGCGCGGATTTCTTCCAGGTAGGGCCGCAGATCGGCGCCCGGCGTGCGGCACTTGAAGCGGTACTCCACTTGAGCGGCCGGGAACTGGTGCAGCACGACCTGCATCATGCTGAACTTGTAGAGGTCGGTGTCGAGCAGCGATTCGATGATCATGATTGCGCACATTAACATGGCTGCTCACAGGGGCCGCCGAGCGCCCGCAGGCACGGCATATGCATATAACCAGGGCATGCGCCTGCCTATTGGCTATCGGCCCGGTCGCATTGGGTAAAATCCCTCGCATCCTTACACGAACGACCGCCCTGCCCGGAGCTTGCCCCAATGACCCACGTCGTCACCGAAAACTGTATCAAGTGCAAATACACCGACTGCGTGGACGTCTGTCCGGTTGACTGCTTCAAGGAAGGCCCGAACTTCCTGGTGATCGATCCCGACGAGTGCATAGACTGCGCCGTGTGCATCCCCGAATGCCCGGCCAACGCCATCTATGCCGAAGAAGACGTGCCGCAGGATCAGCTCCAGTTCATCAAGATCAACGCCGAGCTGTCCCCCGAGTTTCCGACCATCAGCCGGTCCAAGGCCGCCCCGTCCGACGCCGACACCTGGAACGGCGTGGCCGACAAACTGCAGTACCTCGAAAAGTAAGTGGCCGACGCAAAATATACGCGCCAGACCGTCACCCGCGTCCAGGCCTGGGTGCCGGGCAAACTGTTCTCCCTGCGCGTGAGCCGCGATCCGGCCTACGTCTTCCAACCCGGCCAGTTCGCCCGCCTGGGCCTGCCGGCCGAGAACGCAGACGAGGCCGAGGCCGTCCCGACCCTGTGGCGCGCCTATTCCATGGTTTCGGCCCCGAGCGACGCCGAGCTGGAGTTCTATTCCATCGTCGTGCCCGAGGGCCCATTCAGCCCCCGCCTGGCCGACCTGCGCCCGGGCGACGCGCTGTACGTCGACAAGACGCCCTTCGGCTTTCTCACGCTGGATCGGTTTGCCGACGGCGAGCATCTCTGGTTGCTGGCCACCGGCACCGGGCTGTCGGCCTATCTGTCGATGTTGCGCGACCCGACGGCGCGGCAACGCTTTGCGCGCGTCGTGCTGGTTCATGGTGTGCGCACGGCCGACGAACTGGCCTACCGCGACGAGCTCCAGGCCCTGGCCGACCGCGACCCTCGCCTGAGCTACCTGCCCATCGCCACCCGTCAAGCGCTGCCCGGCATGCCGCAGGCTCGCCTGACCCGCCTCATCGCCGACGGAGGGCTGGAGCAACTGGCCGGCCTCGAGCTGGATCCGGCCCGCTCGCGCATCATGCTGTGCGGCAACCCCGCCATGCTGGCCGACGCCCGCATGCTGCTGGCAGATCGCGGCTTCGCGCCGGGACGCCGCGGCATTCCAGGTAACCTGGCCGTTGAAAATTATTGGTGACGCAGCCATCTGATTCATGCGGCAATCTTCGCGCCGCAGGAATCAGGTCTTCGTCAGCAATAGGTCGCATTTACGCAACGAACTCGCCGACAGCGGGCACATTACAAGTGCTTGTCAGGACATATTTTCTTAATATGAGCTCAATTTGTGCGTAATAGATACACGCACTAACAAGGCCGCATACGCCTACAAGCTACACAGACAGGACGCCTAATGCTGTATCAATTGCATGAAATGCAACGGGCCTTTCTCCGCCCGTTGGCCGAGTTCACCGACGCCGGTGCGCAGTGGTTCAGCAATCCCGCCAGTCCGCTGTCGTACATGCCGATATCGCGCCAGATGGCAGCCGGCCTGGAGCTGGTGCATCGCATAGGCAAGGATTATCACAAGCCCGCCTGGGGCATCGATAAGACTCAGATCGACGGCAAAGCGGTGGCCGTGCGGCAAACCAGCGTGGCGACCCGACCGTTCTGCAATCTGGTGCATTTCGAGCGCGACCTGCCCGCCCGGCGCGCCCGCGATCCGCGCGTGCTGCTGGTCGCGCCCATGTCGGGCCACCACGCCACGCTGCTGCGCGATACCGTGCGTGCGCTTCTGCCCGACCACGACGTCTACGTCACCGACTGGATCGACGCGCGCATGGTTCCGCTCGCGGACGGCGCCTTCCACCTGGACGACTACGTGCGCTACGTGCAGGAATTCATCCGCCATCTGGGTTCCGACGTCAACGTGATCTCGGTTTGCCAGCCCACGGTGCCGGTGCTGGCCGCCATCTCGCTCATGGCGAGCTCGGGCGACGTACAGCCGCGCAGCATGGTGATGATGGGCGGCCCCATCGACCCGCGCCAGTCGCCGACACAGGTCAACAATCTGGCCACCACCAAGTCCTACTCCTGGTTCGAGAACCAGGTCATTCACGTCGTGCCGCCCAACTATGCCGGCGCGGGCCGCAGCGTCTATCCCGGCTTTCTCCAGCATGCGGGGTTCATGGCCATGAACCCCGATCGCCACCTGAAGTCGCACTACGACTTCTATCTCGATCTGCTGCGCGGCGACGATGACGATGCCGAGGCGCATCGCCGTTTTTACGACGAGTACAACGCCGTGCTGGACATGCCGGCCGAGTTCTACCTGGACACCATCCGCATCGTCTTCCAGGAGTTCCATCTGCCCAACGGCACCTGGGAGGTCGACGGCCAGCGGGTCAAACCCGCCGACATCAAGAAGACCTCGCTGATGGCGATCGAAGGCGAGCTCGACGACATCTCCGGCGTGGGTCAGACGCGCGCCGCCATCGGCCTGTGCCGCGGCATTCCGGCTGCGCGCAAGCAGTACTTTCTCGCGCCTGGCGCCGGTCACTACGGCATTTTCTCGGGCCGCCGCTGGCGCGAAACGATCTGCCCCAAGATCGCGGAATTCATTCGCAAGTCGTGACCGACTCCGACCTGACAGACCGAATCGACGCATTACTGCCGCAGACGCAATGCACCAAGTGCGGTCATGAAGGCTGCCGGCCCTACGCGCAGGCCATCGCCGCGGGCACCGAACCCATCAACCGCTGCCCGCCGGGCGGCGACGAAGGTATCGCGGCCCTGGCAGCAATGTTGTCCGTGCCTGTCGTTCCTCTGGACACCACGCGAGGCCAGCACGGCCCCCTGCTGGTCGCCGTCATCGACGAGGCGCATTGCATAGGCTGCACCTTGTGCATCCAGGCCTGTCCTGTCGATGCCATCGTCGGCGCCAACAAACGCATGCACACGGTGCTGCCCGACCTGTGCACCGGCTGCGATCTGTGCGTGCCCCCCTGCCCGGTGGATTGCATCGATATGGTCCCCGCCCATCGCGCCTGGACGCCCGACGATGCGAACAGCGCGCGCCAGCGTCATCAAGCCCGCAATGCGCGCCTATCGCGCCTGGCCGCGGACAATGCCAAGCTGATGGCAGACACGATGCAAACCGAGGCGACGCGCGCGACCGCCGCGCACGATGCCGAACGCAAACGCAGCGCCGTCGAATCGGCGCTGGCGCGCGCGCGCGCGCGGCGAGCCGGCAAGTGACAATGCGGCTTTGCCCGCAAGCATGGCGAAAAATATCCGCATGAACCACGCCAAACACGCGCTCGAGGCCGACAGATGAACAATCGCAAACGCTGCGAAATCTTCGCCCGTCTGCAAGCCGCCAATCCCGAGCCGCGAAGCGAGCTGGAATACGCAACGCCATTTCAGTTGCTGATCGCCGTGCTGCTTTCGGCTCAGGCGACCGACAAATCGGTGAACCTCGCCACGCGCAAATTCTTTCCGCAATACGGCACGCCGGAAAAGCTGGCGGCGCTGGGCGAAGCCCGGCTCGAAGAATTCATCAAGACCATCGGCCTGTTCCGCACCAAGGCCAAGAACGCCATCGCTACCAGCAGGCTCATTCTGGAACGCCACGGCGGCGAGGTGCCGCGAAGCCGCGAAGCGCTGGAGGCCTTGCCCGGCGTGGGCCGCAAGACGGCCAACGTCGTGCTCAACATTGCGTTCGGCGAGCCCACCATTGCCGTGGACACGCATATTTTTCGCGTGGCCAACCGCACGGGACTGGCGCCGGGCAAGGACGTGCTCGCCGTCGAGCTCAAACTGGAAAAAGTGACGCCGCCCGAATACGCGCAACACGCGCATCACTGGCTCATTCTGCACGGCCGCTACGTCTGCGTCGCGCGCAAACCCAAGTGTCCGCAATGCGGGATCTCGGATCTGTGCGATTACAAATCCAAGACCAAAGCCTGATCCTGGACTGACGTCCGCCTCCTCTTATGTAAAACCCTCTCCCTATGTAAAACCCTCATGGCAATTTGAAGCATCGGTCTTCATACTCGCCCAGTTTTATATAAGAGTCATTAGACGCAAAGGCAGAGGACACATCACATGAGCGATGCGATCCTGGAGACAAAAAAACTCACCAAGGAATTCCGCGGCTTCGTCGCGGTCAATGGCGTCGACCTGCGGGTCGAGCGCGGAGAAATCCATGCGCTCATCGGCCCCAACGGCGCGGGCAAGACAACTTGCTTCAACCTGCTGACCAAATTCCTGGCGCCCACGTCGGGCTCCATTTTCTTCAACGGCACCGACATCACCGGCGAGCGGCCGGCGCAGATCGCGCGCCGCGGCGTGATCCGCTCGTTCCAGATATCCGCGGTCTTCCCGCACCTCACGGTGCTGGAAAACGTGCGCATCGGCCTGCAGCGCAAGACCGGCCTTTCCTATCACTTCTGGAAAAGCGAAAAACAGTTGAGTGGCCTCGAAAGCCACGCCCGCGAACTGCTCGACCAGGTCGATCTGGGCAGCTTCGCCAACGAGCTCACCCTCAATCTTCCCTACGGCCGCAAGCGCGCGCTGGAAATCGCCACCACTCTGGCCATGGAACCCGAACTCATGCTGCTGGACGAACCCACCCAGGGCATGGGCCATGAAGACGTCGACCGCATCACGCAACTCATCAAGCGCGTGAGCAGCGGCCGCACCATCCTCATGGTCGAACACAATATGACCGTGATCTCGTCCATCGCCGACACCATCACCGTACTCGCGCGCGGCGCGGTGCTGGCGCAAGGCAACTACGCCGAAGTCTCCCGCCATCCCGCCGTCATGCAGGCCTATATGGGCACGACCGACGGCGAACTGCAGGGGGCGCACCCATGAGCACGCCTGCGCTGCAAATCTCCGGGCTGCATGCCTGGTACGGCGAATCGCACATTCTGCACGGCGTCGACCTCGAAGTCGGCCAGGGCGAGGTCGTGACGCTGCTGGGCCGCAACGGTGCCGGTCGTACCACCACCATGCGCGCCATCCTCGGCCTGACCGGCGCGCGCAAGGGCTCGGTGCGCATCCACGGCACCGAATCGATCGTCATGCCCACGCACAAGATCGCGCATCTGGGCGTGGGCTATTGCCCCGAAGAGCGCGGCATCTTCGCCAGCCTGTCGTGCGAGGAAAACCTGCTGCTGCCGCCGCCTTTGGCCACCGCCGTACCCGGTGGCGGCATGTCGTTGACCGAAATCTACGACATGTTCCCCAACCTGCTCGAGCGGCGCAATTCGCCGGGCACGCGCCTGTCGGGCGGCGAGCAGCAGATGCTGGCCGTGGCCCGCATCCTGCGCACCGGGGCCAATCTGCTGTTGCTCGACGAAATCTCCGAAGGCCTGGCGCCCGTGATCGTGCAGGCGCTGGCCCGTATGATCACCGCACTCAAAGCGCGCGGCTACACCATTGTCATGGTGGAGCAGAATTTCCGCTTTGCTGCGCCGCTGGCCGACCGTTTCTACGTCATGGAGCACGGCCAGATCGTCGAACACTTCGACGCATCGCAGCTCGCATCGAAACAAGATACGCTACACGAATTGCTCGGCGTCTGATTCAACCAGGCAATCGTCAAACCGCCGGTGATCCCGGCCTAAAACCAGGAGACAGCATGAAACTACGCAATCTGACAACAGCCCTCGCTATGGCAGGCCTGGGTCTGACCGGTCTGTCGGCACATGCCGGCACCATGAACGACACCGTCAAGATCGGCATGATCACCGACATGTCGGCCGTCTACGCTGACGACGACGGCCCCGGCGGCGTAGCCGCCATCCAGATGGCTGTCGACGATTTCGGCGGCACGGTCAACGGCAAGAAGATCGAGGTACTGAGCGCCGACCACCAGAACAAGGTCGACATCGCCTCCGCCAAGGCCCGCGAATGGATCGACCAGCAGCACCTGGATCTGCTGATGGGCGGCACCAACTCGGCCACCGGCCTGGCCGAAGCCGCGGTCGCCGCGGAAAAGCACACGGTCTACATCAACACCGGCGCCGGCGCCGCCGACCTGACCACCACCCAGTGCACGCCCTACACCGTCCATTATGGCTACGACACGGTCGCGCTGGCGCACGGCACGGGCTCGGCCGTGGTCAAGAACGGCGGCAAGAACTGGTTCTTCGTGACGGCCGACTATGCCTTCGGTCATGCGCTGCAGCGCGATACGGAAGCCGTGGTCAAGGCCAACGGCGGCGTCGTCAAGGGTGCGGTCAACGTGCCCCTGGGCACTACTGACTTCTCTTCCTACATGCTGCAGGCCCAGTCCTCAGGCGCGCAGATCCTGGGCCTGGCCAACGCGGGCGCCGACTGGGTCAACGCGGTCAAGGCGGCTGACCAGTTCGGCGTGACCAAGACAATGAAGCTCGCCACCCTGCTGGCCTTCACCAACGACGTGCATGCCGTGGGCCTGCAAGCCGCCCAGGGCATGTACCTCACGGTCGGCTGGTATTGGGACATGAACGACCAGGCCCGTGCCTGGGCCAAGCGGTTCGAAGCCAAGGTCGGCCGCGCGCCCACCTTCATTCAGGCGGCCGACTACTCGGCGACCATGTTCTACCTGCAAGCCGTCAAGGCCACCGGCACCGACAATGCCGACACCGTCATGAAATGGATGAAGTCGCACAAGGTGAATGACTTCTTCGCCCACGGCGGTTATGTGCGCGCCGACGGCACCTTCATCCACGACATGTACTTGGTGCAGGTCAAGACGCCGCAAGAGTCCAAGAGCACCTGGGATCTGTACAAGGTGATCGCCACCCTGCCCGGCGAAGAGGTCTATACCAAGCCCGCCGACTCCCCCTGCAAGCTGCTCAAGCAGTAAATCGGCCATGTAGCGACGCCCCGCGCCGCGGCTCCCTCGACGGGCCACGGCGCGGGCCTACAAGTAGGAATACCTCTTAGCGATGATCACCCTCTTCGGCATACCTCTACCGGCACTGCTCGGCCAATTGCTGCTCGGACTGGTGAACGGTTCGTTCTACGCCATCCTTTCTCTGGGCCTGGCGATCATCTTCGGCTTGCTCAACGTCATCAATTTCTCGCATGGCGTCCTTTACATGATGGGCGCCTTCGTCGCCTGGATGGGCATGACCTATCTGGGCCTGAACTACTGGGTCATGCTGCTGGTCGCCCCCGTCGTGGTCGGCGTGGTCGGCATGATCCTGGAGCGGCTGCTGCTCAAGCGCATTGCCAAACTCGACCATCTCTACGGCCTGCTGCTCACCTTCGGCCTGGCGCTGCTCATCGAAGGCCTGTTTCGCAGCGTCTATGGCGTTTCAGGTCAGAGCTTCCCCACACCCTCCTCGCTGAACGGCGTCATGAACCTGGGTTTCATGTACCTGCCCACCTATCGGGGCTGGGTGGTGGTGGCCTCGCTCCTGGTATGTCTGGTCACCTGGTTCGTCATCGAACGCACGCGCCTGGGCTCGATGCTGCGCGCCGCCACCGAAAACCCCAAGCTGGTCGAAGCCTTCGGCGTCAACGTGCCCCTCATGGTCACCCTCACCTACGGCTTCGGCGTGGCGCTGGCGGGCTTTGCCGGCGTGCTGGCCGCCCCCATGCTGCAGGTGTCGTCGCTCATGGGTTCGAACATCATCATCGTGGTGTTCGCCGTAGTGGTGATCGGCGGCATGGGCTCCATCCTGGGCTCCATCGTCACCGGCCTGGGGCTGGGCATCGTCGAAGGCCTGACCAAAGTCTTCTGGCCCGAGGCCTCCACCACCGTCGTCTTCATCATCATGGCCATCGTGCTGCTGTTCCGCCCCGCCGGACTCTTCGGGAAAGAAAAATGAACCGCCAACTCCTGGCCTATGCGCTGGCGGCCATCGTGGTGGCCATCTTGCCCTATCTGGGCGTCTATCCGATCTTCATGATGCAGGTCATGTGCTATGCCCTGTTTGCCTGCGCCTTCAACCTGCTGCTGGGCTATACCGGCTTTCTGTCCTTCGGCCACGCGGCTTTCCTGGGCCTGGCGGGCTATACCACGGGCTATGTGCTCAAGACCTGGGGTGTGCCCACCGAGGTCGGCATCCTGGCCGGCACCGCCGCCGCCGCGCTGCTCGGCCTGATCATGGGCCTGCTGGCCATCCGGCGCAGCGGCATCTACTTTGCCATGATCACCCTGGCCATCGCGCAGATGGTGTTCTTCTTCTTCCTGCAGGCCAGCTTCACCGGCGGCGAGAACGGCATGCAGCAGATCCCGCGCGGCAAGGCGCTGGGCTTCATCGATCTGTCCGTCGACTTGCATCTCTACTACATGGTGATGGTCGTGTTCATCATCGGCTTCGTCATCATCTGGCGCGCAGTGCACTCGCCCTTCGGCCAGGTGCTCAAAGCCCTGCGCGAGAACGAGCCGCGCGTCATTTCCCTGGGCTACGACGTCGACCGCTTCAAACTGCTCGCCTTCGTGCTCTCGGCTACGCTGGCCGGCCTGGCCGGCGCCACCAAGGCCCTGGTGTTCAACTCGGCGTCCCTTTCCGATGCCGACTGGCGCATGTCGGGCCTGGTCATCCTCATGACGCTCATCGGCGGCCTGGGTACATTGGTAGGCCCCGTCCTGGGCGCCTTCATCGTGGTTGCGCTGGAAAACCAGATCGGCACCCTGGGCGAGTTCATGGCCCGGATCACGCACATCGCCTGGTTCAACACGCTGGGCGATTCCGTCACCATCGTGATCGGCCTGATCTTCGTGATCTGCGTGCTGGCCTTCCGCCGCGGTATCGTGGGCGAGATACTGGCCTGGAAGCAGCGCCGTCAAACTGTATAGGGCGGGCCTGCTCCGTCCTGGAGTATCCTGTAGATGCACGGCCGCGCGGTTCGCGCGGCCTTTTTATTGTGTATTCGCCAGGACACTTCATGGACGCCATGTTCTACCACGACGGTCAATGGACGACCGAAAACCCCAAGCTGCTGGGCCCCGCCGACCACGCCTTCTGGATGGCCAGCATGGTCTTCGACGGCGCCCGCGCCTTCGACGGCCTGACCCCCGACCTGGACCTGCACTGCCAGCGCGTGATCCGCTCGGCCAGGAAAATGCTCATGGAGCCCCAGATCAGCTGGGAAGAGGTGCAGAAGCTGGCCCTCGAAGCCGTGTCCAGGTTCCCGGCCGGCACCGCGCTCTACATCAAGCCTATGTTCTTCTGCGCCGACGGCTTCCTGCTGCCCGAAGCGTCCAAGACCCAATTCGTGCTGCACGTCTTCAAGGCGCCCATGCCCGGCGCCGAAGGCTTCTCGGCCATGACGCAGAACCAGTACGCCCGCGCCTGGCCCAGCATGGCCCCGACCGACGCCAAGGCTTCCTGCCTGTACCCCAACGGCCAGCGCGCCACCAAGGAAGCCAACGCCGCCGGCTTCGACACGGCCGTGATGCTCGACGGCGACGGCAATGTGGCCGAGTTCGCCAGCAGCAATCTGTGGATCGCCAAGGACGGCAAGATCGCCACGCCGGCCGCCAACGGCACCTTCCTCTCGGGCATCACGCGCGCGCGCGTCCTGGCCCTGCTGCGCGAGCATGGCGCCAATGTGGAAGAACGCACGATCACGCCGGAAGAGGTCAAGAGCGCAGACGAGGTGTTCTCCACCGGCAACTACGGCAAGGTGATCCACGTCAACCGCCTGGACGACCGCAAGCTGTCCTATGGTCCGGCGGCGCAGCTGGCGCACAAGCTGTACATGGACTACGCCAAGTCCACGGGTGCTCGCTGAAACGTTAAGGCGCTGGCAGCTAAAGCGCTTGAGTTCTTAAGCCGCCTGCGACAGGACTGCGGAATTCCGATGCTCGCCCGATGGGCTGTGCTTCGGATTCCTCCGCCCTGCCACAGGCTCACTGCGTCAACAGATGCTAGGCCTTAAGAACGTATATTCGTCGTGAGCCAGTCGATCATGGCTCGCACCTTGGGCGGCAGAAAGCGGTTCTGCGGGTAAAGCAGCCACACCGGGCCGCTATAGGCTCGGGGCTCGAACGACCAGTCGGGCAAGACCTGCATCAGTTCCCCCTCACGCAAGGCGTCGGCGGCCACGAACTCGGGCAGGCTGGCGATTCCCCAGCCAGCCAGCGCCGCGTCGCGGCGGGTTTCCGCATCGTTCACGATATAGCGGCCCTGGACCTGCACCGTGTGCGCTTCCTCGCCGCGGCGAAAGACCCACCGGTTGTCGTCGGCATGGTCTCCGAGATAGAGGCAATCGTGCTGCCGCAGCGCTTGCGGGTGGTCGGGCACGCCCCGCTTGCGCAAATAGGCGAACGAGGCGCAGGCCATCCAGCGCACCGCGCCGAGCCGGCGCGCCACTAGGCCCGGCGGCGGAGCCAAGGTCATTCTCAGCGCCAGGTCCACCGGATCGCGTACGGGGTCGAGTTCGCGATCGTCGAAAAGCAATTGGACGTCGGCTTGGGGATGCGCGCGCAGGAACTCGTCCATCAGCGGATGCAGCACGCTCTTGGCGTAGGAGATCGGCGCGCTAAGACTGATCCGGCCGTGCACGCTCTCGCTGAGATGTCCGGCCACGTCGACGGCATCGGCAGCCGCCTCGACCATGTGCCGGCAGTGACGATAGACCTGCGCGCCGGATTCGGTCAGCCGGATGCTGCGGGTCGAGCGTTCGAGCAGCCGTGTGCCGAGCGCGCGTTCCAGCCGCTGCATCTGCCGGCTTACGGTCGATGGCGTAGTGCCGAGCAGGCGCGCCGCGGCCGAGAAATTACCGGTCTCGACGACGCGCGCGAAAGTCGCCAGATCGGGGAGCAGCGCCAGGAGTTCGCTGGGAATCATGAGGTATGCCGCCTGATCTGCAAGAGGGCGATGCGATTGAAGAGTCGATGAGGCTTATTTATGCATTTCGAGCATAAATATTTTGCTTCACTGCCTAATTATCATTGCCATCGACATGAATGACAATGCGAGCCAGCCTGGCAGCCCGCCATGTCCGCCAATACGCCTGCGTCAATCCTCATGCCCTCCTCGTCCCGCTCCGCTCTGTTCGCCGATCTGCTGCTTTTGGCAGTCGCCCTGGTATGGGGTTCCAGCTACGGCATCGTCAAGGAAGCCTTGCTGGTCTACCCGGTATTGGGGCTGATCGCACTTCGCTTTACGCTGACCTTCGTCCTGCTGTCGCCCGCGCTGCGAGGCCTGCGCGGCCTGGCGCGCGGCGACGCCCTGGCCGTGATCGGCGCCAGCCTGCTGCTGCTCTGCATCTTCGTCGCCGAAACCTTCGGCGTGCGCCATACGCACGCGTCCAATGCCGCGTTCCTCATCAGCCTGTGCGTGGCGCTGACGCCGCTGGTGGAATGGCTATGGCTCAAGCGCGCGCCGCGCCCGGCCGAATGGATGGCCGTGGGCATGTCGCTGGCCGGGGCCTTTCTGATCAGCGGCGGCACTCTCGCATGGGCTCCGGGCGACGCCCTGATGGTCCTGGCCGCCCTGCTGCGCGCCCTGAACGTCTGCATGACCAAGCGTGCCATGCTGTCGGGACGCCTGCCGCCGCTGGCCCTGACCGCGGCGCAGTCCGGCGTGGTGGCCGGCGGCTGCCTGCTGCTGGCCTGGATCGTCGGGCGCGATCAATGGCAGCCCCTGCCCTCCTTCGGCGCGCACTCCGCCTTCTGGGGCGATGTGGGCTATCTGGTGCTGGGCTGCACGCTCTTCGCGTTCTTCGTGCAGAACTATGCCGTACGCCGCAGCAGCGCCACGCGCGTGGCGCTGCTGATGGGCAGCGAGCCGGTCTTCGGCGCGCTCTTCGCCTACATCTGGCTGGGCGAGAGGCTGACGGCCTCGGCGTGGCTCGGCGGCGCGCTCATCGTCGCCGCGTCCGCCTTCGCGTCCCGGGCGTCGAATACCTCGCGCGCGGCGAACAAGGCATTGAGCGCCGCAGGAAAGCCCGCATAAAGCGCCATCTGCATGAACACCTCGACGATCTCGTCGCGGGTGCAGCCCACGTTCAGCGCCGCCTCGATGTGAATCTTGAGTTGCGGCAGCGCGTTGCCCAGAGCGGCGAGCGCCGCGACCGTGGCGATTTCGCGCGCGCGCAGATCGAGCTGCGGCCTGCTGTAGATGTCGCCGAAGCCGAACTCGATCAGCATGCGCCCGAAATCCGGTGCGATGGGCGCGAGTGCGGCGACCACACGTTCGCCCACCTCGCCGTCGATCTGCTTCAGTTTTTGCCAGCCTTGCTCATAGCGGTGGTTACCGGCGCGGGCGATGTCGAATGCGTGTTCCATGACGAGTCCTTTTCCTGTTCATGAGTTGGGAAACGATCGTCATGCCGAACCGCCAGGTTCTCCTGGGCCTCATACCAGGCGATCTTGTCCGTGATGGCAGCAAGATTCGCCTGCAGGTCCGCAAGGCGCGACAGCACTTCGCCGCGATGCTCGGCGAGCATCGCGCGCCGCGCGCCGTAGGTCGATGCACCCCGGGCTCGCAGTTCGGAAAACGCCTGGATGGCGGCGATGGGCATCCCCGTCGCCTTCAGCCGCATCACGAATTGCAGCCAGTCCAGATCCGCCGGCGAATACAGCCGGTGCCCCCCGCCGCTGCGCCCGATCGAGCCCAGCAAGCCTGCCTGGTCGGAGTAGCGCCGCGTGTGGGCGGAAACGCCGATGGCCGTAGCCACCTGGCCTATGGTTAGCGATTTCGACATGACGGACTCAAGGTTGGGACTTCGAGTGAACTCTAAGTCAAGAGCCGCGAGTTCGACTATCGAAAAAACAACGAGCCTAGGCGCCCTTGCCCAACCCCAGGTAGCTTTCGATCACCTTCGGGTCGTCCGCCAGGTCGCGGGCCGGGCCGTGCAGCGCGATCTCGCCGGTCTCCAGCACATAGCCGTAATCGGCCACCTGCAAGGCCGCCCGGGCATTCTGCTCGACCAGGAGTATCGCCACGCCCGTCTCGCGCAGGCGCGCGATGATGTGGAAGATCTCGCGCACGATGCGCGGGGCCAGTCCCAGGCTGGGCTCGTCCAGCATCAAGAGGCGCGGCTTGGCCATGAGCGCGCGGCCCACCGCCAGCATCTGGCGCTCGCCGCCCGACAGGGTGCCGGCCTCTTGCGCGCGGCGCTCGCGCAGGCGCGGAAACAGGTCGTAGACTTCGTCCAGCGTGCGCTTCCAGCCGCTTTCGCGCGCCCGATAGCGGCGAAATCCACCCAGCAGCAGATTGTCTTCCACCGACATGGTGCCGAACAGCTCGCGCTTTTCGGGTACCAACGACATGCCGGCGGCGACGCGACGCTCGGCCTTCCAGCCGCGCACATCGCCGCCGTCGTAGCGCACCGTGCCGCTGGCGTGACCGGTTTGCGGCAGCGAGCCCATCACCGCATTGAGCAGCGTGGACTTGCCCGCGCCGTTGGCGCCGATCACGGTGACGATGCTGCCCGCCGGCACCGACAGCGAGGCACCGACCAGCGCCCCCACCTTGCCGTAGCGGGCCGAGATATCCTGCACTTCGAGTATCGGAGATTGGCTCATTCTTAGGCCTCCGCGCCGCGCAGCGATTCGGGTAGATCGTCGTCGATGCCGCCCAGATAGGCTTGCAGCACCACGGGATTCTCGCGGACCTCGGCCGGCGGGCCTTCGGCCAGCTTGGTGCCGAAGTCCATCACCACCAAGTGGTTGGTCAGGCGCATGACGAAATCCATATCGTGCTCCACCAGCAGAATGCTCAAACCCTCTTCGCGCAGTTGCTCGAGCACCTGGGCCAGCTCCTGCTTTTCTTTGTAGCGCAGGCCCGCCGCGGGCTCGTCCAGCAGCAGCAAGATCGGATCGCAGGCAAGCGCCCGCGCGATTTCCAGAATGCGCTGCTGGCCCAGGGCCAGGTTGCCGGCCTGCTCGTACAGGTAATCGCCCAAGCCCACGCGCTGCAGCTGCGCCGCCGCTTCGTGGAGCAGTTGCGCTTCGCGCGCACGGTCGGTATGCAGTGCGCCCGCAAGCACGCCCACATGATTGCGCTGATGCGCGCCCAGGGCTACGTTCTCGAGCACGGACATGGTGGGCAACAGTTGCACATGCTGGAAGGTGCGGCCCACGCCGCGTGTGGCGATGCTGCGCGCCGACAGCCCCCCGATGCTTTCGCCCAGAAAGCGCACCTCGCCGCGCGTGGCCGGTATCACGCCGCTGACCAGGTTGAAGGTCGTGCTCTTGCCCGCGCCGTTGGGGCCGATCAGGCCCATGATCTCGCCGGCGCGCATGCTGAAGGAAATATTGTTGACTGCCACCAGTCCACCGAACTCCTTGCGCAGGCCGTCGACTTCGAGCACGGTCTGCCCCGCCTCGGGCCGTTCGCGGCGCGGCAAGGCGGGCGCCTGGGCAGGCGCGGCAAGACCGTTGCCGCGACCCATGCGCCCCGATCCGGCTGCGCCGCCCAGGCGCGACCACCATCCGGACACGATGGGCCACACGCCGCCGCTGGCGTATTGCAGCATCAGGATCATCAAGATGCCGAAACCGATGAGCTCGAAATTGGATTGGGAGTGCAGCAGCAGCGGCAGCAGGTTTTGCAGCTGATCCTTGATGACGAGGATCAGCGCCGCGCCCAGAATGGCGCCCCATACGCTGCCCGAACCGCCGACCACCACCATGAACAGGTATTCGATGCCCACCGGCAGGCTGAACGGGCTGGGGCTGACCGTGCGTTCCATATGCGCGTACAGCCAACCCGACACGCTGGCCAGGAGCGCGGCCCAGACGAACACCACGATTTTGTAGGATCCGGTATCCACGCCCATGGACTCGGCCATGTGGGCGCCGTTCTTGAGCGCGCGGATGGCGCGGCCCGGACGCGAATCGAGCAGATTGCTGCTGGCCCAGGCGCCCAGCAGCACGCAGATCCAGATCAGGAAATAGATGTGGCGCCCCTGCATAAGAGACACGCCGAAGAACGAAATGGGCACGATGCCGGAAATGCCGTCGTGCTGGCCCAGCGCCTGAATATTGCCGAAGAGGTAGTACAGCGACAGGCACCAGGCAATGGTGCCCAGCGGCAGGTAGTGGCCGGACAGACGCAGGGTGATCAACCCCAGGAGCCAGGCCACCACGCCGGTCAGCAGCAAGCCCGCCGCCAGGCCCAGCCAGGGCGAAACGGCATACTTGGTGGTGAGGTAGGCCGTGGCATAGGCGCCCAACCCGACGAAGGCCGCCTGACCGAACGAGGTCAGCCCGGCCACGCCGGTCAGCAGCATGAGGCCGGTGGCCACCAGCGCGGCCAGGCCGATGTAGTCGAGCTCGGTGATCCAGAACTCGGGCGTCGCCGGCACGAGCGGCAGCACGGCCAGCACGATGAGAAATGCCGATAGCACAGTACGATTTTTCATCATGTCGCTCATTCTTCGTCGTCTGTGTGGCGGTGGCTGAGCGAACGCCAGACCAGCACCGGAATGATCAGCGTGAACACGATGACCTCTTTGTAGGAACTGGCCCAGAACGACGAGAACGACTCCAGGATGCCCACCAGCAGCGAACCCGCGGCGGCGAGCGGATAGCTGATCAATCCACCGAT
Source organism: Bordetella sp. (assembly GCF_051960075.1). Taxonomy (GTDB): domain Bacteria; phylum Pseudomonadota; class Gammaproteobacteria; order Burkholderiales; family Burkholderiaceae_B; genus Bordetella. The sequence goes on from NZ_JBQCER010000096.1 coordinate 40,425, forward strand.
GATGGCGCCCACGAAGCCCTTCAGGCCGATCAGGAATCCCGTGTCGTAGTAGATCGTGGTGATGGGCACGATCAAAATTCCCGAGACCGCGCCGATGGCCGCCGCCAGAGTGAAAGTCAGCCCGCCCGACATGGCTGTGCTGATGCCCACCAGCCGCGCGCCCCTGCGGTTCACGGCAGTGGCGCGTAGCGCGCGGCCGTACAGCGTCTTGCCGAAAAAGAGCCACAGCGCCACGATGAGCAGCGCGCAGACGAGCACCACGAACAGGCTCTGCGCCGACCAAGTCATGAAGCCCAGGTTGATCTGGCCGTCGATGAAGGACGACGTGCGCCAGCCCTCGGCACCGAAAACGATAAGGCCCATGCCGACCAGGGCGAAATGCACGGCCACCGACACGATGAGCAGCACCAGCACCGAGGCCTCGGCCAGCGGGCTGTAGACAATGCGATAGATCATGGGTCCCATGGGCACCACCAGAAGCAGGGTCAACAGCATGTCGACCCAAACCGAGGTGTGGGGACCGGCATAGGCGCGCACCAGCCACAGCAGCAGCAGAGGCAGCGCCACGCAGCTGGCCAGCACCCCGGGCAGGGCGGACCACGAACCGCTGCGCAGGGCCCGCGCCAGCTCCAGCACCAGCACCACCAGCCCCATCAGCGGCAGCAGGTAGGCGGTTCCCGGCACCTGGCCTCCGGCCAGCATGGCCAGCGTCAAGGCCCCGAAAGTCACGAACTCGCCTTGGGGAATAAAGATGACGCGTGTGACGGCGAACACCAGCACCAGGGCCATGCCCAGCAGGGCATAGATGGCGCCGTTCACTACGCCGTCCTGCAGCAGGATCAGTGCAATGGAGAAATCCACGTTGTTTTTCTATCTTCGTTCATGAAGGAAGGCCCCCGCACGCCGCATCTTCGGCCCGACGGCCCAAGAGGTGGGGAGACGTATGCCCCGCGAGAGGCCTGCCGATGGCGCGCGCCGCCCCGATCGGCGCGGCGCGCGATGACCGGCTTACAGATCAGGCTGGTAGACCCACTTGCCGTCCACGACCTTGACGATGACGCGCGCGCGTTCGTCCATACCGGCGTGGTCGGTGGGGCTCATGGTGAACACCCCTTGCGAAGCGGCCAGATTCTTGGTCTCTTCGATGGCGTCACGCATGGCGGAACGGAAGGCCGGCGTGCCCGGCTTGGCGCCCGTCTTCAATGCCTTGGGCAGCGCGTTCAGGATCAGCTGGCCGGCGTCCCAGACGTGCCCGCCGAAGGTGCTGAGCGAACCCGCGCCGTATTTCGCCTCGTAGGCATTGACAAAGACCATGGCCGACTTTTTGACCGGGTTGCTGTCGGGCAACTGTGCGGCCACCAGCAGCGGGCCGGCCGGCAGCAGCATGCCGTTGCAATCCTTGCCGCAGACGCGCAGCACATCGTTGTTGGCCGCGCCGTGGGTCTGGTAGATCTGCCCGGCATAACCGCGCGACTTGAGTTCGCGCTGCGGCAGCGCCACCGGCGTGCCGGCGCCGGCGATCAGGATGGCGTCGGGATGCGCCGCCACCAGCTTGAGCACCTGGCCGGTGACGCTGGTGTCGGTGCGGCTGTACTTCTCGGTATCGACGACCTTGATGCCCTTGGCCGCAGCGGCCTTGGTCATGACGTTAAGCCAGCTGTCGCCGTAGGCATCGTTGAAGCCGATGAATCCCAGCGTCTTGATGTTGGTCTTGGCCATGGCATCGGCCAGCGCGCCGGCCATCAGATCGTCGTTCTGCGGCGTCTTGAAGACCCAATGACGTTTGGCGTCCATGGGGGAGACGATGGCGGCGCTGGCGGCCACGCTGATCAGGGGCACCTTGAGTTCGGCGGCCACGTCGACCATGGCCAGGGAGCTGGGCGTGACCGACGAGCCGATCAGCACGTCGACGTTATCGTCCGTGGCCAGCTTGCGCGCGTTGCGCACCGCCGCGGTGGTGTCGGTGCCGTCGTCGAGCACGATCCATTGGATCTTCTGCCCGTCCGCCTCGGTGGGCAACAGGGCCGCGGCGTTGCGCTCGGGGATGCCCAGCGATGCGGCCGGGCCGGTCTCGGACAGTGTCAGGCCGATCTTGACCTGGGCGGCAGCCGCCAGGGGCAAGGCCAGCGCCAGGACGGCAACGATTTTCTTCACGCCCGAGGCGGCGCATGCGCCGGTACGCTTGGTCATGTCTGTCTCCTTTGTTCGGCTTCGGGTTGGATGGCCGGACGGCCTTCTAGTGAGCCGGGTTACGCAATGTTATACAAAATTTAGCATCCTATGCCGTAATTTGTATCAAATCCGAATCCATTCACAATCCAGCATAGATAGTTAACACGTTATCAATTTCGGATCGGCCGCGCAATATGGCGTAAACCCGCCCGCAGCCCCCCGCTTTGCAGGGCAAGGCCCACCCTATGGATTAAGATAATTGTCTTCCCAGCGCCCGCCGAATCGGCGGACATTTCGAGAAACACCATGGACAAGATACGCAAGACCGAAGACGAGTGGCGCGCCCAGCTGACCCCGCAGGAATTCGCCGTCACCCGTGAAAAAGCCACCGAGCGCGCTTTTACCGGCCGCTACTGGGACACCTTCACCCCCGGCATCTACCGCTGCGTGGCCTGCGGCACGGCGCTGTTCGCTTCCGACACCAAGTTCGACGCCGGCTGCGGCTGGCCCAGCTATTTCGAAGCCCTGGCCCCTGGCCTGGTGCGCGAAGAACAGGACACGACCCTGGGTATGGTCCGCACCGAAGTGCTGTGCAACATCTGCGACTCGCACCTGGGCCACGTGTTCCCCGACGGGCCGCCGCCCACGGGCCTGCGCTATTGCATCAATTCGCTGGCGCTGCAATTCGAGCCCGACGGCAAATGAATAAAGACCCCCACGCTGCGCGGCTGCGCCGCTTGCTGCCCCCCAAGGGGGCGCTTTTCATCTTGGGAGCGGCCCGGCGATGAAAAAATTTCTTTTCGATCTCTTCCCGCTGATCCTCTTTTTCGTCGTCTACCGGTTCGCCGATATTTACGCGGCCACCGCCACCGCGGTGGCGCTCTCGATCGCGCAGATCGTGTGGCTCAAGGTCACGGGCAGAACCATCGAGATCACCCACTGGATCAATCTCACCGTCATCGTTCTGTTCGGCGGCGCCACGCTGCTGCTGCACGACGATGCCTTCATCAAATGGAAGCCCACGGTGCTGTATTGGATCTTCGGCGTGGTGCTGCTCGTCGGCCGCATGGTCGGCCGCAATCCCATGCGCAAGATCATGGGGCAGCAGATCGCGCTGCCCGAGGCCGCCTGGAACAAGCTCAATCTAAGCTGGGCGCTGTTTTTCCTTGCCGCCGGTTTCATCAACCTGTACGTCGCCTTTTCGGGGCGCTTCACCGAAGCGCAGTGGGTCAGCTTCAAGGTCTTCGGCCTGATGGGGCTGATGCTGGTGTTCGTAATAGGCCAGTCCATCTGGCTGAGCCGCCACATGCAGCCGGACCAGGCCGATTCGTCCACGGATCGCGGTCCGGGGAAAACGCCATGAGCGGTGACCGCGTCGAATTGATCCGCGAGCGCCTGGCCGCCCTCGCGCCCGACAACCTCGTCGTCGAGGACGAATCGCATCTGCACGCCGGTCACGCCGGCGCCCAGGGCGGCGCGGGTCATTATCGGGTACGCATCGTAGCCGGCTGTTTCAAGGGGCTTTCCCCTGTGGCGCGTCATAGGCTGGTGTATGATCGCCTGAGCGATCTCATGCCCCATGCCATCCATGCGCTGGCCATCGAGGCGAAGTCGCCAGCAGAGACGACAACCCAGACATCCACGGCCCATTAGTTTGCTCATTACAGGCCATCTGCCTTACTTCCTAGAACCTCCAAGGACTTGCATTACATGAAACGCATCATCATGCTGGCCACCGCCTGCGCGGTCGCCCTGCCCGCCTTTGCCTTCGCGCAGACCGTGGCCACCGTCAACGGCAAGTCCATCACGCAAAAGAACGTGGACGAGTTCGTCAAGCTGCTGGTCACCCAGGGCGCCACCGATTCGCCGCAGCTGCGCGACCAGGTCAAAGAAGAGCTGATCAACCGCCAGATCTTCGTGCAGGCCGCCGAAAAAGAAGGCGTAGCCAAGCAAGCCTCGGTGCAGACCGAGATCGAACTGGCTCGCCAGGGCATTCTGGTCCGCGCCCTGATGAACGACTACCTGGCCAAGCACCCCGTCACCGACGCCCAGGTCCAGGCCCAGTACGACAAGCTCAAGCAGCAACAGGCCGGCAAGCTGGAATACGATGTCAGCCACATCCTGGTCAAGGACGAGAAGACCGCCGACGATCTGCTGGCCCAGATCAAGGCCGACCCCAAGAAGTTCGCCGATCTGGCCAAGAAGAACTCGCAGGACCCCGGCAGCGCCGGCAACGGCGGCGACCTGGGCTGGGCCCCGGCCACCAACTACGTGCCGGCCTTCGCCGATGCGGTGACCAAGCTCAAGAAGGGCGAAATGGTCGACAAGCCGGTGCAGACGCAATATGGCTGGCACATCATCAAGGTCAACGACACCCGCGCGGTGCAGTTCCCGCCGATCGACCAGGTCAAACCGCAAATCGAAGAAATGCTGCGCCAGCAAGTCCTGGCCGACTACCAGAAAAAACTGCACGACGCCGCGAAGATCAAGTAATACGCATCCGTCGGACAAACAAGTCCGGAAGCCCCAAAGCGGGGCTTCCGGATTTTTTTTGCCTCGATCCCGCCGGACGAGGCACAGTCCTGTGCGCCAGGAAGCGGGCAGCCATGCTGGATCCCCACCGCAGGCCGCCGCGCACCATGACGGGGATTCGCGCCTTTGCGCACGCACGAATCCCAGGCAGCCGCACACCGATAGTGCGTGCGCCATGCCCCGCCTTATCTCCCGCCCCATACCGCATCCACGCACCAAAGCGCCGCCGCGCGTGAATCGCCTCGACTCTCGAGAAACTGGCACGCCTTTTGCTTGATCAGCTCTTGTCCGACCGCAACGGTCGTCCTACCAAACGAAGGAGTCCTTCATGGATCGTAGACAAGTCCTCAAACAAATGAGCGCCGCGGGTCTCATGGCCGCCACCGGCTGGGTGCCCCGCGCCTTCGCCGCGAGCGGCGACACGATCAAGGTCGGCGTGCTGCATTCGTTGTCCGGCACCATGGCCATTTCCGAAACGGCCCTGAAGAACGTGGCGCTGATGACCTTCGACGAGATCAACGCGGCGGGCGGCGTGATGGGCAAGAAGATCGAGCCGGTAGTCGTCGACCCGGCTTCGGACTGGCCGACCTATGCCACCAAGGCGCGCGAACTGCTCAGCCAGGACAAGGTCGCCGTGGTGTTCGGCTGCTGGACCTCGGTGTCGCGCAAGTCGGTGCTGCCCGTCTTCAAGGAACTGAACGGCCTGCTCTTCTACCCCGTGCAGTACGAAGGCGAAGAGCTCGAGCACAACGTGTTCTACACCGGCGCGGCGCCCAACCAGCAGGCGATTCCCGCCGTGGAATATCTGATGTCCAAGGACGGAGGCTCTGCCCGACGCTGGGTGCTTCTGGGCACCGACTACGTCTACCCGCGTACGACCAACAAGATCCTGCGCGCCTTCCTGCACACCAAGGGCGTCAAGGACGCCGACATCTACGAGGAATACACCCCCTTCGGCTTCTCCGACTACCAGACCATCGTCGCCAAGATCAAGGAATTTGCCGCCGGCGGCAAAACCGCCGTGGTCTCGACCATCAACGGCGACTCGAACGTGCCCTTCTACAAGGAACTGGGCAACTCGGGCATCAAGGCCACCGACATCCCCGTAGTGGCCTTCTCGGTGGGCGAGGAAGAACTGCGCGGCGTGGATACCAAGCCGCTGGTCGGCCAACTGGCCGCCTGGAACTACTTCGAATCCATCAAGAATCCGACCAACGCCGAGTTCGTCAAGAAGTGGAAGGCCTACGCCAAGGCCAAGAACCTGCCCAACTGGCAGACCGCCGTCACCAACGACCCGATGGAAGCCACATACATCGGCATCCACATGTGGAAGCAGGCCGTCGAGCAGGTCAAGACCACCAACGTCGACAAGGTGATCGCGGCCATGGGCGGCCAGCGCTTCAAGGCGCCGGACGGCTACACCGTCGAAATGGACAAGACCAATCATCACCTGCACAAGCCCGTGTTCATCGGAGAAGTGCAGGCCGACGGTCAGTCCCAGGTCGTGTGGAAGAGCAAAGGCCTGATCCGCGCCGAGCCTTGGAGCCCTTACATCCCCAAGCCGCAAGGGGCATAAGGCAGAAACCGTAAACGGAACAAGGGTGGCCATGCATAACGCGGTTTTCCTGGCTCGGCTGCGCCGGGCACTATCGGGCCCGATACTGGGCGCGGCGCTGGGCCTGGCCTCTCTGACCTCCTGCGTTCACGCGCAGGAGGCGGCGACATCGGCGTCGGCGTCATCGGGCGCCGCAGCGCCGCCGACGCAGCAAGCCCAGGCCGAGGGCCTGGACGAATCCGTGCTGTCGCAACTTGCCAGCGACAGCAGCGACGACAAGATCGCCGCGATAACCCAGCTGAGCCGCCTGACCGATCCGCGCGCGGCAAAGCTGCTCCAGGCCCTGGCTGACGGCAACGTCTATGCCACGCCGGACAACAAGCTTTATCTCAGCGACGACAACGGCGCTACCGCGAAAGATCCGTTGACGGGCGCGAGCCAACCCATGCCCGACGGTTCGGACACGCTGGTCATCAACAACCGCGTGCGCGGCGCTCTGGACGATGCCCGGGCGATCGCCCAGCTGCACGCCCCGAAAGTCTCGCACAGGCTGGCCGCGGCCCGGCTGCTGCAGCAGTCCGGCAATGAAGCGCTGCTGCCCGTCGTGGACGAAGCCCTGCAAAAAGAAACCGACTCCGGGGTGCGCTCGGCCCTGCTCGTACTCCAAGCGCGCCTGCGGCTCTCGTCCAAGGACCCAGCCGTGGCCAGCGCCGCCGCGCGTACGCTGGGCGCAAGCGGCAATGCCTCGTTCCGGCCCATGCTGCAGGCGCTGCTGCTGCGACATCCCGACGGCAGCTACGCCGAACCCGATGCCTCGGTGCGTGCCGCCGCAGCCGATGCGCTGGAGCGCATCGACCGGTACATGAAGATGCTCGAATGGGCCGGCAATGTCTTCTACGGACTGAGCCTGGGCAGCGTGCTGCTCCTGGCCGCCCTGGGCCTGGCCATCACCTTCGGCCTGATGGGCGTCATCAATATGGCGCACGGCGAGCTGCTCATGATCGGCGCCTACGCCACCTACGTGGTGCAGACTTTCTTCCGGCATTGGCTGCCGGGCCTCATGGATTGGTATGTGGTGGCGGCCCTGCCCGTGGCCTTCATCGTCACCGCCCTGGTCGGCATGGCGCTGGAGCGCACGGTGATCCGCTGGCTGTACGGCCGGCCGCTCGAGACGCTGCTGGCCACCTGGGGCATCAGCCTCATTCTCATGCAGGCCGTGCGCTCGATCTTCGGCGCGCAGAATGTCGAAGTCTCCAATCCGAGCTGGATGTCCGGAGGCTTGAACCTGATCGACGGGCTGACCATCACCTACAACCGCCTGGTCATTGTCGTCTTTGCGCTGCTGGTGGTGTTCTTCGTCTGGCTGCTGCTCAACCACACGCGCCTGGGCCTGTTTGTGCGGGCCATCACGCAGAACCGCAATATGGCCAGCTGCGTCGGTGTGCCCACCGGCCGCATCGACATGCTGGCTTTCGGCCTGGGCTCGGGCATCGCCGGCCTGGGCGGCGTAGCGCTGTCGCAACTGGGCAACGTGGGGCCGGCCCTGGGCCAGAACTACATCGTCGACTCATTCATGGTGGTGGTGCTGGGCGGCGTCGGCCAGTTGGCAGGCACCGTGATCGCCGGCCTGGGCCTGGGCTGGGTCAACAAGTTTCTCGAACCCTACTCCGGGGCCGTCCTGGCCAAGATCGCCATCCTCGTCCTTGTCGTGCTGTTCATACAAAAGCGGCCGCAGGGTTTGTTCGCCCCCAAGGGCCGGAGCGCAGAATGACCCCCACGCTCATTGCATTCGCTGCCCCCCAAGGGGGCCCTGGCCTCCTTCGGGCGGCCGTGCGGAGGCCGGAATGACCCCCGCCGCCGACCTCATGCGCATGAACCGCCGGCCGCTGTTTCCGCCTGCGGTGTGGACGGCGATCGCCGCGGCCGTCCTCGTCATGGCCGCGCTGCCCGCGCTCAACCTGTTTTTGCCGCCCGGCAGTCCGCTGCACATCTCCTCTTATGTCATCACCGTATGCGGGCGCTTCATGTGCTACGCCATGGCCGCGCTGGCGCTGGATCTGGCATGGGGCTACGCCGGCATCCTGTCTCTGGGCCACGGGCTTTTCTTTGCCCTGGGCGGCTATGCGCACGGCATGTACCTGATGCGCGCCATCGGCCGGGACGGGTCCTACCACAGCGACCTGCCCGACTTCATGGTGTTCCTGAACTGGAAAAGCTATCCCTGGTACTGGGCCTTCACCGATCATTTTCTCTACGCCATGCTGCTGGTGGTGCTGGTGCCCGGCGTGCTGGCCTTCGTCTTCGGCTATTTCGCCTTCCGCTCACGCATCAAGGGCGTTTACTTCTCCATCATCACGCAGGCGCTCACCTACGCCGCCATGCTGCTGTTCTTCCGCAACGAAACCGGCTTCGGCGGCAACAACGGTTTCACCGACTTCAAACGCATACTGGGTTTCGACATCACGCAGCCCGCCACGCGCGCCGTGCTCTACTGGATCACACTTGGCGTGCTGGCATTGATGCTCGTCGCGGCCCGCCTGGTCACGCGGTCCAAACTGGGGCGTGTGCTGACCGGCGTGCGCGATGCCGAAAACCGGCTGCGCTTCCTGGGCTACGAGCCGCTGGGGTTCAAGCTCTTCGTCTGGACGCTGTCGGCCGTCATGTGCGGCATCGCCGGAGCGCTATACGTGCCTCAGATCGGCATCATCAACCCCGGAGAAATGTCCACCTCGAACTCCATCGAAATGGTGATCTGGGTGGCCACCGGCGGGCGCGGCACACTGATCGGGCCCATCATCGGCGCAGGCGTGATCAACAGTCTCAAGCTCTGGTTCACCAGCGCCTTTCCCGATTACTGGCTCTATGCGCTGGGCCTGGTGTTCGTGCTGGTCACGCTGTTTTTGCCGCAAGGGATCGTCGGCTTGGTGCGCCAGCTTGCCGCGCGCATGGGCAGCGCGCAAAGCGAAGGCCTGGCCGGCCACGAGAACGTGGAGAGCGTGAAATGAAAACGCCGACCCGCATCAAATGCGCCTGCCCCCTCGGGGGAAAGACATGTAGCGCCAAGGGGGCACGATGAGCATCACCACCCGCTTGAACCCCGGCGGCCTGGACACCAGCCACGGCGTCATCCTCTATCTGGAAGATATCACCGTCAGTTTCGACGGCTTCAAGGCCCTGAACAATCTCACCCTGGACATCGGCGTGGGCGAACTGCGCTGCGTCATCGGACCCAACGGCGCAGGCAAGACGACCATGATGGACGTCATCACCGGCAAGACGCGCCCCACCTCGGGCCGCGCCTTCTTCGGCCAGACCATGGATCTCACCGCGTTCTCCGAGGCGCAGATCGCCCACGAGGGCATAGGCCGCAAGTTTCAGCGCCCCACGGTCTTCGAAAACCACTCGGTGTTCGAAAACCTAGAACTCGCCATGAAAACCGACAAGCGCGTCAGGCCCACGCTGTTCTCGCGCCTGACGAGCGAGCAAGTCGACCGTATCGCTCAGACGCTGGATCTCATCCGGCTCGGCCCGTTGGCCGGCGTCACCGCAGGACTGCTTTCGCACGGCCAGAAGCAGTGGCTGGAGATCGGCATGCTGCTCATGCAGGAGCCGCGGCTGCTGCTGCTCGACGAGCCGGTCGCCGGCATGACCGATGCCGAGACTGAACGCACCGGCGAACTGCTCAATGAATTGCGCGGCAAGCATTCGCTGATGGTGGTCGAGCACGACATGGATTTCGTCGCGCAGATCGCCGGCGAAGGCAAGGTGACGGTACTGCACGAGGGCTCGGTGCTGGCCGAAGGCCCCATGGCCGCGGTGCAGTCCCATCCGCGCGTGATCGAAGTCTATCTGGGCCGCTGAACGGAACCCTGCGATGCTGGACGTAAAAGACATCAACCAATACTACGGCGGCAGCCATACGCTGCGCGGCATTTCGCTGTCGCTCGCGCGCGGCGAATGCCTGGCCCTGCTGGGTCGCAACGGCGTGGGCAAGACCACGCTGCTCAAGTGCCTGATGGGCGTGCTGCCGGTGGCGCGCGGCAGCATCGGCCTGGACGGTGCCGACATCACGCGGCTCGCCCCGCATCAGCGCGCTCGCCTGGGCATGGCCTACGTGCCCCAGGGCCGCGAAATTTTCGCGCGCCTGACCGTCGAGGAAAACATCGTCATGGGCATGGCCGCCAAGCCGGCCGCCCAGGCACGGCGCATCAAACAAGAGATTTTCGAGCTCTTCCCGGTGCTCGAATCCATGCTGGGGCGGCGCGGCGGGGATCTGTCTGGCGGTCAGCAGCAGCAACTGGCGATCGCACGGGCGCTGGTGGCCGAACCCAAGATCATCATTCTGGACGAACCTACCGAGGGCATCCAGCCTTCCATCATCAAGGACATAGGCCGCGTCATCCACATGCTGCGCCAACGCGGCGATATCGGAATCCTGCTTTGCGAGCAATATTTCGATTTTGCCAGAGAGCTGGCGGACCAGTTCATCGTACTATCGCGCGGAGAGGTCGCGGCCCGCGGAGACCGCAGCCAGATCGACGGCGAGGACGTGCGCAGGCTGCTTTCGGTGTGATCCGCCGAGCGCCTGCAAGGCTTTTCAAATCTCGAACCCATGGAAACATGAAGAAAAAGATCGGCCTGCTCTATATCGCGCTGATTGCTTTCAACCTCGGTGCGTGGCTAGGTGCATTCGCTGCCTTTCATCGCTATCCGCTGCTGATGGGCACGGGCCTGCTCGCCTGGTCGATAGGCCTGCGTCACGCGGTGGATGTCGACCATATTGCCGCCATCGACAACGTGACACGCAAGCTGATGCAGGCGGGAAAGCGGCCGATTACCGTCGGGCTCATGTTCTCGCTGGGCCATTCGACCATCGTCGTGCTGGCATCCATCGGCATCGCCGTCGCTGCCCTGGCGATGAAAAATCACCTGGATTTCGCCAAGAGCGTCGGCGGCGTCATCGGCACCTCGGTCTCGATGCTCTTCCTGCTCATCATCGCGCTGACGAATCTGTATGTCCTGAAGTCGGTGATCGCCGCATTCCGGCGCGTGCGGCGCGGACTGCCGTATGCGCCGCAAGACCTCGATATGCTGTTGGCCCGCAGCGGCCTGCTTGCGCGAATTTTCCGCCCGATGTTCGCGTTCGTCACGCGCGGCTGGCACATGTATTTTCTCGGATTTCTGTTCGGCCTGGGCTTTGACACCGCCACCGAAATCGGGCTGCTCGGCATCTCGGCCGCCGGCGCCTCGCAGGGCATGCCGATCTGGTCCATCCTCGTATTTCCCGCGCTGTTCACCGTCGGCATGACCCTGATCGACACCACCGACAGCATCCTGATGATGGGCGCCTACGGCTGGGCATTCGTCAAGCCTGTGCGCAAGCTCTACTACAACATCACGATCACCTCGATCTCTGTCATCGTCGCCTTTGCCATCGGCGGCATCGAGGGGCTGGGATTGCTAGCAGACCAGCTACGACTCGACGGACCGTTCTGGCGCCTGATCGGCACGCTGAACAACAATTTCGGATTGATCGGCTGTGCGGTCGTCGGCATCTTCATCGTGACCTGGCTGTGTTCCGTGGCCATTTATCGCTGGCAGCGCTTCGATGAACTGCAAACCTAGTCCCGACAGATGACCCCCAGTCCAGCCTCCGCGGCGGCCATGCAAGCGTGCGGCGCAGCGCCCATTCGATCTCGAGTGCCCGGCCTCACGCTCCCAGACTGCGACGCGCCGAACCGGCAGCAAGCCGCCGGCAAGGCCTACTCCGGCGCCGTTCAGGCGGCCTGGCAGGCCCGGCTGCACCTGAGTTTCGCCCGGCGTGGCGAACGCACCGTGCTGGCCGAGCGCCGCCACCAGGGGCCTCTTACGGTGCAAAAGCCGCTCTATCCC
>NZ_JBQCER010000097.1:0-63587 GCF_051960075.1 Bordetella sp.
ACGTTCGGACACGCGCGTCATGCTGTGGCTTTCCCTGACCAGGTGGTATTCAAAGTAGATGCGCTCGAATTCGTCGCGCGCTTCGCGCAGCGGCTGGTCCAGCGAGATGCTGCCCAGCTGGCCGTTGGACGTGGCCGGCACATCGTTGGCGGACACGGCGGCCAGCGCGGCGGGCGGATCCAGTTCGTCTTCCAGCGCCACGATCGGGCTGGCGACGGCCGGATTGACGGCGGCGGGCGCCGCATGCGGCACGCGGCCACGCGCCAGGCCCGCGGCAACGGTCTTGAGCAGACGCTGCAGCGTAATGGGCTTTTCGAGGAAATCCATGGCGCCGATGCGCGTGGCTTCGACCGCCGTGTCGATGGTGGCATGGCCGCTCATCATGATGACGGGCATGTCGAGCAGGCCCTGCGAGCCCCACTCCTTGAGCAGGCTCACGCCATCGGTGTCGGGCATCCAGATGTCGAGCAAAACCAGGTCGGGACGCATGCGCAGACGCGCGGCGCGAGCCTGCGCGGCGTTTTCCGCGAGTTCGACCGTGTGTCCTTCGTCGTAAAGAATCTCGGACAGAAGTTCGCGTATGCCAACCTCGTCGTCGACCACCAGAATCCTGGCCATAAACCTCTCACCTATTGCGTGGCCGCATTATCGCTCTTTTTTGCCGCGGAGCCGCCCCTGGCCGAAAAAACCCGGAGCGGCAAGCTCGTTCTTTCAGGCCGGGTCGGCTGCCAGACGGGTCAGCAATATGGACACCCGGGCTCCGCCTTCCTTGCGATTGGCAAGATCGATGCGGCCGCCATGCTCGTCGATGATCTTGCGCACGATGGCCAATCCTAACCCAGTTCCGTGCGCCTTGGTCGTCACATAAGGCTCAAAGGCCCGCTGCGCCACCTGGGCCGCGAAGCCCGGGCCGTTGTCGGCCACGATGAAGCGCACCGCGCGCTCGCCTTGGGCACGGCCTTCGACCAATTGCGTCGACACCATTACCCGCCCGGCCTCGCCGCGTTCGGCCACTGCATCGCGGGCATTGGACAGCAGGTTGTGGATGACCTGGCGCAGCTGCGTCGGATCGCCTTCGATATCGGGCAGGTCGGGCTCCAGATGCACGTCCAGGTTGAGCGCGCGCGGGCCTTCGCTGCTGCCCGCATCCCAGCCGTAAAGCGCCAGCACGTCGGACACCAGGCTGTTAAAGCCTATGCGCTGCATTACCGCCGGCGGCGTGCGGGCGTATTCGCGAAAATCGTCCACCATCTTCTTCAACGATCCTACCTGGTTGACGATGGTATTGGTGGAGCGCGCAAGCATCTGCGCGTCGGTCGGCTCGAGTTTGTCGGTCAGCTTCATGGCCAGTCGTTCGGCCGAAAGCTGGATGGGCGTGAGCGGGTTCTCGATTTCGTGCGCCAGGCGCCGCGCCACTTCGCCCCAGGCCACAGTGCGGCTGGCCGAGATGACCTCGGTGATGTCGTCGAACACCACCAGATAGCCGTTGCCCCGGTCGTCCACGTGCAAGTGGCTGCCGCGCGCCAGCAGAATCGTCGCCTCGCCCTGCGCGCGCTTGAGCTCGAACTGCTGCTGCCAGTGCGTGCGCTCCGAGCCCACGGCGGCATGTTCGGAAAAAGCCTGACGTATGAGATTGGCGAACTCGAGCATGTTGTCGACCGTTTCGAGCGGCCGACCTATCACCGAACGCAGGTCGGCCTGCAGAATGGTCTGCGCCCCCTGGTTGATCGTGGTCACGCGAAAGCCTTCGTCGAAGACCAGCACGCCGGACGACAAATTGGCCAGCACGCTTTCCAGATAGACATTGGAGCGCTCCAGCTGCAGGCGGTTGCTTTCGACCATGCGACGCGCCTCGTCGAGCTGGCGCGTCATGGCGTTGAACGAACGCGTGAGCTGACCGACCTCGTCGCGCTCGGGCGGCTCGGGCAGAGGCCGGTAATCGCCCACGCTCACCGCCTGCGTGCCTGCCGCCAGGCGCAGAAGAGGCCGCACCAGGCGCTTGGACAACGACAGCGCCACCGCGATGGAAGCCAGCATGGCCAACAGCAGCGCCAGGGTCAACGTGATGCCGTAGAGTTTGCGCAAGCCCAATCGCGACAGCGCCAGTTCCTGGTAGTCGCTGAAGCCCCGCTGCACGCGGTTGGCATTGCGGGCGAGCTGCTCGGGCACCGGCTGCACCAGCTGCAGCCAGCGCGTCTCGTTGACCGTGCCCAGAAGATTGCCGTCAAAACGCTCCGGCGAGATCAGCGGAACCACCACCCGCAGCGTCAGCGTGCTTTCCCCGCCCGGGGACGCCGGATCGGAAGCCTCGGCGGCCGAATAGCCGCCCGTCAGCTTGATCTGGTTCATCACGGTCGATGGCGGCATGGCCGGCAACAGCTGGCCGTACTGGTTGGTAGAGAAGGCCACCAGCCGGCCGCTGCTGGTGAACACCATCGTTTCCTGCACGCCGCTGTTCTCGCGCAAGCGGGTCAAGGCCTGCGCAATGTCGTTGTCGCTGAGATTGTTCAGGCCGCTGGCCATGGTGCGCGCCCGCGCGCTCAAGTCGGCAAGTTGCGTGTCGAGCACCGCGCGGCCCAGGTTCAGGCCGGCATCGAGCGCGGTGTCGACCCGCACGTTGAACCAGGACTCGATCGAGCGAGACAGAAATTGCACCGACAAGGTGTAGATCAGCGCTCCCGGCACCACGCCGATCAGGGCGAAGGCCAGCGAGAAGCGCGCCGTAAGCCGGGCGCCGAACTGGCGGCGGCGGATCTGGCGAACCAGCTTGCTGGTCAGGCCTATCACCCAGACCAGCAGGGCCAGCGCGAAGATGCCGTTGAGCAGCAGCAGCGCATCGTAATAATGCGCGAAACGCGAGGCGTTGCCGGTGGACCAGGCCAGAAGGCCCAGCAGAGACAGGCCGCTCAATGCGCCGATGATGAGGACGAAGCGCGAAAACCGGCTCATCGTGCGGGCCGCGCCAAAGAAAAGGTAAAGCCGGTCCAGGGCGTGGCGGGAGACCAGGAGCTGCTGTTCAAGGCATTGACCTGAAGCGGCCGCGTCAGCATGGACGTATCGAGCCGCACGCGCAGCTGGCCCGAATACTTCACGTCGGACTCGAATTGATCGGCGGCGCCGACCGGCCAATTGCGGATGTGCCGCACCAGATCCATGGCGTCGTCGAGCGAGGCCACCGGCAGCGACAGCGCGCCCGTGCCCGCCCGCCATTGGCGCGTCAGCGCGTTGTAGACGATGCGCCAGGTCAGCGAAGTGTTGACCACGGTATGGTCGAACCACCACCAGCGCGAGCGCTTGATGACCAGGTCGGCGGTGAAGAACAGCGGCACCCCGCGCTGCGCGGCGTCGCGCAGCTGATCGTTGAGGGCGAAGTTCACGTCGGCATCGAGTTCGATCCGGCCGTTGCGCACGACCGGGTCGATGCGTTCGATGCGCGGATCGCCGGCGTTGGCGTTAGCGGCTCGGGCGGCTTGCCCGCTCATGATGCCGAACAGGGAAGTTGCCAACAGGAAGGCCAGAAAACCGCGCGAAATCGCCAAAAAAAGAGAAGCGCGTAGTGTCATGTCACCTATTCTTGGCGATTCATCCCTGCTTGGCAAACAAGGCGTAGAAAAATCCGTCATGCTGGGCTGCGGGTGTTGCGCCGATGGCAACGGGCAGCAGCTGGCCCGGCGCGGGCAGGCGCCGCGCGTCGGGATGACGGGCCTGGAATGCCAGCGCCTGGGCCTCGCCTTCGGCCGGAAAAATCGAGCACGTGACATACAGCAGCAACCCGCCCGGCGCCACGGTGCGCCATAAGGCATCCGAGATATCGGCCTGCAATCTGGCCGTGCGCGCCACGTCCTCGGCCCGGCGCAGCCAGCGTATGTCGGGATGGCGGCGCACGATACCCGAGGCCGTGCAGGGCACGTCGGCCAGCACGGCGTCGAAAGGACGGCCATCCCACCAGGCATCCGGGTCTGCGGCGTCGGCCTGGCGCAGCGCCACGCGCGGCGTGCGCAATTGCAGGCGGTCCAGGTTCTGCGCCACCCGCTCCAGGCGCGCGGCGTCCACGTCCAGCGCCAGCAGATCCAGATCGGCCAGTTCCAGCAGATGCGCCGTCTTGCCGCCGGGCGCGGCGCAGGCGTCCAGCACCCGCATGCCGTCGCGCGGCGCGAGCAGCGGTGCGGCCCGCTGCGCGCCCGTGTCCTGCACCGACCACCAGCCCTGCGCGAATCCCGGCAACTGAGTCACCGGCCTGGGCACGGCGAGAACCAACCCTACATCGCCGGCCGGATCGGCTGCGATGCCTTCCGCCTGAAAAGCCTCCAGCACCTGCTCGCGCGTCGCGCGGCGCCGGTTGACTCGCAGCGCAAGCGGCGCGGGCACGTTGGCCGCCTCGAGCAGCTCGGTCCACTGCTCGGGATAGTCGGCCCGCAGCCGGTCGATCCACCAGGGCTGGTGATTCCAGCGCGCGCGCGGCAGGTCGGCGACGGCCCGGTCCAGGGCCTCCTGCTCGCGCAGGAAACGGCGCAGGCAGGCGTTGAGCAGCCCTTTGTACGGCGCCAGCTTGCGCTCGTCCGCGGCGGCTTGCACGGCCTGGTTCACCACCGTATGCGGCGCATAGGACGGCATGCCGGGCAGGGATTCGACGACGGGCTTGAGCAGCGTGAGCGCAGCGCGAAGCAGCGCAGACAGACGCGCCCCGGGCGATTTCTTGAGCAGCAGACCGGCGATCTCGTCGGCCCAGCCCAACTGGCGCATGGCATGAAAGCCCAGGGCTTGCGTGCCCGGCCGCAGCGCGGCGTCGGTTCGGGCCAGTACGTCGGTCAGCGAACGGCCCTGCTGCACGGCGAGGATGGCGTCGGCTGCCGCCAGCAACAGCGCCGACAGGGGTGGCTGGGCGGAGAAAGAGACGGTTGTTGCGGCGTGTGGCATAGCGGCATTGAACCATGCGCGTCCGCGCTCACGCCCGACTTAAACGATATTAATTATTATTAGTAAACTTTTGCCATGTCTGCTGCTGAATCGCCGCCGGCGAGAACAGGGGATGGGGTAGCTTCATCGCGGCCGCGTGGCTGACGATGGCCGCCCCCTGAAAGCCTGCAAGCCGCATCTGCGCAGCGCCGGAGCCTGCTCCGGCCCGCAGTACAATAAAGCCTTGTCAGGAAACCGTTTTTTATGCCTAACGCCACTGCGCCCAAAGTGGGCTTCGTCTCCCTCGGCTGCCCCAAAGCCCTGGTCGACTCCGAACGCATTCTCACCCAGCTGCGCACCGAGGGCTATCAGATCAGCCCCAGCTACGACGACGCCGACGTCGTCGTGGTCAACACCTGCGGCTTCATCGACAGCGCCAAGGCCGAATCGCTCGACGCCATCGGCGAGGCCATTGCCGAGAACGGCAAGGTCATCGTCACCGGCTGCATGGGCGTGGAAGAGTCCGTCATCCGCAACGTGCATCCCAGCGTGCTGGCCGTGACCGGCCCGCAGCAGTACGAACAGGTGGTGCGCGCCGTGCACGACGCCGCCCCGCCCAGACAGGACCACAATCCGCTGATCGATCTGGTGCCGCCGCAGGGCGTCAAGCTCACGCCGCGCCACTACGCCTATCTGAAGATTTCGGAAGGCTGCAATCACCGCTGCAGCTTCTGCATCATCCCCTCGATGCGCGGCGACCTGGTCAGCAGGCCGGTGGGCGACGTGCTGAACGAAGCCGAACGCCTGGTCAAGGCCGGCGTGAAAGAGCTGCTGGTGATCTCGCAAGACACCAGCGCCTACGGCGTCGATCTCAAGTACCGCAGCGGCTTCTGGAACGGCCGTCCCGTCAAGACGCGCATGACCGAGCTCTGCGGCGCGCTGTCCGAACTGGGCGTGTGGACGCGCCTGCATTATGTCTATCCCTATCCGCACGTGGACGAAGTCATCCCGATGATGGCCGAGGGCAAGATCCTGCCCTACCTGGACATCCCCTTCCAGCACGCCAGCCCGCGCGTGCTCAAGGCCATGAAGCGGCCGGCATTCGAAGACAAGACCATGGCGCGCATCAAGCAGTGGCGCGAGGCCTGCCCCGAACTCACCATCCGCTCGACCTTCATCGTCGGCTTTCCCGGCGAAACCGAAGACGATTTCCAATACCTGCTGGACTGGATGACCGAAGCCCAGCTCGACCGCGTGGGCTGCTTCCAGTATTCGCCGGTCGAAGGCGCGCCGGCCAATGCGCTGGGCGAGCACGTGCCCGACGAAGTCAAGCAGGAACGCTGGGAACGCTTCATGGAGCACCAGCAGGCCATCTCGGCAGCGCGCCTCTCGGCCAAGGTGGGCCGCGAGATCGACGTGCTGATCGACGGTCCCGACGAAGACGGCGACATCGTCGGCCGCTCCAGCGCCGACGCGCCCGAGATCGACGGCGTGGTGTACGTGGACAGCGACGATCCCCTGAAGGCCGGCGACCTGGTGCGCGTGCGGGTCACCGACGCCGACGAATACGATCTTTGGGGCGAAACGGTTTAATAAGAAATGGCCTTGAAAAACATCTGCGTCTACCTCGGCTCCAACACCGGCCGCACACCCGTCTACGTGGAAGAGGCTCGGGGCCTGGGCCGCGAGCTGGCGCGGCGCGACATCGGGCTGGTCTACGGCGGATCCAATGTCGGACTCATGGGTGTCCTGGCCGACGCCGCACTGGAAGAGGGCGGCCGCGTCGTCGGCATTCTGCCCGAACGCCTGAAAGCCAAGGAAGTGGCGCACCTGGGCCTGACCGAGCTGCACATCGTGCCCACCATGCATGAGCGCAAGCGCATGATGGCCGAGATGTCCGACGGATTCATCGCCCTGCCCGGCGGCGCCGGCACCCTCGAAGAAATCTTCGAGACCTGGACCTGGGCGCAACTGAGTTTTCACGCCAAACCCTGCGGCCTGCTCAATATTGCCGGCTATTACGACAAGCTCGCCGCCTTTCTCGATCACGCGGCACAAGAGCGTTTCATGCGCGAAGAGCACCGTGCCATGCTGATGATCGAGTCCAGCCCGGCGGCGCTCCTGGACCGCTACGCGGCCTATCAGCCTCCCACCGTCTCGAAATGGATCACCGAAGGCAAGTGATCATGCAGGATCAGATTCCGCGCGACACGGCCTCCGTCCTGCGCGACTATTTCCATGCCAAGGACGAGAACCGCCCCTGGTATATGGCGCGCGCCTTCGCGCCCGACGCCGTGCTGAAGATGGCGCTGCGCACGCAGGCCATCGCCTTTCCTCCCGAATCGCGCGGCCTGCAGGCCATCGCCGACACGCTGGCGCGCCGCTTCGGACAAGCCTACGACAACGTCTACACCTTCTATCTTTCGCGTCCCGCCGACGGCGCCGTGCTCGATGCCTACCGCTGCGACTGGGTCGTGGCGATGACCGAGAAGGCGTCGGGCCAGGCCCGCGTGGGTTGCGGCATCTACGACTGGACTTTCCGCCGCGAACCGCACCAGGCCGACAGTTTGGTCATCACCATCGAGACCATGCTGACCTTGCCGGCCAACGAGGCCGACATCATTCTCGACTGGATCACGCGGCTGCCCTACCCCTGGACCGACGCGCAGCGCATCGTCGCCACCGCGCCGGCCATCGAGGCCCTGGCGCCGGTGCTGCAGTGGATACGGCGCAACGAGCCGCATCCTTCGCTGACGGCCTGATCTTCCCGCCGCGACCGCAGCCATGTCCGACCAAGCGCCGCAACGCATCACCGACCTGGACACGCTGACTCAGCTCTATGGCAAGCCAGGCGGCGCGTCGCTCCTGAAAGAAGTGGACCACGTCCACCCGCATTACCGCGCCTTCATCGAGGCCGCGCCCTTCGCGGCGCTGGCCACCTCTTCGCCCGACGGCCTGGACGTGTCGCCGCGTGGCGACCCGGCCGGCTTTGTTCACGTCGAAGACGACAGGACGCTGATGATCCCGGACCGGCGCGGCAACAACCGCGTCGACAGCCTGCGCAACATCCTGGCCGATCCGCGCGTGGCGCTGCTCTTTCTGATCCCCGGCGTGAGCGAGACGCTGCGCGTGAACGGTCGCGCCGAAATCCGCGTGGAGCCCGCCCTGCTCGAGCGCTTCGCCGTGAACGGCAAGCTGCCGCGCTCGGTGCTCGTCATTCACGTGGAAACCGTGTTCTTCCAGTGCTCGCGCGCCGTCGTGCGCTCGGGACTGTGGGACGCCTCCAGTCAGATAGCGCGCGCCCGATTGCCCAGCAACGGCACCATGCTGGCCGACTTCAGCAACGGGACGTTCGACGGCGAGACTTACGACCGCGAGCTGCAAGCGCGAGTGAAAAGCACGCTGTATTGAGTCGAAGCGCCTCGACGCCCGAAGAACTCAACCGGGCTGCCAGCCGCGCACGAACACGTCCACCGGCTGGCGCTTGCCGCCCGCCTTCTGCAGTTCCAGCAAGCGCAGCACGCCGTTGCCTGTGGCGATGTCTATGCCCTGCTCGGCCGCGCTCAACACGCTGCCCGGCTCGCCCGCGCCTCCCGGCAAAGCCTGCGCCTTCCACACTTTCACGGGATCGATCAGGCCCGGCAAGCGTATCGTCGCCCCCGGCACCGGGTTGAACGCGCGCACGCGGCGCGCCAGCAGGTCGGCGGCCTGCGTGCAATCGAGTGCGGCTTCGGCCTTGTCCAGTTTGGCGGCATAGGTCACGCCGTCTTCCGGTTGGCGGCGCGGCGTCAATTGCGCCAGCGTGGCCAGCGCCTGGACGATGGCAAGACCGCCTTCTTCGGCCAGCATGTCGTGCAGCTCGGCCGCCGTCTGCTGCTCCCCGATGGGCACCGTGCGTTCGAGCAGCATGTCGCCCGTGTCCAGGCCTTCGTCCATCTGCATGACGGTCACGCCCGTCTGCGCGTCGCCCGCTTCGATGGCGCGCTGGATCGGCGCCGCGCCGCGCCAGCGCGGCAGCAGGCTGGCGTGGATGTTCAGGCAGCCCAGCCGCGGCAGCCGCAGCGTCCACGCGGGCAGGATCAGGCCGTAGGCGGCCACCACCATCGCATCCGGCGCCGCTTGCTCGAGCAAGGCCCGCGCGGCCTCGGCTTCGTCGGGATACTTGCCGTCCAGCCTCAGGCTGCGCGGCTGCGCCACCTTGATGCCGGCATCGAGCGCGGCCTGTTTGACCGGGCTGGGCGTGAGCTTGAGCCCGCGGCCCGCGGGGCGGTCGGGCTGCGTGAGCACCAGCGCAATCTCGTGCCCCGCGGCCAGCAGGGCCTGCAGGGCGACACGGGCGAAATCGGGGGTTCCGGCGAAGACAAGGCGCATGGCACGAAAAAATAAAGCGTGAAAACGCTATTGTCCCTCATCGAGCAAGAACGGCTAGGCGCGCGTCCGCGCCATCGGCGACCATAGCGCAGCTCGTACAACACACAGACCATGCACGATTACGCGAAACGCTTCGAAGCCGTCCTGGCTCACATCGGCGACAACCTCGCAGGCGACCTGTCGGTGGAAACGCTGGCCCGCCTCGCGAACTTCTCGAAGTTCCATTTTCACAGGCAATTCGCCGCCTACGTCGGCATGCCGGTCTCGCGCTACGTGCAGCTCATGCGTTTGCAAGTGTCCGCCCGCCGATTGGCTGCGCGCGAGCCCTATCCGGTATTGGATGCGGCGTTGGACGCGGGCTTCGACAGTCCGGAGGCCTTCAGCCGCGCGTTCAAGCGCGCGTTCGGCCTGTCGCCCAGCGCATTTCGGCGGCGCCCGAGCTGGCACGTCTGGAGCGCGAACTTCGTCGTTCCCTATCTTTCAAGGAAACTCACCATGCAAGTGCAAATCGTCGATTTCTCCGAGACCCGCGTCGCCGCGCTCGAACACATCGGGCCGCCCGGCCTGGTCAACGCAAGCGTGCAAAAATTCATCGCCTGGCGCAAACACAGCGGGCAATCTTCCGTGTCTTCGAGCCGCACCTTCGGCATTCCGCACAACAATCCCGACACGACACCCGAGGATGAATTCCGCTTCGACATCTGCGGCGAGATCGCCGAAACGGTCGCGCCCAACGACTACGGCGTGCGCGAGATCGTCATTCCCGGCGGCCGCTGCGCCGTGGTCCGGCATACGGGGTCGACCGACCATATCGGCGAGACGATCTACCCGATCTACCGCGACTGGCTGCCTTCGAGCGGAGAGGAATTGCGGGATCACCCCTTGTTCTTCCATTATGTGAGCGTTTGCCTCGAAGCCTCGCCGGACGAGTGGCAGACCGACATCTACATTCCCCTGGCATAAAAATTTGCAAGATGCCGCTCTCTTACGCCGGCTGCCTCGCGCCGAAGGCCTGAAACCCTTATGTCCCGCACGCGCCGCCTGCTCGACCTGATCCAGATTCTGCGCAGCCACCGGTTTCCCGTCGCCGGCGAACGCCTGGCCGAGCAGCTCGGC
The DNA here is from genome assembly GCF_051960075.1 of Bordetella sp. GTDB lineage: Bacteria > Pseudomonadota > Gammaproteobacteria > Burkholderiales > Burkholderiaceae_B > Bordetella. The sequence continues at coordinate 10,384 of NZ_JBQCER010000097.1, forward strand.
GTGAGCCTGCGCACGCTCTACCGGGACATTCGCACCCTGCAGGAACAAGGCGCCCACATTGACGGCGCGCCGGGGCTGGGCTATCTGCTGCGGCCCGGCTTCATGCTGCCGCCATTGATGTTCTCGGAAGAAGAGATCGAAGCCCTCGTGCTGGGAACCCGCTGGGTGGCCAAGCGGGCAGACGCGAAGCTGGGATCGGCGGCGCGCGAGGCTCTGCAGAAAATCGCCGCGGTGCTGCCCAAGGACTTGCGCGATACGCTCGATGCCTCGGCGCTGCTGATCGGCCCCGGGCCCGGCATCGCGGCGGGCAGCATCGAGCTGGCGCAGCTGCGCCAGGCCCTGCGCACGGAGCGCAAGATCGTCATCGACTATCGCAGCCTGGGCGGCGCGGAATCGAAACGCGTCGTATGGCCGTGCGCGCTGGGTTATTTCGACCAGGCCCTGGTGCTCGTGGCCTGGTGCGAACTGCGCGAGGCGTTTCGTCACTTCCGCACGGACCACATCGCCGCGATGGAAATCCTGCCGCAGCGCTATCCCCGGCGCCGCCAGGCGCTGCTCAAGGCCTGGCGCGAACAGCAGGACATGGGCTTAAGCAATCACGCTGCTGACAAAAACTGACAGCAGCGTGACCTAGCATGACATTCGAGGCATTCGTCCGCCTCGCCCTTTTTTCCGGAGCACACTTCCATGCGCGACCCGAACTACTGCCTTCTGTACGTGAACGACCCTGCCGCCAGCGCGAATTTCTACGCGGGCCTGCTCGGCAGGCGCCCTGTCGACGCCTCGCCGACGTTCGCGCTGTTCGCCCTCGAATCCGGCATCATGCTGGGCCTGTGGTCCCGTCATTCGGCCGAGCCCGCGGTCAGTGTCACGGGCGGCGGCGGCGAACTGGCGTTTCCGGTCGACAGCGATGCCGACGTCGACGCCGTCTACACCGATTGGAGCGCCCGGCGCCTGCCCATTGCACAGACGCCCACCCGCATGGATTTCGGCTACACCTTCGTCGCCACGGATCCCGACGGTCATCGCCTGCGCGTGTTCTCGCCGGCGCCGTAAAGACGTCAAGGCCGCAGACTGCGGCCTTGACGGAATATCTCGGGCAAATAGGCCGGAGCCGAAACGGCCCTGCGCTTTATGCCTTGGCCAGCTCGCGCTCGGCCTTTTTCATCTTGGTCTTGATGCGGTTTTGCTTGAGCGGCGAGAGATATTCGACGAAGACCTTGCCGTCGAGGTGATCCATCTCGTGCTGCACGCAAACGGCCAGCAGGCCTTCGGCTTCCATTTCGTAGGGCTGGCCTTTTTCGTCCAGCGCCTTGAAGCGGATGCGCTCGGAGCGCTCGACTTCGTCGTAGATGCCGGGCACCGACAGGCAGCCTTCTTCGAAGGTCTTGATGGTCTCGCTCTTCCAGGTGATCTCGGGGTTGATCAGCACCATCAGGTCGCGGCCTTCTTCCGACACGTCGATCACGATGACGCGCTCGTGCACGTCGACCTGCGTGGCGGCCAGGCCCACGCCGGGGGCTTCGTACATGGTGTCGGCCATGTCGCGCACCAGCTTGCGGATGCGGTCGTCCACCACCTGAACCGGCTTGGCTTTTTTGTGCAAGCGGACATCGGGATAGCGGAGAATGGAAAGCAGGGCCATGATGAAAAGCGGAAAATGTCGAAAACTTTCAAGGCTCTATGATAGTCGATTAGTGCATTGATTTCTAATCGCTTTTTCCTAATTCCGGGATAGCGCGAGGCGATGCGCGCGCCGTCGCTTCTGTCGCAAACCCGTCACGCCAGCGACGAAGGCCGCGGCCCGCTCATGCGACACTAGCCCGCTGTTCCTCTCCATTCCCGCCGGCGCGCCCATGCCGCTCACGCAACCCCACGACGAACTTTCCGCCTGGCTGCGCCTGACGCTCGAGCCCGACCTGGGCCCGTCGCTGGCCTACGCCCTGCTCTCCGCCCTGGGCGAACCCGCGCAAATCTACGCCCGCCGGGCCGCCGAGCTGATGCGGCACGTCCCGCAGAGCCTGGCCTTGCAGCTCGCGTCCGAACCGCCCGCCGAGATCGCCGAAAAAATCGAGGCCACGCTGCGCTGGGTCGACGAGCCGGGCCGGCACATACTCACGCTGGCCGATCCCGCCTACCCTCAGCAGTTACTCACCATCGCCGACCCGCCGCTACTGCTCTATGTGGCAGGCGACCCCGCGCAGTTGTCCAAACCCGGCCTGGCCGTGGTGGGCGCGCGCAGCGCCACGCCCGGCGGCGAGGAAAACGCCCGCGCCTTCTCGCGCCACCTGTCTGCACAGGGCTGGAGCGTGGTCAGCGGCCTGGCCTTGGGCATAGACGGCGCCGCGCACGAAGGCGCGCTGGCCGCCGGCCCCGAAGGCGCGGGCACCACGGCGGTGATGGGCACCGGCATCGACCGCATCTACCCGGCTGCGCATCGCGATCTGGCACACCGCATCGCCGCGCACGGCGCCCTGATCAGCGAGCTCCCGCTGGGCACTCCGGTCCGGGCCTTCAACTTCCCGCGCCGCAACCGCCTGGTGGCCGGTCTGGCGCGCGGCGTGCTGGTGGTCGAGGCCGCCAAGCAGAGCGGCTCGCTCATCACTGCCCGCCTGGCTGCCGAAAGCGGCCGCGAAGTGTTCGCCATTCCCGGCTCGATTCACTCGCCGCTGTCGCGCGGCTGCCATGCCCTGATCCGGCAGGGAGCCAAGCTGGTCGAAACCGCGCAGGACATCACGGATGAGCTGGGACTGCCCGCGCCCGACGTGCGGCCCGCGGCGGAAAAGACGACGCAGGCGCCCATCGCCCCCGAACCCCCGCTGCTCCGCGCCCTGGGCCACGATCCCGTGCATCTGGATGCCCTGCAGGCCCGCACCGGCCTGGATACCGCCACGCTGCAGGCGCAGCTGCTGGAGCTGGAGCTGGCCGGGCATATCGCGCGGCTGGACGACGGGCGGTTTCAGCGGCTGGGCTCCTGAAAATCACGACGCACCGAACCCGACGATGGCGTGTGGGCTTCGTTCGCGGCTCAGACCGCTTTGCGCTATCGTTGAATCAACAATCCATCATCCGCTCCGGAGCCGAAAATGTCCCTGCCAGCTCGCGTGAAACTTGTCGAGGTCGCGCCGCGCGACGGCTTGCAAAACGAGAAAAACTTCATTCCCACCGCGATCAAGATCGAACTGGTCGAGCGGTTGGCCGATGCCGGTTTTCCCAACGTCGAGGCGGCGTCCTTCGTCTCGCCCAAGTGGGTGCCGCAAATGGCCGACGGCGCGCAAGTCATGGCGGGCATACGGCGCAAGCCGGGCACGATCTATTCGGTGCTCACGCCCAACATGAAGGGTTTCGAGGGCGCGCTGGCGGCGCGCGCCGACGAAGTGGTGATCTTCGGCGCCGCCAGCGAAGCCTTCTCGCAGCGGAACATCAACTGCTCGATCGCCGAATCCATCGCGCGTTTCGAACCCGTGGCGCAGGCGGCCAAATCCGCCGGCATGCGGCTGCGCGGCAGCATCAGCTGCGCACTGGGCTGTCCATACCAGGGCGAGGTGCCCGTGGAGTCGGTGGTGGACGTGGCGCAGCGCTTCCTGGCGCTGGGCTGTGACGAGATCGACGTGGCCGACACCATCGGCGTGGGCACGCCGCTGCTCACCCGCAAGGTCATGAGCGCCGTCACCGCCAAGGTCGATCCGGCGCGTGTCTCGGGCCACTTCCACGACACCTACGGCCAGGCGCTGGCCAACATCCTGGCATCGCTGGAAACCGGCATCTCGATCTTCCACGCCTCGGTTTCGGGCCTGGGCGGCTGCCCCTATGCCAAAGGCGCCACCGGCAACGTGGCCACCGAAGACGTGGTCTACATGCTGCGCGGCCTGGGCATCGAAACCGGCGTGAACTTCGACGCGCTGGTCGACATCGGCCAGTGGATCTCCGGCCATCTGGACCGCAAAGGCGGCAGCCGCGCCGGCAACGCCACGGCTGCCAAGCGGGCGGCGTAGCCGCGCATTCAGCCGGGCGCAACGGCCGCAGAAAACAAGGCCGCGCAGTTTGCGCGGCCTTGTGCATCGCGCTTTGCGTGCCGTCAAACGAGCGACACCGCCACCGGCTCGCCGGCCTCGCACGCCTCGAGCGCTCGGGCCAGCCGCTCGACGCCCAGCGTCAACCGCGCGTCGTCGACGGTGACGAAGGACAGACGCATGGCATGCAAATCGACATGCCGCGCCGGATCGAGATAGAAGCCTTGTCCCGGCACGAAGACCACTTCTTTCTCGATCGCATAGGGCAAAAGACGCGTGGCGTCGATCTCGCCGGTCAGGCGAACCCAGAAGAACATGCCGCCCTCGGGCTTGACGTAGCTGACCCGGTCTCCCAATGTGTCGGTCAGCGCACGGTCCAGCGCGTCGCAGCGCACGCCGTACGCCGCGCGGATGCGCGGCACGTGCTCGTGATAGCGGCCGCCCGTGATGTATTGCGCGGCGATTTCCTGGATCCACACCGGATTGGACATGTCATCGGCGGCCTTGGCGCTGACGCAGCGGCGGCGGATCTCGGCCGGTGCGATCAGCCAGCCCACGCGCATGCCGGGCGCCATGGTCTTGGACAGGGTGGAGGTGTACGCCACCCACGGACGCGATTGCGCGTCGGCCAGGGCCATGATGGGCGGCACCTTCTCGCCGCAATAGCGCAGTTCGCCGTAAGGATCGTCTTCGATCAAAAGGAAGCGGTGCTTGACCGCCAATTGCAGCAGCCTGAGACGATTTTCGCGGCTGACGGTGGCACCGCCCGGATTGGAGAACGAGGCCACCACCGAAACGATCTTGGGTTTGAGACGCGCAGCCATGTCGTCCAGCGCATCGACATCCACGCCCGCCGACGTGACAGGCACGCCGTGCACCTGGGCGCCGGTGTAGCGGAAAGCCTGGACGGTATTGGGAAACGCCGGATCCTCGACGATGACGTTGTCGCCCTGCGCAAGCAGCACGCGCGACAACAGCGCCATACCGTGCTGAGCGCCGCCCGTGACCAGGATCTCGTCGGGCGCGCAGGCGATGCCGCGCTCGCCGCAAAGCCCGATGAGGGCCGTGATCAGGCTGGCCTGGCCCTCAACGTTGGCGTACTGCAGATAGCCGCGCAGGTTGGGCATGATTCGATCGGACGCTTCCCGCAAGCCTTCGACGTCGAAGAGCTCTGGCGCCGGATAGCCCCCCGACAGCGATACGGTGCCCGGCCGCGACGCGTAGGGCGCCAGCGAACGGATGGGGGGAATGTAGATTTCCTTGAACGGATCGGCAAAGGCGTAATTCGGCGCAGCGGACATGATGGCGAGCGGGGTGGAAGAAACCCGTAGGATAATGATCCGGTTCCCGTTTGGCCGCAACACGCAGCGCCCCGTGCCGCCTATCCGTTTTCATATGCCGCTTTTCAATCCGATGACCGACGCCACGCTCATGCTCTCTCCCGACGACACGCTCGCCTCGCGCCTGGCGGCCATCCGCGCGCGCATGGCCGCCGCCTGCGCGCGGGCCGGCCGGCCGGCCGACGACGTGACGCTGCTGCCGGTGAGCAAGACCTTCGGCGTCGATCTCATCCGAGAGGCGGCCGGCCTGGGCCTGACCCGTTTCGGCGAAAACAAGACGCAGGAGATCCGCCAGAAAGCCGGCCCCTTGGCCGACCTGGGCCTGCAATGGGTGCTGATCGGCCATCTGCAGACCAACAAGGCCAAGGAAGCCGCGCGCTACGCCGCCGAAGTGCAGTCGCTCGATCGCCTGGAATTGGCCGAAGCGCTGCAGCGCCGCCTCGATCTGGAAGGCCGCGCCATCGACGCGCTGGTACAGATCAAGACCTCGTCCGAGGCCAGCAAATCGGGCCTGGCGCCCGCCGAGCTACCCGCCTTTCTGCGCGCGGTGGCCCGCGACTATCCGGCTTTGCGCATCAAAGGCTTGATGACGCTGGCCGTCAATTCCGAAGACCCGCAAGCCGTACGCGCGTGCTTTCGCCAACTGCGCGACCTGCGCGATCAGGTGCAGGGCGAAGGCATCGCCAACATCGATCTGCGCCGCCTCTCCATGGGCATGAGCGGCGATTTCGAACTCGCCATCGAAGAGGGCTCGACCGAAATCAGAGTGGGCAGCGCCCTGTTCGGCGCGCGCCGCTATTCTGCGTAAATCACCGCATGCCGGGCATGTTCATGCCGCTGCGGCCGGAACTTGCGCGCCTGCGCATAATGCCGGAACATCGCCGCATGACCAATCCAGGGGCGCCGGCCATGTTCGAAGAAGCGGAATCAGACCCGATACTCGCCAAAAAGACTTTCGATCTCCGGGAACCGCGCCTGCGCACCGCGCTGCTGAACGCGCAGTACCAGTTGCTGAACCGAGCGGACCGGATGCTGCTCGTCGTCGTGGCCGGCATCGCCGGCTCCGGCAAGGGCAACACCATCAATCTGATGAACGAGTGGATGGACCCGCGCCACATCCACACCCTGGCTTTCGGCGCACCCACGCCTGAAGAAGCACAGTATCCCCCGTACTGGCGCTACTGGAACGCGCTGCCCGCCAAAGGCCGCATCGGCATCGTATTCGGCTCCTGGTATGCGCCGCTCTTGAAAGAAGCCGCGCGCAAACGACCCGATGCGGAGCGCATAGGCAAAGAGGTCGAGCACATACGCCGCTTCGAGGCCGAGCTCGCCGCCAACGGCGTGCAGATCGTCAAACTCTGGTATCACCTGTCCGCCGCGGCACAGGCCGAGCGCACCCGGGTCTTGCTGTCCAGCCCCGAAACCGCCTGGCAGGTCGTGCCCGAAGACCTCAAGGTGCCAAAAAAATACGACCGCCTGCGCGATGCCGGCATCGCCGCAATCGAGCGCACCGACCTGCCCCACGCCCCCTGGACCATCGTGCCCAGCGCCGATGCGCAACTGCGCCATCTGCGCACGGCCGAGACGCTGCTGGCGGCGCTGCGCCGGCGCCAGGCGCCCCGCCCGGCGCGCGCCCGCGCCCTCGCGGCGGACAGGCCCGCACGCATCGCCGATCGCCTCGGCGAGCTCGATTACAACGCCAGCATCGCCAAGAACGACTACGAAATCGAGCTGGGTCTCATGCAGGGCCGGTTGGCGCGGGCCACGCGTTCGGCCAAATTCCATGCCGGTCGTTCGATGGTGCTGGTCTTCGAAGGCCAGGACGCCGCCGGCAAGGGCGGCGCCATCCGGCGCGTCACCCGCGCGCTGGATGCCCGGCAGTACGACATCACGCCGATCTCGGCGCCCGACACCGTGGAAACGGCGCATCCGTATCTGTGGCGTTTCTGGCGCCACGTGCCTACGCCGGGGCGCGTCGCCATCTTCGACCGCAGCTGGTACGGCCGCGTGCTGGTCGAGCGCGTGGAAGGCTACGCCGCGCCGGCCGATTGGGGCCGCGCCTATGACGAAATCAACGACTTCGAAGCGCAACTGGCCGACAACGGCGCCATCGTGCTCAAGTTCTGGCTGGCCGTCTCCCGGGGCGTACAGCTTGCGCGCTTCAAGGAGCGCGAACACTCGCCTTTCAAGAACTTCAAGATCACCCCCGACGACTGGCGCAACCGCAAGCACTGGAAAGACTATGTGCAGGCGGCCAACGAAATGCTGGCTCGCACCAATACGCCGGCCGCGCCCTGGCATTTGATATCGGCCGACGACAAGCGCTATGCTCGCCTCCAGGTATTGCGCCACATCGTCGAAACCGTCGAGGCGCGCCTGTGATTTTCAAATAAGGTGTTCTGCTTTACCTTGCCCAGGAGTCCATCATCAAAACCCTAGGCATCCTCGCGGCTCTTGCCGAAGAAGTCAGCGCTTTGCTGAATGAAATGGGCCCCACCGCCCACACGCAGCGCATCGGCATGCGCGACTACCATCACGGCGTGCTGTACGGCCAACCCTGCGTGATCGCGCTCACGCGGGTGGGCAAAGTGGCGGCGGCGGCCACCACCGCCACGCTGCTGCGCCAGTTTCAGGTCGAGCGCGTGGTGTTCACCGGCGTGGCCGGCGGCATCGCCGAAAACGTGCAAGTGGGCGACGTGGTGATCGGCAGCGCGCTGGCGCAGCACGATCTGGACGCACGGCCCTTCTTTCCTCGCTTCGAAGTGCCCTTGCTGCATACAGACCGTTTCGCCACCTCGGATGCGCTCTCGGCCCTGCTGCTGCGCTGCGCTGCCGAATTTCTGGCAGAGCAGCCCGCCGCGCCGGCTGCGCACCTGGGCCTGATCGCCACCGGCGACCAGTTCCTCAACAGCGCCGAGGCCGTGGCTCGGCTGCGCGCCGATATGCCCGACGCGCTTTGCGTGGAAATGGAAGGCGCGGCCGTGGCACAGGTGTGCCACGAATTCGGCGTGCCCTGCGCTGTGATGCGCACCGTGTCTGACCGGGCCGACGACGACTCGCACATCGACTTCCCCCTCTTTTTGCGCGAAGTGGCCAGCGTGTACTCGGCGGGCATACTGCGCCGCTTCCTGGCCGCTCTGCCCAGGCTGACCCAGGCCGAAGAAGCCTTCAACACCCCATCGACCTGAAACGCTTTCTCACCTCATGCTTTTTACCGACGCCGAGATTTCCGGCAATCGCCTGCAACCGGGCGCCCTGGCCGCCGACATCGAAACCCTGCACGCGCCCTGGCGCGCCTGCCTGCAGGAGGCGGCCGCCGCGCAGGCGCTGCAAACCGTCGCCACCTTCGTCGAAGGGCGCCTGGCCGACGGCGCCACCGTCTATCCGTCGCGCCCCTTGCGCGCGCTGCATTCGCTGCTGCCCTCGCAAGTGCGCGTGGTGATCCTGGGGCAAGACCCTTATCACGGCCCCGGCCAGGCCCAGGGCCTGGCTTTTTCCGTGCCCGATGCCTGCCCCACGCCGCGCAGCCTGCGCAATATCCAGAAAGAAATCGCCCGCGACACACCGCAGGCACGCATCGCGGGCAACGACCTCACCCCCTGGACAGCCCAGGGCGTGCTGCTCCTGAACACCTCGCTCACCGTCGAGGACGGCCAGGCCGGCGCGCATGCCAGACGCGGCTGGGAGGCCGTGACCGACGCGCTGATCAACGCCGTGGCGGCCGAGCCGCACCCCAAGGTCTTCATGCTCTGGGGCGGACATGCGCAGGCCAAGGAGGCGCAACTGCCCGCAGGCGGACCGCGCCTGGTGCTCAAAGCCAACCATCCTTCGCCCCTGTCGGCCAGCCGGCCGCCCATCCCCTTTCTAGGCTGCGGACATTTCAGCCAGGCCAATGCCTGGCTCCTGGCGCAAGGCCTGCCGGCCATCGATTGGTCGATGGGTACGTAGAAATACGTCCCCAATAAGCTTCTTCGCATAAATTAATGGGGACTCAACACTGGGATTAACCACCTGTGACGGCGCCTGGGGGTCTTGTAAAATCGCGCCCACGCCCGGCCCTGCCCGGGTCTGAACAGGAGAAAAAACATGAAGAAAAACAACCTATTGCGCGCCGTGCGATTGTCTTCGCTCGCCGCTGCAGTAGCCGTATCCATGGCTGGCTTCTCGCTCGCGCACGCGTCCGGCATCCCCAACAAGACGCTGGTCTATTGCTCGGAAGGCAGCCCCGCGGGCTTCGATCCGGCGCAATACACCACGGGTACGGACTTCACCGCCAACACCTTCACCGTCTACAACCGCCTGGTCGAATTCGAGCGCGGCAGCACCAAGGTCGAGCCGGGCCTGGCCACCTCCTGGGACGTCTCGCCCGACGGCAAGACCTACACCTTCCACCTGCGCAAGGGCGTCAAGTTCCAGACCACCTCGTACTTCAAGCCCACGCGCGACTTCAACGCCGACGACGTGGTGTTCACCTTCGAGCGCATGCTCGATCCGAACAATGCCTTCCGCAAGGCCTACCCGGTGTCGTTCCCGTACTTCACCGACATGGGCATGGACAAGCTGATCGCCAAGGTCGTCAAGGTCGACGACCACACCGTCCAGTTCGTGCTCAACCAGCCCAACGCGCCGTTCATTCAGAACATGGCGATGGAATTCGCCTCGATCCTCTCGGCCGAATACGCCGACCATCTGCTCAAGACCGGCAAGGCTTCGGACATCAACCAGTATCCGCTGGGCACCGGCCCCTTCATCTTCAAGAGCTACACCAAGGACGCCACGATCCGCTTCGACGGCAATCCCAACTACTGGAAGCCAGGCGCGGTCAAACTGTCCAAGCTGATCTTCTCGATCACCCCCGACGCCAACGTGCGCGTGCAGAAGCTCAAGCAGAACGAATGCCAGGTGATGGTCTACCCCCGCCCGGCCGACATCGCTCCGCTCAAGGCCGACCCGAACATCGCGATGCCCTCGCAACCGGGCTTCAACCTGGGCTACGTGTCGTACAACACCACGCACAAGCCGCTGGACAACGTCGACGTGCGCCAGGCGCTGGACATGGCCATCAACAAAAAGGCGATCATCGAGTCGGTGTATCAGGGCGCGGGCCAGCTCGCGACCAACCCGATGCCGCCCACGCAGTGGTCCTACGACAAGAACCTGAAGGCCAATCCGCACGACATCGCCAAGGCCAAGGCGCTGCTGGCCAAGGCCGGCCTGCCCAACGGTTTCGAGCTTACGCTCTGGGCCATGCCGGTGCAGCGTCCTTACAACCCGAACGCGCGCCTGATGGCCGAAATGATCCAGTCCGACTGGGCCAAGATCGGCGTGAAGGCCAAGATCGTCACGTATGAATGGGGCGAGTACATCAAGCGCGCCCACGCCGGCGAAGACGATTCGATGATGATCGGCTGGACGGGCGACAACGGCGATCCGGACAACTGGCTCGGCACGCTGCTCGGCTGCGAAGCCGTCAACGGCAGCAACTTCGGCAAGTGGTGCTACAAGCCCTTCGACGATCTGATCCAGAAGGGCCGCACGACCTCCGATCAGGCGCAGCGCACGAAGTACTACACGCAAGCGCAGGAGATCTTCGCGCAGCAACTGCCGTATTCGCCCATCGCCCACTCGACCGTGTATCAGCCGACCCGCAAAAACGTGGTCGACATGCGCATCGAGCCGCTCGGCTATGTGCGCTTCGACGGCGTCAGCATGAAGTAACGCCTGACGCGTAGTTCCTGCCTTCCGCCCGGCCGACCGCTCGTCGGAACGCCGGCCGGACCAGGTCCGGCGACCGAGGCCCCGCGCCTCTGTCGCCGGTTATGTTTCATTGTCTAGTTTTTCGGGGGAACAGACATGTTCCGCTTTGTTTTGCGCCGTATCGGCATGGTGATACCCACGTTCATCGGTATCACGATCCTGGCGTTCGCACTCATACACCTGATCCCGGGCGACCCCATCGAAGTGATGATGGGCGAGCGCGGGGTCGATCCGGCCATGCACGCGGCCGCCATGCATCGCCTGGGGCTGGACGAGCCGCTGCCGATGCAGTACCTGCACTACGTCGAGCACGCGCTGCAAGGCAATCTGGGCACATCGATCATCACCAACACCAGCGTGATGAGCGAATTCATGGCCCGCTTCCCCGCCACCGTCGAGCTTTCGCTGTGCGCGCTCATCTTCGCGCTGGTGGTCGGCCTACCCGCGGGCATCTTCGCCGCGCTCAAGCGCGGCACCGCTGTCGACCACGGCGTCATGGGCACCGCGCTCACCGGCTATTCCATGCCGATCTTCTGGTGGGGCCTGATCCTGATCATGCTCTTTTCCTCCAAACTGGGGTGGACCCCGGTCTCGGGCCGCATCGCGGTCGAGTTCGACATCCCGCACGTCACCGGCTTCATGCTGATCGACTCGCTGCTGCCCGGCACCGACCCCGGCTCGTTCACTTCCGCGGTCTCGCACCTGATCCTGCCGTCCATCGTGCTGGGCACGATCCCCCTGGCGGTGATCGCGCGCATGACCCGCTCTTCGATGCTCGAAGTGCTGCGCGAGGACTACATCCGCACCGCCCGCGCCAAAGGCCTGTCGCCCGTGCGCGTGATCGTCGCGCACGCGCTGCGCAACGCCCTGATCCCGGTGGTCACCGTGATCGGCCTGCAGGTGGGCACGTTGCTGGCCGGCGCCGTCCTGACCGAGACCATCTTTTCCTGGCCCGGTGTGGGCAAGTGGCTCATCGACGCCATCAACCGCCGCGACTACCCCGTGGTGCAGGGCGGCATCCTCATGATCGCCTCGCTGGTGATCGTCGTGAACCTGGTCGTCGATCTGCTGTACGGCGTGCTCAACCCCCGCATCCGTCATACAAGGTAAGCGCGCCATGAAAGAATTCTGGTCCAACTTTTCCCGCAACAAAGGCGCCGTGGCCGCCGGCGCCGTGGTGCTCGCACTGATCCTGACCGCGATCTTCGCGCCTCTGATCGTGCCGCACAATCCCATCGAGCAGTATCGCAATGCCGTGCAGGCTCCGCCCGCCTGGCTCGAGGGCGGCCACTGGACGTTTCTCCTGGGCACCGACGAAGCCGGCCGTGACATCCTCTCGCGCCTGATGTACGGCGCGCGCCTGTCGCTGTGGATCGGCTGCGTGTCGGTCGTCCTGGCGCTCGTCCCCGGCGTGGTGCTCGGCCTCATTTCGGCCTTCTTCAACTGGGCCGACACGCCCATCATGCGGCTGATGGACGTGCTGCTGGCGCTCCCGTCGCTGCTTCTGGCCGTAGCCGTGGTCGCCATCATCGGCCCGGGCCTGGTCAACACCATGTTCGCCATTGCCATCGTCGCCCTGCCCGGCTACGTGCGCCTGGCGCGCGGTTCGGCCCTGGGCGAACTGCAAAAAGAGTACGTCACCGCCTCGCGCGTGGCCGGCGCAGGCACCCTGCGCCTGATGTTCTCCCAGGTATTGCCCAACTGCGCCGCGCCGCTCATCGTGCAGGCCACGCTGGGCTTCTCCTCGGCGATTCTCGATGCCGCCGCGCTGGGCTTTCTGGGCCTGGGCGTGCAGCCGCCCGATGCCGAGTGGGGCACCATGCTCGCCTCGGCGCGCGACTATATCGACAGCGCCTGGTGGATCGTCACCATGCCGGGCCTGGCCATTCTCATCTCGGTGCTGGCGATCAATCTCCTGGGCGACGGGCTGCGCGACGCGCTCGATCCCAAGCTCAAGCGGATGGCCTGACATGACGACGAACAAAAATTTGCTGACCCTGCAGAACCTGGTGGTGGACTTCAACGGCCTGCCCGCGGTGGACGGCGTCAATCTGTCGGTCGCGCCGGGCGAGGTGCTGGGCATCGTGGGCGAATCGGGCTCGGGCAAGAGCGTGACGATGATGGCGCTGATGGGCCTGATCGACGCCCCGGGCAAGGTGAGCGCCGACTCGATCACTTTCGACGGACGCGACCTGCTCAACGCCACGGGCCGCGAGCGGCGCCGCATCGTGGGCAAGGACATCGCCATGGTGTTCCAGGACGCGCTCACCAGCCTCAATCCCAGCTATACCGTGGGCTACCAGATCAAAGAGGTGCTGCGCCTGCACGAAGGCCTGCGCGGCGCGGCCCTGCATGCGCGCGCCCTCGAACTGCTGGACCAGGTCGGGATTCCCGACGCCAGGAACCGCATCGAGAATTTCCCGCACCAGATGTCCGGCGGCATGAACCAGCGCGTGATGATCGCCATGGCGGTCGCGTGCAACCCCAAGCTCCTGATCGCCGACGAGCCGACCACCGCGCTGGACGTCACGATTCAGGCGCAAATCATGGAATTGCTCGTGCGCCTGCAAAAAGAGCGCGGCATGGCGCTGGTGCTCATCTCGCATGATCTGGCGGTAGTCTCGGAAGTCGCCCAGCGCGTGGCCGTGATGTACGCGGGCCAGATCATCGAGACCAATCGCGTGCCCGACATCTTCGCCGCCCCGCATCACCCGTACACCGAAGCGCTGCTGGCCGCGATTCCCGAGCACAACAAGGGCGCTCGACGACTGACCGCGCTGGCGGGCATGGTGCCCGGGCGCGAGGACCGCCCCACAGGCTGCCTCTTCGCGCCGCGCTGCAAGTACCGCACCGGCGAGTGCGACACGGCGCGACCGGCGCTCGGCTCCCTGTCCGGGCACCCCGACGCCACCCAGGTGCGCTGCATCCATCCGCTCAATCCGACTTACGCAGGTGCGCAATGAACGCTCCCCAACACGCACCCCAACATGCCGGCGGCGCACAGCCCGTCCTCCAGGCCGAAGGCCTGACCAAGCACTACACGGTCAGGCGCGGCCTGAGCGGCACCGGCACCGTCAAGGCGCTGAACGGCGTGTCGTTCGCGCTCGCGCGCGGCCGCACGCTGGCCGTGGTCGGCGAGTCCGGCTGCGGCAAGTCAACGCTGGCGCGCCAGCTCACCCTGATCGAACCGCCCACCGCCGGGCATTTGTCCGTCGACGGCCAGGACGTCGCCCACGCGGACAAGGCGCGCATCGCGGCGCTGCGCCGACGCGTGCAAATGGTGTTCCAGAACCCCTACGCGTCGCTCAACCCGCGCAAGACCGTGGCCCAGACCCTGGGCGAGCCGCTGGCCATCAACACGCCTCTCTCGGGCGCCGAGCGCGCCGAGCGCATCGCGCACATGATGAAGATCGTCGGCCTGCGCCCCGAGCACGCCCAGCGCTATCCGCACATGTTCTCCGGCGGCCAGCGCCAGCGCGTGGCGATCGCCCGCGCCATGATCCTGGATCCGCAGATCGTGGTGGCCGACGAGCCGGTGTCGGCGCTGGACGTCTCGATCCAGGCGCAGATCCTGAACCTGTTCATGGATCTGCAGGAGCAGTTCCACACCAGCTATGTCTTCATCTCGCACAACCTGGCGGTGGTCGAGCACGTGGCCGACGACGTGATGGTCATGTATCTGGGCGCGATCGCCGAGCTGGGCGACAAGCAATCGGTGATCGAGCGCCCGCGTCACCCCTACACCCGCGCGCTGCTCTCGGCCACGCCGGCGATCTTCGAAGCCGATCGGCATATCAAGATCAAGCTCGAGGGCGAGCTCCCCTCGCCGCTGAACCCGCCGTCGGGCTGCACGTTCCACCAACGCTGCCCCTATGCCGCCGAGCGCTGCCGCACCGAGGTGCCCCATCTGCGCCCGGTCGACGGCCGTCAGGTCGCCTGCCACCGCGCCGAAGAGGTGGTGTAGCGGCAACACCGCAAAACGCGGCAAAAAGGGCGGCGCGCCAGGAGTGCACCGCCCTTTTTCTTTAGGCATGACAAAATTTCGGGGTTAACCCTAGACAAAGGCCGAGCAGCCGGGTTATGATCTTGGCACTGCACTAAACCAGATTCGGCATATTTCCTCTGGGCCTCGCTTTGCAGCGCTGTTGTATTGAATAGGCCCGCCGCAGTCCGTCCCGTTACTTGGCCCCCCGCCTGGCATTGCAATACGCGCCAGGGCACTACCGGTCAAACCGGTCCGATGCCGAAGCTCATCGCTTCCTGACCTCTTTCCTGGCGTCTTGCGTTCGCCTTTTAGAACGCTGCCCGCGCATACGGTTGATTTGGTCGGCTCGATGCTCATCAACCGTCGCGGGACCGGCCCACCTTCTCTTGCCGTGCTCGCACACAATGCCGCCTGATCGCGGCAAGGGAAAGTCATGTCTTTCGCAGAACTGGGCCTCGCGCCCGAACTGATTTCGGCTCTCGATGAAGCCGGCATCCAAACCCCCACGTCCGTGCAGGCCCAGGCCATTCCGCTCGCCCTGCAAGGCAACGATCTGATGGTGTCGTCGCAGACCGGCAGCGGCAAGACCGCCGCCTTCATGCTGCCCGCGCTCAACCGCATGGCCAAGCACACCGGCAATGGCGGCGCCGGCGTACAGATGCTGGTGCTGGCCCCCACGCGCGAACTGGCCATGCAGGTGGCCGACGCCGCACAGGTCTATGGTTCCAAACTGCCCGGCCTGCGCGTGACGACCGTCGTCGGCGGCGTGCCCTACGGTGCGCAGATCAAGGCGCTTTCGCGCCGCGTCGACGTGCTGGTGGCCACGCCCGGCCGCCTCATCGATCACCTCAAGACCGGCCGCGTCAAACTCAATTCCGTGCACACCCTGGTGCTCGACGAAGCCGACCGCATGCTCGACATGGGCTTCATCGAAGATATCGAAGCCATCATCGAGCGCACGCCCGCCGACCGCCAGACCCTGCTGTTCTCGGCCACGCTGGACGGCACCGTGGCCAAGCTGGCGGAAAAGATGATGCGCGAACCGAAGCGCGTCGAGATCGCCGGCCGCCACGACAAGCACGCCAACATCACGCAGACGCTGCTCTACGCCGACGACTTCTCGCACAAGCTGCGTCTGCTCGATCACCTGCTGCGCGGCACCAATCTGGAACAGGCCATCATCTTCACCGCCACCAAGCGCGGCGCCGACGATCTGGCCGACAAACTGAGCGATGAAGGCTTTTCCGCCGTCGCCCTGCATGGCGACATGAACCAGCGCCAGCGCACCCGTACGCTTTCGCAGCTGCAGCGCGGCCAGGCCCGCGTGCTGGTGGCGACCGACGTGGCCGCCCGCGGCATCGACGTGCAAGGCATCAGCCACGCCATCAACTTCGACCTGCCCCTGCAAGCCGAGGACTACGTGCACCGCATCGGCCGCACCGGCCGCGCCGGCCGCGACGGCCTGGCCTACACGCTGGCCCTGCACGGCGAGCGCCACAAGGTGCGCCGCATCGAAAGCTACATCAGCCAGACCATCACGCCCGACACGATCGCCGGCCTCGAGCCCCAGCGCGCCGCGCGTCCCGAGCGTGCGCGCCACGGCAGCGGCAAGCCCGGCGGCAAGTTCCAGCACGACAAGCGCGCCGGCGGCTCCGACCGCGGTCCGCGCAAGTTCGAGGAGCGCCGTGAATTCGGCGGCGAGCGTCGCGAGTTCGGCGACCGTCCCCAGCGCGATGTCGGCGACCGCCCGCAGCGCAGCTTCGGCAACAAGCCCGCCGGCTTCAAGCCCCGCCGCGAAGGCGGCGATCGCCCCGCGTTCGGCGACCGCGCCCCCCGCGAAGGCGGCTTCGGCCAGCGCCGCGAATTCGGCGATCGCCCGCAACGCACGTTCGGCGACAAACCTGCTTTCGGCGACCGTCCTCAGCGCGCGTTCGGCGACAAGCCGGCCTACGAAAAGCGCCGTGAGTTCGGCGACCGCCCGCAGCGTGACTTTGGCGACCGTCCGCAACGCAGCTTCGGCGACAAGCCTGCCGGCTTCAAGCCCCGCCGCGAAGGCGGCGATCGTCCCGCGTTCGGCGACCGCGCGCCCCGCGAAGGCGGCTTCGGCCAACGCCGCGAATTCGGCGATCGCCCGCAGCGCACGTTCGGCGACAAGCCTGCTTTCGGCGACAAACCCGCTTTCGGTCAGCGCCGCGAATTCGGCGATCGTCCTCAGCGCGAATTCGGCGACCGTCCGCAACGCAGCGGTTTCGGCGACAAGCCGCGCAGCGGCAAGCCTTTCGAAAAGCGCACGGGCGCGCCCAAGCGTTTCGAGCGCCGCGACTAAGCCGCATTAGGCGCCAAGGCGGCCAGGGCTCGAGACGTTTCGAGCGCTGGCCGCTTTTTCATTCGGCGCGCCGTTTGTTGCTTCCGAACAGCGATTCAACGCCTTGCGCCGACGTGAACATACCCTCGCCGTCGTGCCCCACACCCTGGACGACGCACAGGCGATGGCGCAATCCCTCGGGGTGCCGCAGTTGCATGTAGCGCGCATAGGCCAGGCCGCGTTCGAGACGATGCGCGCCCTGCGCACGGGCCGCGCTGGACGTGTCCAACGCCGGATGCGCCGGATCGCAATCCGCGCTGCCCAATAGCATGGTCACGTCGCGGCGCGCATAAGCCTCTTCGAGTGTTTGCGCGCGGGGCGCCTGGCCTGCATAGGCGGGCAAACGCTCCAGGCCGTATTTCCAATCATTGAAACCCGGAAACCGGGCTGCGTCGCACCGCGCAAAGCCGCCGCGCGCCAGCGGACGCTGTCTATCGAAATACAGGTAGGAAGACGGATTGGCGACGACGTAGCGCATGTCCGGACCTCGCAGAGCCTTGTCGCCGCGCGCGACGACGGCGTAGCGCTGCACCACCTGCGCACCGCCGGAATGGCCGGCCAACACAATTGCCTCCAGTGCGGGAAACCGCTCTCGCCGCCCCAGCACATCGAGCAGGGCGTCGAGCACATCGAACGAACTGAGCGGCGCCGGACCCAGCGCCGCGTCGCCGCCCATCCAGCCGGTCCAGTCCCAATGCAGGGTATCCGGCGGCAGGCAATGCGCCGCCACGTCGGCGGCGGCAAGAAACTGCGGCGCGATCAGCACCGTATCGCGCCCCGCATCGCCCGCGGCATCGCGGGCCAGACCGGCGAGCCGGAAATACGCGTCGGCGTTGCGCAAGCGGCCGTGGATCATGATCACGGCGCGCCGGATTCGCAGATGCGGCGCATTCCAGCCGTCGCTCGCATAAAAAGGCGCGAGGCCGCGGCCCAGCGCCGTCTCGACGGCCAACCGGCCGGGCGCGACCTCGGCAACGGGCCGCTCGTTCGGCGCGCGCTCGTCGTTGCGCGGCAAGAAATCCGTCATGCGCCGCTCGGACGGTATACGTGCGCCCTCACCGTACGATCGCGGCGGCGCGCGGCACGGGATACGGGTCGCGGCCCGCTTTCGAGAAGAAGACCATGGCCAGCGACACGAAGCCCGCGAAGATCAGATAAAAAGCGGGCACATACGCATTGCCGGTCCAGTGCACGAGCGTGGAGTTCGTCAGAGGCGCGAGCCCGCCGAACAGGATGACTGCGGTGTTGTACGACAGGGCGACGCCGACCGAGCGGTTTCTCACGGGAAACAGCGTGGCGAGCATGCCCGGATGCGCGCCGGACATCGCCGCCAGAAATACCGTGGACACCATCTGCGCCATGAAAAGATGTGCAGGGGACGGCGACGAAATGACGAAATCGAACAGGGGATACGCGACCAGCATCCACAGAATGGTGATCGGATAGAACAGGCGGTACGCGCCGTAGCGGTCGCACAGCCAGCCGCCGAGCGGAAACAGCCCCAGGTTGAGCAGGCCGGAGACGAAGGCGCCGGCCAGCGCGACCGACAGCGGCAGGTGCAACTGCCGTTCGGCGTAGATGGGCAGATAGGAATGCCACACATAGTTGGTGGCCGCCCCGACGATGATCACGCCCATGGAGCACACCACCAGGGCCGTATTGTCGCGAAAGAATTCTTTCACCGTCTGGCGCGCCCGAGGCTTGCGCTGTTCGCGCAGCTGCATGAACTCGGGCGATTCGTCGACGCGGTGCCGTATGTAAAAGCCGACGGGGCCGGCCAGCGCGCCGATCAGGAAAGGCACGCGCCACCCCCAGGAAACAAGCTGGTCATGCGACAGATGCGTCGTCAGCAGCCAGCCCGTGCCCGAGGACAGCAGCAGCGCGAAGGCCTGCGACGACATATTGAAGCTGCCGTAAAACATCTTTTTCCCCGGCGGGGCGTATTCGACCAGCATCGCCGATGCCGTGGCGAACTGCCCGCCCACCGAGAGACCCTGCAGCACCCGCGACAGCACGACCAGCATCGGCGCGGCCACGCCTATGGCGGCGTAAGACGGCGTCAGCCCCATCAGCAGCGTGCTCGCGGCCATCGTGATGATCAGCAGGGAAAGCGCGCGACGCCTGCCGGTGTGGTCCGCGTAGATGCCGAAGAGAATGCCGCCTATCGGCCGTACGACGAAGCCGATGGCAAAGGCCGAGAGCGTCAGCACCAGGGCGATGAACGGCTTGTCCGTCGGAAAGAACACCTGCGCGATGATCTTCGAGAAATAGCCATAGACCAGGAAATCGAACCACTCCAGGCCGCTGCCGATGACGGACGACACGATCGCGCGGCGCACCATGCGCGCGCTGAGGGCCGGCGTGCCGGCTCCCGCCGGGTTCAAGGTTTCGTGCATGATTTCACTCCAAACGTGACCGCCAGCGCGCAAGGCGAGGTCAGCATGCGCGCGCCATCGTGCCCGACGCCGGGCACCACATGAAACTGCTGATTCAGGCCCTGCGGATGCCGCATCCGCAGGTAATGGAAATAGGCTTGTCCCCGTGCAAGGCGATTGCTGCCTTGCGCCTCGGCCGCACAACTGCGGTCCAGCGCGGCCTGTGCGGGATCGGTATCCAGGCCGCCGATCAAGTAGGTCACGCGGCGCTTTGCATAGCCGGCTTCGAGCTGCGCGGGGCTGCGGTCATTCAGATAGGGCGCACGAGCCTGCATGCCGTACTTCCATCTGTCGAACCCCGGACAGGTCGCCGCATCGAACGGCGCGAATCCGCCGGCCGCAGCCGGACGCCGGCCATCGAAATACGCATAGGAAGACGGATTGGCCACCACGTAGCCCACAGCAATGCCGGTTCGCGCGAGCGCCTGCACGCCGCGCGCGGCCACCGCGTAGCGCTGTACGACCTGCGCACCGCCCGAATGCCCGACGAAAACCACGGACTTCAAATGCGGAAAGAGGCGCCGGTCCGCCAGGCGCCGGGCGATGGCATCGAGCACGGCATAAGAGCTCAGTGCCGAGCTGTCCGCGGACGGTTCGCCGCCCATCCACGCATTGCCCTTCCAGCGCAGTACGTTATCCGGCAGCTTCAGCGCCCTGGCGTCGATCGTCGCGAGAAACTGCGGCGCGACCAGGAGCGTCGCGCCGGGATCGGCGCCCGCCGCGGCACGCGCCCGCTCGGCCGTGCGGTAATAGACGTCCGCGTTGCGCAGCTTGCCGTGTATCACGATCACGGCGCGCTCGATGCCCGGCCGAGGCACATTCCAGGCCGCCGATAGATAGAGCGGCGCCTGAACCACGCCGGCCGGCGTGGCGATCGACAGGCGATCGGGCGCGACCACGGCGACCGGACGCAGATGCGGGGCGTAGACGTGCGCGGCGCAGACCGCGCCGGTCGGCGCACCCGCCAGCAGCGCGGCGAAAAAAGCCGCCATCGCACAGCGCCAGATCGATCCCGCAAGTTGGGTCCGCGCGCCTTGCCCGCTCACCGTCGTCTCCTCGAATCGTTGTTTGACGCGATCGTAGGTGCGGCCATGGCAAATGTAAAATACTGGTTCTACCCACGATCCATATTCAATAAATATGGCAAATGCACATCTCACCCGGCAGCAATAACCCATGGAACTGCGTCATCTGCGTTATTTCCTGGTCGTCGCCGAAGAGGGGCAATTCACGCGCGCGGCCTCGCGGCTGGCCATGCAGCAGCCGCCGCTGTCGCAACAGATCCGCCTGCTCGAACAGGAACTGGGCTTCGATCTGTTCGAACGCCTGCCGCGCGGCGTCGTGTTGACCGAAGCGGGCAAAGCCTTCGCCCAGGATGCGCAGCGCATACTCGGCAGCCTGCAGCAATCGGCCGAGCAGGCTGCGCGCATCGCGCGCGGCGAACTCGGCGCCATCTTGATCGGGCTCACGAGCTCGGCGGGCTTCCATCCGCTCACCATGGAGCTGATCCGCGAATTCCGGCGGCAGCATCCCAATGTAGGCATCGACCTGACCGAACTGAACGCGGCCGAGGTCAACGAGCAGCTTCTGCAAGGGCACGTGCACCTGGCCTTTCTGCGCAAACCGGTGGCGCTGCCGCCCGAACTGTCGTTCCGGCTTCTGGATGAAGAGCCCATGGTCGCCGTGTTGCCCGAAGACCACCCGCTGCTGGCACGCAGGCGCGGCAAGCAGCCGCAAATCGATCTGCATGCGCTGGCGCATGAAGACTTCATCCTGGTGCGTCGCCCGGGTGCGCCAGGCATGTATGCGGACATCATCGCCGCCTGCCGCAAGGCGGGCTTCTCGCCCAATGTCGTGCGCGAAGTGCCGCGCATGTTCTCGGGCATCAATCTCGTGTCGGCGGGCCTGGGCGTGACCCTG
The DNA here is from genome assembly GCF_051960075.1 of Bordetella sp. Taxonomy (GTDB): domain Bacteria; phylum Pseudomonadota; class Gammaproteobacteria; order Burkholderiales; family Burkholderiaceae_B; genus Bordetella. The sequence continues at coordinate 32,199 of NZ_JBQCER010000097.1, forward strand.
GTGCCGGCCTCCATGCAGCAGCATCACTTGTCCGGCGTGGTCTACTGTCGCGTACGCGAGCCCAACGCCCTGGCGGCCCCGCTCACCCTGGGCTTTCCAACCGCGCTACATGGCGGAACGGCCGGCCGTTTCGTCGAATTCGTCAAGCAGCGCCGCTGAACCGCGACAGTCATCGAAGCCATGTATCCACAACGCACCCAGCCCGATTCCCTCCCTCCTCTGGACGCAGCCTCCGCAGCCCATAGCGCCCGGGTGGCGGCGCATCTTGCGCACGCCATCGGCCAGGCCGGCGGCTGGCTGCCCTTCGACCGCTGGATGGCCCAGGCCCTTTACGCACCCGGACTGGGCTACTACACGGCAGGCGCCGTCAAGCTGGCATCGCCGCGAGACGTCCAGGGCGAGGAACTGCCGGCCGGCGACTTCGTCACCGCGCCCGAGCTCACGCCGCTTTTCGCGCATACCCTGGCCCTGCAGGCCGCGCAGATTCTGCAAGACACCGCCACGCACACCGTGCTGGAATTCGGCGCCGGCAGCGGCGCTCTGGCCGCCGGCGTGCTCGAAGCGCTCGGCCGCCTCGGCCTGGACGTGCAATACCGCATCCTCGAAGTGTCTGCCGATCTGCGCCAGCGCCAGCAGCAGCGCCTTGCTGCCCACGGCGCGCGCGTGCAATGGCTCGACGCCTTGCCCGAGCGCTTCGAAGGCTGCGTGCTCGCCAATGAAGTGCTCGATGCCATGCCCGCCGCACTCTTCGCCTGGGACGAGCGCGGCCGCCTGATGGAGCGCGGCGTGGCGCTGGGCGACGACGGCGACTTTGCCTGGTCGGACAGGCCCGCGGGCGATGAACTCGCGCAAGCCGTCTCGGCCCGCATGCCCGCCCTGCCCGGCTATGCCTCCGAGATCAACCTGCAGGCCGAGGCCTGGGTGCGCGCCATGGGGCAATGGCTCGCGCGCGGCGCAGCGCTGCTCGTGGACTACGGTTTTCCTCGATCCGAGTACTACCATCCGCAGCGCCTGGGCGGCACGCTCATGTGCCATTTGCGCCACCACGCCCATGCCGATCCCTTCGCAGCCCCGGGCCTGCAGGACATCACCGCCCATGTCGATTTCACCGCCATGGCCGATGCCGCCCTGGCCGGCGGGCTGGATGTGCTGGGCTACACCTCGCAAGCGCGCTTTCTGATGAACGCCGGCCTGCTGCAGATCCTGGGCCGACAGGACGCCGGCGATGCGCAGGCCTATGCGCGGCTGGCCGCCCCCGTGCAAAAGCTGCTGTCCGAAGCCGAAATGGGCGAACTCTTCAAGGTGCTGGCGGTGGGGCGCGGCGTGCAGACGCCGCTGATCGGCTTCGCGCGCGGCGATCGGCGCGGCGGACTCTAGCGCCGGTCAACGTCAAAAGGCGTCGCTCATCACGCGGCCGGCGTTGCGCGCAGCGCATTCAGCCGAGCATCGCGCAACGCCGGCTTGATACGCGCGGGATCCCCCGCGCAAGCCTGCGCGATGGCGCCGGCATCGATGCCGCGCACGGCATCCACCCAGCGCCGCCAAGCGGCCAGCGCCACCGGCGCGCCGGTCACCTCGGCCGCCTGCAGCAGCGCCATGAACCGCTCGGGCTTGCGCAAGGCGTCGCACTGTTCGATAGCCGCCAGGCGGCCCGACGCATCCACGGCGCCGGGCAGAACGCTCAGCAGCACCGGCAGCAGCCTCGCGTGATCCGCGCAATCGGCCGGCACGCGCAGGCGCTTGCCCAAGGCCTCGCGCCGATCGCACTCGCGGCACAACAAGGCATAGCGCACGGGCAAGGGCAATTCTTCGGCTGCGGCGCGATCCACCTGCGCGCCGACTCGATCCACCGCCTGCAGCTCGGGCATGATCCGCGCCAATGCGCCCGACTGCGCCAGCATATCGAGCATGCGCGACGGCTTGGCCGACATCAGGCCGCGCGACACCTCTTTCCACACCCGTTCGGGCACCAGGGCATCGGCCTCGCCCGCCTCGACCATGCGGCGGCACAAGGCCAGGGTCTCGCCGGCGACGGAAAAATCGGCGAAACGCGCCATGAAACGCGCCAGCCGCAGAATGCGGACCGGATCCTCGACAAAGGCCTCGCCCACATGGCGCAGCACGCGAGCCTGCAGATCGGCCTGGCCGCGCAGCGGGTCGACCAGCGCGCCGTCGGGCGCGCGCGCCATGGCGTTGATGGTCAAATCGCGACGGCGCAGGTCCTGCTCCAGGGTGACGTCGGCGCCCGTGTAGAAAGTGAACCCTTGATATCCGCGCCCCGATTTGCGCTCGGTGCGCGCCAGCGCGTATTCCTCTTTGGTGACGGGATGCAGAAACACGGGAAAATCGCCGCCCACCGGCACGAAGCCGCGCCGCGACAGGTCTTCGGGCGTCGCGCCCACCACGACCCAGTCGCGATCGCCGGCAGGCAGGCCCAGCAGCTCGTCGCGCACGGCGCCGCCCACGACATAGACCTCCAGGCCCGCCGTGGCCGGATCGCGGGAAAGATCGGCGCCGCTCATCGCGAATCCGACTTGGCCAGCACCTGCAGCGGTTCGATCCGACCCAAACGCGCCGTGAGCGACTGCGGCCGGCCGGTAAAGAGCAACGCGTAATACGTGGTATTGGCCATGACCTTCTGCACGTAGTCGCGCGTTTCGTTGAAGGGAATGGTCTCGGCGAAGATGGCCCCCTCGACCGGATGGGTCAGGGCGGCAAGCCAGTTGCGTGGCCGACCCGGGCCGGCGTTGTAGCCGGCCGAGGCCAGCAGCTCGGAACCGTCCAGCTTTTGCAGCACCATGTTCAGGTATTGCGTGCCCAGTTCGGTGTTCACGTCGAAATCGTGCACGCTGGACGGATTGAAACCGGCCATGCCGATTTTTTTGGCGACCCACCGGGCCGTGGCCGGCATGATCTGCATCAGGCCGGCCGCGCCCACATGCGAGCGCGCATCCGTCACGAACCGCGACTCCTGGCGGATCAGGCCGTAGACCCAGGCCGGGTCCAGCGAAATCGCCAGGGCCTTGGCGGCCACCTTGCCGTCGAAGGGCGCGACATAGCGCTGCGTGAAATCGAACTGGTCCTGGGTGAGGTCGGACGTGTTGACCACTCGGTCGTAGATGCCCTCGGCGCGCGCCAGCTCGGCCGCAGCCAGCAACTGGCGGTCGTTCATATTGCGCAGCGCGTAGTTCCATTCCGGCACGGCCTCGGCGCGCCAGCCCAGGCGAAACAGCTGCACGGCGCGTACCAGGCCGGGATCGCGGCGCGCCTGCGCCATTTCGTCGGCAGTTACCGGCGCCGCTTCGGGCGGCAGCGTGATGGCGCGGCCCAACGCTTCGGCAGCGAGCTGGCCGTAGAAACCGAACCGGCCGGCGATGCTGGCGTAGCCCTGCTTGGCGGCCTCGGCCTGGCCCAGCGCGGCCAGGCCGCGGGCTCTCCAATACACCCAGTTGGGCTGGGCGCGCTGCTCGGGCGGCATCTGGTCTATGCAATCGACCACCCACTTCCAATCGACGGCAGCGGCGCGCAGCGCGCTGCGTACGCGCCAGGCCTGGCCCTCTTCGGTCAGGGACACGTTGCCCAATTCGCGATACCACCGGTCGGCGCGGTCGTCCTGCGCATAAGCGGCCGTCAGGGCATATTGGCTGCGCACCCAGGCCACTTCGTTCTTGGCCATATAGGGTTGCCACTGTGTACGGAAATAGTCGTCGGCCACGTCCAGGTTCTGGCGTCCGAGCCGCGCCAGCGCGATCGAAACCAGCGCCTTCTCGTTGCGGCCCACCACCGATTTGCTTCGATGCGCGAGCCACTTCATGGGATCTTTGAGCAGCACGTCCAGGGTTTTGACGTCCTGCGGCACGAAGATATACCCGGCCAGGCGCCTGGCCTCGGCAATGCGGTTGTCCTCGATGGCCTCGCGCACTTGCGGCATGATCTGGTCCCAGCCCAGCACGCGGTCGGCCACCAGCTGGTCGTAAAGCTGCCAGCAGCTATGCACGGGCCGAAAGATCGCCAGCGCCTGCGCAGCCGTGGCGCGCTGGCCCGTCATGTGCTGGGCGTCGAGCCGGGCGCAAGCCACGGCCATGCTGGGCTTGACCGGTTCGCCCAGGCTCATCACGGTCTGGAAGTCGCCGCGCGCATCGGCATCCAGAATCAGATCCGCGCGCATGCGGTTGGCCAGGTAGGTATCGGGGTAGGCCTGCATGAACCGGCGCGCATCGTCGAACGCATTCGATCCGGGCTGCGGATACGCCAGGCGATAGGTCAGGAGCCAATACCTGGCATACATGCCCAGCGGATCGCTGCCTGCCTGCGCCGCCGCGGCCTGCAGCAGGTTGGGCCATTGCGGGCTGCCTTTGCCGTCGTGCGCGGCGACCAGTGCCTCGCGGGCGGGGGTATCGGGTGAAGGCGGCAGGCCGGCCTGCATGGGAGGCGGCTGAATCGCGGCGCGAAAGATCTGCGGCGTGCCCAGCGAGGCGGCGGTCGCCGCCGCGGCGGGGCGGATCTGGGCCGGTTCGGGCGCCGCGGCGCTCTGCTGGGCATCGACCGACGCGCAGGAAGAGAGGAACACGGCCAGCAGCGGCAACCAGGGGCGCGCAAAGCGGGCAACCGGTGTCCAAGAGGCCCGGACCTGCGAAGCGGATTTCTGATAATGTGCCGTTTCGAGATCCTGCTGCATCGCCCTTCCTTGAAAAATTCCGGACAGAATACCGCAGCCGAGCTGCGTGCGCGATTGAAAGAAACGCGTGCTTCGCTGCCTAGTTCCGCGCGTGAGCGCGGCGCCCTGCTGATGCGCGCGCGACTGTTCACGTGGCTCAATACGGCCCGCGATGCGCTGGCCCCGTCGGGCCGCAATCTCGCCAGCGTAGCCGCTTTCTGGCCCCTGGCCGACGAGCCCGATCTGCGTCCGCTGCTGGAACAATGGACGGACGACTCCGTGCAGGTCTGCCTGCCTTGCGTGAAGGGCCCGGGCCAGCCCCTGGCGTTTCGCGCCTGGACGCCCGACGCCCCCATGTCCGTCGGCGCGTATGGCATCGCCGAGCCTGCCGAAGGCCCCGACTGCCAGCCCGACGTGATCCTGGTTCCCACGCTGGGCTACACCGATCGCGCCGATCGTCTGGGTTATGGCGGCGGTTACTACGACCGCACGCTGGCCGCCCTGGAGCAGGCGGGCCGTGACTGCATCGCCATCGGCATCGCCTGGAGCGAATGCCGGCTGCCCGACGATTACGAACCGGCCTCGTACGACCGGCGCCTGCACGCCGTCCTCACCCCCGAGGGCTGGGTGCCGCGCGCGCCGCTCGAGACGGGCCCCGCCGCGGGCAAGTCGCGCATCATGCGATTCATCTTCGGCGGCTGATCCGCGCAGGCACCATTGCGGTGCTGCGATGCCTCGATTCAAGGCATCCGTTTCCATTTCTTCATGAAAACCCACGCCCAGGCGCCCAAACCGCGCACGGGTGCGCTCCTGCGCCTGGCACGGCGCTTGCTCTCCTCATAGGTATAAGCCCTGTTTGACGCACGTTCCCAGGCCGCTCAAGCTGCCTGGAGGGAAGGGCTCTCATGCCGGACTTCTGGCTCATCGCACCCCGAAGAAGCGTTTTTCTTCAGGGCGTCCGGCGGCAAAAGTGCGCATAGAAAAAGGAGGACCCATGTCTGACGCATCACCCCGTCCCGCGGCCTACGACGAGATGTACGACGCTCAAGGCCAAGTGCGCCCGCAGTACAGGGCCTATGCGGCATGGCTGCAAAACCAGCCGTCCGACGCCATGGCGGCCAGGCAGATCGAAGCCGATCTGAGCTTTCGCCGGGTCGGCATCACTTTTTCGGTGGCCGGCGACGCGGCCGGCACCGAACGGCTCATTCCGTTCGATCTCATCCCCCGCATCATCCCCGCCGACGAATGGCGGCGCCTGGAAAGCGGCCTGACTCAGCGCGTACGTGCGCTGAACATGTTCATCCACGACATCTATCATGGGCACGACATCGTGCGCGCCGGCATCATTCCGGCCGAGCATGTGTTCCTGAACTCCCAGTATCGCCCCGAGATGCAGGACATCGACGTGGCCGAGAACATCTACAGCCATATCGCCGGCATCGATCTCGTGCGCGCCGGCCAGGGCGAGTTCTACGTGCTGGAAGACAATCTGCGCGTACCCTCGGGCGTGTCGTACATGCTCGAAGACCGCAAGATGTCCATGCGGCTCATGCCCGACGTCTTCTCGAAGATCAAGGTCGCGCCCGTGGCGCACTACCCCGACCTGCTGCTGGACAATCTGCGCGAGGTCGCCCCGCGCAGCATCGACGATCCGACGGTGGTGGTGATGACGCCGGGCATGTACAACTCGGCGTATTTCGAACACGCTTTCCTGGCTCAGCAGATGGGCGTGGAGCTGGTCGAGGGCCAGGACCTTTTCGTCGAGAACAACACGGTCTACATGCGCACCACGCATGGCCCCAAGCGGGTCGACGTGATCTATCGCCGCGTCGACGACGATTTTCTCGATCCGCTGTCCTTCCGGGCCGATTCCGCCCTGGGCGTGCCGGGGCTGCTGTCGGACTACCGCGCCGGGCGCGTCACGCTGGCCAACGCCATCGGCACCGGCATCGCCGACGACAAGGCCACCTATCTGTACGTGCCCGACATGATCAGGTTCTATCTGTCGGAAGAGCCCATCCTGTCCAACGTGCCCACCTGGCAGTGCGCCAAAGCCGACGAACTCTCGCACGTGCTGGCCAATCTGTCCGAGCTGGTCGTCAAGGAAGTGCACGGCGCCGGGGGCTACGGCATGCTGGTCGGCCCGACCTCGAGCAAAGCGCAGATCGCCGGCTTCAAGGAGCGCCTGCAGGCCAACCCGACGAACTACATCGCCCAGCCCACGCTGGCCTTGTCCACCGTGCCTACTTTCGTGCAGTCCGGCGTGGCGCCGCGCCATGTCGATCTGCGCCCCTATGTGCTGTGCGGCAAGGACATCCGCACCGTGCCCGGCGGCCTGTGCCGCGTGGCGCTGACCGAAGGCTCGCTCGTGGTCAACAGCAGCCAGGGCGGCGGCACCAAAGATACCTGGGTTTTGGAGGAGTGAAATGACCCCCACGTTCACTACGTTCACTGCCCCCCAAGGGGGCGTCAGCCTCCTGCAGGCGACCGCGCGGAGGCCGATATGCTGAGCCGCACCGCAGACAATCTTTTCTGGATGACCCGGCACATCGAGCGCGCCGACAACACCTCGCGCATGCTCAACGTCAATCTGCAGATGGCGCTGCTGCCGCAGGACGCGCATGCGCTGGAAAGCTCCTGGCGCGCCGTGCTGCGCATCTCCGAACTTCAGGGCGGCTACGCGGCGCGCTATCCCGCCATCACGCCCCACGACGTCATGCACTACATGGTGCGCGACGCCGACAACCCGTCCTCCATCTACTCGTGCCTGCGCGCCGCGCGCGAAAACGCCCGAGCCGTGCGCGGCAGCCTCACCACCGAGGTCTGGGAAACCTACAACAGCACATGGCTGGGCCTGCTCAAGCACCTGGAAAGCGGCCTGCCGGAGCGCAATCCCGTCGAATTCTTCGACTGGGTGAAATTCCGCTCGCACCTGGCACGCGGCGTCACGCTCGCCACCATGCAGATCGACGACGAGCTGTATTTCATGCGCCTGGGCCTCAATCTGGAACGCGCCGACAACACCGCACGCATGCTCGATGTGAAGTTTCACGAACGCGACGACGACATTCCCGCCGAGCGCAACGTCGAGACCAACACCTACAGCGAGTTCTATCGCTGGTCGGCGCTGCTGTCGGCGCTGGCCGGACTGGAAATCTACCGCAAGATCTACCGCGACGTGATCGCGCCCGACCGCGTGGCCGAACTGCTGATCCTGCGCGACGACATGCCGCGCTCGCTGCTGAACTCGGTAAAGATCCTGTCCCAGACGCTGAACATCGTCGCCGGCGATCGCTCGGCCGAGACCGTGCGGCGCACCGGCATGATGCGCGCCGAGCTCGAATACGGCCGCATCGAAGACATCATGCGCGGCGGCCTGCACCGCTTTCTCGAACGCTTTCTGGCTCGCATCAACGACCTGGGCACCCGCATCGGCCAGGACTTCCTGATGTCGGTATCGAACTGAGCCCCATGAAGGAATCGTCATGAAGCATCTCATCAAACACGTCACGCGATACCAGTACAGCACGCCGGCGAGCTATACCATCCAGACGCTGCGCCTGACGCCGCGCGCCGACGACCACCAGCGCGCCCTGCGCTGGCAGATCACCGCCCCCGGCCCGCTCACCGAGCAGGTCGACGCCTACGGCAACATCACGCATACGCTCACGGTCACGCAGCCGCACAGCGAAATCGAGATCCGCGTCACCGGCCAGATCGAAATCGACCCTCTCGCGCAGGGCGTCGTGCGCGGCGACGACAGCCATCTGCCGCTGCAGGCCTATTGCGTGCCCACGCCGCTTACGCAGTGCGACGACAACATCCGCCAGCTCGGCGCGGCGGCCGCGCCCGGCGGCATCAGAACGCCGCACGACCTGCTGGCCCTGGCCGGCGCCATCTGCGACCGCGTGACCTACGAACCCGGCTATACCGACGTCACCACCGCGGCCAGCCAGGTGCTCGCGCTGGGCCACGGCGTCTGCCAGGACCACACGCATCTGTTCCTGGCCTGCGTGCGCGGCATGAACATGCCGGCCCGCTACGTCAGCGGCTACCACTATGCCAACGTCGAGGACGACGTGGCCTCCAGTCATGCCTGGGCCGATGTCTGGCTGCCCGATCACGGCTGGGTCAGCGTGGACATCACCAACCGCATGCTCGCCTCCGACGGCCATTGCCGGCTGGCGGCGGCGCGCGACTACGATTCGGCCTCTCCCGTGCGCGGCGTGCGCACCGGCGGCGGCGAAGAATCCATGACCATCACTGTGCAAGTGCAACGCGCCAGGCAGCAATAGGAGAGTCACGGTGGCCATACACGTCGCGCTCAAGCACGTCACGCACTACCGATACGACCGGCTCGTCAATCTGGCGCCGCAGGTCGTTCGCCTGCGGCCCGCGCCGCATTGCCGCACGCCCGTCCTGTCGTATTCGCTGCAGGTCGAGCCCGCGCAGCATTTCGTCAACTGGCAGCAGGACCCGTTCGCCAACTATCTGGCGCGCCTGACGTTTCCCGAGAAGACGCGCGAATTCAAGATCACGGTCGATCTCGTCGCGGAAATGGCCGTCTACAACCCTTTCGATTTTTTTCTGGAATCGTCGGCCGAACACTATCCCTTCCGCTACGAAGACGACCTGGCGCGGGAACTGGCGCCCTATCTGGTCAAACGGCCTCTCACGCCGCTGCTGGGCCAATTCCTCGAGCGCGTCGACAAACGCATGCAGCGCACGGTGGATTTTCTGGTCGGTATCAACCAGCAGCTGCACAAAGAGATCCGCTACCTCATCCGCATGGAACCCGGCGTGCAGACGCCCGAAGAGACCCTGAGCCTGCGCTCGGGATCCTGCCGCGACTCGGGCTGGCTGCTGGTGCAGGCGCTGCGGCACCTGGGCCTGGCTGCGCGCTTTGTCTCAGGCTACCTCATCCAGCTCACGCCCGACGTCAAGGCGCTCGACGGCCCCAGCGGCACCGAGGTCGACTTTACCGATCTGCATGCCTGGTGCGAGGTTTTCCTGCCGGGCGCCGGCTGGATCGGCCTGGACCCGACGTCGGGTCTGCTGGCCGGGGAGGGCCACATTCCGCTGGCTGCCACGCCTGAGCCCGGCAGCGCCGCGCCCGTCACCGGCGCAGTCGACGAATGCGACGTCGAGTTCTCGCACGCCATGGACGTGACGCGCATCTTCGAATCGCCGCGCGTCACCAAGCCTTATACCCAGGCCCAGTGGCACGCCATCGAAGACCTGGGCCATGCCATCGACGCGGATCTGCGCGAGGGCGACGTGCGCCTGACCATGGGCGGCGAGCCGACCTTCGTGGCCACGACCGACCGCGACGCTCCCGAGTGGAACACCGCCGCGCTGGGACCCACCAAGCGGGGCTACGCCACCGAACTGGTGCTGCGCCTGCGCGAGCGCTACGGCGCCAACGGATTCCTGCATTTCGGCCAGGGCAAGTGGTATCCCGGCGAACAGCTGCCGCGCTGGGCGCTGTCCATCTACTGGCGCGAGGATGGCCACCCCTGCTGGAACAATCCCAGGCTGTTCGCGGACGAGCGCTATCCCGGCTATTACACCGAGTCCGACGCGCAAGCCTTCATGCTGGCGCTGTGCGCCCAGCTCGGCCTGGACGCGCGCCACGTGCAAGCCGGCTACGAAGACGTGTTCTATTACCTGTGGCGCGAACGCCGTCTGCCGGTGAACGTCGACCCCTTCGATTCGCGCCTGGACGACGAACTCGAGCGCGACCGGCTGCGCAGGGTGTTCGAACAGCGGCTGGACAACATCGTGGGCTATGCCCTGCCCATCCAGCCCGGCGAAGGCCCCGCGCTGGGCGGTCCGGCCTGGATCACCGGCCCCTGGTTCCTGCGCGACGAGCGCATGTACCTCATGCCCGGCGATTCGCCCATGGGGTTTCGGCTGCCGCTCGATTCGCTGCCATGGGTCGCGCCAGGCGACCGCCCGATCGTCGTCGAGCGCGATCCCTATGATGCGCGCGCAGATCTGCCCAGCCCGGCGCAGGTTCGCGCGCAATGGCGCAGCGCGCAGGCCGGCGCGGCGTGCACGACAGACGGAACGGCCGCGGCCGATAGCCGCGGCAACCATGCCGAGGTCCGCCCCCAACGCTTCGAGTCGGCCGCCGGGATCACCCGCACGGCCCTGTGCACCGAGGCGCGCAACGGCAACCTCTACATCTTCATGCCGCCGCTGCAGAGCGCGGAAAGTTATCTCGAACTGCTCGCCGCCGTCGAGGCCACGGCGGCCAAGCTGGGGCTGCGCATCGTCCTCGAGGGCTACCCGCCCCCGCGCGACGCGCGCCTGAAAGTGCTGCAGGTCACTCCCGATCCCGGCGTGATCGAAGTCAACATCCATCCCGCTTCCGACTGGGAAGAACTGATCGATCACACCGAATTTCTCTACGAGGCGGCTTTTCAGACGCGCCTGTGCCCCGAGAAATTCATGATCGACGGACGCCACACCGGCACCGGCGGCGGCAACCATTTTGTATTGGGCGGCGCCACGCCGGCCGACAGCCCGTTCCTGCGCCGGCCCGATCTCATCGTGAGCCTGCTGGGCTACTGGCTCAACCACCCGTCGCTGTCGTACCTCTTCTCGGGCCTGTTCATCGGCCCCACCAGCCAGGCGCCGCGTATCGACGAGGCGCGCAACGACCAGGTCTTCGAGCTGGACATCGCTTTCCAGGAAATCCGCAAGCAGTTGGCGGCCTACGGCCAGGTTCCGCCCTGGATGGTCGACCGGGCGCTGCGCAACATCCTCGTCGACGTCACCGGCAACACGCACCGTGCCGAGTTCTGCATCGACAAGCTCTATTCGCCCGACAGCAGCACCGGCCGGCTGGGCCTGCTGGAACTGCGGGCTTTCGAGATGCCGCCGCACCCGCACATGAGCCTGGCGCAGCAATTGCTGCTGCGCGGCCTGGTGGCGCACTTCTGGAAGCATCCCTATACCGCGCCCATCACCCGCTGGGGCACGATGCTGCACGACCGGTTCCTGCTGCCCACCTTCGTCAAGATGGATTTCGAGGACGTCATCGCCGACCTGAACCAGGCCGGCTACGCCTTCGACGCCGCCTGGTTCGCGCCGCACTTCGAGTTCCGCTTTCCGCTCTACGGCGACATCGCCGCGCGCGGCGTCCATCTGGAAATCCGCGGCGCGCTGGAACCCTGGCACGTCATGGGCGAAGAAGGCGCTGTCGGCGGCACGGTGCGCTACGTGGACGCGTCGCTGGAGCGCATCGAGGTCAAGGTCTCGGGCCTGAACGACAGCCGCTACGTCGTCACCGTCAACGGCCGTCCGCTGCCGCTCCAACCCACGGGACGAGCCGGCGAGTTCGTGGCCGGGGTGCGCTACAAAGCCTGGTCGCCGCCTTCGGCCCTGCACCCCACCGTCGGTGTGCACGCGCCGCTCACGCTGGACATCGTCGACACCTGGTCGCACCGTTCGCTGGGCGGCTGCCAGTACTTCGTCGACCACCCCGGAGGACTCAATCCCGAGGTGCTGCCGGTCAACGCCTACGAGGCCGAAAGCCGCCGCCTGGCGCGATTCCGTAAAATGGGCCATACCCCGGGCCGCATGATCGCGGCCCCTGCCGTGCCTGGCCGCGAATTTCCGTTCACGCTGGATTTGCGGCGCGACTGACCTTGCACCCCGATGATCTGTCGTCGGGGTGCGTACCGGCCCCAGGGCCTGCTAACGCTACAAGGCCCTAGCCCGATTCCATGCCGCAACTGCTTTTCCAGACCGATCCCGCACGCGACGCCAGCTCCCTGGCGCTGCACGCGGCCCTGCCTGTGCGCGCCGGCCACTACGACGAACTGCGCCTGCCCGCCGACGCGGCCGGCGGCGCGACCCTGCGTCCGGTCTGGGCGCGCTTCTTCGAACTGCTGGGCCCCGAAGGCTTGCGCGACATGAACCGCAACGCCGAGGCCGTATCGCGGCAGATCCAGGAAAACGGCATCACCTACAACATCTATGCCGATGCCGACGGCCCCACGCGTCCCTGGTCGCTGGATTTGCTGCCTTTCATCATCGACCAGAACGACTGGCGCCTGATCGAGCGCGGCCTGGCCCAGCGCGCCAGCCTGCTCAACCAGATCATGGCCGACATCTACGGCCCGCAGACGCTGCTGGCCGAGGGCCTGCTGCCGCCGGCCCTGGTGCAGGGCCATCCCGGCTATCTGCATCCGCTGCGCGGCTACGTGCCGCCCGGCGGCGTGTATCTGCACATCGTGGCCTTCGACCTGGCGCGCAACAGCGACGGCAACTGGCGCGTGGTCTCGCAGCGCACCCAGGCCCCCTCCGGTCTGGGCTATCTGCTCGAAAACCGCATCACCATCTCGGGCATGTTCCCGGCGGCCTTCAGCGAACTGCGCGTGCAGCGTCTGGCGGCCAGCTATCGCCGGCTGATCGACATGCTGCACCAGCTGAGCCCGGCCGGCGCGGACGGCGCACCGCCGCGCATCGCGCTGCTGACCCCCGGCCCCTACAACGAAACCTATTTCGAGCAGACCTACCTGGCGCGCTACCTGGGCCTCACCCTGGTCGAAGGCGGCGACCTGCTGGTGCGCGACGACCAGCTCTTCCTCAAGACCCTGCACGGCCTGGAGCGCGTGCACGCGCTGCTGCGCCGCCTGGACGACGATTTCTGCGATCCGCTGGAACTGCGCTCGGATTCGACGCTGGGCATCCCCGGCCTGCTGCAGGCCATGCGCGCCGGCAATGTGCTGGTGGCCAATGCGCTGGGCACCGGACCGCTGGAATCGCCCGCCTTGCACGGGTTTCTGCCCGCCATCTCGCGCCGCCTCGCGGGCGAGCCGCTCGTGCTGCCCTCGCTGCACTCGTGGTGGTGCGGCGAAGCCGCCGCCTGCGAGCAGGCCCTGCCCCTGCTGGATCGCGCGGTCATCAAATCCACGTACCCCGGCAGCCGCCAGCGCAAGGGCTTCGAATCGCAGATCGGCGCGGGCGCCAGCCGCGAACAGCTGCAGGCCTTGCGGGCGCGCATCGAGCAATCGCCCGATGCGCATACCGTGCAGGCCTATCTGCCCCTGTCCCAGGCGCCTACCTGGCACAAAAGCCGCATCGTGCCGCGCGCGGCCATGGTGCGCATGTTCGCCCTGGCCGATGGGCAAGGCGGCTGGCACGTGCTGCCCGGCGGGCTCACGCGCATCGCCAACCGCCAGCAGCAGATCGTCTCCATGCAGCGCGGCGGCAGCAGCATGGATACCTGGGTCACCACCGACGGCCCCGTCGATCTGTTCTCGATGCAGCCCGCCTCGATGCGGCCCGAAGACATCGCGCAGATACGCCGTCCGGTTTCCAGCCGCGCCGCCGAGAATCTGTTCTGGATGGGCCGCTATACCGAACGCATCGAAAACGACGCGCGCCTGGCCAACGTGACGCTCAACTGGCTCAACGGCGATCTCAACCCCGACGGCTTGTCGGGCGCGCTGGCCAAGCTGTGCATGCGCAGCGGCCTGATGCCGGCCGAACCGCCGCGCTCGGCCCGCGTGTTCGAACACACCCTGGTGGCCGAGCTCGCCTCGCGCGATCCGCAGCGCGGCTTCGGCCGCAACCTGTCGTCGCTGACTTACGCCGCCGGTCAGATCCGCGACCGGCTCTCGCCCGAGCATTGGCAGCTGATCGTCTCGGCCGGCGACCGCTATCACCGCCTGATCGCGGGCGACCGCACCGACGCCGCCGCACCGCTCGATACCGAGCCGGATGCGCCGCCGCGCACAGCCGGCGACGTGCAGCGCGGCCTGCGCCGGCTTAACCGACAAATTCTGTCGATCACCGGCGCGCAAACCGACCACATGACGCGCGACGACGGCTGGCGTCTGCTCACCATCGGCCGCCACACCGAACGCCTGGCCGCCATGGCCGGCATGCTGGCCGTTCTGTTCCAGGACAACGCCATCCTGCGCGACGGCGGCTTCAATCTGCTGCTGCAGCTGTTCGACAGCTCCATCACCTATCGCGCCTACTACCAGGGCCGCTACGAAATCCCCGCGCTGCTGAACCTGCTGGTGCTCGACTCCAACAATCCGCGCTCGCCCGCCTGTTCGTTGAAAGTCCTGCACGCCAGGCTGCCGCGCCTGCCCGGCAACGGCGCCGATCTGCCGGGCCTGCTGCCCACGCCCGACATGGACGTGACGCTGTCCCGGCTGTGCGAACGCGACGAACACGGCCGCTATGCCAACGTGCTGGCGCTGGCGGACCGACTCGAAGCCGCCGCCTCCGCCCTGTCCGATGAAATCGGTCGGCGCTACTTCAGCCACTCGGCCGATGTCGATCAAAGCCTGGTCGCAGCCTAGGGTGTGCTCCCGTCGGTCACCGCCATGAACACGCCCGCCTCACGCCCTCTGGCCGTGGTCCACGAGACCCGCTACCACTACGATGCGCCGGTCGAACTGGCGCACCATCTGAGTTATCTGCGTCCGCGTGAAGACCCCTCGCAGACAGTCGAGATTCACACGCTGGACATTCAACCCCCGCCTGGCCGCGTCCAGCAGGATCTGGACGACCAGGGCAACTGGCGCGGCATCTTCGCCCTGTCGGCTCCGCACGAAGAACTGGTCGTGCGCGCCTGCAGCCGCGTCATCGTGCGCGCGCGCCATCCCGACCTGGATCCGACCGCCGGCCTGCCTTGGGAAGCCGCCGCGGCGCGCCTGCGCTACCGCGTCGGCGCACCCTACGCGTCGGAAGCCGAATTCGCGTTTCCCTCGCCCTACGTGCCGCTGCACGGGCGGCTGCGCGACTATGCCCTCGAATCGTTCACTCCCGGCCGGCCTGTGGCCGAGGCCGCCATCGATCTGATGCACCGCATTTACGCCCGCTTCACGTATGCGCCGGCCAGCACGCAGATCACCACGCCCATGCTCGAGGCCTTCGAAGAAAAGCGCGGCGTCTGCCAGGACTATGCCCACGTCATGCTCGGTTGCCTGCGTGCGCTGGGACTGTCGGCGCGCTACGTCAGCGGCTATCTGCTGTCCAAGCCGCCGCCGGGCAAGGCGCGCCTGATCGGCGCCGATGCCTCGCATGCCTGGCTCGCGGTGCATTGTCCCGGCATCGAGGCCAACGCCGGCTGGCTGGATCTGGATCCGACCAACGATCTCATTCCGGCCGTCGATCACGTCACCCTGGCCTACGGCCGCGACTACGGCGACGTGACGCCCCTGCGCGGCGTGATCCGCGGCGGCGGCGGACACGAGCTGAGCGTGCACGTTACCGTGATGCCCTGGGACGAAGCGCCGGCGCAGCTGGGCCTGCCGCTGTAGCGCCGCCTGCGAGCCGGCGCCGGCCCGCAGGCGGCACAACAAATCTGTCATCTGCGCTACACATCAACGAACTAGCATACCTTCCTGGCTCATCGGATAGAGTCGGACAGCATGCGCAGCGCAGCACCCCCACCTCCTCAACGCCGGATCGCGTCGGCCGGCTACCGCCGCGCGGGCGATCTTTGCGACGCCGTGCCGACCATCGATTCGTCGAGCACCAACGAAGTGGTCATGGAACTGTTCTCGACGCATCGCGGCATGATCAGCCTGGCAGTGATCGAGGACCAGCGTCCCATCGGCCTGATCAACCGCAACATTTTCCTGCTGCAGATGAGCAAGCCCTTTCACCGGGAGCTCTACGACAAGAAGAGCTGCATCGCGTTCATGGACAAGGAACCGCTCATCGTCGACGAGGACATGGACATCGACACCCTCACCGACAAGACGATCGAGTACGGGGAAAAAGCGCTGACCGACGGTTTCATCGTCACCCGCGGGAACCGTTTCATCGGTCTGGGCAACGGCCTGAGCCTCATGCGCGCGGTGGCCGGCATCCAGGCCGAGAAGAACCGCCAGATCATGCAGAGCATCGAATACGCCAGCGTGATCCAGCGCGCCATGCTGCGCGGCCCGAGCGAAGCCCTGGCCGCGGCGGCGAGCGATTGCGCGCTGGTCTGGGAACCGCGCGACGTGGTCGGCGGCGATTTCTATCATTTTTCGGTTCACGAGAACGGCTGGTTCGGCGCCGTGGCCGACTGCACCGGCCACGGCGTGCCCGGCGCCTTCATGACCCTGATCGCTTCCTCGGCCTTGACCAAGGCCATCGAGCAGCTCGGTCCGCGCGAGCCGGCCGCGCTGCTGGCCGCGGTGAACCGCAGCGTCAAGACGCTGCTGAGCCAGGCGCGCGACAGCGTCTGCACGCCGCAGTCGGACGACGGCCTGGATGCCGCCTTCTTCTGGTTCGATGCGCAGCGCCGCGAACTGCGCTTTGCCGGCGCGCGCATCGCCATGCACATTCTCAAGCCCGACCAGGCGCAGCTGGACGTGCTGCCGGGCCAGCGCAAGGGCGTGGGCTACATCGACAGCCCCGCCGAGCATGCCTGGACGCAAAGCACGGTCGAACTGCCCGAGGGCAGCCTGCTGTTCGTCGCGACCGACGGCTTGACGGACCAGATCGGAGGCCCTCGCCAGATCGCCTTCGGCAAGCGCCGCGCCGCCGACATCATCCTGGCGCATCGCAGCGAGCCTGCCGCGCGCATCTGCGAAACGCTGCGGCAGGCGCTGGCGCAATGGCAGGACGCCGGCAGGGAGCCCCAGCGCCGGCGCGACGATCTCACGCTGTTCTTTGCCCGCATCTAGGGCCCACCCACACCCCAGGACCCTGGCATCACCGAGGACCAAGAAGGACCATGACGAGCACTCAGCCCATCTTCGGCAGGAACGAAGAATTCTTCACATTGGCCCAGCGCCGCAACGTGCTCTTCTATCACAAGGGCTATTTCTCGCAAAACATCATCGCGGCCATGGGCGAGGTGGTGAGGCTGCAGCTCGAAGTCACCGGCATCGCCGGGCCGACCCGCCGCAAGCTGTTCTCGTCTTTCGTCGAGCTGGCGCAGAACATCATGCACTATTCGTCGGAAGCCCTGCCGCCCGAAGGCACCGCGCCCGGCATCGCGCGCGCGGGCACCGTATGCATCAGCGTCGAAGACGGACACTATCTGATGCTGTGCATCAACCCCATGGCGACCGCCAGCGTGGACGCGCTGCACGAACGGCTGGAACCGCTGCGCAGCATGACCCTCGACCAGATCAAGCAGGCCTATCGGGTCTCTTTGCGCGAAGAAACGCCGGAAAGCAGCAAAGGCGCGGGGCTGGGCTTTCTCACCATGGCGCGCGATGCGAGCGCGCCCCTGGAATTCGACTTCCGCCCGCTGGACGACGATCCGGGCACGACGCTTTTCCACCTGAAAGCCATTATCTAGGCAATGACACGCGCATGGAAAACCTCCACATCGCCGCTACGGCAACGTCTCCCGAAATCGATTTCCGATTCGACCAGAACCAACTTTCCATCACCGGCGAGTCCTACCCGGAAAACGCGGCGGCGTTCTACGCGCCGATCATCCAGTCGCTGAACGCCTACCTGGCCCTCTGCGAGTCCGCCGAAATCACCGTGGATATCGCGCTGTCGTATTTCAACAGCTCCAGCACCAAGATGCTGTTCAGCATCTTCGACGCGCTGGACCTGGCCGCCGGTGCAGGCAACAAGGTGCTGCTCAACTGGTACCACGACGACGAGGACGAGACGATCCTGGAGTTCGGCCAGGAGCTGCAGGCCGACTTCACCGCGATCGACATCGCCTACTGTCCGGTTTCCGCGCAATAAGCTTTCATGACATCCGACGTCGCTTCAAACCTGCCGGCGGGAGCACCGCCGGACCTCTTCGACATCGAGCTTCAGGCGCTGCGCCGGGCCCGCGAGATCCACGACGCGCCCGATGCCGGCGGACAGATCTACCGGCAGGCGCTGGGCGAGCTGATCGGGCATTTCGAACGCATGATGCGCCAGACGCGGCGCATGATCGGCCACAGCGACCGCGCCGAGCGCGAAATGCACGAGCTCAACATCCAGCTGCAGACGCTCACCCGCAAGCTCGAATACCACGCCTCGCACGATGCCTTGACGGGCATCTTCAACCGCCGGGCGGTCATCGAGCAGACCAACAGGGTTTTCTCCCGCGAAGACGCGGTCATGATCGTGCTGGACATCGACCATTTCAAGCGCATCAACGACGACTTCGGCCATCCGGTGGGCGACAGCGTCATACTCGGGGTCACCGACTGCCTGCGCCGCACGATAGGCCAGACGGGCATCGTCGGACGCGTGGGCGGGGAAGAATTCACCGTTCTGCTGCCGCGCATGGCCGCCGGGAACGCGCTGGACATTGCCCAGACGCTGCGCAAGGCCATCGTCGAGCATGCGTTCGGCCCGCCGGTCGACCGCCCCGTCACGGCCAGTTTCGGCCTGAGCGCCAACCCCCGCGGCACCGACTTCGATACCGCCTACAACCAGGCCGACGCCGCCCTGTATGTCGCCAAGCGCGCGGGGCGCAACCGCGTCGAAATCTTCGACCCTGCGTCCCAAGCCATAGCCTGAAGGCGGCCGGGACGCGGGCTTCAGACCGCCGTTCTCAGGCCTTGCCGGTCAGCGCCTGCCAGATCCCCAGCGTGGCGTCGGCCTGGTTCAGGGTGTAGAAATGCACGCCCGGCGCGCCGCCTTCGAGCAGGCGCCCGCACAGGCGCGTCACCACATCGTGACCGAAGGCGCGGATCGACGCCTTGTCGTCGCCGAACTCGGCCAGCCGCAGGCGTATCCAGCGCGGCACTTCGGCGCCGCAGGCATCGGAGAAGCGCAGCAATTGGCTGGAGTTGGTGATGGGCATGATGCCCGGCACGATGGGCACGCTCACGCCCGCCGCCTGCGCCCGCCCGACGAAGTCGAAGTACGCATCGGCATTGAAGAAATACTGCGTGATGGCAGAATCGGCGCCCGCCTTGACCTTGGCGGCGAAATGCCTGAGATCGCTCGCGGCGTCGCGCGCCTGCGGATGCATTTCGGGATAGGCCGCCACTTCGATGTGAAACCAGTCGCCGGTCTGTTCGCGAATGAAGGCCACCAGATCGCTGGCATGGCGCAGGTCGCCGCCGTCGCCGCCCATGCCCGAGGGCAGGTCGCCGCGCAGCGCCACCAGGCGCTTGATGCCCTCGGCCTTGTAGGACTGCAGGATTTCGCTCAGGCGAGCGCGCGTGGAACCTATGCACGACAAGTGCGGCGCCGCATCGCAGCCCATGGCCCGCAGCGCGCGCACGGCCTCGACCGTGCCCGACTGGGTGGAACCGCCGGCGCCGAACGTAACGCTGATGTACTTGGGTTGAACCACCAGCAGCCGCTTGGCGGTCTCGACCAGGCGTTCTTGCCCGGCCGGGTCGCGCGGCGGAAAAAATTCGAGACTGTAGGCGGGAGTCGTATCGGTCATGGCAGGCCGTCAGGGAATGATGCGGGACAAAAGGCCCGAGATGATGCTGTAAAGAATGGCGCCGCCCACGGCCCACCAGAAGCCGCTGACCTGAAAGCCGCGCAAAATGGAGCCGGCAAGCCAGAACAGCAAGGCGTTGAGCACGACCAGGAACAGGCCGAGCGTGACGATGGTGATGGGCAGGGTAAGCAGGATCAGCACCGGCTTGACCAGCATATTGAGCAGGCCCAGCACGAGCGCCGCGACCAGGGCCGAGCCGAAGCTGGCGACGGTAATGCCAGGGAGTATGTAAGCCACGACCAGCAGAGCCACGGCGTTCAGTATCCAGACCAGGATCAGGTTCATGGTGATGCTCCTTGTTGAAAATCGTGCTGTTTATAAAGCTGAGGTCGATCCGAGTTCTTAAGTTGCCGAGGCTGCCCTGCGCAATTCCGACGTTCGCCGCCGGTGGCGTCTGCGTAGGCCGCCCCGCGCTTCGGATTGCTCCGGGGTCCTCGGCTTGCTGCATTCATAGGTGACGGCTTAAAACCTCACGCCGACTGAATGCTGCAAGCCGTCGACAGGACGGAGGGAGTCCGAAGCGCGGGGCGCCGTCCGCAGCCGCGGAAGCGGCGAGCATCGGAACTTGCGCAGCCCTGTCGGCGGCGCCTCAAGAACACAAGCGGCCCAGCTTAGTACCGATAGTGATCCGCCTTGAACGGACCTTGCACCGGCACGCCGATGTAGTCGGCCTGCTGCGGGGTCAGCGTCGTCAGCTTCACGCCCAGCTTCTTCAGATGCAGCATCGCGACCTTTTCGTCCAGGTGCTTGGGCAGCACGTAGACCTCGCCCTTGGTGTAGGAATCGTTGCGCGTGAAGAGCTCGATCTGCGCAATGGTCTGGTTGGCGAAAGACGAAGACATCACGAACGACGGGTGGCCGGTGGCGCAGCCCAGGTTCACCAGGCGGCCCTTGGCCAGCATGATGATGCGCTTGCCGTCGGGGAAGATCACGTGATCGACCTGCGGCTTGATCTCTTCCCACTTGAGGTCTTCGATCGACGCGACGTCGATTTCGTTATCGAAGTGGCCGATATTGCACACGATGGCCTGATCCTTCATGGCGTCCATGTGCTTGCGGGTGATGACGTTGTAGTTGCCGGTGGCGGTAACGAAGATGTCGGCGTGTGCGGCCGCCTCGTCCATGGTCACGACCTTGTAGCCTTCCATCGAGGCCTGCAGGGCGCAGATCGGATCGATCTCGGTCACCCACACCTGCGCGCGCAGCGCGGCCAGGGCCTGGGCGCAGCCCTTGCCCACGTCGCCGAAGCCCGCCACCACGGCGATCTTGCCGGCGATCATCACGTCGGTGGCGCGCTTGATGCCGTCGACCAGCGATTCGCGGCAGCCGTACAGGTTGTCGAACTTGGACTTGGTCACCGAATCGTTGACGTTGATGGCGGCGAAGGCCAGCTCGCCCTTCTGCGACATCTGGTACAGGCGATGCACGCCGGTGGTGGTCTCTTCGGTCACGCCCTTGATCTGCGAGAGGCGGGTGGAATACCACTTCGCATCGCGCTCCAGCGTCTTCTTGATGGCGGCGAACAGCACGCGCTCTTCTTCGCTGACGGGATTGGCCAACACCGAGAGGTCCTTCTCGGCCTTGGTGCCCAGGTGCAGCAGCAGCGTCGCGTCGCCGCCGTCGTCCAGAATCATGTTGGCCTGCTCACCGGGCCATTCGAAGATCTTGTGGGTGTATTCCCAATATTGTTCCAGCGTCTCGCCCTTGATGGCGAACACCGGCGTGCCGGTGGCGGCGATGGCCGCGGCGGCGTGATCCTGCGTCGAGAAGATGTTGCACGACGCCCAGCGCACTTCGGCACCCAGGGCCACCAGCGTCTCGATCAGCACGCCGGTCTGGATGGTCATGTGCAGGCTGCCGGCGATGCGCGCGCCCTTCAGCGGCTGCTTGGGGCCGAACTCTTCGCGGATGGCCATCAGGCCGGGCATCTCGGTTTCGGCGATGGCCAGCTCTTTGCGGCCCCAATCGGCCAGCGCCATGTCGGCAACGATGTAATCGGTGGGTTTGGTCATGGTTTCGTGCTCCAGTAATGATGAATCGACACTCGGCGTCGCGCCGGCGGCAAAGGAGACACATACATGTACAGCCTCACCTTTACGCCAGTGCGACGAAGGTGAGCGCCGTTGCGGGAACGCGGCAAGCGCCACGCCCCAAAGAAGTTCCTGAGCCTGGCGGCCCCGGGACGGATCGAACCGCCAGCGGGAAACGTCGCAGCGCTCCTCAGGATTGCGGAATTGTACTGGGTGATTCGGGCGGCACAAAACGGAAGTTGCAGGCGGCCTTTCCCCGTCGACGGGGTTGGCCATTCCGTCGGCGGCGCGATCGCCATGCTGTGCGCTCACACCTATCCCGATCACGTCCGCCGAATCGTGAACGTCGAAGGCAATTTCACCCTGGCCGACGCGTTCTGGTTCTATGAGATCGCCGGGTCGGGAAATGTCATTGTGCTGGCCGTCCGCCACCAGCGTGAAGAAGACTATCACTGACCTGCCAAACAAAGCGGGCCATCAAATTCCGAATTTCCTTATTCCAAACGGATATTAAGGACATTTTGTTATGTAAATAAAATATATAAAACGCCTCGTTGGTAGGCGTCACAGTATTTGGATTCAAGAATATGAAACGCATTCTTGCCCAAGCCGCGCTGGCTTTGGGTCTGGCCGCCGCGACGTCGGTGGCAATGAACGCCACGGCAACGGCCGCCCCGCTCGAAATCGGCTATCTGCCCATCCTCCCCGCCGCGCAACTGTTCGTCGCGGCCGGCCAGAACGCCCTGCCCGCCGTCGACGGCGCACAGCCCAAGCTCGTGCAGTTCCAGAGCGGCCCGGCCATGGTCCAGGCCATCCTCGCCGGCCAGCTCGACGCGGCCTATGTCGGCATCGGCCCGGCGCTGGTGGTCGCGGCCAAAGGCGGCGACTTCAAAGTCGTGGCGTCCAATATCGTCGAGCAGGTCAGCCTGGTGGCGCTGGGCGGCCTGGCGCCGTACTTCGCCAACGGCGGCGATGCGGCCACCGCGTTTGTTCGCTTCGCCAAAGACAAGGGCCGTGTGCCGGTAATCGCCAGCTATCCGCGCGGCTCGGTGCCCGAAGCGGCGCTGCAGTATTGGCTGCGCAGGCGCATCAAGGCCGATCCCGCCTCCTACAAGCTGATCACGCAGGGCGAAGCGCAGATTCAGCAATCGCTGCTGACCGGCGCAGTCGACGCGGCCGTGATTCTCGAGCCCACCGTCACCACGGTGCTGAACAAAGCGCCCACGGCGCGCGTGGTGGCGCGCGGCTCCGACCTCTTTCCGCATCAACCCGGCGCGGTGCTGCTGGTGCGCGGGACGCTCATCCACGAACACCCCGACCTGGTGACGGCGCTGGGGGCCGAGCAGATCTCGGCCACGGCGCTGCTGCGCGACGATCCGGCCAAGGCCGCGCCGCTGGTGCAGAAATACGTGGCCGGCGGCCGCTTGCCGGTGAAGCTGGTCGAACAGGCCATCCGCAATTCCAAGGCCCAGTTCGAGGCCGATCCCAACGTCATCATCCCCGCCACGCGCGTGCTGCAGAAATTCCAGCAAGACACGGGCGCGCAGGAAGGCCCGCCGGTTGACGTGAACCGCCTGTTCGACACGCGCTTCTACGACGCCGTGGCCAAGTCCCGCGCCAAGCAATGAAAACCCGTCTGCGCAGTGCGTTGTACGGCATTGCCGGCATCGTCCTGTTCGTCCTGCTGTGGAAGGCCGCGGGCGCATTCGGCTGGGTCAATCCGCAGACCCTGCCCGATCCCTTCGCCGTGCCGGCCGCCTTCATGAACGAATGGCGTTCGGGGCGGCTGCTGCCGGCCGTCGGTTCCAGCCTGGTCCACTATTTCTGGGGCCTGGCGATGGGCTCGCTGCTGGGCGTAATCTGGGGCCTGGCGGCGGCCACGCTGCCCCGCCTCGATCTGCTGCAGGCCTATCTGGTGCGCGTGCTGCGCCCTATCCCGCCGCTGGCCTGGGTGGTCTTTGCCATTGCCTGGTTCAAGGTCACGCACGCGGGCGCCGCCTTCGTCATCTCCATCGGCGTGTTCTGGATCAACTACTTCGCCACCTACGGCGCGGTGCGCCATATCGACCCGCGCCTCTATGAACTGGCCCGCAGCTTCGGCCAGGGCGGCTACTGGCGCCGCGCCTGGAGCATCACGCTGCCGGCCATCGCCCCGGGCGCGCTGGCCGGCATCCGTGCCGGCATCGGCCAGGCCTGGATGACGCTGATCGCGGCCGAACTGCTGGGCGTGCCCGGCATGGGCCAGGAGATGAACGCGGCGGCCGGTGTGGGCGACTACAACGCCGTGGTGGTCTACATGCTGGCGATTTCGCTGGTGTACGCGGCCAGCGACCTGATCTACGTCGGTCTGGAAAAGAAGGTGCTGGCATGGCGTCCGTGATCGAATTCGAAGCGCTGAGCTATACGCATCCGAACGCCGCGCAACCCGTCGTCTCGGACTTGTCGCTCGACATTGCGGCGGGCGAATTCGTAGCGGTGGTGGGCGGTTCGGGCGTGGGCAAGTCCACCTTGCTGCGCTTGGCGGCAGGCCTGATCGAGCCTGACGCGGGCGCGATGCGCTTTACGCTGCCGCGCCGGCCCGGCAGCCGCCGCCGCGCCGTGGTCTTCCAGGACGGCCGCCTGCTGCCCTGGCGCAGCGTGGCCGGCAATATCGCCTACGGCCTGGAAACGCTCGACCTGCCGGCCGACGAAAAGCGCGCGCGCGTGGACGAGGCCTTGCAACTGACCGGACTGGCCAGCCTGTCCGACCGCTGGCCGCACCAGCTCTCGGGCGGGCAGGCGCAGCGCGTGGGCATCGCCCGCGCCCTGGCCGTAAAACCCGACTTGCTGCTGATGGACGAACCCTTCAGCGCGGTCGACGCGCTGACGCGCCACAAGCTGCAGACCGAATTGATCCGCCTGTGGCAGGTGACCGGCGCGGCGGTGCTGTTCGTCACCCACGACATCGACGAAGCCGTATTTCTGGCCGATCGGGTGATCGTGCTGGGCGGCCATCCCGCCCAGGTGACGGAAAACCTGTCGATCGATCTGCCGCGGCCGCGCGACCGCAAAGACCCGCGCTTCACAGGTCATGTGGAGCACTTGTCTGTCGAACTCGGCCTGGACCCGGATTGAACCTCGAACGCGAGAACACCGTGAACACCGACCCCGTACGCCTGCTGATCCACGCCCCGACGCCGGCATCGCTCGAACGCGCCCGACGCAATCTGGCCAATCTGCTCAAGATCGCGCCGGATGCCCAAGTGGAGCTGGTCGCAACGCCGGCGCCGTCGCCGCGGCGCTGGCGCAGCCCCACCCGCTCGATGCGCATTTGCGCCTGTGCCGCAACACGCTGGAAGCCAACGCGCTGACCGCGCCGCCTGATATCGCCGTCGTGCCTGCCGCCGTTCTGCATATCGCCGAGCGACAGGCGCAAGGATGGGCCTATATGCGCGCCTGACGCGCTCGCCGGGCTAACACGGGCGGGCTTTCATGGCCGACGCGGATATCCCTCGGCGCGTATCCGCGCCCAGATGACCCGCTTTTCTTCTTCGCTGAAAAACACCCAGTTGGCCACTTCCATGGCCGTGCGGCCGCAGCCGCGGCAGATGTCGTCGTAAAGGGTCGAGCAGACTGCTACGCAAGGCGAGTCGGACATGGTGAAGACGCTCGGCTTTTCTTCGATGCCGGGCAGATCGCCTGCAGGGTTGGGAATCATGGAAGTCATTCGGGCTAGGTTACCACCGCTCGCGCAGGCGGCTTTTCAAGCCCCTGCAACGAAAAACCCCTGCCGCAGCAGGGGTCGTCAGCGCACGAGATGCGTGCGGCTTAGCGGCCGGCGGCAGCCTTGAGCAGCGCCGCCTTGTCCGTCGCTTCCCAGGTGAATTCGGGTTCGGGACGGCCGAAGTGGCCGTAGGCGGCCGTCTTGCTGTAGATCGGACGCAGCAGGTCGAGCATGTTGATGATGCCCTTGGGGCGCAGGTCGAAGTGCTCGCGCACCAGCTTGGCGATCTGATCGTCGGGGATGACGCCCGTGCCCTCGGTGTAGACCGTGATGTTCATGGGCTCGGCCACGCCGATGGCGTAGGACACCTGCACCTGGCATTGGCGCGCCAGGCCGGCGGCCACGACGTTCTTGGCCACGTAGCGCGCCGCATAGGCGGCCGAACGGTCGACCTTGGACGGATCCTTGCCCGAGAACGCGCCGCCGCCGTGCGGGCAGGCGCCGCCGTAGGTGTCGACGATGATCTTGCGGCCGGTCAGGCCGCAATCGCCCTGCGGGCCGCCCACGACGAAGCGGCCGGTGGGGTTGATCAGGTAGCGGGTCTCGTCGAGCCACTCTTTGGGCAGCACGGGCTTGATGATCTCTTCGATCACGGCCTCGATGAAGCTGGCCTTCATCTTGGTCTGCGTCTCGGACTGGTCGGGGCTGTGCTGCGTGGACAGCACGACGGTGTCGATGCTGTGCGGCTTGCCGTCGACGTAGCGCATGGTGATCTGCGACTTGGCGTCGGGACGCAGGAAGGGCAGGCGGCCGTCTTTGCGCAGCTGGGCCTGGCGCTCGACCAGGCGGTGCGCGTAATAGATCGGCGCGGGCATCAGGTCGGGCGTTTCGTCGCAGGCGTAGCCGAACATCAGGCCCTGATCGCCGGCGCCGGTGTTCAGGTAGTCGTCGCTGGCGTGGTCCACGCCCTGGGCGATGTCGTTGGACTGCTTGTCGTAGGCCACCAGCACTGCGCAGCCTTTGTAGTCGATGCCGTATTCGGTGTTGTCGTAGCCGATGCGCTTGATGGTGTCGCGCGCGACCTGGATGTAGTCGACGTGCGCGTTGGTGGTGATCTCGCCGGCCAGCACGACCAGACCGGTGTTGGTCAGGGTTTCGGCGGCAACGCGCGACTTGGGGTCTTGTTCGAAGATGGCGTCCAGGATCGCATCGGAGATCTGGTCCGCAACTTTATCGGGATGGCCTTCCGAGACGGATTCGGAAGTGAAGAGAAAATCATTGTTGGCCACGGTAAGTCCTTGATGGGTTGAGCAGGGCGCGTGCGCTCTGGACACCTGCCGTTGAAGGGTTTGGGAGTTCGGGCAAGGCCTCGAACAAACCCGTCGCGGGGCGACTACCTGGGCGCGACGCTTTAGCGGATTTGGCGGCTGACCCGAACTGCATGAAGGCCTCGCCTGCCGTCGCTCCGCAAGTTGTCGTTTAACTCGGCGACTAACTTGTCATTCTAAGCGAAAATACCCCTGCCCGTATATTGTGTCCGTCCCCATATGCTTATATTCCTCGCCCGGCTCCTCGCCTTTCTGCCCCTGTCCGTATTGCAGGGGCTGGGACGCATGCTGGGCCGGCTGGTCTACGCCCTGCCGGGCAAATACCGCCAGCGCCTGCAGGCCAACGCGGCGCAGGCCGGCTACACCGACCCGGCCTTTCTGCGTCGCGCGGCCGGTGAAGTGGGCGCCATGATCCTGGAAACCCCGCGCATCTGGTTCCGCAACGAAGACTGCATGAAGCGCGTGGTGTCCGACGACGAACACATCGCCCTCGACGCGCTGGCCGAAGGGCGCGGCGTCCTGTTTCTCACGCCGCACCTGGGCAGCTTCGAAGCCGCCGCGTGGGACGGCCGGCTCAAATACGCCTCGCCCGACAAGCCCGGCCTCATCATGTACCGCATCCCGCGCAAGGCCATCCTGGCCTCGCTGTTGGGCGTCGTGCGCAACGCGCCCAATATGCGCGCCGTGCCCGCCAATATGCAGGGCGTGCGCGAGTTCGTGCGCGCGCTCAAGCGCGGCGCCATCGCCGGCATGCTGCCCGACCAGGTTCCCAGCTCGGGCGAAGGCGTGTGGGCGCCCTTCTTCGGCCGCATGGCCTATACCGTGACCTTGCCGGGCAAGCTGTGCGCGCAGACCAACGCCATCCTCATTGTCATTGCCGGCGAACGCCTGCCCAACGGGCAGGGCTGGCGCATCCACAGGGCACGCGTGCCCGAACCCCTGCCCAAAGACACCGCCGAGCAGGCCGCGCTCATCAACGCCGCGATGGAAGACCTCATCCGCCGATTCCCCGAGCAATACCTGTGGGGCTACAACCGCTACAAAACGCCGCGCGGCGCCGCGCCCGCGCCCGACGCGGATCAACACCCCCGCTGATTCGACATGAACAAGATCAAACACTGGCTGCTGGCCGGGCTGCTGCGCTGGTTCGCGCGCATGGGCACGCCGGCGCGCCTGCGCGCCGGCCGCGTCGTGACCTGGCTCTCGATGAGGCTCGCCAAGCGCCGCCAGCGCATCGTGCGCCGCAATCTCGAACTGTGTTTTCCCGAAGAGACCGCCGAAACGCGTGAGCGCTGGCTGCGCGAGCACTTCCGCGCGCTCGGCCAATCCTTCGTCGACCGCGGCGTGCTCTGGTACGGCAGCGACCAGGCCGTCTGCGACATGGTCCACATGACGGGCTACGAAAACATCAAACGGCAATTCGACGCCGGCAAACCCGTGCTGCTGCTCGTGCCCCACTTCATCGCGCTGGACGCCACCGGCACACGCTTCGTACTGGCCATGCGCGACGACAAGCCCGCGGCGGCCACCATGTACACCCCGCAGCGCGACCCCGTGGTCAACGACATCATGAACCGGGGCCGCGCGCGCTTCAGCACCATCCACCTGGTGAGCCGCCACGACGGCGTGCGCGAACTGGTGCGCCACCTGCGCAACCTGGTGCCCGTCTACTACCTGCCCGACATGGACTTCGGCGCCGAAGGCGCCGCCTTCGTGCCCTTCTTCGGCATCCCCGCCGCCACCCTGCTGGCCACCGCCCGCCTGGGCCAGCGCGCCGCCGTCATTCCCGCCTTCGGCTTCTGGGATCCCGACACCGGCCGCTACAACGTCGAATTCCACCCGCCGCTGCCCGACTTCCCCGGCACCGATACCCTGGAAGCGGCCACCGCCCGCCTGAACCGCGAACTCGAAACCTGGATTCGCCGCTGCCCCAGCCAGTACTACTGGGTGCACCGGCGTTTCAAGACAAGGCCCGAGGGCGAGCCGTCGTTGTACTAATCGAGACTCCATGAGCATCGTCGTCGTGGGCATTAGCCACGCAGGCGCCTACGTGACGGGGCAGTCCGCGCAGCGGACTTCGGCCGCCTAAGGCGGCGGCCGAACCCGTCACTTCGAAGCCGGAGCGGCTAATGCCCACGGCGACGATGCGGCTAAAGAACCCGGGCAAGATTGCGCGATAATCGACAGATGATCTGGAACTTCACCAAAATGCACGGCGCCGGCAACGACTTCGTCGTGCTGGACGGCGTGCGCCAAACCATCGCCATGACGCCCGAGCGCGCCCGCGCCCTGGCCGACCGGCACTTCGGCATCGGCGCCGACCAGATCCTGCTGGTCGAGGCGGCCACCGATCCGGACGCCGACTTCCGCTACCGCATCTTCAACGCCGACGGCGGCGAAGTCGAACACTGCGGCAACGGCGCGCGCTGCTTCGTGCGCTTCGTCCACGAACAAGGCCTGTCCGACCGCAACCCCCTGCGCGCCCAAATCATGACCGGCATCATCGTGCTCGACGAAAGCGACGACGAGCAGGTCACCGTCGACATGGGCAGCACCCGTTTCGATCCCGAAGCCCTGCCCTTCGACACCCGCGGCCTGGCATCGCGCACGCAGCAGCAAGACACGCTCTGGACTTTGCCCTACGAATCCGACGACAAGCAGGGCAGCGTCGACATCTCCCTGGTCGCCATCTCCAATCCCCACGCCGTCATGGTCGTCGACAACGTCGACACCGCCCCCGTGGCCCAGGTCGGCCCGCTGATCGAATCGCACCCGCGCTTTCCCAAGCGCGTCAACGCCGGCTTCATGCAAATCGTCGACCCGCACAACATTCGCCTGCGCGTCTACGAACGCGGCGCGGGCGAAACGCTGGCCTGCGGCACCGGCGCCTGCGCGGCCGTGGCCGCAGGCGTGCGCCGCGGCCTGCTGCAAAGTCCGGTGCGCGTGCAGACGCGCGGCGGCGTGCTCACCATCGCCTTCGACGGCCGCCATCTGCGCATGACCGGTCCGGCCGAGTCCGTATTCAACGGCGCCATCGACATCGACAAACTGGTTTTCTCCCTGGCCCTGAACCGCTGAGCCGCAGCCGCCCTCTCCATGACCCACTCCGCCCAAGACATCGCCGACTTCCTCGCCCAGAACCCGGCCTTCTTCGAGGAACACGCCGACGTGTTCACCGCCATGCGCCTGCCGCACCCGCATTCGGGCCAGACCATCTCGCTGGTCGAACGGCAGATCCTCACGCTGCGCGAGCGCAGCCGCGAGCAGGAATGGCGCATCAACGAACTGGTGCGCAATGCCGTCGCCAGCGAAACCATCTCGACCCGCCTGACGCAATGGTGCGCCGGCCTGATGAGCCAGACCGATCCCCAGCATCTGCCCGGCGCCATCACCCTAGGCCTGGCCGAACAATTCAAGATCGAACATGCCGCCCTGCGCCTGTGGAACCTGCCGGGCCTGGCCGCCGACAGCGGCTACGCCGCCGGCGTTTCCGACGATGTGCGCACCTTTGCCGACAGCCTCAAAACGCCCTACTGCGGCAACGACACCGGCTTCGAAGCCGTGTCCTGGCTCGACGCCCGGCCGCAATCGCTGGCCCTGATCGCGCTGCGCCCCGACGAAGACGGGCCCAGCATCGGCCTGCTGCTGCTGGGCTCGGACGACCCGGCGCGCTTTGACCCCGACATGGGCACGATGTTCCTCGACACCGTCGCCCGCCTGTCCTGCGCCGCGCTCAAGCGTCTGGCCGAGCCCGCGGCAAGCTAGGACCCGCCATGACCACCGAGCCCAAGGCTTCGGAACCCGCCGAGCACACTGCGCTGGCGGCACCCATGCAGGCCTGGCTGCATCATTTGCAGGCCAACCGCCGCTACGCTCGCCACACGCTGGACGGCTACGGTCGCGACCTGCGGCATCTGGCCGAACTGGCCGCCAACGCCAAATTGCCGCTCGAGCGCATCGCCAACGGCCATATTCGCCAATTCGTCGCCCGCCTGCACGCCCAGGGGCTGGGGCCGCGCAGTCTGGCCCGTGCGCTGGCCGCCTGGCGCGGCTTCTATCAATGGTGGGCGCCCCAGGCCGGACTGCCCGGCAATCCCGCGGCCGGCGTGCGCGCCCCCAAGGCGCCGCGCGGCCTGCCCAAGGCCCTGTCGGTCGAGCAGACCCAGGGCCAGCTCGAACACGCCAACACGCAAGCCCCACCGCCACGCGCCGACGACCCAGCCGCCCAGCGCGACCCGGCCCGGTTCGAACTGTTCTATTACAGCGGGCTGCGCCGGTCCGAG
>NZ_JBQCER010000098.1:0-44237 GCF_051960075.1 Bordetella sp.
CGGTGCGGGTCCCCCCAGACAACTTCCCTGGGGGTTTTTTTTATGTGGGTGGCCCGCCCCCCTCCCCCCCCCCCCCCGGGGGGGGGGGGGGGGGTCCGCGCCCCCCCCCCCCCCGCGTCTCTTGTCCGACATGAATTCCACCTCTTCTCGCAGGCCGCCCGCGCGGCGACTCGGCTGGCATGACCCGGGCGTGCGCTCGGCGATCTACCAGGTCGTGGCGGTCGGAGCCGTCGCGCTGGCGGTCTGGTTCCTGATTTCCAACCTGCTGCACAACCTCAGCGCGCGCCACATCACCACCGGCTTCGCTTTTTTGCATCGCGAAGCCGGCTTCGATATCGGCGAGACCCTGCTGGACTATACGCCGGCCAGCACCTATGGCCGGGCCATCTGGGTCGGCGTTCTCAATACCCTGCTGGTTTCGGCGCTGGGCGTGGTGTTCTCCACGCTGCTGGGCACGCTCGTCGGCATCGGCCGGCTGTCGCGCAACTGGCTGATCGCCAAGCTGGCCATGGTCTACGTCGAGGCCGTGCGCAATGTGCCGCTGCTGCTGCAATTGTTCTTCTGGTATTCGATCATCACCGAGAGCATGCCGGGGCCGCGCCAGGCGCATCGGCCGCTGCCGGATGTCTTTCTTTCCAATCGCGGCCTGAAGGTCCCGGCGCTGCGCGGCGTGTCGTTCGATTGGATGCTGCTGGGTCTGGCCGCCGCGCTGGCCGGCATCGTCTTCCTGCGGTTTTGGGGCAGGCGGCGCCAGCAGGCCACCGGGCAGCCTTTTGCGCTGGGACGCTGGGCGCTGGGGCTGCTCCTGGCGCTGCCGTGTCTTGGCTGGCTGCTGAGCGGCCGCCACTTGACGCTCGAAGCGCCCGTTCTCAAGGGGTTCAATTTCGCCGGCGGCTGGACGCTCAGCCCGGAGCTGGCGGCGCTGCTCGTAGGCCTTGTCGTCTACACCACGGCTTTTACCGCCGAGGTGGTGCGCGCGGGCATACAGGCGGTCGATGCCGGCCAGTGGGAGGCAGCCAACTCCCTGGGCCTGCGCCGCGGCCTGGTGCTGCGCCTGGTGGTGCTGCCGCAGGCACTGCGCGTGATCGTGCCGCCCATGACCAGCCAGTATCTCAATCTGGTCAAGAACAGCTCGCTGGCCGTGGCCATCGGCTATCCCGATATCGTGTCGATTCTGGACACCATGATGAACCAGACGGGACAGGCGATCGAAGGAGTGCTGCTCATCATGGCAGCTTATCTCACCGTGAGCCTGACGATCGCCTTCTTCATGAATTGGTACAACCGCCGCGTCGCGCTGGTGGAGCGCTGAAGTGAGCGCCGACCGACGCATCCCCGAAGACGGCCTGCCGCCGCCGACCGATCGCGTCGGCGCGAGGCATTGGCTGCGCGAGCGGCTGTTCTCGTCGCCGCTCAATACCCTTTTGACCGTACTGGCGGCATGGCTGCTGCTCATGGCGTTGCCGCCGCTGGCCGACTGGCTGCTCATCAAGGCGCACTGGACGGGCACCCCCGAAGCCTGCCGCGCCGATCCCGCCGGCGCGTGCTGGGCCTTCATCGCCGACAAGCATCGCTTCATCCTTTTCGGCACCTATCCCTACGAGCAGCAATGGCGGCCGATGCTGGCGACGGTCATCATGATCGCCACGGTCGCGGCCAGCGGCATGCGCCGCTTCTGGAACGTCCGGCTCGTTTTCATCTGGATCGCGGGGCTGGCGGCGTCGGGCGTGTTGATGTGGGGCGGTGTACTGGGCCTCCCCCACGTAGAGGACACGCTCTGGGGCGGCCTGCCGATCACGCTGATGCTGTCGGTGTTCGGCATCGGGGCGGCGTTTCCGCTGGGCGTCGTCCTGGCCCTGGGGCGGCGCTCGCGCATGCCGGCTATTCGCACGCTGTGCGTGGTCTATATCGAACTGATCCGCGGCGTGCCGCTCATCAGTCTGCTCTTCATGGCGTCGGTGATGCTGCCTCTGTTCTTTCCCGAGGGTTTCGACATCGACAAGCTGCTGCGCGCGCAGATCGCCATCATCCTGTTCACGGCCGCCTATATCGCCGAGATCGTGCGCGGCGGCTTGCAGGCCATACCCAAGGGGCAGTACGAGGGCGCGGAATCGCTCGGCCTGTCCTACTGGCAGATGATGCGCAAGATCATTCTGCCGCAGGCGCTGCGCCTGGTGGTCCCGCCCATCGTCAGCACGTTCATCGGGCTTTTCAAAGACACGTCGCTGGTCATCATCATCGGCACGTTCGACTTGATGCTCACGGTCAAGACGGCGATGGCGGACATCGCCTGGCGCGGCTTCAGCGCCGAGGGCTATGTGTTCGTCGGGCTGATCTATTTCGCGTTCTGCTTCGCGATGTCCAAGTACGGCCGGGCGCTGGAAAAGCGGCTCGGCACCGGATATTCGCGCTAGGCACTCCAGGAGTCACATTGCATGGCAGACGCCATCATCCGCATGCGCGACGTCAACAAGTGGTACGGGCAGTTCCACGTGTTGCGCAATATCAATCTCGAGGTGGCGCGCGGCGAGCGCATCGTGATCTGCGGCCCCTCGGGCTCGGGCAAGTCCACGCTGATCCGCTGCATCAACCGGCTGGAGGAGCATCAGCAAGGGAGCATCGTCGTCGACGGCACCGAGCTCACCAACGATCTGCGCCAGATCGAGGCCATACGCCGCGATGTGGGCATGGTGTTTCAACACTTCAATCTTTTTCCGCATCTGACGGTGCTGGAAAATCTGACGCTGGGGCCGAGCTGGGTGCTCAAGCAGCCTTTGGCCCAGGCCCGGGAAACGGCCATGAAGTATCTGGAGCGCGTGCGCATTCCCGATCAGGCCGACAAGTATCCCGGGCAGCTGTCGGGCGGCCAGCAGCAGCGCGTGGCGATCGCGCGCTCGCTGTGCATGAGTCCCAAGATCATGCTGTTCGACGAGCCGACGTCGGCGCTCGATCCGGAAATGGTCAAGGAGGTGCTGGACGTGATGGTGGGCCTGGCGCACGATTCCGGCATGACCATGCTGTGCGTGACGCACGAGATGGGGTTCGCGCGCAAGGTGGCCGACCGGGTGATCTTCATGGATCGCGGCGAGATCATCGAAGAGAACAAGCCGGATGCGTTTTTCGATCATCCCCAGAACGAAAGAACCAAGTTGTTCTTGAGTCAGATACTGCATTGAATTGCTGTCGTTATTTGAGTGTTTGAGGCGTCGGCCGTGTCGCGCCGGCACAGGCGGGCGAGGTGTTCGTCATGCCGGTGACCTAGCTGCTGTCTCGGCAGATTTCAAGCCGCGCGCTTAAGCAGGCCGAGAGGTAGCCTGGAGTATGCTTGGCCGATTTGCCCACAAGGAGACAACGCATGTCACGCTTTTCCCTACCCCGTCGTATCGTCGTGGGCGGCGCCCTGGCGCTGGCCGCGGGTTTGTCCATGGCGCCCTTGTCCGCCCAGGCGGCCGGCGCCTATCCCGACAAGCCGCTGCGCTTCATCGTGCCTTATCCGCCCGGCGGCCCGCTGGACACCACGTCGCGCCTGCTGGCTAAAAAGGTGCAGGCCGAGCTGGGGCAGCCCGTCGTCGTCGAGAACCGCGCCGGCGCGGGCGGCGACATCGGCGCCGACCTGATCGCCAAGGCGCCGCCGGACGGCTACACGCTGGGCATGGGGGCGGTGGCCATCAACGCCATCAACCCCTGGCTGTACAGCAAGCTGCCCTTCAATCCCGACAAGGATTTCGCGCCCGTCACCATCGTGGCCTCGGTACCCAATGTGCTGGAGGTCAACCTGGCCTTCGCACAGAAGAACCACATCAAGACCGTGCACGACCTGATCGCCTACGCCAAGGCGCATCCGGGCAAGCTCAACTTCGGTTCGGGCGGCAACGGCAGCGCGGGCCACCTCGCGGGGGCGCTGTTCAACCTGCGCGCGGGCGTCAAGACCGAGCATATCCCCTACCAGGGCGCGGCGCCGGCGCAACTGGCGCTGCTGTCTGGCCAGTCCGATTTCATGTTCGATAATCTGGCGTCTTCGGCAGGCCTGATCAAGGACGGCAAGGTGCTGGCGCTGGCCGTGACCACGGCCAAGCGCTCTTCGCTGCTGCCCGACCTGCCCACCATGGAGCAGGCGGGCGTGAAGGACTTCGACCTGGGCACCTGGTTTGGCATCATCACCACCGGCGGCACGCCGCCGGCGGTCGTGAACAAGCTGAACAAAGCCTATGCCGACGCGCTGCGCCAGCCCGACGTGCGCAAGCTGCTGCTGTCGATGGGGTCCGACATCCAGCCCATGTCCGTGGCCCAGTTCACCGAGTTCGTCAAGCGTGAAAAGGCCAAGTACAAGCAGATCGTGAAGGCCTCGGGCGCGCATGTGAACTGATCGCCGGCACGCGTCGCGCATGAGGGCGGCTTTTCCCGAGAGGGGAAAAGCCGCTTTTTATTGCGTGTTCTATCCATGTGATCCGGAATATGGTTGATACGAAAATCCCATTATTTGCCGTATATCCCGGCAGATAGAATGCAAGGCATGCCCAAGCCGAGGCAACGAGGAGGAACAAGACCATGATGAGCGAACAAAAAGCGCATGGCGGGCAGCCGGACGACACCCCCGCGCTGCGCCAGCTCTATGCCGATTTCAAATCCAATCACCTCAATCCGCTCTGGACGCAGACCGGCAACCTGATGCCGCGGCATCCCATGCCGCGCGCGCTGCCGCACGTCTGGCAGTGGTCCGAGCTGTACGCGCTGGCCAAGCAGTCCGGCGACCTGGTGCCGGTGGGCCGCGGCGGCGAGCGCCGGGCCATCGGGCTGGCCAATCCGGGGTTGGGCGGCGTGGCCTATGTCTCGCCCACGCTGTGGTGCGCGATCCAGTATCTCGGGCCGCACGAGACCGCGCCCGAGCACCGCCACTCGCAGAACGCTTTCCGCTTCGTGGTCGAAGGCGAGGGCGTGTGGACCGTCGTCAATGGCGATCCGGTGCACATGAGCCGCGGCGACTTCCTGCTCACGCCGGGCTGGTGCTTTCACGGCCACCAGAACGTGCGCGATACGCCCATGGCCTGG
Organism: Bordetella sp.; assembly: GCF_051960075.1. Taxonomy (GTDB): domain Bacteria; phylum Pseudomonadota; class Gammaproteobacteria; order Burkholderiales; family Burkholderiaceae_B; genus Bordetella. The sequence goes on from NZ_JBQCER010000098.1 coordinate 5,050, forward strand.
CTCGACGGGTTGGACATTCCCTTCAGCTATACCAACGACGTGGGCTTTTTCGAAGTGGGCACCGACGGCCTGACCGACCGGAGCACGCCGGACGTCTCGCGCAGCGAGCGCCTGTGGTGCCACCCCGGGTTGCGGCCCGTGTCGGGGCCACGCAGCACGGTGGCCTCGCCCATCGGCGCCTATCGCTGGGTCCATACCGACCGCGCCCTGGCCGAACAGCTCAAGCTCGAGGACGAAGGCCACCCCGGCGTCGTCGAGTCGGGCCATGCGGCGATCCGCTACACCAACCCGACGACCGGCGGCGACGTCATGCCGACCATCCGCGCCGAGTTCCATCGCCTGCGCGCGGGCACGGCCACCGCGCTGCGGCGCGAGGTCGGCTCGTCGGTATTCCAGGTGTTCGAAGGGCGCGGAGCGGTGGTGCTGGGCGAGACGACCCACAAGCTGGAGAAGGGCGACATCTTCGTCGTACCGAGCTGGGTGACGTGGTCGCTGCAGGCCGAGACGGCGTTCGACCTGTTTCGCTTTTCCGATGCGCCCATCATGGAGCGTCTGCATTTCGACCGTAGCGAGGTTGTTGAGCGCGGGTAGTTCAACACGTGCTTTGTGCGTGTGCATTCCTGACGCTGAGCGAAGCGTCATGCTCCAGCCGCAGGGGCTGACTGGACCCTGCTCAGTCTCGGTGCAAGTTCATTGTGCTCGGGCCGAGGCCTCGTTCAGGGGCCGAGTCGGCCGACCAGGTCTCTGCCTGCCCCCTCGGCCCGAACACGATGGACGTCTCAAGAACTCAATCGCAAGCCTCCAAGTCCTCGAAACCTGACCGCAACAGACCCTAGACCCCCAGATACCGATTGGCCAGCTCGGGGTTCTGCCCGAACGCCTGCGGCGTCCCCTCCCAGACCACGCGCCCCTTCTCCAGCACGTGATGCCGATCGACCAGCGTGGCCATTTCCTTGAGGTTCTTGTCGATTACCAGAATGGTCTGGCCGTCTTCCTTCAGGCGGCGCAGGCAATGCCAGATCTCCTGCCGTATGAGCGGCGCCAGGCCCTCGGTAGCCTCGTCCAGAATCAATAGCCGCGGATTGGTCAGCAGCGCGCGGCCCACGGCCAGCATCTGCTGCTCGCCGCCCGACAGCGTGCGGGCCGACTGCTGGCGCCGCTCCTGCAGGCGCGGAAAGAGTTCGTAGACGCGGCCCAGGTGCCAGCTCGCGCTGTTGCCCGAATCGCCGACACGCGCCGTGGCCAGCAGGTTTTCTTCCACCGACAGCGAAGGAAACACGCGCCGGCCTTCGGGCACCAGGCCCAGGCCCAGCCGCGCGATGCGGTGCGGCGCCAGGCTGGCGATGGACTTGCCGTCGAGCGTCACGCGCCCGCCCTGCGCGGGCAGCATGCCCATCAGCGTCTTGACCGTGGTGGTCTTGCCCATGCCGTTGCGGCCGATGAGCGAGACCACCTGGCGCGGCGCGATTTCCAGGTCCACGCCGAACAGCACCTTGCTGGGGCCATAGCCCGATTCGAGTTTCTCGACGTGCAGCATTATTGTCCGCCCTCCGTGCCGGTGTCCTCTTCTCCCAGATACGCGGCGCGTACATCGGGATGGTTGCGCACTTCGTCCGGCGTGCCGGTGAAGATCGTCTTGCCGTAGACCAGCACGGTGACGCGGTCTGCCAGCGAGAACACGATGTCCATGTCGTGCTCGACCAGCAAAATGGCGTATTGCCCCTTGAGCTCGCGCAGCAGCGCGGCCATGCGCAGCGACTCCTCGGCCCCCAGGCCGGCCATGGGCTCGTCCAGCAGCAGCAGCGTCGCGTCCATGCACAGGGCCATGGCCAGTTCGAGCTGGCGCTTCTCGCCATGGGCCAAGTTGGCCACGCGCTCGTCCAGGCGGTGTCCCAGGCCCGCGCGTTCCAGCGCGCGGCGGGCCGGTTCGCGCAGGCGCGCATCGCGCCGGGCGTTGCGCCACAGATTGAAGCCGCCCGGCATGTGCGCCTGCACCGCCATGGCCGCGTTGTCCTCGACGGTGAACTCCGGATAGACCTGGCTGATCTGGAACGAGCGCGCCAGCCCCGCAGCGGGACGCTGGTGCGCCGGCATGCGGGTAATGTCGCGGCCGTCCAGCAAGATGCTGCCGGCGTCGGGCAGGATCTCGCCGCCGATCTGCGACAGCAGGGTGGTCTTGCCCGCGCCGTTGGGGCCGATGAGCGCGTGCAGTTCGCCCGGCCGCACGGTCAGGTCCACGCCCTGCGTGGCGCTGACCGCGCCGAAGGACTTGCGCAGGTCGCGTATGTCGAGCCTGGCCTGTTCAGTCATGGTACTTGCCTCCGGTGAGCCAGCCGTAGATGCCGCGCTTGCCGAACAGCACCACCAGCACCAGCACCGGTCCCATGATCAGCATCCAGTGTTCGGTATAGGCCGCCGTCGCCTGTTCCAGGCCCAGGTACACCACCGTGCCGGCCACGGGGCCGAAGATCGACCCCATGCCGCCCAGGATGACCATGGACATGAACTCGCCCGACTTCTGCCAGGCCGCCATGTCGGGGCTGACGAAGAGCGCGTAGTTGGCCCAGAGCGCGCCGGCCAGGCCGGTGCCGGCCGCCGACAGCACGAAGGCGGTGATGCGGTAGCGCAGCGGCGCATAGCCCAGGCCCACGCTGCGGCGCGCGTTCTGCTTCAGGCCGCGCAGGGCCATGCCGAAGGGCGAGTGCACGATGCGCCGGCACAGCGCGATCCACAGCACCATGAGCGCCAGGCAGGTGTAGTAGAAGACGTCGGGCGAGGCCAGATTGATGCCGGGCAGGGTGTTGCGCGCATCGATGGCCAGGCCGTCGTCGCCGCCGTAGACCATCAGGCCCACCAGGACGAAATACACCATCTGGCTGAAAGCCAGGGTGATCATGATGAACTGCACGCCCGAGGTGCGCAGCGACAGAAAGCCGATGACCAGGCCGACCAGCGCCGCGACGATCACGGCCAGCGGCCAGATGACCAGCGCCGAATGGCTGCCGGCCCAGCCCAGGAGGGTGTCGCCCTGGCTCATGTGAAAGCCGACGATGCCCACCGTGTAGCCGCCCAGGGCGAAAAAGGCGGCGTGGCCGAAGCTGATCAGGGCGCCGTAGCCCAGGATCAGGTCCAGGCTGACCGCGGCCAGGGCGTAGATGGCGAACTGCGTGCACAGGCTGACCAGGAAGGTCTTGCCCGTGGCCGCGGCGATGAGCGGGGCCAGCGCGAACAGCAGCAGGCCGGCCGCGTTGATGATTGCTTTGCGGGTCATGGGCTTTCTCAGTGGCGCGCGGGGACGAGGCCGCGCGGCTTGAACAGCAGCACGATGGCCATCAGGATGTAGATGCTGGCCGACACCAGGCTGGCGCTGAGCGGATCGCTCAGCTGCGGCGGCAGCACCATGGACGTGAGTGTGGGAATGAAGGCGCGCCCCAGCGCGTCGGTCATGCCGATGAGCAGCGACCCCACCAGCGCGCCGCGCACCGATCCTACGCCGCCCACCACGATCACCACGAACGTGGTGATGAGGATGCGCTCGCCCATGCCGATCTGCACGGCCAGCAGCGGCGCCGCCATCACGCCGGCAAAGCCGCACAGCAGCGCGCCCAGCGAGAAGATCAGCGTGAAGAGGCGCTGCACGTTCACGCCCAGCGCGTCGACCATCTCGCCGTCGTCGGCGCCGGCGCGCACCAGCATGCCGACCCGGGTGCGCGAGATCAGCCACCACAGGCCCACGGCCACCAGCGCGCCGGCGGCGATGAAGGCCAGCCGCATCACCGGGTAGGCCAGGCCGGGCAGCACGAGCACCGAACCGGCCAGGGCCGGCGGGATGCTCATGAACGGCGGGCTGCGGCCGAACAGCACCGAGACCAGCTCGTCGGTGAAGAGCGCCAGGCCCAGCGTCGCCAGCACCTGGTCCAGGTGGTCGCGCCGGTAGAGGTGTCGGATCACCAGCAGCTCGATGACCAGGCCGTACAGGCCGGCGCCCACCAGCGCCGCCAGCATGGCGGCCAGGAAGGAGCCGGTCTTGGCGACCGCGGCGGCCGCGCAGAACGCGCCGACCATGTAGAAGGAGCCATGCGTCAGGTTGATGACGTTCATGATTCCGAACACCAGCGTCAGGCCGGCCGACAGCAGGAACAGCAGCGCGCTGTACTGCAGGCCATTGAGCAGCTGCTCCAAGAGCATCAGCATGCGTGGCTCCTTTTACCGTTAACAGGCCTGGCCGCTTACATCTTGCACTGGCTGACGTACGGGTCGACGTGATCGTGCGCGATGACCTTCACGTTCTTGTAGACCAGCTTGCCCGAGCCGTTGTCTTCGATGTGCAGCAGGTACCAGTCCTGGATGGGGTAGTGGTTGGCGGCGAACTTGAAGTGGCCGCGCACGGTGGCGAAGTCGGCCTTTTGCAGCGCTGCGCGGAAGGCGTCGGCCTTGCCGGTGACGTCGCCGTCGACCGCCTTGAGCGCCGAGGCGATCAGGTTGGCCGTATCGTAGGCCTGGGCCGCGTAGACCGTGGGCGTACGGTGATAGGCCGCCTCGAAGGCCTGCATGAAATGCTGGTTCTGCGCGTTGGGCAGGTCGGCGCTCCACGGCGAGCTCAGGTAGTAGCCCTTGGCGGCCGCGCCGCTGGCGGCCAGCATGCGGTCGTCCATCGAGTAGATGGGGGTGATCATCTTGATCTTGTCGGACAGGCCCGAGTTGGCGAACTGCTTGGCCAGGTTGCTGCCGGCGCCGCCCGGATGGAACTGGAAGATCGCCTCGGGCGCGAGCGAGCGCACGCGCGCCAGCTCCACCGAAAAGTCGGACTGGTCGAGCTTGGTGTAGATCTCGTCGACGAGCTGGCCTTTGTAGGCGCTCTTGAATCCGTTCACCGCATCGCGGCCAGCCTGGTAGTTGGGCGCCATCACGACCATTTTCTTGATGCCCAGCTCGTTGGCCACGTCGCCGGCGGTGTCGCTGTACGAGTCGTTTTCGAAGGCGACCGAGAAGAAGTTTTTATTGCAGGCCTTGCCGGCATAGTTCGACGGGCCGGAGTTCAGGCTGACGTAGAAGCCGCCTGCGTTGAGCACGGTCGGGCCCACGGCGGCCATCACGTTGGAGAAGGTGATGCCGGTGAAGAGGCGGATGCCGTCCTGCACCATCTTGTCGGCGATCTGCTTGGCGTTGGCTGGTTTGAGGCCGTCGTCCTCGACCACCACGTCCACGGGCACGCCGCCCAGCTTGCCGCCGCCTTCCTTGACGGCCAGCATGAAGGCGTCGTGCTCGTCCTCGCCGATGTAGCCGGCGGGGGTGGACAGGGTGCCGATGAAGCCGATCTTCACGGGCTTGACGGTCTGGGCCATGGCCGGGCCGCTGCCCGCCAGGGCGAGCAGCAGGACGGCGGCGATGCGGTGCAGTGCGTGGTTCTTCATGAGTGTCTCCTCGGTATTGAAATTATTGAGATCCGGACGGATTGAAATCAGAGCCTGATGCCGCTCATGCAGTTGTCGGCGTTCCAGCCGTACAGCCACTGCAGCGCGTCGTAGAAGGATTGCTGCGAGCGGCCCTGCCACAACGAATTGCGCACGGCCCGCTCCACGCCCTGGGCGTGATAGATGCGTCCCATCTCGCGCGTGGACCAGAGCACGCGGGCGCTGCGCGGGATGCGCAGCGATTCGTACAGCTTGAACGCGGCGCGCAGGTCGTCCTTGTGCTGCGCCACGGCCAGGCCCAGTGTGACGGCGTCTTCAAGCGCCATGCAGGCGCCCTGGGCCATGTACTGCGACATGGGGTGGGCGGCATCGCCCAGGATGGTGGCGCGGCCGTAGCTCCATTGTTCGACCGGCTCGCGGTCGGCCGTGGCCCAGCGGCGCCACGAGGTCGGGCGGTCCAGCAGCTGGCGCGGTCTGGCATGTATGCCCTGGAAGTAGGACAGCACTTCTTCCTTGCTGCCGTCGCGCACGCCCCATTCTTCCTGTTCGCGGCTGTGGAAGGTCACGACCAGGTTGTATTGCGCGCCGCCGCGCAGCGGGTAGTGCACCAGATGGCAGCGCGGCCCGGCCCACAGCACGGGGGCGTTGATGCGCAGATCTTCGGGCATGTTCTCGCGCTCGACCACGGCGCGGTAGACCACGTGGCCGGTCACGCGCGGCGGATCGCCGATGAGGCTCTGGCGCACCACCGACTTGACGCCGTCGCAGCCCACCACGATGTCGGCGCGATAGGACTTGCCCTGAGCGTCGGTCACCTCGGCGTAGTCGTCGGTCTGCGTGAAGCCCGTGATGTGGGTCGAAGTGTGAAAGGAGATGAGCGGATCGTGCTGCACGCCTTCCAAAATGGCGCCGTGGATATCGGCGCGGTGGATCACGGCGTAAGGGCCGTTGAAGCGCTCCTGGAACGCCTTGCCCGTTTCGATGCGCACGACTTCGCTGTTGTCGACCGCGTCCATCATGATGATGTGGTCGGTGAAAACGGCGCGCTGGCGGGCGATGCGGCCCACGCCCAGCGCATCGAGCGCGGCGAAGGCATTGGGGCCGAGCTGGATGCCGGCGCCGATCTCGCCGATGTGCGCGGCCTGCTCCAGCAGTTGTACGCGGATGCCCTGGCGGGTCAGGGCCAGCGCGGCGGCCAGGCCGCCGATGCCCCCGCCCACGACAATGGCCGATTGAGTGTTCATTGCAGTGCGGTCTCCGGTGATTCCTCGCGAGCGCCCAGGAATACGCCCTGGCGTTCGAGTTGCTGTTGCAGCGCTTGCGGCGCCAGTTGCGCGGGCGCGATGCCGGCGCGCAAGGCCAAGGCAGCCGCGGTGCCCGCCGCTTCGCCCATGACGAAGCAGCTGCCGCTCACGCGCGCAGCCGACTGGCCTTCGTGCGTCATGGAGGCGCAGCGGCCCGCCACCAGCACGTTGTCGGGGATGCCCGGGCCTTGCCTGGGCACGATCATGCGAAAAGGCAGCTGGTTGTAGCCGCGCGATTCGGGAACGGGCGGCCAGACCCACTGCACATCGCCGGCCGTATGGATTTCCAGCGGCCAGCCGTTCACGCCGATGCTGTCGGGAAAGTCCGCGCAGCCCAGCACGTCTTCGCGCGTGAGCAGGTATTGGCCGACGACGCGGCGGGTCTCGCGTATGCCCAGCTGCGGCGCGATATCCAGGATGTAGGCTTTCTCGAAGCCTGGCACTTTGGCACGCAGAAAGGAGAGGTAATCGACGATCTGCCGGCGTCCTTCGAGCTCGGCGGCCGACAGCGAGAGCGCGTCGGTGCCGTCGGCGGCCGAACCGTCGCGGTTGGCCAACTGCGTCACGTTGACGCGCCATTCGTAGTCGTGCTTTTGCGGGCGCACGATGGCGCCGCGCCGCGGGAAGGTGAATTCGCCGCTGGCCTGGGCCTCGTCCATCAGTTTAGGGATGGTCTTCCAGGCCTCTTGCGCGCGCGCGCCGTCGACATTGCCGACCTTGAACATCAGCGTGGGATACATCATGTGCCCGGCCGAGTCGCCCTTCTCGTAGGGCAGGCCGGCCCAGTGCGCCAGGTCGGCATCGCCCGAGCAGTCGATGAAGGTGCGGGCGAGCACCGCGCGGCGCCCGGACTTGGTCTCCAGCAACAGCGCGTCGAGCCGGCCGTCGGCGCCGCGCGTCGTGCCGGTAGCCAGCGCATGGAACAGCAGCTCGACGCCGCAATGCTGGACCAGGCTGTCCGCGGCGCACTTGAAGGCCGAGATGTCGTAGGCCTGTGCGTGGATCTTGCCCAGGATCAGGTGCGGTTCGTTCAACCCGTCCAGGGCGCGCATGCGATCGAGCAGTTCGTCGGTCATGCCGTGCACGACCTGGCGTATGCGGCCGTGCACATTGGCATGCAGGCCGCAGAAGTTGGACACGCCTGCCGCCGTGCCCATGCCGCCCAGAAAGCCGTAGCGCTCGATCAGCAGCACGCGCGCGCCGTTGCGCGCCGCGCTGGCTGCGGCGAGGATGCCGGCAGGGCCGCCGCCGAGCACCGCGACGTCATACTCGCCGTGCAGCGGAACCTGCCGGGCGGGTTCGGTGATCATCATGTCGTCCTCCTGGCGCCGCTCTGGTTTTTTTTCGGCGCGCACTCTGTCAAAGCGAGCCTGCGAGCCCCAGCTTCTTGATGAGCGGGCCCCAGCGGTTGAGCTCTTGATGCATGTAGTCGCTGAACTGCGCCGGCGTGCTGCCCACCGGATCCATGTACATCACGGTCAGCTTCTGGCTGACAGCGGGGTCGTGAATGGCCTGGATCAGGGCGTCGGACAACTTCTTGCGGATGCCCGCCGGCACCTTGGACGAGATCACGAAGCCGGCCCAGGCCGAGCCTTCGACACCGGGCACGCCGGATTCTTTCAGCGTGGGCACATCCGGCAGGAGCGGCGAGCGCTTGGGGAAGGTGACGGCCAGCGCCCGCAGCCTGCCGTCCTTGATCATGGCCATGACCGAGCTCAGCGGCAGGGCGGCGAACTGGGTGTTGCCGGCCAGCAGCGACGTCAGCGCATCGGGCGAAGACGAATAGGCGATGTGAGTGGCTTGCGTATGCGTGTGCTGCAGCATCAGCTCCACGGCCAGTTGCGAGATGGTGCCCACCCCCGGCGACGGGAAATTGAACTTGCCGGGATTCTTCCGGAGCGCATCCAGCAGGCCCTGCACGGTGGTGATGCCCGAAGCGGCCGGCACGACCAGCACATTGGGCTGGTGCACGGCCAGCGTCAGGGGCGCCAGATCGGTGACGGGGTTGTAGGGCAGCTTTTTGTAGATCAACGTGTTGTTCACCAGCGGACCGGTGATCGAGATGCCGAAGGTGTAGCCGTCGGGCTTGGCGTTGGCCATGTCGAAAGTGCCGAGATTGCCGCTGGCGCCGGGGCGGTTCACGATGATCACGTTCTGGCCCAGGATCTTGCCGAGCTTCTCGCCGATGACGCGCGACATCTGGTCGGGGCTGGAACCTGCGCCGAAAGGCACGATGAGCCGCAAGGGCTGGCTGGGCCAGGCGGCCGCATGGGCCGAGGGCGCCGTGCTCGCCGCGCCGGCGGTCAACGCCAGCGCGGCCATGCCTGCGGCCAGGAACTTGCGCCGCAACAATCCGGGGGGGGCGATCTTGTTCATGCTGAGTCTCCGATATTTTTCATCTTGTCGAAATACGCCTGTTCGTTGGCGATGAAGGCCGCCACCAGGGCGCGATAGGCAGTTTCCACGACATCTTCCAGATTGTCGAAGCCCAGGTCGTGCTTGCGGGCCAAGGCGCGCACCTTGGCGTAGACCTCGGCCTGGCGCGCGGGCGCGCTCACCTGAAAGGCGTCGCGCTTGAAGCGCGCCGCGTCTTTCACATACATGGCGCGTTGCGCGATGAGCCGCACGATGTCGTCGTCCAGGCGATCGATGTTCTCTCGCACTTGGGCGAGCGTGCCGCACAGCGGCCGGTAGGCCGGGTCGGCATAGGCGCGCAGCGGCCCACTCTGCGCATCGGGCTCCTGCGCGCTCATCGGTGCGTCCTCATGCCTGAAAATCGGGCTGGGCGCTGGGGGCGGCGTTTTTGAACGCCGGCTGCTGCAGGCAGTGTTCGTAGATCTGCAAGGCGCGCGGGAAGGGCGCCAGGTCGCACTTGTTGCGCAGGGCATTGAACACCTGCGGCACCAGGCAGCAGTCGGCCAGGGTGGGCGCATCGCCGAAGCAATAGTTGCCCTCGCCGCCGTGGCGCACCAGCAGCGCCTCGACGGCGGTCAGGCCCTCGTGGATCCAGTGGGCATACCACGCGTCTTTCTGCTCGGGCGTGACGCCCAGCTCTTTGACCAGATATTTGAGGATGCGCAGATTGTTCACCGGATGAATGTCGCAGGCGACGGCATAGCTCAATTCCAGCACGCGGGCGCGCAGCCTGGCGTCGGTCGGTATCAGGCGCGGCTCGGGGTGCGTGGCGTCGAGATAGTCGATGATGGCCAGCGATTGGCCCAGGTCGAAACCGTCGTCGCGCAGCAGCGGCACGTTGGCGTTGGGATTGAGCGCGACGTAGCCGGGCTCGCGGTGCTGCTTGGCGCGAATGTCCACGGCCTGGTAGTCGTAAGGCAGGCCCTTGAGCCCCAGGGCGATGCGCACACGGTACGAAGTGGAACTGTTGAAGAAGCTGTAGATCTGCATTATTTGGTCACTCGAACGTTGAGGGTGCCCAGACCGTCCACGCCGCCTTCCATCAGATCGCCGGCCACGACGGGCCCCACGCCCTCCGGGGTGCCCGTGTAAATCAGGTCGCCCGGTTCCAGACGGAAGAACTTCGACAGATAGGACACTGTCTCGGCCACCGACCAGATCAGCTTGGGGATTTCGCTGGATTGCCTGGTTTCGCCGTTGACCTTGAGCCATATGCTGGCCTTGTGGATGTCGCCGGCTTGATCCGCAGGATACAACGGCCCTATGGGCGCACTCAGGTCGAAGGCCTTGCCCAGTTCCCAGGGGCGGCCGGCTTCGCGCATCGTCATCTGCAGGTCGCGGCGCGTCATGTCCAGGCCCACGGCATAGCCCCACACGTGTTCCAGGGCCTGCTCGATGGAAATATCGGCGCCGGCCTTGCCAATGGCCGCGACCAGTTCGATCTCGTAGTGGTAGTTGCGGGTTTCGCTGGGGTAGGGCAACGCGAGCGTATCGCCACGAGCCACGGGCACGACGGCGTCGGCCGGCTTGCAGAAGAAAAAGGGCGGCTCGCGGTCGGGATCGAAGCCCATTTCGCGGGCGTGTGCGGCGTAATTGCGGCCCACGCAATACACGCGGCGTACGGGGAAGAGGTCTTTGCTGCCGACGACGGGCACGCCGATGGTGGCCTGGGGGGCGAAAACGTAGGACATGGTGTCTCCTTGTATTTGGCCCATTATGGTGACCCAGATATACGATTTAAAATGATTTAATCTTCTAATTCATGCCATAAAACATATACATTGGGGTGGTCATGGACTGGACTCATCGCCTGCGGCTGCGCAACGTCCGGATGCTGCTCAGCCTGGCGCAGACCCGCAACATCAGCCATTCGGCGACCCTGCTCAACACGACCCAGCCCGGTCTGTCGAAATGGCTGAAGGATCTGGAGCAGGACATCGGGCTGCCGCTGTTCGAGCGCCACGCGCGCGGACTGATTCCCACGCAATACGGCGAGGTACTGATCGAGCACGCGCGCCGTCTGGATGCGCAGCTGGACCGCGCCAGCGGCGATATGGCCGCCCTGCGCGAAGGCAGCGCCGGCCGGGTGGTGATCGGCGCTTCGGGCGCGGCGGCTTCCGATACGGCGCCGCTGGCCATGCTGCGCCTGTTCGAGCGCATGCCTCAGGCCCATGTGAGCCTGGTCGAGGGCACGACGGACCGTCTGCTCGAGCAGCTGGCGCAGGGCGATCTGGACTTGGTCATGGGCCGGGCGATGCCGGGGGGCACGGAGCCGGGCATCGAGACCGAGCCGCTTTACCGCGACCCCATTCACATGGTGACGCGGCCCGATCACCCGCTGCTGTCTCGCTCGCCGCTGGGCTGGGACGATCTGCGCGATTACCGCTGGATCGTCTGGCCGCAGGGCACGCCGGTGCGCACGGCGCTGGAGAAAGCGCTGGCCGACGCCGGCCAGGCGATCCCGCGCGACGCGGTAGAGACGAACTCGGTGACGAGCAACCTCACGCTGCTCAACAACAGCGACATGATCGGCGTGGCCTCGCATCGGGCGGCCCTGCGCCTGGCGCAGATGAACACCTTGCGCGTACTGCCGATAAGCTTGTCGGGGTTCGGCGCGGTGGCGCTGTATTGGCGTCGCGAAAGCTTTCGCCCGCAAGCGGTTCAGGTGGCGATGGACTGCATACGCGAGGTCGTCGCCGCGGGCTCCTGACCGGTTCGTCGCATCGGCCGCGGGCGCGGTGATAGCATGACCGGGTGATGCGCTGGCGGTTCGCGCCGGCCCGTTTCGTTCATCGACAGAGGAAATGCCATGAAACTACGCACTGCGCTGGCCTGTGCCGGCGTCATCATGGGCTTGCTGGGCAGCGGCGCGGCCATCGCCGAGACCACGCTGCGCATCGGCCTGCAGGACGACCCCGATCAGCTCGATCCCGTTCGATCGCGCACCTTCGTCGGGCGCATCGTGTTCGCCTCGTTGTGCGACAAACTGATCGACATCTCGCCCGACCTGAAGTTCGTGCCGCAGCTGGCCCTGTCGTGGCAGACCAGCGGCGACGGCAAGACGCTCACCTTCAAGCTGCGACCGGGCGCCGTCTACCAGGACGACACGCCGATCGACGCCGCGTCGGTGAAAGCCAATCTCGAACGCGCCATGACGCTGCCCGACAGCAATCGCAAGAGCGAGCTGTCCAGCGTCGCCAGCGTCGATGCGCCGGACGCGCAGACGGTGGTGCTGCATCTGAAGCATCCCGACGCGGGCCTGCTCTCGCAGCTGTCCGACCGCGCGGGCATGATGATGTCGCCGGCCAGCTTCGACAAGAACCCCGGCGCCAAGCCGGTGTGCTCGGGCCCCTATCAATTCAAGGAGCGGGTGCAGAACGACCGCATCGTGCTGGACAAGTTTCCCAAGTACTGGGATGCGGCGAACTATCACTTCGACCGGGTGGTCTTCATGCCCATGCCCGATTCCACCATCCGCCTGAACAATCTGCGGTCGGGCGGGCTGAACATCGCCGAGCGCATCGCGCCCAGCGACGTCCCGGCCATCAAGAGCGATCCCAAGCTGGCGCTGATGCCGGTCACCGGCCTGGGCTTCCAGGCCATCTCCATCAACATGGGCAACGGCAAGCGCGCCGACAACCCGCTGGCCAAAGACAAGCGCGTACGTCAGGCGCTGGAACTGGCCATCGACCGCGACGCCATCAACCAGGTGGTGGGCGGCGGCATGTTCCAGCCTGCGCATCAGCCTTTCCCGCCCGCCAGCTTCGCCTACGACAAGAACATGGAGCACGCCGGCAGCAATGTGCAGAAAGCGCGCGAGCTGCTCAAGCAGGCCGGTTACTCGCATGTGAAGTTCGAACTCAGCTACGGCAACAACACCACGATGGAACAGACCATGGAGATGATCCAGGCCATGGGCGCCGATGCGGGCTTCGACATTACGCTGCACCCCATGGAGTTCGCCGCGTTGCAGGCGGCGCTGGCCAAGGGCGATTTCGAGGTCGGGCAGACGGGCTGGTCGGGCCGCGTCGATCCGGGCGGAAATATCGATCCTTATATCCGCTGCAAGGGCGGCCTGAACGACGGCAAGTATTGCGATCCCCAGGTCGATAAGTGGCTGGCCGACGCCGAGCTCACCGCTGACGTAGGCCAGCGCAAGGCGCTGTACGCCAAGGTGCTGGAGAAAATGCGTGACGACCGGCCCGAGATCTATCTCTACTATCTGCCCTGGATCTTCGGCGTGCAGAAGGCGGTTCACGGTTTCGTGCCCTATCCCGACGGCCTTATCCGTCTCAAGGGCGTGACTCTCTCGGGGAATTGAGCATCATGGATATCACCGCGGGCCTGGGCATGTTCACCACGCGCCCTGAAATCGTAGGCAGCTTCGGCGTCGTCACGTCCACGCATTGGTTGGCCAGCGCGTCGGGCATGGCCATGCTCGAGCGCGGCGGCAACGCTTTCGACGCCGCGGTGGCGGCCGGTTTCGTGCTGCACGTGGTCGAGCCTCACCTGGTGGGGCCGGCGGGCGAAGTGCCGGTGTTGCTGCATTCGGCCCGCACCGGGCGCACCGAAGTGCTGTGCGGGCAGGGCCCGTCGCCGGCAGGCGCCACGCTGGAGGCTTACCGTGCGCTGGACCTGGGCCTGATCCCCGGCAACGGACTGCTGCCGGCGGTGATACCGGGCGCCTTCGACGCCTGGATGCTGCTTCTGCGCGATCACGGCACGCTGCGCCTGCGCGACGTGCTGGAGCCGGCCATACACTACGCCGAGCACGGCCATGCGCTGATGCCGCGCATCGCAGCCACCATCGCGGGGCTGCAGGATTTTTTCAAGCAGCACTGGCGCTCGACCTGCGACGTCTATCTGCCGGGCGGAGCGGCGCCGCAGGCGCGCAAGCTGTTTCGCAACCCCTGGCTGGCGCAGACCTGGAAGCGCGTGCTGCGCGAGGCCGAGAGCGCGGGCGGCGACCGCGAACGACAGATCGAAGCGGCACGCAATGCCTTCTACCGCGGCTTCGTGGCCGAGGCCATCGACCGTTTCGCGCGCACCGAGGTCATGGATGAAAGCGGCGCGCCGCATCGCGGCGTGCTCACGGCCGACGACATGGCGAGCTGGTCGGCGCACTACGAAGCGCCGCTCGCCTACGACTACGGCGACTACACCGTGGTCAAGGCCGGGGCGTGGAGCCAGGGCCCCGTGTTCCTGCAGACGTTGGCCTTGCTCAAGGGCATGGACATGCAAGGCGCCGGGCCCAACAGCGCCGAGTTCGTGCACCGCCTGACCGAGGCCATGAAGCTGGCCTTCGCCGATCGCGAGGTCTACTACGGCGATCCCGATTTTGTCGAGGTACCGCTGGCGCATCTGCTTTCCGACGGCTACAACGACGCGCGCCGCGCCTTGATCGGCGAGCGCGCCTCGCACGAATTGCGGCCGGGCACGGCGCCGGGCTACGAGGCGCAGGTGGCGCGCGTGATGGACGTGCTGTCGCGCATGTCCAAGGTGACGCGCGCCGGCGAGGCATCGAGCGAGCCCACCATGGCCGACATGCGCGCGGCGGGAACGCCCGCCCCCGGTTCGGTGCGGCGCGGCGACACCACGCACGTCGACGTCATCGACCGCTGGGGCAATATGGTGTCGGCCACGCCTTCGGGCGGCTGGCTGCAGTCTTCGCCCGTCATTCCCGAACTGGGTTTCGCGTTGAGCACGCGCGCGCAGATGTTCTGGCTGGAGCCGGGTCTGCCCAATACGCTGGCGCCGCGCAAGCGGCCGCGCACCACGCTCACGCCCTCGCTGGCGCTGCGCGAAGGCAAGCCCTATATGGCGTTCGGCACGCCGGGCGGCGATCAGCAGGAGCAATGGCAGCTGCTGCTGTTTTTGCGCCATGTGCATCACGGGATGAACCTGCAAGAGGCCATCGATCAACCCATGTCGCACACCATGCACTTTCCCAGTTCGTTCTATCCGCGCGACCGCAAGCCTGGGCATCTTGCCGCCGAGGCGTCGTTCGGCCGCGCGGTGCTGGACGATCTGCGCGCTCGCGGGCACGAGCTGGAAGAAGTGCCGCAGTGGACGGTGGGCCGCCTGACCGCCGCCACGCGCGATGCCGACGGCATGCTGCACGCGGCGGCCACGCCCCGGTTGATGCAGGCGTATGCGGTAGGCCGTTAGGCGTCCCGACCCGCTGGCCCGCAGGTCGAGAAGGCTACTTCAACCGCACCGGCACGAAGATCTTGTTGTCGCCGCGCTGGATCAGCAACGCGATCGTGCCCTTGGCATGGGCGACTTCCTTGCGCACCTGATCCACGTTGGTGGCGGGCACGCCGTTGATGGCCAGGATCACGTCTTCGGGCTGGATGCCGGCGCGCTCCGCCGCACCCGATACCTGTTCCACCAGCAGGCCTTGCGTGCCGATCGCGCTGGCCTCCTGCGGCGTGAGCGGACGCAGCGCAACGCCCAGTTTGCCGTGCGCGGAGGACGCGCTGCTATCGGCGGCGGAGACGCCGCTGCTGTCGAGCTTGCCCAGCGTGGCGGTCATCGTCATGGGCTTGCCGTTGCGCCAGACGTCCATCGTTATCTTTTGGCCCGGTGCGTCCATGTTGATGGCCGATGCCAGGTCGCCCGACGAGACGATCTCGCGGCCGTCGATCTTGCGGATGATGTCGCCGGGCTTGAGGCCCGCATGCTCGGCTGCGCTGTCCTTCATGACGCTGGCAATGAGAGCGCCCGACGGCGAGGGCAGGTTGAACGAATCGGCCAGGTCCTGATTGACTTCCTGCGCCGTTACGCCCAGCCGGGCATGCTGAACCTTGCCGTGCGCCAGAATCTGGTCCTTGATCTTTTCGGCCACGTCGATCGGGATCGAGAACGACAGGCCCTGGTAGCCGCCGGTCTTGGTGTAGATCTGCGAATTGATGCCCACCACTTCGCCTTGCGAATTGAAAAGCGGTCCGCCGGAGTTGCCGGGGTTCACCGGCACGTCGGTCTGGATGAAGGGTACGCTGGTGTCATCGGGCAGCGAGCGGCCCAGGGCGCTGACGATGCCGGCGGTCGCCGTGCTCTCCAGGCCGTAGGGCGAGCCGATGGCCAGCACCCAGTCGCCCACTTGCAGGCTGGACACGTGGCCGATCTTCACGGTGGGCAGATTCGTGGCGTCGATCTTGATCACGGCCACGTCGGTCTGCGGGTCGCTGCCCAGCACCTTGGCATGATATTCGCGGCGGTCGGTGAGCTTGACGACGACCGATTTGGCGTCTTTGACCACATGCGCGTTGGTCAGGATGATGCCGTTGGAGCTGATGATGAAACCCGATCCCACGCCTTCCATGGGCACATTGTGCGAGCCTTGCGGCATGCCCGGAAAACCGGGGAACTGCCCGAAGAACTGCTGGAAGGGATCGCCCTGGCTGTCGCTGACTTTCTCCACGCCCTTCACGGTGATGTTGACCACTGCCGGACCGTATAGCTTGTTGATCTGCGCGAAATTGGGCGTGGTCACCACGCCGATCGGGGCCGATGATAGCGTCGGGGCCAGGGTGGTCTGGGCGTATGCCGTGCCGCCGTAGGCGGCCAGGCCGGCGCCGCCGATGGCGCCGGCGGCGAGCAGAACCAGCGTCAAGCGGGCGATTTTCTTGGTCGGACGTTGCGTCGAATTCATGATGGGGCTCCTTGAGGCCAGGTGAAACACGGCCTCATGGTGCAGGCGCCCGCTTAGGCGAATCTTAAGAACGCATCGACGAGACCTTTGATCCGCTAGCTTGAAATCGACGGAAACACGACCTGCGCACGCAGCCCGCCGCCCGGCGCTTCGTCCAGCGTGACCGTGGCGCCGTGCCGGCCTGCCAGCGTGCGCACGAGCGCCAGTCCCAGGCCGCTGCCTGCGGCGCCCGCGTCGGCGCCGCGGTAAAAGCGGTCGAAAACGCGTTCGCGCTCGCCGGGCCGGATGCCCGGCCCGGTGTCGTCCACGGTGAGTGTCACAGAGCTGCCGACGCTGACGTCGATGCGCACTGCGCCGGCTTCGGGCGTGTATTTGATGGCGTTGTCCAGCAGATTGCGCGCCAGCAGCACGAGCGCGTCGGCCTGGCCGTCGATCATGGCCGTGTCCGGGCCGTCGAGCGCGATGTCGATGCGTTTGGCGTTGGCCTGCGGCAGAGTCTGCGACACGGCGTCGCGCACGGCCTGCACCAGATCGGTGGGCGCCAGGTGCAGGTGCGGCGCGCCGCCTTCGTGGCGCGCCATGGACAGCAGTTGTTCGATGAGGCGCGTGGCGCGCCCCACGCCTTCGCTCAGGCGGCCGATGGCCTGCTCGCGCGCCGCATCGTCGGCGGCGCGGCGCAGGCTCTGCAGCTGCAACTGCAAGGCGGCCAGCGGCGTGCGCAGCTCATGTGCGGCGTCGCCGACGAATTGCTGCTGCGAGGCGAAGGCCTGCCGCACGCGTTCCAGCAGCAGGTTCAGCTCCTGAACCAACGGCCGGATTTCATCGGGCAGCCCGTCGTCGGACACGGGCGAAAGATCGTCGGGCTGGCGTGCCGCCAATTGTGTGCGCGCGCGCTCGACGGGCCGCAGGGAAAGGCTCACCACCCACCACACCACCAGCATCAGGATCGGCGCCATCACCAGGGTCGGCCCCACCGAGCGCAGCACCAGATCGCGCGCGGTGAGACGGCGCACGCGCATGTCCTGCGCGACCTGAGTCACCTGCAGCGGCGTGGACATGGCATAGACGCGGTAGGTGGCGTCGCCGGTCTGCACCGTGGAAAAGCCCAGTTTGACCGGATCGGGCAGCAGGCGACCCGAGGCGGAACGGTAAAGCTGCACGCCGTCCACGGTCCAGATCTGGATGATGAGACTGTCCACCGAGTTGGCGGGCACGCCGGGCACCGCCAGGGGCGTATTGTTCAGCTGCAGATCGCCGTCGCTCAGCGACAGGGCCGTGCTGCGCAACTGTGCATCATAGAGTTCGTCGGTTTGCGCGAGCGTGCCGCGATAGGCCACGCCGGCCTGGATGAGCGCGGCGGCGAAGATCGACCCCAGCAGAAACAGCAGCAGCCGCGTGCGCAGCGATGTAACGGCCCGACGCATCAGGTTTCCACCGCCTTGCCGCCCTGCTTGGGGATGACATAGCCCACGCCGCGCACGGTCTGGATGAAACGGTGCCCCAGCTTTTTGCGCAGGCCGTGTACGTAGACCTCGACGGCGTTGCTGGCGATTTCTTCTTCCCAGCTGTAGAGCTTTTCTTCGAGCTGGGCGCGCGAATAGATCATGCCGGGGCGCGCGATCAGCGGCTGCAGGACGGCCCATTCTCGGGCCGTGAGCGTAACGGGGGCGCCGTCCACCGACGCCTCGCGCGTCTGCGGGTCGATGCGCACGTTGCCATGTTCGAACGCGGGTTCGGCATGGCCGGCGCTGCGCCGCAGCAGCGCGCGGATGCGGGCCAGCAGCTCATCGGGATCGTAAGGTTTGACCACATAGTCGTCGGCGCCGGCGTCCAGTCCGGCGATGCGGTCGCCGACGGCGTCGCGCGCGGTGGCGATCAGAACCGGCGTGCGGTCGTGCCGCCCGCGCAATTCGCGCAGCACCGACAGGCCGTCGCGGTTGGGCAGGCCCAGATCCAGCAGCACCAGGTCGTAGACGCCGGCGCGCAGCGCCGTAGAAGCGCGTTCGCCGTCGCGCTCCCAGTCGGTCGCATAGCCGTCGGCGCGCAGGCAGTCCTGTAAGCCGGTGCCGATCATCGCGTCGTCTTCGACAAGCAGAATGCGCATGAGCGTGGCTTGATATGGGGTTCGAACAGGAGTTAAGAATAGGCGATGTCGAGAGCCAACGGTAGAATCCCGGCCATGCAGCGACCTCGACGATTCTGGCGCCGTCCCGCGGCGTTCCGCTCAGGCCGGCGCCTGGTTCCCGACCGACTGTCGGTCATGTTGCTGGCCGCGGCGGCGGTGGGGGTGCTCGGCGCGCTGGCCACCATGGTGTTCCGCGCAGGGCTCGAACTCATGCAGGTTTTGCTGGGGCGGCAGCCGGCGCACGGCATGGTATCGCTGGCCCACAGCCTGCCCGACTGGGAGCGCCTGTTCCTGCCCGTCGTCGGCGGCGCCGTGGCGGGGGCGATCCTGCATTGGGCGCGCAGCAAGTTGCCGCCTCAGGGTGCAGGCGACTACATGGAAGCGATCTCGCTGGGGCGCGGCTTCATCGGCTTGCGCCAGACCATGGTGCGCAGCCTGTCGGCCTTTTGCTCCATCACCACGGGGTCTTCCATAGGCCGCGAAGGTCCCATGGTGCAGATCGCGGCCATGCTGGCGTCGGTGTGCGGCCGCTGGCTGGTCTGGCCGCCGGAGCGCCTGCGCCTGCTGGTGGCCTGCGGCGCCACGGCGGGCCTGACGGCGGTCTACAACGCGCCCATCGCCGGCGCCCTGTTCGTCTCCGAGATTATCTACGGCTCGGTATCGTCGGCCACGCTGGTGCCTCTGGTGGTGGCCTCGGTGGCAGCCAATATGGTCACGCGCCAGTTGCTGCATTACGACGCCGTGTATCACATGCCGGCCTTCGATTTTTCTTCGCCCTGGGAGGTATTCACCTATCTCGGCCTGGGCGTGCTGGCCGGCGTGGTGGCGCCCTGGTATCTGCAGATGCTCAACGGTGCCAAGCGTCTGTTCTCGCGATTCATCGGCCCGCTGTGGCTGCGTCTGGCCGCGGGCGGCCTGGTGGTGGGCGTGATCTCGGTGGGTTGGCCCCAGGTCTGGGGCAACGGCTACAGCGTGGTCAACTCGCTGCTGCACGAGCCCTGGGCCTGGCAGACGGTCGCGGTGGTGTTCGTGATGAAACTGTTGGCGACCTCGGCCAGCTCGGGATCGGGCGCCGTGGGCGGCACCTTCACGCCCACCTTGTTCATGGGCGCCGCGCTGGGGCATCTGTACGGCTCGGCGCTGCATGCCGCGCTGCCTCAGGCGTCGATCAGCAGCTATGCCGTGGTCGGCATGGGCGCCCTGCTGTCGGCGGCCACCCATGCGCCGCTCATGTCGATTCTGATGATATTCGAGATGACGCTCAGCTATCAGGCCATGTTGCCGTTGATGACGGCCTGCGTCATGGGCTATGTCGTGGCCCACGCGCTGGGCGGAAAATCCATGTATGCCCATTCCCTGGGCGACGATCGCGGCGCGCGGCGCGGCGCAGCCCGATAAAAAAATGGCCTATGACGGGCCATTTTTCCTGGTGGCGGCAGCGGCGCAGCGCTACTTCGTCGGCGACGGCGTGGGCGCCGTCATCGGAATGATGGTCATGCGCAGCTGCGAGTGAGGTTCTTCGTAATCGTGGTGCACGGGCTTGCGCGCGATGGGCTTGGGCGCCTCGATAACGGGCGCGGTCGTGGTGGTGGCAGCGGGTTGCTCGGCGGTGCGCGGCGCCGGGCTGGCAATGGGCACCGGAGCCGTTTCGGCGGTCTGGGCGGCGGGCGCGGGGACTGCCGGCGGGTTTGTGGCTGCCGCTGGCGCTGACGCAGGCTCGGGCGCCGATTGCGCCGCAACCGGGAGGGCAGGCTGCGCGGCGGTCTCCGCGGGGGCTGCCGCTGCTGCCGCCGCCGCGTGGCTGGCGTCGAGCTGGCGCTGCAGATCGTCGATCTGAGTCTGCAGGCGCTGCCGCTCCAGCGTGGCGGCGTTCAATTCGCTGCGCACTTGCTCGGACTGCTCGGTAGACAGCCGCGGCGGCCCGTAGTTGGTTTGCAGAAACAGTACGCCGCCGGCGCCCAGAGCGATGCCGATGAACAGCAATCCCAGGCCGCGCGGCAGGCGCCGATTGTGCCGACCGGGCTGATAAACAGACGGTTTGAAAACCGGACGTCCCGATTGTCCGAGCATGCCCATGTAAGACTTCCTGTGCCTAGGGTTTGGTGTAAAGGGTGAAGAATTCAAAGCATACTACTGTGGCGCATTGCGCCGTGCCGTATACCGTGTGCCGGATTCGGGGTTCGGGTCGGTGCCGAGCGCGGCGTCGAGCGCCTGCAGGCGCTGTGGCGTGCCGACGTCGACCCAGCGGCCGGCGTGGCGCTCGGCGCGCACGGCGCCGCGCGCCATGGCTTGCCGCAGCAGCGGCGCCAGCGGGGCAGGGCGGCCTGATGCGAGGCCGGCAAACAGCCCGGGACGGTAGATGCCTATGCCGGAAAAAGTCAGCTTGGCCGGGCCATCGTCGGCCGCGCGGCCATCGGGCTGCAGCGCGAAATCGCCCTGCGGGTGCTGCGGCGGGTTGTCGACCAGCAGCAGCCAGGCGTCCGCATGGGTGCGGTCCATGTCGCGCCGCGCCATATCGGAACGCGCGGGATCCCAATCGCACCAGATATCGCCGTTGATGACCAGAAAAGGGTCTGCGCCCAGCCAGGGCAGGGCCTGCACGATGCCGCCGGCGGTTTCCAGCGCCGGGTCCTCGGCGGAATAACGGATGCGCAAATCCCAGCGGCTGCCGTCTCCCAGTTCCTCGACGATGCGATCGCCCAGCCAGGCATGGTTGATGACGACGTCGCGCAAACCGGCCTGCGCGAGCCGTTCCAGGTGCCAGACGATCAACGGTTTGCCGCCGACCGTCAAAAGCGGTTTGGGCGTGTGATCGGTAAGCGGCCGCATGCGTTCGCCGCGGCCCGCCGCCAGAATCATCGCCCGCATCAGAAGGTGTACCCCACAGTGGGCGAGGTCTGGTCGAGCTGATCCAACAGGCGCAGCAACGGCGCAAAGACCCCGTAGCGCCTGGCGACCTGGCGCACGTATTGGTTGACGCGAGGCATGTGGGCCAGATACCCCGATTTGCCGTCGCGGTGATTCAGTCGTGCGAACACGCCCAGAATGCGCAGATTGCGCTGCAGGCTCATCCACTCGTAGGCGCAGTGGAATTCGGCAAAATCGGCGGGCACCGGCAAACCGGCCTTGCGCGCCATTTCCCAGTAGCGGATGGCCCAGTCCAACTGCTGCGGCTCTTCCCAGGTCGTGCGCGCATCGGTCACCAGCGAGGCCAGGTCATAGGCGAGCGGCCCGGCCAGGGCGTCCTGGAAGTCCAGAATGCCGGGGTTGGGGCCGAAACGCGCCTCATCGCAGACCATCAGATTGGGCGAGTGGAAATCGCGGTGCACATAGACGGGCGTTTGCGTGGCGCAGCGCTCCGAGAGCAACTGGAAGATTTTCTGCAGCGCTTCGGTCTGCCCGTTGTTCAGGGCGGTGCCGTGATGGCGCTGTACATACCACTCGGGGAACAGCTCCAGTTCGGCAGCCAGGCGCGCCGTGTCGTAGGGCGGCAGCCCGGCGGTCGAGGCCTGCTGCATTTGCACCAGCGCCGCCAGCGCTTCGCGGTACAGGGTTTGCAGGCGGGCATCGTCCAACCCGGCCTGGATGCGCTGATAGTAGGTTTCACGGCCCAGGTCGGACAGCAGCAGCAGCCCTTGGTTCGGCGCCTCGGCCAGCACGGTCGGCACATTCAGCCCGGCCTGGCGCAGCAGATCGCCGGCGTGCAGAAAAGGGCGCACGTCCTCGTGGGGCGGCGGTGCGTCCATCACGATGACGGTGCCGTGCTCGGCCTCCAGGCGGAAATAGCGCCGGAAGCTCGCGTCGCTGGAGGCAGGCCGCAGGGTTTCCAGGCGCAGAGCCAGTCCGGGCGGCAGGCTGCGCAGCCAGGCCTCGATCAAGGTCCGGCGCGTGTCGGGGGAGGCGTTCAAGAGTACCGTCTCGAAGTCAGTGAATTGGGTAGGAAGCCGGGGAGTTTGGCCGCGCTGTCATGGGGAATTCCCCGACGCTTGGGCGTTTGGCCGGCTTCTCTATAATACCGGGTCGCTTCGCTCCGGCACCTTTTCAATATGCCGCAGGGGGGCCCACTTCATACGGGGTTGGTTTTCGTGCTCGTGCGCATGGTCCGGTGGTTGATTCTTCTTGCAGTGGGCGTGGCCGGAGCCGCGCAGGCCCAGGCCGCGGCCATTTCCAATACCGACGCAGACGCCGCCGCGACGCCGCCGTCCGCTCAGGTCGAAGTGCCGGGCCTTCAGCCGCCGGCCGCAATGCGCAGCTCTTCCCGCCTGCGCGAGCACGATCTATCCACCGACGCCATTTCGACCTTCATCCAGGGTGACCAGATCGAGGGCAACCCCGACACATCGTTCACCCTGACCGGCCATGCCCAGATACGCCGCCCCGACGCGGTGCTCAAAGGCGACAGCATCCACTACGATCGCGCAACCGGCGAAGTGTCCGTCAAGGGCAATCTGCGTGTGCTGCGCGACGCCACGCTGATCACCGGCCCGTCCGGTCACGTCAATCTGGACGACTACCAGGGCGAGATCCAGAAGCCGGATTTCTGGCTCGGCGCCACCGGCGGCACGGCCCAGGCCCAGCATGCAGACATCTTCAGCAAGTCGGAGTTCCGACTTACGCAGGTCCGTTACAGCAACTGTTCCTGTTCCGATCCGTCCTGGTACATCAAGGCCGACAGCCTCGATATCGACATGGAAGCGAACGAAGGCGTGGCGCACGGCGGCGTGCTGTACTTCAAGGGGGTTCCGATCCTGGCGTCGCCCTACCTGACCTTCCCGGTCAAGGACGAGCGCAAGTCTGGCTTTCTGGTTCCTACGTACAGTGCCTCCAGCAGCACCGGCTTTAACGTTTCGGCGCCGTATTACCTCAATTTGGCGCCGAACTACGATCTGACGCTCAATCCCCAGATCATGAGCAAGCGCGGCATGATGCTGGGCGCCACGGGGCGCTATCTCGGCGAGGACTACACCGGACTGGCGCAGGCCAACTTTCTGCCCAGCGACCGGGTCGCCAACCGCGATCGCTGGATGTACCGCTGGACGCACTACCAGCAGTTCGGCAACGGCTTCTATGCCAACTGGGATGTCCAGCGCGTTTCGGACAACAACTACTACCGCGACATCAGCAACACCATCGGCCTGAACACGGCCGCCACCGTCTATCTGCCGCAGAACGTCATTGGCGGATGGAATAATGTCTACTGGAACGCGTCGGTCCAGTCCCTGCATTATCAGACCCTGCAGGATCCGCTCGCGCCCGTCGCCCCGCCGTTCAACGAGCTGGCCTTCAGGGCGAACGGCCACCACTACGACTGGAACGGCTTCGACGCGAATGTGGACACCTCGATGGTCCGCTTCACCCGGCCGCTGGAGCTGGGCACACGCCTGAGTCCCGACGGCAACCGGTTCCAGATCTATCCGTCGCTGTCCTATCCCATTGTTCATCCCGGCTGGTACATCACGCCCAAGGTCGGCCTGAACTACACCCAGTACGGCAACACCAACTGGTACAACACCGACTTCAATCAGCTGGGCAGCACGTCGACCTACGGCACGTCGGCCTCGCGCACGGTGCCCATTGTTTCTCTCGACAGCGGCATGACCTTCGACCGCCAGACGGCGCTCTTCGGCCGGTCTGCGACGCAAACGCTGGAACCGCGTCTTTATTACTTGTACGTGCCGTACCGCAATCAGAACAACCTGCCGGTCTACGATACCTACCTGGCGCCTTTCAGCTTCGACCAGGCCTTCCAGGAAAACCGCTACATCGGCGGCTGGGATCGCATCAACAACGCCAACCAGGTCACTGCCGCGTTGACCACGCGCTGGATCGACAACGCCACGGGCCTGGAGCGCCTGTCGCTGTCGGGCGGCGTACAGCAGTATTTCGTCGACCAGATGGTCGCGCTGCCGGGCGAAGTGACGCGCGAGCATCAGCACTCCGACCTGCTGGGCGGCGCCAGCGCTGCGCTGACCGACACGCTCAGCACGGACATGGGCGTGCAATACGATACTTACGGCAATCGCGTGTCGCAGGCCTATACCAGCCTGCGCTGGTCGCCGCAGCGCCTGACCACCGTAGCGCTGACCTACCGCTACCAAAGCTCCGCGCTGATCAACCAGCAATATCTGCCTACGCCGCAAAACCAGATCAGCCTGGGCGTGCAATGGCCGTTCACCAAGCACTGGTACGGCGTGGGCCGCATCGACTATGCTCTGGGCCAGGAGGCTTCCGGCGGCAATTCGCGGTTCCCGCAGGCGATGCTCGGCGTCGAATACAAGTCCGATTGCTGCTGGTCTGCCCGCGTGGTGTTCCAACGCTATGCCATTTCAGGGTCGCAAGCCAATACCGCGCTGTTCTTCCAGCTCGAACTCACGGGCCTGGGCTCGCTGGGCAGCGATCCCATGAGTTTGATCAATCGCAACATTCCGGGCTACCAACCCGTGACGCCGGATCAGCAACCCGGCACCTCCTTTGAAAGGTACGAGTAATGCGTAGATTGCCGTTGCGCAGCCGTGGGTACGGCTGCTTCCTGACGCTGACCCTGTGCACTGCACTGGCTGCTTCGCCTGCGCACGCGCAAAACACCGCGTCCCACGCCGCCGCCAGCCGCCATGCCGAGGCTCGGCCGCAACCTGCCAAGCACGCTGCGGCCAAGTCCGCCGCGCCGGCGGGCGAGCAGATCACCGACGGCATCGCCGCCGTGGTCGGCAAGGACGTCATCACCATGAGCGACCTGAACGAGGCGGTCAGGCAGGCCGAGGCAAGCCTGAACGCGCAACGGATCAAGGCCCCGCCCATGGACATCCTGCAGCGCCAGGTACTGAACCGGCTCATCATGGATCGCGTGACAGCCCAGGAAGCCAAACGGCAAGGCATCGTGCTGACCGACGCTCAGGTCGACCAAGCCATTGCAATGGTCGCCGGCCGCAACCACCTCACGATTCCCCAGATGAAGGCCGATATCGTCAAAAGCGGCTCCACCTGGGACGACTACCGCAAATCCATCCACGACGAACTGCTGTCGGAGCAGCTGCGCCAGCGCGTGGTCGATGCCAAGATCTTCATTTCCGACAGCGAGGTCGACGCTTTTCTGAAAGAGTACGCGCACAACGAAGCAATTGTGCCCAAGCCTGCCCCGGTTGCCGCGCCCGCCCAGGCGAGCGTCCAGCCGCAAGTCCGAATCGTGCCTAACGGTCCGGTCGAGTTGTCGGAAATCCTGATCCATGTTCCCGAAGGCGCGTCGCCGGAGGTGGTCGCGCGCGCCAAAGAGAAGGCCGACAGCCTGCTGGCGCGCATCCGCAAAGGCGCGGACTTCGCCAGCCTGGCCGCGGCCAATTCCGACGGGCCCGACGCCCTGCATGGCGGCAAGCTGGGCGTGCGCCCGCTGGAAGGCTGGCCTGATCTGTTCGTGAACGCCATCCGCAATCTCATGCCCGGCCAGGTCACCGGCGTGCTGCGTGCGGGCAACGGTTTTCACATCGTCAAGGTCACGGCCCGAGCGATGGAACGCGTGGCCGCGCCGGCACAGCAGCAACAACCGGCGCCCGAGCCCGGCGTCCAGCAGCTCGAGACGATTCCGTCGGCCGCCGCCGGCACCGTGGAGATCACGCAAACTCACGCGCGCCATATTCTGATCAAGGTTTCGGCCGTGATGACCAGCGCCGAGGCGCGTCAAAAGCTTGAAGAAATCCGTCAGCGCATCGTGTCGGGCCAGACCACGTTCGAAGCGATGGCTCGCCAGTACTCGCAGGACAACACCGCGGCGCAGGGCGGCGACCTGGGCTGGCTCAATCCCGGACAGACCGTTCCCGCTTTCGAACAGGCCATGAACAGGCTCAAACCCGGCGAGATCAGCGAACCGATCGAGTCGCCCTTCGGCTGGCACCTGATCGAGGTGATCGCGCGCCGCCAGCACGACGCCACGGAAGATGTGCGCCGCAACCGCGCGCGCCAGATTCTGATGGAGCGTCAGGCGGGTCCGGCTTTCGAAGACTATATGGATCAGGTCATGGCTCAGACCTACATCGACAATCGCCTGGTCAAGGCCGACGAGCTCAAGCAGCGCTACCAGCAGTAAGAGCCATGGCCCAGCATCAGGCCCGCAAGCGCTTCGGCCAGAACTTTCTGACCGACGAGAGCGTGGTGGACGCCATCGTACGGGCCGTGGCGCCTGCCGTCGACGATCGCGTGATCGAGATCGGCCCGGGCCTGTCCGCGCTCACCCGGCCGCTGCTCGATCGACTGTCGCGCCTGACCGTGGTCGAGATCGACCGAGATCTTGCGGCGCGCCTGCGCAAGCAGTATCCGTCCGAGCGGCTCGATGTCGTCGAGGCCGATGCCCTGACGGTCGACTTCGCAGCATTCGGGCCCGACCTGCGCGTCGTCGGCAACCTGCCTTACAACATCTCCAGCCCGCTGCTTTTTCACCTGATGGCCTCGGCCGACCAGGTGCGCGACCAGCACTTCATGCTGCAGCGCGAAGTCATAGACCGCATGGTGGCGCAGCCGGGCAGTTCCGACTACAGCCGCCTGTCGGTGATGCTGCAGTCGCGCTATCGCATGGCCAAGCTGTTCGACGTTCCCCCCGAGGCATTCGATCCGCCGCCCAAGGTCGTGTCGGCTGTCGTGCGCATGGTGCCTCTTGGAGCAGATCGCCCGCGACCGCGCAGCAGCGCGGCGTTCGAGCACGTGGTGGCGCGGGCCTTCTCACAACGGCGCAAAATGCTGCGCCGGGTGCTCGACGACTGGACTGCGCATATTCCTTGGGAAACCCTGGGTATCGCGCCGACCGCGCGCGCGGAAGAAGTCTCCGTGGCCGGGTTCATCGGCATCGCCGATGCGCTGGTAGACGCAGGCGTGATCGCGGTTTCCTGATCCGCATACTCCCTCAGGTCTGACGCACTCGCGTTATCGCAGGCCCGCGATGCATTGCGCGAACGGCTTAAAAACCCAAAGAAACGCCCATAAGAAAATTACGCAGCCGCCGGCGTCAACCTCTGCCGCTGCTTGAGCACCGTCTCCAGCACGAACGGGTGCAATTGATCTTCCCCGCTGCGGCCTTCGGGATGCTGGGCGAGAAAATTCAGCAATTCGCGCCGCATCCGCGGCTCCCAGAACTTCTGGATGTGATTGGCGATGCCCTCGGCGGCCTCGGCCTTGTCGGGCATCGATTCGAAGAAATCGCCGATGCGGTTGGCCGAGCGGATCAGTGTGCGGATTTCCATGCGAATAGGTCCAGGCGTCAGGCAAGCATGCGCTGCGGGTGAGTGTAGATCGCGGCATCGGCATCGCGCAGAAAGCCGAGCAGCGTGAGATTGGTCTGAAGCGCCACGCGCACGGCCAGCGCAGTGGGGGCGGAAACAGCCGCGAGAATGCCGACACCGGCCATCGCGGTCTTTTGCACCATTTCGAAACTGGCGCGGCTGGACACAAGCGTCATGCCCGCCGACGCGTCCTGCCCGCCGCGGGCCAGCGCACCGATGAGCTTGTCCAGCGCGTTGTGGCGGCCCACGTCTTCGCGCACCAGGGCAACGCGGCCCTGCGCGTCGGCCCAGCCGGCTGCGTGCGTGGCGCCGGTCAGATCGTGCAGCACCTGACGCGCGCGCATGTCGCGCATGGCCTGCAGCACCGCGCCGATAGGCACGGCGGGGCCGTCGGCCACTGCAGGCACGGGCCGCAACACCTCGGGCAGCGTTTCCACGCCGCACAGCCCGCAGCCCGTGCGGCCGGCCATGGCTCGGCGCCGCTCGCGCAGGCGCATCGCGCAGGCGCTGGAAATCTCCAGCGCCACCACGATGCCGGCGCATTCATGACGCAGATCCATGCCGCGTATGTCGGACACGCCGTCGACAATGCCTTCGGTGAGCGAGAACCCCAGGGCGAAATCCTCCAGGTCGGCGGGCGTGGCCAGCATGGTGGCATGGCTGATGCCGTTGTATTCCAGCGCGATCGGAACCTCCTCGGCCAGGCAGTCCTCCTGTTCGGTGGCGTCGATGCGGGCGGCGCGCACGCGAACGACCTGCGCTCGCGCATGGTCTGCGCGATCGAACGCTTCATCCAGATCGGGCGTGGAGAGCCGCATGGCGCTTCGGACTTATTATTTGGTGACCGACGCTTCTTCGCGGATGCGCTCGCGCAGCAGCTTTTGCTGCACGTCCTCGAACTGCGTCCACTGGCGCTGCCACTCCGACGGCTGCGTCACGCGAGTCACCTGCACCGCCGTCACTTTGTACTCGGGGCAGTCGGTCGCCCAGTCGGCATTGTCGGTCGTGACGACGTTGGCGCCCGACTGTGGGAAATGGAAGGTGGTGTACACCACGCCCGGCTGCACACGCTCGGTGATAGTGGCGCGCAGCACGGTCTGTCCGGCCCGGCTCTCGATGCCCACCCAATCTCCCTCGTTCACGCCGCGGTCCTCCGCGTCTTGCGGATGAATCTCGAGCACGTCCTCGTGATGCCAGAGTACATTGGCGGTGCGCCGCGTCTGCGCACCCACGTTGTATTGCGACAGAATGCGCCCTGTCGTCAGCAACAGCGGGAAGCGCCGATTGCTGCGTTCGTCCGTGGGTACGTAGCGGGTGATCATGAAACGGCCCTTGCCCCGCACGAACTCGTCGACGTGCATGATGGGCGTGCCGTCGGGCGCGGCGTCGTTGCAGGGCCATTGCAGACTGCCCATGCGATCGATCTTTTCGAACGATACGCCGGCGAAGGTGGGGGTGAGGCGCGCAATCTCGTCCATGATCTCGCCGGGATCGCGATAGTTCATGGGGTAGCCCAGCGCATTGGACAAGGCTACCGTCACTTCCCAGTCGGACATGCCGTTGCGCGGCTCCATGACCTTGCGCACGCGCGAAATGCGGCGCTCGGCGTTGGTGAACGTGCCGTCCTTTTCCAGGAAGGTCGAACCGGGCAGGAAAACGTGGGCATACTTGGCCGTCTCGGTCAGGAACAGGTCCTGCACCACGACGCATTCCATGGCCGACAGCGCTGCGGCAACGTGCTGCGTATCGGGATCGGACTGAATGATGTCCTCGGCCTGGCAATACAGCGCCTTGAAGCTGCCGGATACCGCCGCGTCGAACATATTGGGCAGACGCAGGCCGGGTTCGGGCTGCAGGGTCACGCCCCAGTCGGCCTCGAATTCGCCGCGCACCGCGTCATCCGAGACATGCCGGTAGCCGGGCAGCTCGTGCGGAAACGAACCCATGTCGCACGAACCCTGCACATTGTTCTGCCCGCGCAGCGGGTTCACGCCCACGCCTTCGCGCCCGATGTTGCCGGTGGCCATGGCCAGGTTGGCGATGGCCATGACGGTGGTCGAACCCTGGCTGTGCTCGGTCACGCCCAGACCGTAGTAGATCGAACCGTTGCCGCCGGTGGCGTAAAGCCGCGCCGCGCCGCGGATGTCATCGGCCGGCACGCCGGTGATGGGCGCCATCGCCTCGGGCGAATTTTCCGGGCGCGACACAAACTCGCGCCATTCGTTGAAGGACTTGGCGTCGCAGCGCTCGGCCACGAAGGCTTCGTTCACCAGGCCCTCGGTGACGATCACGTGCGCCAGCGCCGATAGCAGCGCGGTGTTGGTGCCGGGCCGCAGCGGCAGATGGTAGTCGGCCTTGACGTGCGCGCCGTCGACCAGCTCGATGCGGCGCGGATCGACCACGATCAGTTTGGCGCCCTGGCGCAGGCGGCGCTTCATGCGCGAGGCGAACACCGGATGGCCGCTGCTGGGGTTGGCGCCGATGAGGATGATCACATCGGTGTGCATGACCGAATCGAAGGTTTGCGTACCGGCCGATTCACCCATGGTCTGCTTCAAACCGTACCCGGTAGGCGAATGGCAGACGCGCGCGCAGGTGTCGACGTTGTTGTTGCCGAACGCGGCGCGCACCAGCTTCTGCACCAGCCAGGTCTCTTCGTTGGTGCAGCGCGAAGAGGCGATGCCGCCGACCGAGTCGCGCCCGTATTTTTCCTGGATGCGGCGGAATTCGGAGGCGGCATAATTGATCGCCGTGTCCCACGAGACTTCCTGCCAGGGATCGGTGATGCGTTTGCGTATCATCGGCTTGAGCACACGGTCTTTGTGCGTGGTGTAGCCCCAGGCAAAGCGTCCCTTCACGCAGGAATGGCCGCGGTTGGCCTGGCCGTCCTTCCAGGGCACCATGCGCACCACTTCCTGGCCCTTCATCTCGGCCTTGAACCCGCAGCCCACGCCGCAGTAGGCGCAGGTGGTCACCACCGAATGCTCGGCCTGGCCCATCATGATGACGGTCTTTTCCTGCAGGGTCGAAGTGGGGCAGGCCTGCACGCAGGCGCCGCAGGACACGCATTCGCTGTCCAGGAAGGCCTCGCTCTGGCCTGCCGCTACGCGCGAATCGAAGCCCTTGCCCGAAATCGTCAGCGCATATGTTCCCTGCGTCTCTTCGCAGGCGCGCACACAGCGATTGCAGACGATGCACTTGGACGGATCGTAGCTGAAGTAGGGGTTGGATTCGTCCTTGGCGTCCTGCAGGTGGTTGGCGCCCGCATAGCCGTAGCGCACGTTGCGCAGGCCCACCGCGCCGGCCATGTCCTGCAGCTCGCAGTCGCCATTGGCCGGACAGGTCAGGCAGTCCAGCGGATGGTCCGAGATGTACAGTTCCATGACGCCCACCCGCAGATCGTGCAGCTTGGGCGTTTCGGTGCGCACCACCATGCCGTTCTCGGCGGGCGTGGTGCACGAGGCCGGATAGCCGCGTCGACCTTCGATCTCGACCAGGCACAAGCGGCACGAACCGAAGGCCTCCAGGCTGTCGGTGGCGCACAACTTGGGGATATTGATTCCGGCCTCGGCGGCGGCGCGCATCACCGACGTACCCTCGGGCACCGAGATGGTCTGGCCGTCTATGGTCAGGGTGACGAGTTGTTCGGACGTGCGCGCCGGGGTGCCCAGGTCGCGGTCGCGCTTGACAACGGTTTCCAGCATGAGGATGTCTCCTTGCGTAGGCGCTGATCTTAGGTTCGCGCAGCGGCCTCGGCAGCGCGCGACGCGCTGATGCCGAAGTCTTCGGGGTAATGGTTCAGGGCCGACAGCACCGGGTAGGGCGCCATGCCGCCCAACGCGCACAGCGAGCCGCCCAGCATCGTGTCGCACAGATCGCGCAGCAGCGTTACGTGCTGCTCACGCTGCGGACCGCCGGCCACGATCTTGTCGATGGTCTCGACGCCGCGCGTGGAGCCGATGCGGCAGGGTGTGCATTTGCCGCACGATTCGACCGCGCAGAACTCCATGGCGTAGCGCGCCATGCGCGCCATGTCCACGGTGTCGTCGAAAGCCACCAGACCGCCGTGTCCGATCATGGCCGAGATACCGACGTAGGCTTCGTAGTCGAGCGGCACGTCCCACTGCGATTCGGGAAGGTAAGCGCCGAGCGGTCCGCCCACTTGTACCGCGCGCAACGGCCGCCCCGATGCGGAGCCTGCACCGAAGTCGTAAAGCAGCTCGCGCAGTGTAAGGCCGAAGGCCTTTTCGACCAGACCTGCCTGTTTGAGATTGCCGGCCAACTGGAAGGGCAGGGTGCCGTGCGAGCGGCCCACGCCGTAGTCGCGGTAATAGTTTGCGCCACGCGCCAGAATGATTGGCACCGAGGCCAGCGAGATCACGTTGTTGATGACGGTGGGTTGCCCGAACAGGCCCTGGATCGCAGGCAGCGGCGGCTTGGCGCGCACGAGGCCGCGCTTGCCTTCCAGGCTTTCCAGCAGCGAGGTCTCTTCGCCGCAGATATAGGCGCCGGCGCCCTTGCGCACTTCCAGGTCGAAGGCCCGGCCGCTGCCGAGGATGTCCGCGCCCAGCCAGCCAGCCCTGCGCGCTCGAGCAATGGCTTCTTCAAGCGCGGCGATGGCGTGGGGGTATTCCGAACGCACGTAAATATAGCCATACGTGGCGACCACAGCCAGCACGGCTATGGCCATGCCTTCGATCAGAACGTAGGGGTCTCCTTCCATCAGCATGCGGTCGGCGAACGTGCCCGAGTCGCCTTCGTCGGCGTTGCACACCACGTATTTCTGCGCCGCGTTGGCGGCCAGAACGGTCTTCCACTTAATGCCTGTGGGAAAGGCCGCGCCGCCTCGGCCGCGCAGGCCCGAGTTCAATACCTCGTCGACAATCTGCGCGGAAGTCATCGCGATCGCGCGCCGCATGCCTTCCAGACCGCCGTGCGACGTGTAATCGTCCAGCGACAAGGGGTCGGTGATGCCCACGCGGGCAAAAGTCAGGCGCTCCTGGTTCTTGAGATAAGGGATGTCTTCGGTTTGTCCATGGCACAGCGCATGCGCGCCGCCCTGCAGCCAGCCGGCATCGAAAAGCCCCGGCACGTCGTCGGGCTGCACCGGACCATAAGCCACGCGGCCCTGCGGCGTGGCGATCTCGACCAAAGGTTCGAGCCACAGCAATCCGCGCGAGCCGTTGCGCACCAGGGAGATGGCGACACCGCGTTCTTGCGCTACGCGCTCGATGGCCGCGGACACCGCGTCGGCGTCCACGGCCAGCGCGGCGGCGTCGCGCGGCACGTAAATCTTGATGGGAGCGTTCATGTGCGGGCCCCGTCCTGTGCGGGCGACGTGCGCGCCGCGTCGAGCAGGCGGTCCAGCCGGGCTGCGGTGACGCGCGCATGAGGCCGGCCGTCGAGCATCACTGCCGGCGATTGCGCGCACAGGCCCAGGCAGTAAACCGGTTCGAGCGCGAAGGTGCCGTCGGCACTGACGGCATGAAAGTCGCAGCCCAGACGCGTGCGGGCATGGCCTGCCAGGGCTTCGCCGCCCATGGCCTGACAGGACTCGGCGCGGCACACCTCCAGCGTGTGGCGTGCGCCAGGTTCGCTGCGGAAATGCGGGTAGAAAGTGATGACGCCGTGCACCTCGGCGCGCGATAGGTTCAGCGCGGCGGCGATGTCTGGCACGACATCGGGCGGAATATGGCCCAGTTCGTGCTGGACCGCATGCAAAATGGGCAGCAGCGCGCCGGGCATGCCGCGCAGTCGGGTCACGATGTCGTTGACGACAGATCTATCATGCATCGTCGGGTCTCCTGAACCTTGGCCGCTTGACGGATCGCGGCTTTTTCATAGGAATGCCTGAAACTGATTAATATGGTAGAAAAAACATATTAATATCTGCAGGATGCGCTTGTGCTGATACCATAATCCGGTTCTTTTTTGCGCTCAATAAGAAATAGATGACATATAAATTCCAGTTGAGCCTGCGCCCACAATGGTCGCTGGATGGCGCGCAGGACGAACAGGACGTGTCCCTGGGCAGTGTGCTGTCGCTGTTGTCGGCCATCGATACCACCGGCCACATCGCCGGCGCTTGCCGGGCCTGCGGCTTGTCCTATCGCCATGCCTGGGGCGTGTTGCGGCGGTTCGAGACCATTTTCGGCACGCCGCTGCTCATCACGCGGCGACGCCAGGGCACGCAGTTGTCGGAATTTGCCCAGCGGCTGCTTTGGGCCAATCGGCGCATCGAGGCGCGTCTGGCGCCCACGCTCGAAAGCATGGCTTCCGAGCTGCAGGAAGAACTCGAGCGCCTGCTGCCGCGCGCTGCGCCGCACCTGCGGCTGCATGCCAGCCACGGCTTTGCGGTCGAGGCCATGATGCGGCACGTCAGCCGTAACGGCCTGGGACTGGAGCTGCGCTATCGCACCGCCGCCGAGGCCCTGGCCGCACTCGAGCACCGCGAGTGCGACCTGGCGGGCTTTCAGGTGCCTTGTGGCGAATTCGAGTCGGTCATTCTCGAGGCCTATCGCCCCTGGCTGGATGCCGACGAATACATGCTGGTTTATCTGTCGATGCGCAACACGGGCCTGTTCGTGCAGCCCGGCAATCCCAAGCGCATCAACGGCATCGCCGATCTGGCGCGGCCCGACGTGCGCTTCGTCAACCGTCAGATCGGCTCCAGCACGCGCCACCTGATCAAGGCCATGCTGGAGCGCGCGGGTTTGTCCACCAATCAGGTGCAGGGCTACGAAACCAGCGAGTTCACGCACATGGCCATTGCCGCGCATATTGCCAGCGGCATGGCCGACACCGGCGTGGGCGTCGAAACCGCCGCGCGGCGCTTCGGCCTGGACTTCATCCTGCTGGCGCGCGAGCGCTACTTCTTCGCCGTGCGCAAGGCCGATATGGATACTCCGGCGATGCGCGAATTGCTGGATGTCATACGCGGCCCGGAATACATCGGCGAGCTCGATCTGCTGCCGGGCTACGACGTCGTCGACGTGGGTCGGGCAATGACCTTGAAAGAGGCATTTCCATGAACAAGGTGATCTTTCTCGCCGACGAGCGCTCCGCCGGGCCTGCCCAGCCGCGCGAGGTCGCCCCCCATTCGTGGCGGCCCGGCCAGCCCGCGGCGGATTCCCGGAACAGGCCTATGCGAGATTTGCGCATTTCGGTCACCGACCGCTGCAACTTCCGCTGCAGCTATTGCATGCCGCGCGACGTGTTCGACAGCAGCTATGCCTTCATGCCGCATTCGGCGTTGCTTTCGTTCGAGGAGATCACGCGTCTGGCCGGCACGTACGCCCGGCTGGGCGTCGAAAAAATCCGCCTGACGGGCGGCGAGCCCCTGCTGCGCAAGAACATCGAAGCGCTGATCGCCATGCTGGCCGAGCTGCGCACGCCGCAAGGCCGGTCGCTGGACATCACGCTCACGACCAACGGGGTGCTGCTCGCGCGCAAGGCGCGCGCGTTGAAAGACGCGGGTCTGAGCCGCGTCACCGTGAGTCTGGACGCACTCGATGCCGAGCTTTTCGCGCGCATGAGCGACAGCGATTTCACGCCCGACGACGTGCTGCGGGGCGTGGATGCGGCGGCCGAAGCGGGGCTGGCCTCGATCAAGATCAATATGGTGGTGCGCCGCGGATTCAACGACGGACAAATTCTGCCCCTGGCGCGGCGCTTTCGCGGCACGGGTCACGTGCTGCGCTTCATCGAGTATATGGACGTGGGCAGCACCAATGGGTGGAACCTCGCCGAGGTCGTGCCGACCCCCGAGGTGCTCGAGCGCATCGGCGCCGAGTTTCCCCTCGAGGCGGTGGCCGACGAAGCGATGGGCCGGGTGGCCGAGCGCTGGCGCTATCGAGACGGCGCGGGCGAGATCGGCGTCATCTCCAGCGTGTCGCATGCTTTCTGCGGCGGATGCACGCGCGCGCGACTGTCGCCCGAAGGCAAGCTGTTCCTGTGCCTGTTCGCCAGCGCAGGATACGACCTGCGCGAGCCGCTGCGCGAGGGGGCCGACGACGCCCGGCTGGCCGAACTGATCGCCGGCACCTGGTCGCGGCGCGACGACAACTATTCCGAACGCCGCGCACAGGGCCTGCCCCAGGCTGCGCGCAAGATCGAGATGAGCTATATCGGTGGCTGATATTCCCTTTGAAGGCGCGGCCGGCCTGATCCTGGCCGGCGGGCGCGCCGTTCGCATGCAAGAGGCCGACAAGGGGCTGCTTTTGCTGGCCGGCCGGCCGCTCGTGGCGCATGCGGCGCAGCGTCTGGCGCCGCAGGTCCAGCGGTTGTTCATCAGCGCCAACCGCAATGCCGAGCGCTACGCGCAATACGGTCAGGTGCTGGCCGACGATCCGAGTCTAGACGCCTGGCCGGGTCCGCTGGCCGGCGTGGCGGCAGGGCTGCTCGCCTGGTCCGGCCGCTGGCTGGTGGTCGCGCCCTGCGATACGCCTTTTTTGCCCCTCGACCTGACGGCGCGTCTGATCGGCTCCGCGCAGGCGCAAGGCGCGCCATTGGCGGTGGCTTGCGCGGGAGGGCGCCGGCATTCGGTCTGCATGGCGCTGCGCACCTCGCTCGCTGACGATCTACGCGGCTACCTGCAAGGCGGCGATCGCAAGGTCGATCTTTGGCAGAAGTGCGTGGGCGGCGTCGAGGTCGACTTCGACGACGCGGTAGATGGATTTCTCAATATCAATACCCCTGAAGAGCTCTCGGCAGCCGAACAAGGCGCCAGCGGCCAGCAGTAAGATCGGCGTTCACCCGTTCCACCAGGAATCGCCATGACTCGCCGCACACCCATCGAGCGCTATCGCAATATCGGCATCTCCGCCCACATCGACGCGGGCAAGACCACCACGACCGAGCGCATCCTCTTCTACACCGGAATCACCCACAAAATCGGCGAGGTGCACGACGGCGCGGCGGTGATGGACTGGATGGAGCAGGAGCAGGAGCGCGGCATCACCATCACCTCGGCGGCTACCACCGCGTTCTGGCGCGGCATGGCCGGCAATTATCCCGAACATCGCATCAACATCATCGACACCCCGGGACACGTCGACTTCACCATCGAGGTCGAACGCTCCATGCGGGTGCTCGACGGCGCCTGCATGGTCTACGACTCCGTGGGCGGCGTGCAGCCGCAGTCCGAGACGGTGTGGCGCCAGGCCAATAAATACGGCGTGCCCCGCATCGCCTTCGTCAACAAAATGGACCGCATCGGCGCCGATTTCTTCCGCGTGCAGCGCCAGATCGGCGAACGCCTGCGCGGCGACGCGGTGCCGATACAGATACCCGTGGGCGCCGAAGACGCTTTCGAAGGCGTCATCGACCTGGTCAAGATGAAAGCCATCATCTGGGACGACGACAGTCAGGGCGTGCGCTTCGAATATCGCGACATTCCGGCGAACCTGCAGGCCCAGGCGCAGGAATGGCACGACAAGATGATCGAGAAGGCCGCCGAGGCCAACGAGGCGCTGCTCGAGAAATATCTCTCGGGCGAGCCGCTGACCGAAGACGAAATAAAACTCGGCTTGCGCACGCGCACCATCGCCAACGAAATCGTTCCTATGCTGTGCGGCAGCGCCTTCAAGAACAAGGGCGTGCAGGCCATGCTGGATGCGGTCATCGACTACCTGCCTTCGCCGGTCGATGTGCCCGCCATCAAGGGCCACACCGTCGACGACAAAGAGATCGAGCGCCATCCGGGCGATGCCGAACCTTTCTCGGCACTGGCCTTCAAGATCATGACCGACCCCTTCGTCGGCCAGCTGGTGTTCTTCCGCGTCTATTCGGGCGTGGTCAAGTCGGGCGACACGTTGTTCAACCCGATCAAGGACAAGAAAGAACGCCTGGGCCGCATCCTGCAGATGCACGCCAATTCGCGGCAGGAGATCAGCGAAGTCTATGCCGGCGACATTGCGGCCGCCGTAGGCCTGAAGGACGTCACCACCGGCGACACGCTGACCGATCCGGCGCACATCATCGTGCTGGAACGCA
This sequence comes from Bordetella sp., assembly GCF_051960075.1. Taxonomy (GTDB): domain Bacteria; phylum Pseudomonadota; class Gammaproteobacteria; order Burkholderiales; family Burkholderiaceae_B; genus Bordetella. Next base: position 43,218 of record NZ_JBQCER010000098.1, read on the forward strand.
TGGTCTTTCCCGAGCCGGTCATCTCGCAGGCAGTCGAACCCAGGACCAAGGCCGACCAGGAAAAAATGGGCCTGGCGCTCAACCGCCTGGCGCAGGAAGACCCGTCCTTTCGCGTGCATACCGACGAAGAATCCGGCCAGACCATCATCTCGGGCATGGGCGAACTGCACCTGGAGATCCTGGTCGATCGCATGAAGCGCGAGTTTCACGTCGAAGCCAACGTCGGCAAGCCGCAGGTGGCCTATCGCGAAACCATACGCGCCACCGTGGACGAGGTCGAAGGCAAGTTCGTCAAACAGTCGGGCGGCCGGGGCCAATACGGCCATGCGGTGCTCAAGCTCGAGCCGCAGGAACCCGGCGCGGGCTTCGAATTCGTCGATGCGATCAAGGGCGGCGTGGTGCCGCGCGAGTTCATCCCGGCGGTCGAGCGCGGCATCCGCGACAGTCTCAACGCCGGCGTGCTGGCAGGCTATCCGGTGGTGGATATCAAGGCCACGCTGGTCTTCGGCTCCTATCACGACGTCGACTCCAACGAGAATGCCTTCCGCATGGCAGGCAGCATGGCCTTCAAGGAAGGCATGCGCCGCGCCAAGCCGGTGCTGCTCGAGCCGATGATGCATGTCGAGGTCGAGACGCCCGAGGACTACACCGGCTCGGTCATGGGCGACTTGTCTTCGCGGCGCGGCATGGTGCAAGGCATGGAAGATATCGCGGGCGGCGGGGGCAAGCTGGTGCGCGCCGAAGTGCCTCTGGCCGAGATGTTCGGGTATTCGACGTCGCTGCGTTCGCTGACTCAGGGGCGGGCAACCTACACCATGGAGTTCAAGCACTACGCCGAAGCGCCGAAGTTGGTGGCCGATGCGGTGATCGCGGAGAAGAAGTCTTAAGTTCTTGAGCTGCCCTGCGGGTTCTTAAGTCCGTCCTGGGTTGGGCGGGGTTGGGCCGGGGCGCGAGCGAAGTCCGGGGTGGGGGGCCCCCGTCAGGGGCGCCCGAACCGCACGGCGGGCCCCGCCCACAATG
>NZ_JBQCER010000099.1:0-67327 GCF_051960075.1 Bordetella sp.
GGTCGTGTGCGCCGTCCCAGCAGATCTGCACGCCCAGGCACAGCAGCACGAAAGCCGACATGCGCATGAAGATGGCCGTGCCGTTGCTGCCCAGTTTGCTGAGCAGGGGTTCGCCAAAACGCAGGCAAAGGAACAGGATCCAGCCTACTGCCAGCAGGCCGGGCAGGGCGCCGGCATACTGGGTGGCGCTCATGAGCGGAGACGGATGCTGACCGCGCAGCGAGGCGCCCACCGTAATGGCCGCGGAAATGCAGCCCGGGCCGACGCAGATGGGAAAAGCCAGCGGATAGAAGGCGCGTGCCCGCGCGATTTCTGGCGTGAAGACCTGCGCCATCTGGGCCTTGCCGTCGCTGTCGGCGTCGGCCGAGTTCACTAGCCGCCAGCCGCTGTAGATCACCAGCAGGCCACCGCCCACGCGCACGGCTGCCAACGATATGCCGAAGAATCCGAGCACGACGTTGCCCGCAATGAGCGACCCGATCATCAGGAGCGTGGCGTTGATGGTCACACGGCGGGCCAGGTCCACGCGCGTGGCGTGCGAGGCGCCGTCGGTCAGCGTCAGGAAAATGGGCGCGACCGCAGGCGGGTTGAGAATGGGCAGCAGCGTGGCGAAGGCCAGGAAGAAACTGCGTCCGAAAGCCGAGGCGTAGTCGTAGATGGCCATGCGCGTAAAGGGCTGGGAAGGGTGCCGAGAATTGTACTCATGCGTGCAGGTCCGAAGTCGGCGATTGCGTTAATTTTCTTCGCCGGCCAGCGCCTGCAATACGTCGCGCTCGAACTGCATCTGGACGCGCGGCCGCTCCAGGGCCGAGCCCGAGATGATGAAGACGTCTTCCACGCGATCGCCCAGCGTCATGATCTTGGCCATGATGAGGCTGATCTCGTTCGAGGAAAAAACCCGCGCCAGCGCGTGCAACAGGCCAGGCCGGTCGGTGGCCGTCACGGTCAGGCGCCAGGACTGGCTGCGTTCGTCGGGTTGCAGCTCGGCTTGGGGCACGATGGGGAAAGCGCGGGAGCGACGCGATTGCCGCGCGCGTGCGCCGCCGCTCCATGCGCGCGCCGAGTCCGGCGCGGCTAGTCTTTCGGCCAGCTCGTGCTCTACCAGGGACGCAAGCGAGCGCAGGTCGCTGCCGTTTTCAGGCGGCAGGACGATATAGCTGTCCAGCGCCCAGCCATGCCGGGTGGTATGCACGCGCGCGTCCTGGATGCTGAGCGACTTGCTGTCGAAATATCCGCAGGTATTGACGAACAGCTGCGGCACATCGCGGGTATAGACCATCACCTGCAGGCCTTCCCCGTGTTCGGTGGGGCGGACGCGCACCACGGGCTTGTCGGGAGCGCTCTGATAGTAGAGATGTCGCGTGTGCCAGGCGATTTCCGACGGTTCGTGGCGCAGGAAATAGGCCACATCGAGCTGTTTCCAGAACGGGTCGCGCTCGGCATCGGTCAGGCCTGCCAGACGGGTCAGGCGCGCGGCTTCTTCGCGGCGCCGGGAGAGCACGGTGGTTGCGTCCGCGCGCTCGCCGCCCAGCCGTTCCAGGGTCAGGCGGTACAGATCTTCGAGCAGTTTGCCTTTCCAGGCGTTCCAGACCTTTGGGCTGGTGCCGCGGATGTCGGCCACGGTCAGAAGATAGAGCGCGGTCAGGTGCCGTTCGTCGTGCACCTGGCGGGTGAATTCTTCGATGACAGCCGGATCGGAGAGATCGCGCTTTTGCGCCACGGCCGACATCAGCAGGTGGTTGCGCACCAGGAACTCGACCAGCTCGGCGTCTTCGGCAGCCAGGCCATGCTGCCGGGCGAAGCGGCGCACTTCGACGGCGCCTAATTGCGAGTGATCGCCGCCGCGGCCTTTGGCAATGTCGTGAAAGAGCGCAGCCACGTAGAGCAGCCAATGCCGGTCCAGCCCCGCGATCAGCTGGCTGGCCAGCGGATACTCCTGCGCATGCTCGGGCATGGTGAAGCGGCGCACGTTGCGCAGCACCTGCAGCGTGTGCTGGTCGACCGTATAGACGTGGAATAGGTCGTGCTGCATCTGGCCCACGATGCGCTTGAAGACAGGCAGATAACGGGGCAGTACTCCAAGCATGGCCATGCGGCGCAATTCGTGCACGATGCCCTGAGGCTGCTGCAGAATCTCGAGGAACAGCCGATGGTTGGCTGGGTTCTTGCGGAAATCCGAGTCGATGCGGCCGCGCGCGTGCCAGATGGCCCGCATGGTGCGCGCCGACATGCCGGTCAGCGTGACGTGCTGCTGCATGACCAGAAAGGCGCGCAGCATCAGACCGGGATTGCGCTCGAAGGCATCGTCATGAACGATGTCCAGGCGCTCGTGCAACTGGCGGAAATCGGCGTCGATGAGGGTGGCTTCGTCAGCCGGGCGCGGAAAGAGGCGCTCTTCGATGTTCTGCACCAGAATCACGTTCAGCTGCGTCACCTGGCCCGCAGCGCGGTAGTAGCGCTGCATGAGCAGCTCGCTGGCTCGGCGCGTGGCCGTATCTTCGATGCCGTATACCTGCGCGAGGCCCGGCTGCAGGTCGAACAGCAGCCGGTCTTCGCGGCGGTTGGCGAGCAGGTGAAGTTCGATGCGCAAGCGCTTGAGCGCCTGCTCGGCGCCTCGCAGTGTGCGGGCCTCGGTCGGCGTGAGCAGGCCCGCCTGGGCGATCTGGCTCCAGCTGCGGCCGAAGTTTGCCGCACGCGCCATCCAAAGAATCACCTGCAGATCGCGCAGGCCGCCGGGCGATTCTTTGCAGTTCGGCTCCAGCGCGTAAGGGGTTTCTTGATAGCGGGCGTGGCGCTGCTGCAGTTCGACCCGTTTGGCCAGGAAGAAGGTGCGCGCATCCAGGCAGTCGTCCATGGCCGCCTCGAAACGTCTGAAGAGGCCGCGGCTGCCCGCCAGCCAGCGCGACTCGAGCAGGGCGGTTTCCACCGTGATGTCGGCCCTGGCCTCGCGTTCGCAGTCTTCGATGGTGCGTACGCTGTGGCCGGGTTCGAGGCCCAGATCCCAGAGCGCGGCGACCAGTCCTTCGACGGCGGCCTCGTCCGCGGGCGAAGGCGCCTGCGGCAGCAGGATGAGCAGGTCGACATCGGAGTGCGGAAACAGGTCGCCGCGGCCGTATCCGCCTACGGCCGCCAGGGCGGCTCCCTTGGGCAGCGGGCGCAGCGTCAGCAGGTCGCGCAGCGCCCGGTCGACATCGCGGCGCAGGTCGGCCAGCAGTGTGTCGGGGCGGCCGTGGTCGTGAAACCGGGCGATGGCCGCGGCACGCGCAGCCTGCATCCGGGACTTGATCTGGACAAGCTCGGCGAAGCTCATGCGAACGGCAGCCGTTGGGTCAGGCGAGGGCGGGAACGGACAGCGGTTCGGTGATGAAGGCCGGAGGCTGGGGTACGCCGGGCGAGACGGTCAACACCTCGTAGCCAGTCTCGGTCACCAGTACGGAATGCTCCCACTGCGCCGACAGGCTGTGGTCTCGCGTTACCACCGTCCAGCCGTCGGCCATGTTGCGGATCTCTTTGCGGCCTGCGTTGACCATGGGCTCGATGGTGAAGATCATGCCTGGCACCAGTTTGATGCCCATGCCGGGCTTGCCGTAGTGCAGGATCTGCGGATCCTGGTGAAAGCGCCGGCCTACGCCGTGGCCGCAGTATTCGCGCACGATGGAAAAGCCGGCGGCCTCGCCGTGCTTCTGGATGGCATGGCCGCTGTCGCCCAGCGTGGCGCCAGGGCGTACCTGTTCGATGCCTTTCCACATGCATTCGAAAGTGACGTCGGTCAGACGGCGCGACAGGATGGATTGCTCGCCCACGGCGTACATGCGGCTGGTATCACCGAACCAGCCGTCCTTGATGATGGTGACGTCCAGGTTGATGGAGTCGCCGTTCTTCAAGACCTTGTCGCCGGGGATGCCGTGACAGACCACATGGTTGACCGAGGTGCAGATGGCGCCGGGGAAGGGCGGGTAGCCTGGAGGCGCGTAGCCCACGGTGGCTGACTTCACCTTGAGTTCGTCGGTGAGGTATTCCATGCACAGACGGTCGAGCTCGCCGGTGGTGACACCCGGTTTCACGAATGGAGTAAGGTAATCCAGGATGAGCGCGGCGTCCTGGCAGGCGGCGCGCATCTTGGCCAGGTCGGCGGGGTCGGTGACGAGTTCGATTGCCATGGCGTGTCCAGCAGAATTTTTAACAATCCGACCCTGTTTTTTTGGGCCGGGTTTATAGCGTGTTTAAGGCCTCGGGGCATGCCACTTGAGGGTTTGCCCTGGAAAATAGTAGAATTATAGGCTTTCCGGCGTTTGACCCAAGGTTTATCCCCAGGATTGAACCGAAAGGAACCGAAGATTAAGCGCCAAATCCCGCACCTTGCCAACCAGGGTGCCCGTCTGCCGATTGCAAAAAAAGCGATTGTAAAAAAGCAGGCGGGTGCTGGCGAGCGTGCAAGTCCAAACCCTAGGAGAACATTATGTCCCTTATGCGCGAAATGCTTGAAGCCGGTGTCCACTTCGGTCACCAGACCCGTTACTGGAATCCGAAGATGGCTCCCTACATCTTCGGTAGCCGCAACAAGATTCACATCATCAACCTCGAAAAGACGGTTGAGAAGTACCTCGAAGCCACCAAGTTCGTGAAGCAGCTGGCCGCCCGCGGCGGCAATGTGCTCTTTGTCGGCACCAAGCGCGCCGCCCGCGAGCTGGTCGCCACGGAAGCCTCCCGCGCCGGCATGCCTTACGTCGATGCCCGCTGGCTCGGCGGCATGCTGACCAACTTCAAGACGGTCAAGGCTTCGATCAAGCGCCTGAAAGACATGGAAGCTGTCGTCGCCGAGGGCGGCGCCGAGCGCATGATCAAGAAGGAAGGCTTGCTGTTCCAGCGCGAACTGGAAAAGCTGAACAAGTCGATCGGCGGCATCAAGGACATGACCACGCTGCCCGATGCCATGTTCGTGATCGACGTGGGTTACCACAAAATTGCCGTGGCTGAAGCCCGCACTCTGGGCATCCCGGTCGTGGCCGTGGTCGATACCAACCACGCTCCCGACGGCGTGGACTACATCATCCCCGGCAACGACGACTCGGCCAAGGCCATCGCGCTGTACGCCAAGGGCATCGCCGACGCGATCCTCGAAGGCCGTCAGCAAAACCTGAACGGCCTGGTCGAAGAGATCGAGGGTCAGGAAGAGTTCGTCGAAGTCCAGGACAACCAGGCCTGAGCCTGTCATGTCCGTCGGCTAGCCTGAATTGGCTGGCCGACGGAGCAAGCGTTGCGCCGCGTGCCGGCGCTTTGCACTCGCAGCATCATTTCTGCCCCGGCCAGCCCGGGGCATGTCTTACGAAATTTGGAGCAAACATGGCTGAAATTACCGCTGCCCTGGTCAAGGAACTGCGCGAAAAGACCGACGCGCCCATGATGGAATGCAAAAAGGCCCTGACCGAGGCCGCCGGCGACCTGGCCAAGGCTGAGGAGATCCTGCGCGTCAAGTTGGGCAACAAAGCCAGCAAGGCCGCCACCCGCGTCACCGCCGAAGGCCTGATCGGCCTGTACATCTCGGCCGACGCCAAGCAAGGCGCCGTGATCGAAGTCAACTGCGAAACCGACTTCGTCGCCAAGAACGACGACTTCGTCGCATATGTCAACGGTTTGGCCAAGCTGGTTGCCGAGAAGAATCCCGCCGATGTGGCCGCGCTGTCCTCGCTGCCCTACGGCGATAGCACGGTCGAAGCGACCCGCACCGCACTCATCGGCAAGATCGGCGAAAACATGAGCATCCGCCGCTTCGAACGCATCCAGACGCCCAACAAGCTTGCCAGCTACGTGCACGGCGGCCGCATCGGCGTGCTGGTCGAGTTCGCCGGCGCCGACGAAGTGGGCAAGGACCTGGCCATGCACATTGCAGCCACCAAGCCCAAGGCCCTGAATGCCGACGGCGTGCCCGCCGCCGACATCGCCACCGAGCGTTCGGTGGCCGAAGCCAAGGCTGCCGAATCGGGCAAGCCCGCCGACATCGTCGCCAAGATGGTCGATGGTTCGATCGCCAAGTTCCTGAAAGAAGTCACGCTGCTGTCGCAGCCCTTCGTCAAGAACGACAAGCAGACTATCGAACAAATGCTCAAGGAAAAGAACGCCTCGATCACCAAGTTCGTACTTTTCGTCGTGGGTGAAGGCATCGAGAAAAAAGTCACCGACTTCGCGGCCGAAGTGGCCGCTGCCGCTGCCGGCCAAGCCTGATCCAGCAGTTCTGCGGGCCGGCGCGGGGGCGCCAGGGGCCGAAAGCCCCGTACCCCGCCCCGGCCCGTTTCTTGTCTTACACTTTCGTCGGAACCGTTCCCAGGGGCATGCCTATGACCAGCAGCAGATCGTACAACCGGGTTCTCCTCAAGCTTTCCGGCGAAGCCCTGATGGGCGAGGATGCTTTCGGCATCAACCGCAGCACCATCATTCGCATGACCCAGGAAATCGCCGAGGTCGCTTCCACCGGCATCGAGCTGGCCATCGTCATCGGCGGTGGCAATATCTTCCGCGGCGTGGCCCCGGGCGCGCAGGGCATGGATCGCGCCACGGCCGACTACATGGGCATGATGGCCACCATCATGAACTCGCTCGCCCTGCAGGACGCTCTCAAGCACCAGGGCGTGGATGCTCGTGTGCAGTCGGCGCTGAACATCGAGCAGGTGGTCGAACCCTATATCCGCCCCAAGACGCTGCGTTACCTCGAAGAAGGCAAGGTCGTTATTTTTGCGGCCGGCACGGGCAACCCCTTCTTCACCACCGATACCGCGGCGGCGCTGCGCGGCGCCGAGATCGGCGCCGAGATCGTGCTCAAGGCCACCAAGGTCGACGGCATCTATAGCGCCGATCCCAACAAGGATCCCACCGCCACGCGCTATGCGCGCATCAGCTTCGACGAGGCCATCGTGCGCCGCCTCGAAGTGATGGACGCGACTGCGTTCGCGCTGTGCCGCGACCAGAAACTGCCCATCAAGGTGTTTTCGATCAACAAGCCGGGCGCGCTCAATCGCGTCGTGGCCGGTGAAGACGAAGGCACGCTGGTACACGTATAAAAGGAAACCTCATGAGCGTTGCAGACATTCGCAAATCCGCCGACAGCCGGATGACCAAGTCGCTGGATACCCTCAGGTCCAATCTGGGCAAGCTGCGCACGGGCCGCGCGCACCCCAGCATCCTGGATCATGTGCAGGTCGAGTATTACGGCTCGCCGGTGCCGGTGGGCCAGGTGGCCAACCTGACTCTGGTCGACGCTCGCACGATCAGCGTGCAGCCGTATGAAAAAACCATGCTTCAGCCCATCGAGAAGGCCATCCGCGAGTCCGATCTGGGCCTCAATCCCATGGCCCTGGGCGATACCATCCGCGTGCCCATGCCCGCGCTCACCGAAGAGCGCCGCCGCGAGCTGACCAAGGTGGCGCGCAGCGAAGGCGAGGATGCCAAGGTGGCCGTGCGCAATCTGCGCCGCGATGCCAACGACAGCCTGAAGAAACTGGTCAAGGACAAGACCATTTCCGAAGACGACGAGCGCCGCGCGCAAGACGACGTGCAGAAGCTCACCGACCGCTTCGTGGCCGACATCGACAAACTGGTCGCGCAGAAAGAAGCCGAAATCATGACGGTGTAGGCGGCCCTGCCGCAATGCCGGCGTGCCTCGCACACCATCATGACCTCCAGCTCCACTCTCGCCGTACCGCAGACCAGCGGTGTGCCGCGGCACGTTGCCATCATCATGGATGGCAACGGTCGTTGGGCCACGCGTCGGCATCTGCCGCGTACGGCAGGCCATATCAAGGGCGTGCAGGCCGTGCGCCGCACGGTCGAAGCCTGCGGCCATCTGGGGGTGCGCTATCTCACGCTGTTCGCCTTCAGTTCCGAGAATTGGCGCCGTCCGGCCGACGAGGTATCGCTTCTGATGCGGCTGTTCGTCAAGTCGCTGGAGCGCGAGGTCGTCAAGCTGGAAAAGCAGGGCGTTCGCCTGCGGGTGGTGGGCGATCTTTCGCCTTTCGAACCTCGCTTGCAGGAGCTCATCCGCCAGGCCGAGGCGCGCACCGAGCATAACGATCAGCTGCATCTGTCGATCGCGGCCAACTATGGCGGCCGCTGGGACGTGCTGCAGGCCATGCGCGGCATGCTGCGGGCCGATCCCAGCCTGGCCGAGCATCCCGAACGCATCGACGAAAACGCCTTGTCGGCGCATCTGTCGATGCCTTGGGCGCCCGAACCCGACCTATTCATCCGCACGGGCGGCGAGCAGCGGGTCTCGAATTTCCTGATCTGGCAGCTTGCCTACACCGAACTGTATTTCACCGACACGTACTGGCCCGATTTCGATCGGGCAGCCCTGCAAGAAGCCATTGCGTGGTACGGCGGCCGCGAGCGTCGTTTCGGACGAACCAGCGCGCAGGTGCTGGCGGCGCGCCGGCCGCCCCAGTGATTCCCCCTTTACATAGCCACCCGCGAGAGTCCTAGCGATGTTACGCCAGCGCATCATTACCGCCGCCGTTCTGCTCGCCGTATTGGCCGCGGCAGTGGCCGCGCCTCAACCCATCTGGGTGCTGGCGCTGTTGGCGCTGACGGCTGCCTGCGCCTGCTGGGAATGGCTGCGCTTGACGCTGCCCGAGCGCGTACCTGCGATTGTGCCGCGTCTGGTCGCCCTCATCGTCTGCTGTTTTCTAATGGCCCTGGCCTGGATCTGGAGTTCACCCATGGGGGGCGTGCTGCCGCAGGAGCTTCTGGCCAGCGGCGCGCTGGTCGTCGTCGTCAGCTTGATCTGGCTGGTTGGCGCCACCGCGGCAGTGGTGCGCGGCCGGGCCGATGCGCCGCCCGCCAGCATCGGCTGGTCGATATTCGCCGTGCTGGCGACCGTCTCCGCCTGGATCGTGCTGGCCGTGATGTATCTGGCCTTCGGGCCCCTGTTCGTGCTGACGCTGCTGCTGCTGGTGTGGACCGCCGACATCTGCGCCTATTTTGGCGGTCGCAAGTTCGGGCGCCACAAACTTGCGCCCAGGGTCAGCCCAGGCAAAACAGTCGAAGGCGCACTTTGCGGCCTGCTGGGGGCGGTTGTCGTGACATTGATCGGCGCATGGTGGCCCGACACTTTCGGCTATATGCTGGTCGACCGCTGGTCGTTATGGGGCGCCATTCCCGTCGCTGCCGTCCTGGGTGCGGTATCCATCATGGGCGATCTGTTCGAATCGCTACTCAAGCGGCGCGCCGGCGTCAAGGATTCCAGTGGTCTGCTGCCGGGCCACGGCGGCGTGTTCGACCGCATTGATGCCATTCTGCCGGTCGTGCCTATTGCGCTGCTGATTTCGGGAGCCCTGTTTTGACCATGCGACAAGCCTCCGGGCCGCGGCGCGTCGTCGTGCTGGGTTCGACCGGCTCCATCGGTGTAAGCACGCTGGACGTTATCGCGCGGCATCCCGATCGCCTGCGCGTTCATGCCTTGTCGGCGAACAGCCGCATGGAAAGCCTCGCCGAACAGGCCGCGACTTGCGGCGCATCCATAGTGCTGGTGCCTGACGACGCCGCGCGCGCGCGGTTCGTTGCGGCTTGGCGCGGTAAAAATTTTCCCGAGATTCGCGTCGGCGCCCAAGCGCTGGTCGAGACGGCTGCCGATCCCCAATGCGATACGGTCGTGGCGGCTATTGTCGGCGCGGCCGGTCTGCCGTCCGCTCTGGCGGCGGCGCATGCAGGCAAGCGCATTCTGCTGGCCAACAAAGAGGCCCTGGTCGCCGCTGGCACGCTCTTCATGCAGTCAGTGCGCGACGGTGGAGCCGAACTGCTGCCCATCGACAGCGAACACAACGCGATTTTCCAGTGCCTGCCGCATCAGGGCGCATCGGGCAATCGCGCCCATGCGCCCGCGGCGCCGGACGCAAGCGTGCGTCGCCTGCTGTTGACAGCCTCGGGCGGACCGTTCCGCCTGGCCGATCCCGCGAACCTGCAAAGCGTCACGCCCGAGCAGGCCTGTGCCCATCCCAACTGGAGCATGGGCCGCAAGATTTCCGTCGATTCGGCGACCATGGTCAACAAGGGGCTGGAAGTGATCGAGGCGCATTGGCTGTTCTCCACGCCGCCTGAGCGCATTGAGGTGGTGATTCATCCGCAAAGCGTGGTGCATTCGCTGGTCGAGTATGTGGACGGTTCGGTGCTGGCCCAGCTGGGCAATCCCGATATGCGTACCCCCATTTCCTACGGACTGGGGTTTCCCGACCGTCTCGAAAGCGGTGTGGGCCTGTTGGATCTGGCCCGCGCGGGGCGGTTGGATTTCGAAGAGCCGGACTTTGCGCGCTTTCCCTGCCTGCCGCTGTGTTTTCACGCGCTCAAGGCCGGGCAGGGCGCCTGCATCGCGCTCAACGCGGCCAACGAGATCGCAGTGCAGGCTTTTCTCGAACGCCGCCTGCCGTATACCGGAATCGCCCGGGTCATCGAGGCCTCGCTCGATTGGCAGGCGGGTCAGCCATCTGCTACGCTGGGTTCCCTTGAAGACGTGCTGGCTGCCGATGCCGCGGCGCGTGCCTATGCCGGTAATCTGGGGCTGGCCTGAGTCTTTCTCGATTGGTCCGGGTTCTTGAGCGGCCGTCGCTAGACTAAGAGAGTCCTGACGCGAGCCGGGCGAGCATCGGAAGTGCGCAGGGCGGCTTCGGCGCCAGAGGAACCCGACGACCAGCGCTCTCAAGAACTCATCCCGACGTCTCATAAACCTTCACCGCCATACATGTTCCTGACGCTAATCGCCTTCGTTGTCGCGCTCGGCATTCTCATCACGTTTCACGAGTTGGGTCACTACTGGATAGCCCGCCTGTGCGGTGTGCGCGTCCTGCGGTTTTCCATCGGCTTCGGCCGGGCGATCTTGCGCCGCACCGATAAACACGGCACGGAGTGGGCCGTATCGGCCATCCCGCTGGGCGGCTACGTGAAGATGCAGGACGATCCCGAGCCGGGCGCGTCCCGGGCCGAGGCGGCGCGGTCTTTCAATGCCCAGCCCGTATGGCGACGCATGGCCATCGTGGCCGCGGGGCCGGTATTCAATCTGGTTCTGGCAGTAGTGTTTTATGCCGGACTGGACATGGTCGGCACACAGGTGCCAGCACCCATTCTGGGCCAGCCCGAGATCAGCAGTCCGGCCGGGCAGGCCGGCTTCATGGCGGGCGACAAGATATTGGCGATTGATGGCAATGCCGTGGCGTCCTGGAACGACGCGCGTTGGCGTTTGTTGGATGTGCTTTCCTCGGGCGGCCAGGCTGCATTGGATGTGCAGCCGGCTGCGGGCGGAGTGCAGCGCCGCGTGCTGGTGCTCAAGACCGGCAACCGCCTGGATCCGTCCCAGGGTGATCCGCTAGCCGCGGCGGGCTTGCATCTGCAGCGCCCGCGCCCTGTGGTGCGCGAGGTCGGCGCCGGCAGCCCTGGCCAGGCCGCCGGCCTGCAAGCGGGCGATACCATCGTCGGCGTAGGAGACTTGAAGGGTCCGCTCGATGCCTCTGCCTTAGTCGGCTACATCCAGCAGCATGCGGGCGTCTCGTTGCCCATTACCGTGCTGCGTGGTGGGGTAGCGATCTCGCTGCACGTGGTTCCTCGCGATGTGCAGGCCGAAGGCCGCGAGGTGGGTCGCATCGGCGTGCTGCTGGGCGGCGACGTGCCCATGGTCACTGTGCGCTACGGCGTTCTTGACAGCGTGTGGCACGGTGCGCGGCGCACCTGGGATACGGCCTGGATGTCGCTGCGCATGATGGGCCGCATGGCAGTGGGCGATATTTCCTGGCGCAATCTCAGTGGCCCGGTGACCATGGCCGATTACGCCGGCCAGACCGCCCGTATCGGACTGGCCGCTTATGTGTCCTATCTGGCGCTCATCAGTATCAGTCTGGGGGTGCTCAATCTTCTGCCCATACCCATGCTGGACGGCGGCCATCTGCTGTACTACCTGCTCGAGGTCGTCCGTGGGCGCCCGGTGCCAGAACGTTGGATGCAGATTGGTCAGCGCACCGGCCTGGGCCTTTTGGTCTGCCTGATGGGGCTGGCGCTCTTCAATGATTTTGCCCGCCTGTTCACCTAGGCGCGAATCGCATAAAATGCTCGGTTTCGTGCCCACCTAAGGATACCTCAGCTTATGTTTTGTCGCCGGATGTTTCAGCGAGTGCTCCAACCGTCGCTGAGGTATTTGCTGAAGTATCTGCTAATCGGGGCCGTGCTACTGGCCCCGACCTGGGCGCAGGCTTTCATCGTCAAGGATATCCGCGTCCAGGGCCTGCAGCGCGTCGACGCGGGTACGGTCTTCGGCTATCTACCTTTCAAGGTGGGTCAGGATTTCAACGATCAGGAAGCCAACGAGGCTATCCGCCGCCTGTACGCGTCCAATTTCTTCAACGACGTGAAAATCGGCACAGAGGGCAATGTGGTGATCGTGACGGTGGTCGAGCGTCCCACGGTCGCTTCCATCACGTTCTCCGGCATGCATGAGTTCCAATCCAAGGACATCGTGTCCGAGCTTGCCAAGGTGGGCTTTGCCGAGGGCCGCATTTTCGACCAATCCGCCCTCGACCAGGCCGAGAGCGAGCTCAAGCAGCAGTACTTGAGCAAAGGTCTGTACAGCACCGAAGTCAACGCCACGGTGACGCCGCTGCCGCGCAACCGCGTGGGCATTGCTTTCGACGTCTTCGAAGGCAGTCGTGCCAAGATTCGTGGTATCCATTTCGTCGGCAACAAGGCCTTTTCCACCAGCACGCTGATGGATCAGGTCGATATGAGCACGCCGGGCTGGTTCACCTGGTATACCGACACCGACAAATATTCGCGCGAGAAACTCGAGGCCGATGTCGACAGGATCCGCTCCTTCTATCTGAACCACGGCTACCTGGAATACTCCAACGAGCCGCCACAGGTCACGATCTCGCCCGACCGCAGCAGCATTTACATCACCATTGCCATTCACGAAGGCAAGCCCTACAAGGTGCGCAGCGTCAAACTGGCCGGCAATATGCTGGGGCTGGACGCCGAATTGCAAAAACTGGTGACGGTCAAGCCGAACACGGTTTTCGATGCCTCGCAGACCAACAAGACGGCCAAGGCAATTGGCGACTACCTGGGCGAGCTGGGTTATGCCTTCGCAAACGTCAATCCCAGTCCGGTTCTGGATCGTGCCAAACACGAGGCTGACCTCACGTTCTATATCGATCCGAGCCGCCGCGTGTACGTGCGCCGCATCCAGATGGCCGGCAACACGCGCACCCGCGACACGGTCATCCGTCGCGAAATGCGCCAGCAGGAGGCCGCCTGGTACGACTCCAACCAGATCCGCGTCTCGCGTGACCGCATCGACCGCCTGGGTTATTTCACCTCGGTCGATGTCAAGACCGAACCGGTTCCGGGCTCGCCCGACCAGGTCGACGTCAACGTCAACGTCAAGGAAAAGCCCACCGGCATGATCAGCCTGGGCGTGGGCTACGGTTCGGCAGACAAGGCCATTCTCCAGGCCGGCATCAGCCAGGACAACCTGTTCGGCAGCGGCCACAACGTGTCGTTCAACATCGGCACCAGCAGCGTGCAGAGCTCGGCGGTGCTGACCGAAACGGATCCGTACTTCACCAAAGACGGCATCAGTCGCACGGTTTCGCTTTATTACCGCCTGACCCGGCCCTGGATCGCCGACTCGGGGCAGTACATGGTCCGTACCTATGGTGCAGGCCTGAACTTCGGTGTGCCCATTACCGACACCGATCGTATCTTTCTGGGCGCCAGCGTCGAACGCAACACCATAGGCCTGTACGGCAACAATTCGCCGGCTGCCTACACGGATTACGTCAATACTTACGGCACCACCACCAACGCACTCATCCTGAACACCGGCTGGTCCAAGGATACTCGCGACAGCGCGCTGTCTCCCACCCGCGGTTCGTATACGAAGCTGAACGCCGACGTCGGCGCGGCGGGCTTGAAGTACGTCATGCTCAGTGCGCAGCATCAGTACTACATTCCCTTGAGCCGTTCTTATACGCTGGCCTTCAATGGCCTGGCCAACTACGGCTTCGCCTACGGCGGCAGGCCTTACCCGGTGATCAAGGACATTTACGGCGGCGGTCTGGGTTCGGTGCGCGGCTACCAGTCTTCCTCGCTGGGTCCGCGCGACCAGAACACGGGCGACTTCCTCGGCGGCCAACGCATGCTGGCGGCCAACGTACAGCTTTATCTGCCGGTTCCGGGCACCGGGCACGACGGAACGTTGCGCTGGTTCCTGTTCGCCGATGCGGGCCAGGTGGCGCCGACCAGCTCGATCCCCGGAAGCACCGGATGCTCCAGCGGTACCTACTCCAATGCCTACGGCTTTACCGTCACCGATCCTTGCGCCTGGCGCATGTCCGCGGGTATCGGTCTGTCATGGCAATCGCCTATCGGTCCGCTGCAAATTTCCGTCGGCAAGGCGCTCAATGCCAAGGCAGGCGACAACAAGGAAGCCTTCCAGTTCCAGGTGGGCACGGCCTTCTGATTTTCGTCCCGTTCACAAAGACCATGCCTCCGGGCATGGCACAATACTGCTCCAGGCAGATTTCGTTTTTTGCCGCTTGATGCGGCATGTACTTTCAGGTGAGAGTTTCAATGTCTGATTTTGTCCGTATGACCCAATCCCGCATTCTGCGCCATGGCGCCATGACCGTTGCCGTCGCGCTGTTGGCAGGCTCGGTCGTCATGGGCACGGCCCAGGCCGCGACGACCACGGCGCCGACCGCGGCCGCCTCGACGCAAGGCACCAAGATCGGTTTCGTCAATACCGAGCGCATCCTGCGCGAGTCGGCGCCAGCAAAGGCTGCTCAAGCCAAGATCGAAGCCGAGTTCAAAACGCGCGATGCCGACCTGCAGAAACTGGCCTCCCAACTGCGCGCCAAGGTCGAACAGTTCCAGAAAGACAGCCCGGTGCTGTCGGACTCCGATCGCGCTACGCGCCAGCGCCAGCTTTCCGATCTTGACGCGACCTTGCAGCGCAAGCGCCAGGAGTTCCAGGACGACTTCAACCGTCGCCGCAACGAAGAGTTCTCGGCCATCGTCGCCAAGGCCAACGCGGCCATCAAGAAGATCGCCGAGCAGCAAAACTACGACCTGATCATCCAAGATGCCGTCACCGTCAACCCGCGCGTTGATATCACCGATCAGGTGATCAAGGCCCTGAACTGATCGCTCTCCAGCGATCGTCTCGCGTTTTTTCATGCCGGCTTTATTGGATCCAGCGCAAGCGCCCAGTCTCGATGAGCTCCTGGCGGGCGCCGATACGCAGGGGCTGAGCTGGCGAATCGAATCGCCAGACTCAGCCAGCGGTGCAGGGCCAAGCGTGCCGCGGGTGTGCGGCATCGGGACGCTATCGGGCGCCAGCCCCGGCGAAATCAGTTTTCTCACCAATAAGCGCTATCAGTCGCAGCTGATGGGCACCAAGGCTGCCGCGGTCATCGTGCCGGAACAGGCGGTCGAGCTGCTAAGGCCTTACGCGCCGCTACCGTTTGCGCTGGTGGTCAGCGACCAGCCTTACCTGCTTTATGCCCGTCTGGCACAGTGGTTCGACGCGGCGCGCCGGCCCTTGCCGCCGCCAGGCGTACATCCCACTGCGGTGGTCGCGGTCGACGCCGTTCTTGAAGACGGCGTGAGCGTGGGACCGCACTGCGTGGTCGAATCCGGCGCCCGCATCGGGCGCGGCACGATTCTGGGGCCGGGTTGCGTCATCGGCGAAGGTTCAATCCTTGGGCCGGATTGCCGGTTGCATGCCCGCGTCACGCTCTATCATGGCGTCTCCGTCGGAGCGCGCGCCATCCTGCATAGCGGCGTAGTGCTGGGCGCCGACGGCTTCGGCTTTGCGCCGGACTCGACGCGAGGCAAGGGCGCCTGGGGCAAGATTCCCCAATTGGGCGGGGTCAGGCTGGGCGACGACGTCGAAGTCGGCGCCAATACCACGATCGACCGCGGCGCCCTGGAAGACACCCAGATCGCCGACGACGTCAAGCTCGACAATCTGATCATGATCGCGCACAACGTGCGCATCGGTGCCCATACCGCCATTGCGGGCTGTGTGGCTGTGGCCGGGTCTGCCGTCATCGGCGAGCGCTGCATCATCGGCGGTTCGTCGGCCATCGCCGGCCATATCACGATCGCCGACGATGTGACGGTATCGGGCAAGACGGGGATTTTCTCCAGCATCGCCAAGCCCGGGCACTACACGTCCGTGTATCCTTACTCGGAGCATGCCCAGTGGCAGCGCAATGCCGCGGTGATTCCTCACCTGGCCGATTTGCGCAAGCGCTTGCGGGCGCTCGAAAAGAAAAGCGGCGGCGCGAGCTGACCGCAGTGCCTCGCTGCCGATGCGCCATGGCGGGGCAACAATAATTTAAAACTCGTATTCAGGAAAAGACTCAGCATGGAACTCGACATCAAGGCGATTATGGAACGGTTGCCGCATCGTTATCCGATGCTGCTCATCGACCGCGTTCTGGAAATGGTGCCGGGCAAATCCATCGTGGCCCTCAAGAACGTCTCGATCAACGAACCCTTCTTCGAAGGCCACTTCCCGCATCTGCCGGTAATGCCGGGCGTGCTCATCGTCGAGGCCATGGCCCAGGCCGCAGCCATCTTCTCTTTCTCCAGCGAAGACGGCAGCAAGTCGCTGGACACCAGCAAGACGGCCTACTATCTGGTGGGCGTGGACGGCGCGCGCTTCCGCAAGCCTGTCGTGCCCGGCGATCAGCTGCGCCTCGAAGTCCAGGCCGAACGCCTGAGCCGCACCATCTGCAAATACAAGGGTATCGCCCTGGTCGACGGCCAGGAAGTGGCCGAAGCCACACTCATGTGCGCAATCCGCAGCCTGGAAAGCTAATGTCCGGAATCATCCACCCCACCGCGATCGTCGACCCCGCCGCCAAGCTCGACCCTACGGTGAACGTGGGGCCCTACAGCGTCATCGGACCCGACGTAACCATAGGCGCCGGCACCGATGTCGGTCCGCATTGCGTCATCGACGGCGTCACCACCATCGGCCGCGACAACCGCTTCTACCGCTATTGCTCCATCGGCGGCATGCCCCAGGACAAAAAATACGACGGCGAGCGTACCGAGCTCCTCATCGGCGACCGCAACACGATTCGCGAGTTCACCACCTTCAACACCGGCACGGTGCAGGACGGCGGCAAGACCATCGTCGGCAGCGACAACTGGATCATGGCCTACGTGCACATCGCGCACGATTGCCGCATCGGCGACAACACGATCCTGGCCAACACGGTGCAACTTGCCGGCCATATCGAAGTGCACGACTGGGCTATCGTCGGCGGCATGACGGGCGTGCATCAGTTCTGCAAGATCGGCGCGCACAGCATGGTGGGCGGCGGCACGTCGCTGGTGCAGGACGTGCCGCCCTTCGTGCTGGCTTCGGGCAACGACGGCGCCTGCCGTCCGGCGGGCATCAACGTCGAAGGCCTGAAGCGTCGGGGCTTCAGTCCGATCGCCATTTCGGCTTTGCGCGACGCGTACAAATCGCTGTATCGCCGCGGACTGACCCTCGACGAGGCCTGCCTGCAGTTTCGCTCCCAGATGCAGGCCGAACCCGAAGCTTACGATGCTTTACAGACCTTGCTTGAATTCGTCGAAAGCTCCCGGCGCGGCATCATCCGTCCATGAGCACGTCGGCTCCGCTTGGCCGCCCCAAGGAGCCGACCGCTTCCTTGGGGGGCAGCGAGCCCAGTGAGCGAGCGGGCTTGCGCGCAGCGGCTTCGCTCGCCATCGGCATGGTGGCCGGTGAGCCGTCCGGTGATCTGCTGGCGGGCCGCGTCATCGCCGGCCTGCATCAGCGCTTTCCCGGCGTTGCGATCCAAGGCATAGGCGGCCCGCGCATGCTGGAGCATGGCTTCGAAGCGTGGCACGACATGCATGCGCTGACGGTGTTCGGATTTGTCGACGCCTTAAAGCGCCTGCCCAGCCTGGTCTCCATTTATAACGATACGAAAAAGCGCTTACTGAGTGCCCCCCCCGCGGTCTTCGTAGGCATCGACGCGCCGGATTTCAATCTGCGCCTTGAACGCGAACTGCGCCGGGCCGGCACGCCCACCGTGCATTTCGTAGGGCCTTCGATCTGGGCCTGGCGCTATGAGCGCATTCACAAGATACGCGAGTCCGTTTCGCACATGCTGGTGCTGTTTCCCTTCGAAGAAGAGATCTATCGCAAGGAAAACATCCCGGTCACTTACGTAGGCCATCCGCTCGCGCAGACTATTCCCATGAGGCCTGATCGCGCAGCCGCGCGCGCGCGGTTGGGGGTGGACGCATCGGCCCGCATGTTGGCCATTTTGCCGGGCAGCCGCTCGTCGGAAATCCGTCTGATAGGGCCGCGCTTTCTGCAAGCCGCCCAAGGTCTCATGCGTCGCGATCCCAAGCTGGTGTGCGTCGTTCCTATGGTCAACCCGCAGCGCCGCGCCGAATTCGAAGCCTTGCTGGCGCAATATCCAGTGCCCAATCTGCGCTGCGTCATGGCGCAAGATCGGGTCGGGCAGGACGCGGCTGCAGCGCAGCCGGTGGCATGGTCTGTCATGGAAGCCGCCGACGCGGTCCTCGTCGCCAGCGGCACGGCCACACTGGAAACCGCGCTCTATAAGCGGCCCATGGTCATTTCCTATGTGCTTTCGCCCTGGATGCGCCGCATCATGGCCTGGAAGTCCAAGCAGGAGCGGCCTTATCTTCCCTGGGTAGGTTTGCCCAACATTTTGCTGCGCGACTTTGTCGTGCCCGAGCTTTTGCAGGACGATGCGACGCCGCAAGCCTTGGAGGCGGCGGCCTGGGCGGCATTGACCGACGACGCTCGCGCAGCGAGACTGGAAGTGAAATTCACCGCCTTGCACCAGGAGCTGCTGCGCGACACCCCGGCCTTGGCTGCGCAGGCCATCGCTGCGGTTGCAGACGGCCGGTTGTGAGGCGACCGGGGCCGACTTGATTGCGCCGGGCGTCGGCCGAACAAGGGTTGCTAGTGTGGTTCGGGCGGCAATACGTCGGGATGCGCGAGCGTTCTGTACGGTAGCGCCGATGTCTTCGGATCGTTCGTGGTCTCGTCGATCACCTTTAGAACGTCGGCAGTCTTGGCGAGTTCGAACAAGAATTTCTTCTTGTCGAAGTTCGCCGACACGCAGCCCTGCACGATGATGAAACGGCGCTGCAGCATCAGCCACAAGGCCGTATGTTCGCGCCAGCCTGTCGTGCGGTCGATGAACGCAAGGCGTCGCCGGACCGCCTCCGCGATCTCATGGTCGTATTGGTAGGCATTGGACAATCTGCAGCGTCCTTCCCACCAGCAGCTGTTGCCGTCCTCGACGCGATAATGCACGCGAGTGGTCCATTCGTTTTCCGTGTAGAGCGGTCCCAACGGAGTGGGACAGTTCGCGACTGCATGCGAAATCTGGAAGAAGGGATCGCTGCCGCGATTCTGCCTGGCGCCGTCGGCGTAAGACGCCTGGCTCACAAGTGCGATCAGCAAAATCCCCATACCCCGATGAATTCTGTTCATGGCCGACCCTTTTGAATTGGCGCAGCGTGCCTGGGAATTCATGGTAAGTTGCGCCGCATGCGCATGCAACCCGATTTGTTCGACCAGACCGACGGCATCGACGCCTCCGCCACCGCCGGCGTGGACGAGGCGGGCCGCGGCCCGCTGGCGGGCGCCGTTTACGCTGCCGCCGTCATTCTCGACCCCTCGCGCCCCATCGCGGGCCTGGCCGATTCCAAGGCGTTGTCCGCAGTCAGGCGTGAAGAACTGGCCTTGGTCATACGCGAGCGCTCGCTGGCATGGTGCGTCGCCCATGCCAGCGTCCAGGAGATCGACAAGCTCAACATCCTGCGCGCCACGCTCCTGGCTATGCAGCGCGCCGTCGAGGGACTGGCCGTCGCACCGCGACTGGCATTGGTCGACGGCAATCAGCCGCCCAGGCTGCAGTGCGCGGTGCAGACCATTATCAAGGGCGACGCGGAAGTGCCTGCCATCTCCGCCGCTTCCATCCTGGCCAAGACGGCGCGCGATGCCGATCTCATGCGCCTGCATGCGCTGTATCCGCAGTACGCTTTCGACAAGCACAAGGGCTACGGTACGGCTCAGCACCTTGACCTGCTGCGCGAGCACGGCCCGTGTCCCGAGCACCGCCGCAGCTTCGCGCCGGTCAAGGCGTTGATGCAGACCTGACGATGTTCGACCATGAAATCCATAAGTTCTCGCGATAATCCGCTGGTCAAGACGCTGCGCAAATCGGCGGCAGGCGCCGGTCGCCGCGGAGAACCGGTGCTGCTGGACGGCGTACACCTCTGCCAGGCCTGGCTGCAGCGCCATGGCGCGCCCAATTACGCCGTATTCGACGAAGAAAAGCTGCAGCGTCCCGAATTGCAGGCCCTGGCGGCACAACTACCTGCATCGGTCTGCATTGCGCTGGATGCGCGCCTGATGCGCGAATTGGCCAGCGTGGAAAGTGGGCAGGGCGTGCTGTTTCTGGTTCACCCTCCCGAGCCAGAATTGCCCGGGCGCATCGCCGAGAACTGCGTGCTGTTCGACCGTATTCAGGATCCCGGCAACGTCGGCACCTTGCTGCGCACCTGCGCGGCGGCAGGGGTGCGCAGGGTGTTCCTGTCGATCGGCACGGCAGCCGCCTGGTCCCCCAAGGTGGTGCGCAGCGGTCAGGGCGCGCATTTTGCGCTGGCCATCCACGAGCATCAGGATCTGCAGGCCTTGCTGCCGCGTCTGGACCTGCCCCTGGTCGCCACGGCGCTCGAGGGCGCGACCGATCTTTACGCTCAGGACTTGCCGCGCTCCTGCGCCTGGGTCTTCGGCCATGAGGGGCAGGGTGTGGCGCCCGAGCTGTTGCGGGCTGCCGGCTTGCGCCTGCGCATTCCCCATGATAGTGCGGCCGTGGAGTCGCTCAACGTCGCCGTCGCCGCAGCGATATGCCTTTTCGAGCAGCGGCGCGTGCATGGCGGGCAGTGAACGACCGGACATGCGGTTTTGTGCTATGGTTTTTATAATACTGATAGGCTACGATTATGCATCGTGCCTTGAGCGGCACTTCCGGAGAGAAACCCATGAGCAAACAGATCATTCACACCGATGACGCGCCGGCCGCGGTCGGTCCGTATTCCCAGGCTGTGGCGGCCTCGGGCAGCAAGACGGTGTACCTCTCGGGCCAGATCGGCCTGGAACCTGCCACGGGTGAACTGGTCGCCGAAAGCTTCGAGGCGCAGGTGCGCCAGGCGTTCGCCAACCTCAAGGCCGTAGTTGCCGCTGCCGGCGGCACGCTGGACAACGTCGTCAAGCTCACGCTTTTCCTTACCGATCTGGGCAAGTTCGCCGCGGCTAACGCCATCATGGCCGAACTCATTCCTCAGCCTTTCCCTGCACGCTCGACTATCGGTGTGGCCAGCCTGCCCAAGGGCGCCCAGTTCGAGGTCGAGGCGATTCTGGTGATCTGACACGGCCGCGAACGAGCCGCACGTCCGACCCCGTCTGCCCTAGAACCGGCAGCCACTTGCGAGCGCGTAGATCCATGGCGCCCTCAGCGGCCGCATCCCGCGAGCCCCGCGCAGCCGAAGCGGGAATGAGCGCTATCGAGCGCAAGTTCCATGCGCTGGGCCTGCGCGAGCATCAGGATTTCATCCTGCATCTGCCGCTGCGCTACGAGGACGAGACCCGCATCACGCCCATCGCGCGCCTGCGGCCGGGTTTTCCGGCGCAGGTCGAAGGCGACATCCTGCGCTCAGAAATCCAGTATCGCCCGCGCCGACAGCTCACCGCGATCATCGCCGACGACACGGGCGAGTTGCAGCTGCGCTGGCTGAATTTCTACGGCAGCCAGCACAAGCAGCTCACGGCGGGACGCAGGCTGCGTGCGCGCGGCGAGGTGCGCGGCGGCCTCTGGGGCCGCGAGATGGTGCACCCGCGCATGAGTAATGCCGATGCGCCGCTGCCTCAGGCGCTCACGCCCGTCTACCCGAGCACCGAAGGCCTGCCGCAGCCCACGCTGCGCAAGGCCATCGACGCGGCGCTCAGATTATCCGATCTGTCCGACACGCTGCCCGAGGGCTTGCGCGAACGCTATGACCTGCACGCGTTCGAGCCGTCCATCCGCTTGCTGCACGCGCCGCCGCCCGGGGTGGCCGAAGCCGACCTGATCGAGCGCGCGCATCCGGCCTGGCGGCGCATCAAGTTCGACGAACTGTTGGCGCAGCAGTTGTCTCTGGCTGAGGCCAGGGCGGGCCGGCGCAGCAAGCAGGCCCAGCCCATGCCCGCGTCCACGCAGCCCGGCAATCTGACGCAGCGGTTGCTTGCGGCGCTGCCGTTCGGGCTGACGCGGGCGCAGCGGCGGGTGTGCGATGAAATATCCGAAGACCTGGGCCGCGCGTATCCGATGCATCGCCTTTTGCAGGGCGACGTGGGCAGCGGCAAGACCGTGGTGGCCGCCATGGCGGCCGCGCAGGTCATCGACAATGGTGCCCAGGTGGCGTTGATGGCGCCGACCGAAATCCTGGCCGAGCAGCACTATCGCAAGCTATCGGCCTGGCTCGAGCCCCTGGGCGTGAAGATCGCCTGGCTGAGCGGCAGCCTGCCCGTCAAGGCGCGGCGCGAGGCCACGGCGGCCGCGGCCGAGGGCGCCGTGCAACTGGTGGTGGGAACTCAGGCCCTGGTGCAGGACCACGTGGTATTTCACGACCTGGGTTTGTCCATCGTCGACGAGCAGCACCGCTTCGGGGTCGGCCAACGGCTGGCCTTGAGCCGCAAGGGCGAAGAGGGCAGGCTCGCGCCGCACCAACTGCACATGAGCGCCACGCCGATCCCGCGCACCCTGGCCATGACGTTCTTCGCCGATCTTGACGTGTCGGTCATCGACGAGCTGCCGCCCGGCCGCACGCCGGTGCTGACCAAGCTGGTTGCCGACGCACGCCGCGAAGAAGTGCTCATGCGCATTGCCCAGGCCGCGCGCCACGGCCAGCAGGCGTATTGGGTCTGCCCCCTGGTCGAAGAAAGCGAAGCGCTGCAGTTGCAGACCGCCGTCGACACGTACGAGACCATGCGGGCCGAGCTGCCGGATCTGCGCATAGGCCTGGTGCACGGCCGTCTGGCGCCGGCCGAGAAAGCCGAGGTCATGCGCGCTTTTCGCGATGGCGAGATCGACCTGCTGGTCGCCACCACGGTCATCGAAGTGGGCGTGGACGTACCCAATGCGTCGCTCATGGTGATCGAGCATGCCGAGCGCTTCGGTCTGGCGCAGCTGCATCAACTGCGCGGCCGAGTGGGGCGAGGTACGGCCGAATCGGTGTGCGTGCTGCTATATCAGCACCCTTTGTCGCCGGTGGCGCGCGAGCGCTTGCGTGCCATGTTCGAGACCAACGATGGCTTCGAAATCGCGCGGCGCGACCTGGCTCAGCGCGGCCCCGGGGAGTTCCTCGGCACGCGCCAATCGGGCCTGGCGCTGTTGCGCTTCGCCGACATCGAGCTGGACGCCGCGATCGCCGAGCAGGCCCGGGAGGCCGCGACCTGGCTGCGCAAGCACGATCCGCGGGCTGTCGCCGCGCACCTGGCGCGCTGGATGCGCGGGCGCGAAGACTTTCTGCGCACCTGATATTTCGTCAACCTTTAGCCTTAGCTCCTGCCGCCATGACGCTTACCGAGTTGAAATACATTGTCGCCGTCGCGCGCGAACGCCACTTCGGGCGAGCCGCCGAAGCATGCTTCGTCAGCCAACCCACGTTGTCGGTGGCCATACGCAAGCTTGAAGACGAGCTGGGCGTCACGTTGTTCGAGCGCGGGGGGGCCGAAGTAGGCGTCACCCCCATAGGACAGCGCATTGTGGTCCAGGCGCAGAAGGTCTTGGAAGAGAGCGCCAGCATCAAGGAGATCGCGCGTCAGGGCCACGACCCGCTGGCCGGCGCGCTGCGCGTAGGCGTGATCCATACCGTCGGCCCCTACCTGCTGCCGCGCCTGGTGCCCGCACAGATCGAACTGACGCCGCAGATGCCTTTGGTGCTGCAGGAAAACTTCACCGTACGCCTGCTCGAATTATTGCGCCAGGGCGAGATCGACTGCGCCATCATGGCCTTGCCCCTGCCCGAATCGGGCCTGATCGTGCAGCCGCTGTACGACGAGCCCTTTATCGTGGCGGTGCCGCAGACACATGAAATGGCCAAACTCAAAGCCATCGACGCGCACGACTTGAAAAAACAGAACATGCTGCTCCTGGGTTCCGGGCATTGCTTTCGCGACCAGGTGCTGGAAGTGTGCCCCGAACTTTCGCGCTTTTCGGCCACCAGCGACGGCATCCAGCGCACGTTCGAGGGCTCGTCGCTGGAAACGATCCGGCATATGGTGGCGGCCGGCATCGGCGTGACGGTGCTGCCTATGAGCGCCGTACCGGAGACCGCGGCCGAGCCCCCGGCGGGCAGGAACCTGTTGCGCTATGTGCCTTTCGCCGGCAGCGTGCCAGAGCGCCGTATCGTCCTGGCGTGGCGCCGCAGTTTTCCGCGTCTGGCGGCCGTCGAGGCGTTGGCCCAGGCGGTGCGCATCTGCGGCCTGCCGCACGTGAAGATGCTCGACGAAGAGCCTGTTCAGGCTTGATTTCCCCGACGGCGCCCAAGTCGGCGCGGTGAGCGGCAATGTTAATCTTTGACCTCTCACTAGATTGCAAAAAATCAACGCTATGACCTTACTCGTGACCGGCGGAGCCGGCTTCATCGGCGCGAACTTCGTGCTGGACTGGTTGGCAGCCTCGCAAGAGTCCATCGTCAATCTGGACAAGCTGACCTATGCCGGCAATCCCGATACGCTGGCCTCGTTGCAAAACGATGCGCGGCACACGCTGGTGCAGGGCGACATCGGCGACAGCCAGCTCGTGGACAGGCTGCTGGGCCAATACCGGCCGCGCGCAGTCGTCAATTTCGCCGCCGAGTCGCATGTCGATCGATCGATACACGGCCCGGCCGAATTCATGCAGACCAACGTCATCGGCACCTTCAATCTGCTGGAGTCGGTGCGGGCTTATCTGCCGACCCTGACTGATGCCGAGCGCGGCGCCTTCCGCTTTCTGCACGTTTCCACCGACGAGGTCTACGGCACGCTCGCGCCCGAAGATCCGCCTTTCACCGAGACGACGCCCTATGCGCCCAACAGCCCGTATTCGGCCTCCAAGGCGGCTTCCGATCACCTGGTGCGGGCCTGGCACCATACCTACGGCCTGCCGGTACTCACCACCAATTGCTCCAACAATTACGGGCCCTATCATTTTCCGGAGAAACTGATTCCGCTCGTCATCCACAACGCCTTGGCGGGCAAGCCTTTGCCGGTGTACGGCGACGGCATGCAGGTGCGCGACTGGCTGTACGTAAAAGACCACTGCAGCGCCATACGCCGTGTGCTCGAGGCCGGCAGGCTGGGAGAGACCTACAACGTGGGCGGCTGGAACGAGCGCGCCAACATCGATGTGGTGAAGACGATCTGCGCACTGCTCGACGAGTTGCGGCCTTTGCCGCAAGGGCGTCGCTATAGCGACTTGATTACCTTCGTCAAAGACCGCCCGGGGCACGACCGCCGCTATGCCATCGACGCACGCCGCCTCGAGCGCGAGCTGGGTTGGCGCCCGGCCGAGACTTTCGAAACCGGCATACGCAAGACGGTGCAGTGGTACCTCGACAACCAGGGCTGGGTGCAGGGCGTGACCAGCGGCGCCTATCGCAATTGGGTGTCGCGCCACTACGGTGCCTGAGGACTCTCGCAATGAAGATCTTGCTCACGGGCTGCAACGGGCAACTGGGCTTTGAATTGCAGCGCAGCCTGGCCGTGCTGGGCGAGGTGGCGGCCATGGACCGCCGCCGCTGCGATCTGGCCGACCCGGAATCCATCCGTGCGGCCGTGCGTGCCGAGCGTCCGGACATCGTCATCAACGCGGCCGCCTACACGGCCGTGGACAAGGCCGAGCAGGAGCCCGAGCTGGCCTTGCAGGTCAATTGCCAGGGGCCGGGCGTGCTGGCCGCCGAAGCGCAGGCGCTGGGCGCGCTACTGGTGCATTATTCCACCGACTACGTGTTCGATGGCACGCAGCAAACGCCCTACGGCGAAGGCGATGCCACAGGGCCGGCCAGCGTCTACGGGCATAGCAAGCTGGTAGGCGAGCAGGCGGTAGGCGCGGCGTGCGAGCGTCATCTGATCCTGCGCACCAGCTGGGTGTACGGGGCGCATGGCGGCAATTTTCTGAAGACCATGCTGCGCGTAATGCGCGAGCGCGATGCCTTGCGCGTGGTAGGCGATCAAACGGGCGCGCCCACGGGCGCCGCGCTGATCGCCGATGTGACCGCACAGATGCTGGGACGCTATTTGGCAGACGCAAAATACGGCGCGCCGTTTCCCTACGGCACTTATCATCTGGCGGCCCGGGGCGAAACTACCTGGTACGACTATGCCGTGCTGATAGGACGGCTGGCCCGCGCAGCGGGCGCGCCCTTGGCAGTGCAGCCCGAGCAGATCCAACGCATCTCGACGGACCAATATCCGCTGCCGGCGCGCCGTCCGGCGTCGTCGCGTCTGGATACAAGCAAGCTGCGTTCGACCTTCGACCTGGCCTTACCGCCCTGGGAAGACGGCGTTCGGCAAGTCGTGCAGGTTCTGCTCGGCGTCTGAGAGCTCGGCTCACGCGCTACGCGGCGTGGGCTTGAGCGCGAATGCGCCGTCGCCGAGCAAGGCCAGCGCCGCCGCCGCGATCGCCAGAAAAATCGGGTATTCCCAGCCGCCGTTGGCGTTGGTGAACATCCAGCCGTTGCCGAAGTGCACCGTCGATGCCGCGAACAGTTCGATCGCGGCCACCGCGGCGATCAGGCGGGCATAGACTCCCGTCACAAGCAATACGCCGGCAGCGATTTCGAATGCGATGATCGGCCAGGCCAGCCAGCCGGCGAAGCCCACCGACTCAAAGAATTTCGCGGTACCGGCCGGCGTGAAGAGGATCAGCTTGGTTAAGCCATGCGCGACGAACATGATGCCCAGCGCGATGCGCAGGACGAGAGCGGAGTAGGGAGCAGTGCGGGTATCGGTCATGATGGTTCCTGGTTAGTTGAGATGCAGGTGCTGGTCCACCCAGCGAGAGAAGTCATTGACGATGTCGGCGTTCAAGGCGTGGCCGACCGGATAAAGGCGCGTCTCGTGCGAGACGCCCAATTGCGTCAGTAGTGCGTCGCTTTGCGCAGCCAGGGCAACAGGCAGCTTGTCGTCATATTGGCCGTGCATGACTAGCGCGCGGACATTTGCCAGTTTTTCGGATGAGGCAAGACGCGGTTCCAGCTCCGGCAGGATGCGGCCGCTGAGAATCGCGAAGCGCGGTACGTCGTTCGGCGCGGATAATGCGACGCTCGCGCTCATGATTCCGCCCTGGCTGAAGCCCGCCATCACTGCCGTGACGGGCATATCCCGGTCGGCGTGGCCGAGCGAACGGACCAGTGCGAGCAACCGCTCGCGACTGTCTTCGGCTTGCGCGGGATCGATGACGCTGCCCTGCGGCCCGAATCGCACGTGGAACCATGCGTATTGTCCGCTGCCCAATGCAACGGGACCGCGCACGAAAACCAGTTCAATGCGCGGGTCGAGGTCTTGCGCGAGGGCAGTCAGATTGGTTTCGCTGCCGCCGAAGCCATGCAGCAAGAACAGGCGACCCGTGGGCCGGCCTGCGGCCGGACGCACCCGGTACGAAAGGCCGGAGACGCGGTCGCTGTGCAAAGTGTCCATGATTTGCGATGCCTTATCGGAGCGTTGATGGGGCCATTCTATTGACTATTAATTTGTTAATAAATTAGTATTTCGTGAACTTATAGTCCCAATAAACGAGATAATTAATGGATCGAAGCCTGGAAATGGCGACATTCGTGGCCGTCGTCGATGCCGGTAGTTTCGTCCGCGCGGCCGATGCGCTGCGCGTGTCGAAAGCCGCGGTGTCGCGGCATGTCGATGCGCTCGAACAGCGGCTCGGCGTGCGCCTGCTGCAGCGGACCACCCGCCGCTTGTCGCTAACCGAGGAAGGGCGCCTGTTCTATCAGCGTGCGCGAGATATTCTCGGTGCGATGGACGATGCGGAGGCCGAGGCCGGCTCGCGTATGCATACACCCAGCGGACTGGTGCGGGTCAATGCGCCGGTCAGCTTCGGCATACTGCACCTGGCTACCTTATGGGGAGATTTCCTGGAGGCGTATCCGCAGATCGATCTGGACATCACCTTGAACGACAGGGTGGTGGATCTCGTCGACGAGGGCTACGACCTGGCGGTTCGGATCAGCTCGCTGCCCGATTCGTCGTTGATCAGCCGCAAGCTGGCCCATACAGAGATGCTCCTATGCGCTTCGCCCGGCTATCTGGCTCGCCACGGCGCTCCGGCGCATCCGCGCGAGTTGGGCAAGCACCCCGTGCTGGCCTATACGAATCTCGCAGGCCGCGACGAATGGCGGTTCTTCGGGCCCGATGGCGAAAGTGTGGTGAAGACGGCACGCGTGCGCGTTTACTCGAATAATGGCGATACGTGCCGCGCGCTCGCGCTGCGAGACGGCGGCATCATCCTGCAGCCCAGCTTCATGATCGACCAGGACATCAGAGAGGGCCGTCTGATCAGACTGATGCCGGAATACCGCTCGATCGCGCTGGGCATCTACGCGGTGTACCCCAGCCGCAAGCAGTTGCCGCTCAAGGTGCGAAGCCTGATCGATTTCCTGTCCGAGGCGTTTCGTGCGCCGCCGTGGCAGACCGATTAGGCCTGCCGTCCTGGCCGCATCAAAGATTCGCTACCCGCTTGCCGCTGTCGATCTCGAACCAGTGCATGGGGTGCCTGCCATCGGGTCCGATGTCCAGGCGCGCGCCCGGCTGCAGCGGCGCTTCGGTCAACTGCCGGGTCGTGCAGCGCACGATCAACCGGTCGTTGCCGTAGCGGCAGTGCACCAGTTGCTCGGAACCCAGCGTTTCGATCATCTCGACCTCGGCCGACAGGCCGCGGGTGTTGAGGATCATGTATTCGGGCCGCAGGCCCAGAATCACCTTGCGGCCGCGCACGGCGGGCGGCACGTCGTTGGGCGAGATGTCCAGCGGCAGGCTGCCCTCGAGGGTCTGCATGGTGCCGTCGCCGGCCACCTTGACCTGGATCAGGTTCATGGGCGGCGAACCGATGAAGCTGGCGACGAACACCGAGGCTGGTTTTTCGAACACCTCGACCGGCGTGCCGATCTGCTCGGGCACGCCCTGGTTCATGACGATCATGCGATGCGCCAGCGTCATGGCCTCGACCTGGTCGTGCGTGACGTAGAGGCTGGTGGTTCTCAGGCGGCGATGCAGCTTGAGAATCTCCAGGCGCATGGCCACGCGCAGCTTGGCATCCAGGTTGGAGAGCGGTTCGTCGAAGAGAAACACCTTGGGTTCGCGCACGATGGCGCGGCCCATGGCCACGCGCTGGCGCTGCCCGCCGGACAGCGCGCGCGGGCGGCGGTCGAGCAGCTTGGACAGTTCCAGGATTTCGGCGGCGTCGTCGACGCGCTTCTTGATCTCTTCTTTGGGCAGCTTGCGCAGCTTCAGGCCGTAAGCCATGTTGTCGAACACGCTCATATGCGGATAGAGCGCGTAGTTCTGGAACACCATGGCGATGTCGCGGTCGGCGGGCTCCAGGTCGTTGACCGTGTTGCCGTCGATCTGGATCTCGCCGCTGGTGACTGCTTCCAGGCCGGCCACCATGCGCATCAGCGTGGATTTGCCGCAGCCGGACGGGCCGACGATGACGATGAATTCGCCGTCGGCGATCTCCATATCGATGCCGTGGATGACGGCGATGTTGCCGGCGTAGGTCTTCTTGACGTTCTTGAAGCTGAGAGTGGCCATGAGTAGCGCGAACGGGTAAGGGATTATTTTTCGGCGTCGACCAGGCCTTGCACGAACCATTTCTGCATCAGGATCACGACCAAAGCGGGCGGGATCATGGCGAGAATGGTGGTGGCCATGGTGATGTTCCATTGGGTGACGTCGTCGCCGCCGGCGACCATGCGCCGTATGCCCACCACGATGGGGT
Organism: Bordetella sp.; assembly: GCF_051960075.1. Taxonomy (GTDB): domain Bacteria; phylum Pseudomonadota; class Gammaproteobacteria; order Burkholderiales; family Burkholderiaceae_B; genus Bordetella. The sequence continues at coordinate 30,075 of NZ_JBQCER010000099.1, forward strand.
ACATGTTTTCCTTGGTGGTGATGAGCAGCGGCCAGAGATACTGGTTCCAGCCGTAGATGAACTGGATGACGAACAGCGCCGCGATGCTGGTCTTGGACAGAGGCAGCAGCACGTCGTAGAAGAACCGCATGGGACCGGCGCCGTCGATACGCGCGGCCTCGACCAGTTCGTCGGGCACAGTGAGAAAAAACTGGCGGAACAGGAATGTAGCGGTGGCCGAGGCGATCAGCGGCAGGGCCAGGCCGGCATAGCTATTGAGCATGTGCAGATCGGCCACGACCTGGTAGGTGGGCGCGATGCGCACCTCGACAGGCAGCATCAGCGTAATGAAGATCATCCAGAAGCAGAGCTGGCGTCCGGGAAAACGGAAGTACACCACGGCGTAAGCCGAGATGATGGAGATGAGAATCTTGCCGATGGCGATGGACAGCGCCATGACCAGGCTCACCCACAACATGCGGCCGACCGGAGAGGCGCCGGAGCCGCCTGCGGTGATCGCGGTGATGTAGTTCTCGACCATGTGCGAGCCGGGCAGCAGCGACATGGGCGCGTTGGCGACTTCCTGCGCGGTCTGCGTGGACGCGATGAAGGTCACGTAAAGCGGAAAGGCCACGATGAGCAGGCCGACGATCAGGATGACGTGGGCCAGAAAATCGAGCCAGGGGCGGCGTTCTACCATGGAGTTGATCTAGTTCGTGGGCTGGTGGCCAGCGGGAGTCAGTACTGGACCTTGCGGTCGATATAGCGGAACTGCACGATGGTCAGCACAATGACGATGAGCATCAGCACCACCGATTGCGCGGCCGAGGAGCTCAGGTTCAGTCCGTTGAAGCCGTCGTTGTAGACCTTGTAGACCAGGATGTCGGTGGACGTTCCGGGACCGCCCTGCGTGGTGGTGTCGATCACCGCGAAGGTATCGAAGAACGCATAGATGATGTTGATCACGAGCAGGAAAAAGGTGGTGGGCGAGAGCAAGGGGAAGACAATGCTCCAGAAGCGCCGCCACGGCGAGGCGCCATCGATGGCGGCCGCCTCGATCAGCGACTTGGGGATCGATTGCAGACCGGCCAGGAAGAACAGGAAGTTGTAGGAGATCTGCTTCCATACGGCCGAGATCAGCACCAGGATCATCGCATCGGTGCTGTCCAGGCGCGGGTTCCAGGGGATGCCCAGGCTATTGAGCGCCACGGCCAGGATGCCGACTGCCGGCGAGAACAGAAAGAGCCACAATACGCCCACCACGGCCGGCGCCACGGCGTAGGGCCAGATGAGCAGGGTCTTGTAGACGCTGGCGCCACGAATGACGCGGTTGGCCATCACGGCCAGCAGCAGCGCCAGCGATAGGCCCACGAAGGCCACCAGGATGGAGAACACCGCGGTAGTCTTGAACGAATCGAGGTAGGCCGACTGGGTGAACAGGTCGGTAAAGTTTTCCAGGCCGACGAACTGGGTGGTCAGCCCGAAGGCGTCCTGCAGTTGCGTGGACTGCCAGATGGCTTCGCCAGCAGGCAAAAAGAAGAAGATGACCGTAATCAGCAACTGAGGGGTCAGCAGCAGATAAGGCAGGGTCTTGTGGCCGAAAACGACGCGTTTTTCCATGGGGCAGGGCAGGTTCAGGACGGGCCGACGACCCGATGGCCGCAAGCATAACCGCAAAAACAAACCGGCTATTCAGTCAATAAAGTGAAAAACAATAAAGTGAAAAACGGGCGGGTCTTTCCGTCGGGAAAGACCCGCCCGCGGCGCATTTAACTTATTTGACGCTTTGCTGGAACTTGGCCAGCAGCGCGTCGCCGCGCTTGGTCATGTCTTGCAGGCCGGCCTTGGCGGTCATCTTGCCCGACACGATGTTTTCGAAGTCGGCGTCCTCGATGTCGCGAATCTGCGGCAGGAAGCCCAGACGGATGCCGCGCGACTGCGCGGTGGTCTTGACGTTGAGCTGTTGCACGCCCACTTCGGTGCCGGGGTTCTTGTCGTAGAAGCCTTGCTGCTTGGTCAGCTCATAGGCGGCCTTGGTCACAGGCACATAGCCGGTGGCCTGATGCCATTGTGCGGCGACCTCGGGGCTGGCCAGGTACTTGAAGAACTTGGTGACACCCTTGTAGACCTCGGGCGACTTGTGGGCGAAGACCCACAGCGAAGCGCCGCCGATGATGGCGTTCTGCGGCGCGCCCTTGACGTTGGCGTAGTAGGGCAGGGTCGAGATGCCGAACTGGAACTTGGCGTTCTGCAGCAGGCTGGCGCGCAGGCCCGACGAGCCGGTGATCATGCCGCACTTGCCGCTCACGAACAGCGCGTTGGGGTTGTCGCCGCGGCCGCCGTACGTGAAGATGCCTTCCTTGGACCACTTGGCCAGGTTCTGCATGTGGCGCAGGACCAGCGGATTGTCGATGGCCAGGCGCGCGCCGAAGCCGCCGAAACCGTTGTTCTCGGTGGCGTAGGGAATGTTGTGCCAAGCCGAGAAGGTCTCGAGCTGGATCCCCGAGGGCCAGCTGGTGGTATAGCCGCATTCCATACCGGCAGCCTTGAGCTTGGCGCCGTCGGCTGCGACTTCTTCCCAGGTCTTGGGCGGCTTGTTGGGATCCAAGCCCGCCTTCTGGAAGGCGTCCTTGTTGTAGTAGAACACAGCCGTCGAGCTGTTGAACGGCATCGATTCGAGCTTGCCGTCGTTGGTCGAGTAGTAGCCGGCCACGGCGCCGAGGAAGGCCTTGGCGTCGATCGGATCGCCGGCCTTTTCGGACATCTGCTGCACCGGCATGACGGCGCCCTTGGCGGCCATCATGGTGGCGGTGCCGACTTCGAACACCTGCAGGATGTCGGGCGCATTGCCGGCGCGGAACGCGGCGATGCCGGCGTTCATGGTTTCGTTGTAGCTGCCTTTGTAAATGGCCTTGACGTCGTAGTCGGGGTTGGCCTTGTTGAAGGCGGCCACGATGGCGTTCACGCGGTCGCCGAGCGGGCCTTCCATTGCATGCCAGAACGAGATTTCGGTGACGGCCTGGGCCGAGGTGGCGGTGAGCGCGCCGGCGATGGCCAGGGCAGTGGCCAGACGTGAGAATCGCATTACAACTTCCTCCTGAGATGGCCGGCGCGGCGCGGGTTGCGACGCACGCGGCGAGTGTGTGTACCGAGCGCTGTCGGGTCTCGATGCAGGCTGGCACTTTATGAAGTGTTTATGACAACGGCGTGACTTTGATCCAGCGGGCGCCAAACTGTCAATGATCTTGTTGGCCCGCGTTCGCGGCGACCTGGCGACATTCCTGGTTCATGGGTTGAAAGTTAACTGAAGGATTGCTTGGCGCCGATCCGGGTTTACTGGGTAGAAACTCGGGTTTACCTATAAATCGTGGTGGGTATTACAATTTCATCCCTATGGACAACCTCACTCTCGCATTCATCGGCGGCGGCAATATGGCCGCCGCCCTGGCTTCCGGCCTGGCAGGAAAGATCTGCGCCGCCGGCGATATCCACGTCATCGACATCAACGAAGCGGGGCACGAAGCCTGGCGCGCCCGCGGCATGACCACGGCAACCCAGCCCGATGAGACGTTGCGACGCTGCAAGGCCTGGGTCTATGCGGTCAAGCCGCAGCACATGCGCGAGGCGGTGCTGCAGAGCAAGCCCTGGCTGGCGCCCGATACGCTCATCATCAGCATCGCGGCCGGTATACGGGCCGATACCCTGGCCGGTTGGCTGGGCGAGCCGGGCAAGCCCTGGCAGCGGCTGGTGCGTTGCATGCCCAATACGCCTGCGCTGGTGGGTGCGGGCATGACGGGTCTGGCGGCAATGCCTGGCGTGACAGAATCCGATCGCGCGCTGGTCGCCCGTCTCTTGCAGTCGGTTGGCGAGGTGGTGTGGGTGGATGGCGATGCCGGACTGGATGCGGTTACCGCCGTGTCGGGCAGCGGTCCGGCGTATGTCTTCCTGCTGCTGGAAGCCCTGGCGGCGGCGGGCCAGTCGGTGGGCCTGACCGAAGCGCAAGCGCACCAGCTGGCGCAGGCTACGGTGGCCGGCGCGGCCAGATTGTCGGGGCAGTCGACCGACACGCCGGCGGTCCTGCGCGAGAAGGTGACATCCAAGGGCGGCACGACGGCCGCGGCGCTGGACGTGTTCAAGCAGGCCGGTTTTGCCGACATCGTGCGCGATGCGGTGCAGGCTGCGGCGCGTCGTTCGAGAGAGCTGGCCGAAGAGTTCGGCAAATAGGCCGCATCGATAACAATGCAGAGGGGCCGCCTGCGCTTTGCGCGGGCGGCCCCTTTTTATTGCGGGACTGTCGCTGCGATGCGCTTTATTCCAGCCCTTCGGCCTTGAGCGCAGCCGCGACGCCGGGGTCGGCCTTCATGCGTGCGTTGAATTCGGGCAGGTTGGCCAGGCCGGACAGGTCAAGATTCTTGGCGTGAGCCCAGCGCAGTACGACGAACAGATAGGCGTCGGCGGCGGTGCGCCGGGCGCCGGTCAGGTAGTCGCGGCCATCGAGGCGCGCGTCGAGCATGGCGAAGTAGCGGTGCAAGATCTTGGCGGCCGAAGCGGCGAGCTCTTGCTGGGCGGCATCGTCGCTGACGAAGCGCCCTGGACCGAAGAGCAGGCTGAAGGTGCGGTGCAGGTCGGAGTTGATGAAGGCTAGCCAGCGCATGGTTTCGGCCAGGCCCTCGGGCGTGCCGTCGCCCAGCAGGCCCGCTTCGGGGTGCTTGGCGTTCAGGTAGGCGAGGATGGCGAGGTTCTGGTTCAGATTGAAGTCGCCATCGGTAATGGCCGGCACGGCGCCCATGGGGTTGATCTTGAGGTAGTCGGGCGACTTGATCGCGTCCCGCTCCATTTTCCGGGCTTCGTAGGGCTTGCCTATCCACTCCAGCGAGATGTGGATAGTGAGCGAGCAGGCTCCGGGCAAGTAGTACAGCTTCATGTTCTATCTCCTGTGGCATGAACGTGCTGCCGGGTATGGTACGCCCGCAGGACGGGTTGCGCGACGGGCCTCGGACCTTCGATTCAACGCGGCGCGCGCCAGGCCGCCCAGCCCGTCATGGCCCAGGCCAGCAGAAAGGCGACGCCGCCCAAGGGCGTGATCGCGCCCAGCCAGCGCATGCCGGTGAGGGCCAGCGCATAGAGGCTGCCCGAGAACAGCACGATGCCGGCGAACATCAGCCACGCAGCGACCGGCAGCAGGCGGGTCCGAGGGTGGCGCGTACGCAGCCAGGCCACGGCGAACAGGCCCAATGCGTGGACGAGATGATATTGCACGCCGATCTGCCAGACGCCGAGCATCTCGGCGTCGATTCTGCCCTTTAGGCCGTGGGCGCCGAAAGCGCCGGCAGCGACGCCGACGAGCATGCAGAGGGCGGCGAGCGCCGGGAGCGAACGATCGTTCATGGTGAGGCCGGAAGTAAACAGAAACCTATTATTATGCGCAAATTCAACGGAGGCCGAATGGAACACAGCATTCCCCTGATCACAACGCTGGCCGAGGGCTTCGGCATGGCGCTGGTCCTGGGCTTCGCGGCCGAGCGCATCAAGGTGCCGGCGCTGGTCGGCTATCTGTTGGCGGGCATACTCATCGGTCCGGCTACGCCAGGGGTCGTGGCCGATGTGAAGTTGGCTTCGGAGTTGTCGGAAATCGGCGTCATGCTGCTGATGTTCGGCGTAGGGCTGCATTTTTCGCTGCGCGACCTGCTGGACGTCAAACGCCTGGCCGTGCCCGGCGCCATGGTGCAGATGGCGCTGGCCACCGCGATGGGTATGCTGATCGCGTGGCTCTGGGGCTGGAGCTGGGGCAGTGGGCTGGTCTTTGGCCTGTCGCTGTCCTGCGCCAGCACCGTGGTGCTGCTCAAGGCGCTGGAGACGCGCGGCACGCTGGAAACGCAAAATGGCCGCATTGCCGTGGGCTGGCTGGTGGTGGAGGATCTGGCCACGGTCCTGGTGCTGGTGCTGTTGCCGCCCTTGGCCGGCGTGTTGGGCGGCCAGGCGCTGGAGCACGGCGCCACCGGCATGGCCTTGTGGCTGACCATCGGCAAGACGCTGCTGGAGGTGGCCGTGTTCATCGTCCTGATGCTTGCCGTCGGCCGGCGTGCATTGCCCTGGCTGCTGTGGCAGGTGGCGCGCACCGGCTCGCGCGAGATGTTCACCCTGGCGGTCGTTGCCGCGGCGATCGGCATTGCCTACGGCGCCGCGCAGCTTTTCCATGTGTCGTTTGCGCTGGGGGCTTTTTTCGCCGGTATGGTCATGCGCGAGTCGGAGTTCAGCCACCGCGCCGCCGAGGAGTCGCTGCCGCTGCGCGATGCTTTCTCGGTGCTGTTCTTCGTCTCGGTCGGCATGCTGTTCGATCCCGCCATTCTGCTGCGCGAACCTCTGCATGTGCTGGGCGTGCTGGTCATCATCATGTTCGGCAAATCACTGGTGTCGATGGCCTTGGTCCTGCTTTTGCGCTATCCGCTCACGACAGCGCTGACCGTGTCGGCCAGCCTCGCGCAGATCGGCGAGTTCTCTTTCATCCTGGCCGGGCTGGGCGTGTCGCTGGGCCTGCTGCCGCCCGAGGGCATGAGTCTGATACTGGCCGGCGCGATTCTCTCTATTGCGCTTAATCCCATTCTCTTTGCCGCCATCGAACCGCTGCGCAAATGGGTGCTGGCGCGGTCGGCGCTGGCCCGCAAGCTCGAAGCCAGCGGCGATCCCTATGCCGAATTGCCCGTGAGCACCGAGCGCAAGTATCTCGACGGGCAGGTGGTGTTGGTGGGATACGGCCGGGTAGGGCGGCGCGTCGCCACCGACCTGGCGGCGCACGGCATCCCGATGGTGGTGGCCGAGCAAAGCCGCGAGAGAGTCGAAGACTTGCGCAATCAGGGGCAGGCGGCAGTCCTGGGCGACGCGGCCGAACCGGCCGTGCTGATCCAGGCCCATATCGCGCACGCAGCCATGCTGGTGGCGACCGTGTCCGATCCGGTGGGCATGCGCAAGATGGTCGACACGGCGCGCACGCTCAACCCGCAGATCGAGATCGTTCTGGTCGCGCAAAGCGAGGACGAGATGCGGATGCTGCGCGAGGAAAATATCGGCGAGGTGTTCATGGGCGACGAGCAGCTGGCCCGCGGCCTGGCGGGGCACGTGCGATCGCGCTTTGCCCAGTAGATCCTGGCAGGCGCTAGGCCCGGGCGCGGCCCAAGGCCTGGCCCATGCGCACGGCGCCGCCGGGCTCGGCCAGATCGGTCCAGTCCACGCGGTCGCGCCCGAACAGGGCTACGACGGTCGAGCCCAGCAGGAAGCGCCCCATTTCGGCGCCTTGCGCCAGCTGTGCGGCCTGCGCACCCTGATAGCGCGTGACGACCAGGTCGGGACGATGCGGCGCAATGCGGCCCGCCCAGACGGTCTGTACCGACGCCACGATCATTGCGCCCACCAGCACTAGAGCCATGGGGCCGTGCGCGGGTGTATCGAAAATGCAGACGACGCGCTCGTTGCGCGCAAAAAGACCCGGCACGCTGCGGGCCGTCAGCGGGTTGACCGAGTAAAGCCGGCCGGGCACGTAAACCATCTCGCGCAGCACGCCGGACACCGGCATGTGCACACGGTGATAGTCGCGCGGCGACAGGTAGATGGTGGCGAAGCTGCCGTCGGTGAACGGCGCAGCGCGCTCGGCGTCGCCGCCCAGCAGGTCGAGCAGGTCGAAATGGTGGTTCTTGGCCTGGAAGATGCGGCCGCCGACAATGCGGCCGGCCTGGCTGACGCTGCCGTCAGCCGGGCACAGTACTGCGCCCGGTGTCGCATCCAACGGACGCGCATCGGGCTTCAGGGCGCGGGTGAAAAAATCGTTGAAGCTCTCGTAGGCCAGCGGGTCTTCGATTTGCGCTTCGCGCATGTCCACGTCGTAGCGGCGCAAAAAACGACCGATGAGGGTGTTCTTGACTCCGGTCATGCGGCATCCTGCCAGGCTGCCTGCCAGGCGCGAAACCATCTGATGCGGGGCCAGATGCTGGCAGGCGAGAAACAGCGAGTCGGAAAAAGACATGGCGACAGACGAAAATCGCGCCCTCCCATAGTGGGCGCCGAGGGCGAAGTGTAGCGCGCAGGGGCCGTCTTAACGCGGCGTATCGTTGTCTTTCTCTTGAAAGTGCGCCGTAAATTTCTCTCCCTCGGACGAAGGAGGCGCCTCAAACGCTTCGTTGGCCGCGGCGGCGTTCCGGGCGGCGATAATCTCTTCCAGCGTCTCGATCGGCGCATCCGGCGGAATCGTCAGGATCTTGTCCCGGTCGATGCTGCGCGGCGTGGAGAGATTCTGGCGCCGCGAAGCGGTGTAGTGCAGCAGCACCGACATCGCCGAACTCTTGTCTTGTATCCATTTTGTGCGCTTGCGCAGATGCCGGATGGCTTGTTCTGCAGTACCCAGCCGATAGACCAGGTGCTCGATTTCCACACTGCCCTTGCTTGCGAACTCTTCGTCGGTCAGGTTGACGATGCCAACCGCCTCCATGTTGTAGGTGTCGAAATCGGCCCGATACACGAACTTCAAATCGTTATACGGATCCCGCACCACGATAAGCCTGTCTCCGGAATAATCGTTGATGAGACCGATGACGGGGGATTCGCGCAGGCGTCCGCCCTTATCTTCTTCGGTATAAAGAAAGATAGTGTGGCGAGGGAATGCAATTTCGTTATTCATGGGGTTTTGCTTCACGCGCATGCAGATCATGCGTATGAACAGATTGTCGGATTTTGTCCCACTTGCGTCCAGAGAAACTGAGGTCAAGTAGGGCATTTCATGCGCTTTCGGAACAAAGCGTGACGTTCCTTTTCATTTTCGGCATGGAGGTATTCATGAAACTCTTCTCAACCGCTTGGGTCATGGCCGCGGCAATGACCGGTGCATTGATAGCGACCACGCCGGCGCGCGCCCAGTCAGCGCCGTCCACGCAACTGCGCGGAACGATTTCCAGCGTCAGTCCCCATGCAATGACGCTCAAGACGACGGGGGGCGACAAGCCGGTCGCGGTGGCTTTACCGGCTCATGTCAGGTTGCTCTCGGTGTCGCGCGCCAGCCTGGCCGGCATCAAACCCGACAGCTATATCGGCACGGCCGCCACGCGGCGCCAGGATGGAACGCTCGAGGCGCTGGAAGTGCACATTTTCGCTCCCGGCATGCGCGGCGTAGGCGCAGGCTTCCGACCCTGGCGGGGCGCAGGCGGCGCGACAGGCACGATGACCAATGGCACGGCGGGAAGCCTGGACAAAGGCCTCGCGGGCAGCATGGTCAACGGCTCGGTGAGCGCGTCGACGGGGCTGGGGGCCGGCGCAACGCTGGTGGTCGATTACCCCGGCGGTCGGCAGACCGTGGACGTGTCGCCCGATGTGCCCGTGGTCTATATGGAGCCCGGCAAACGCAGCCTGCTCAAGCGCGGTACCGCCGTGCTGGTGTTTGCTGCCCGAGATAGATCAGGCGGATGGACGGCCCGCACTGTCATCGCCGGCAAGGACGGCGTCGTGCCCCCGATGTAGGAATCGGTGGCAGGCCAATATCGATGCGCGAGGCATAAGCAAATTACCAGGCCAGGCATAACGATCTAATCATCGATTCGTTCTTGTGCCCGCCATGCCTGCCTAGAATCGTCTGCATTCCCACTGACCGCATGCAGCCGATCCATGAAACTTCTGCCCTCTTTGCGTGTTGCAATGCGCATACTCGGGGTCTGCGTGATCGCCTGGGCCGCCCTGCATCCCGCCGCGGATGCCGGCAAGGCCGCAGCGACGGACACTGCCGTATCGTCCGGCACGTAAACCCCGCCCGGCGGCCCGGCGCGATCCGCGCCCTATAATTCGTGGCGTGAGCCACAACAAACCTGTTTCCGTGCACGATATGCAGGGCTTCGACGCCCTGATCGATGCACGCTCCCCGTCGGAATTTGCGCTCGATCACGTGCCGGGCGCCATCAACTGCCCGGTGCTGGACGACGAAGAGCGCCGCATCGTGGGCACGCTCTACGTGCAGCAATCGTCTTTCGAGGCCAAGCGCGTCGGCGGCGCCATGGTGGCGGCCAACATCGCGCGGCACTTGCGCGAGCAGTTCCACGATAAACCCAAAAGCTGGCGCCCGCTGGTCTACTGCTGGCGCGGCGGCATGCGCAGCGGCAGCCTCGTGACCTGGCTGCGTCTGGTGGGCTGGGACGCCCAGCAGCTCAAGGGCGGCTACAAAGCCTGGCGCGGTCACGTCATCGCCAGCGGTGAAGGCCTGGCCGCGGCACTGCGTTTGCGCGTGCTGTGCGGCCCCACAGGCAGTGCCAAGACGCGCGTGCTCCACGAACTGGCTCGCCTGGGCGAGCAGGTGCTCGACCTGGAGGGCCTGGCCAGACACCGAGGCTCGGTCCTCGGGGCCATTCCCGGCGTGGAGCAGCCGTCGCAGAAGGGCTTCGAGACGCTGCTGCATGCGGCCATGTCGTCCTTCGATCCGGCGTGTACGGTGTGGGTCGAGGCGGAAAGTCGCAAGATAGGCCGGTTGAGCCTGCCCGAATACCTGGTGACCCGACTGCGCGCCAGCCCGGTGGTGGAGATCGACGCACCCCGGGAGGCGCGGCTGAACTATCTGCTGCGCGACTACGCGTGGCTGGGCGACGATCCCAGCGGCCTATGCGCCAAGATCGCCGGCCTGAAAGGCCTGTTGTCCAACGAGACTCTGGACCGTTGGCAGGCCTGGGCGCATGCGCGAGCGCTGCCGGCCTTGTTCGAGGAAATGATGGTTTTGCACTACGACCCGCTCTACGCGCGGTCGCAGGGCCGGAACTTTCAGCGCCTGGGTCAGGCTGTAGCGATGCCGGCCGAGGATCTCTCGGACCTCGGCATCGCCGATCTGGCACGGCGCATCGCGGCCTTGGCGGCCGGTTGAAGCATCGCTGCGGCGACCGGCTTCGAACCGGATCGGATCACCACCAGTTGCGTTCGGACTGCAACGACTGCATGCGGGTTTCGAACGCGGCGATGTCGCGCGCGTCTCTCAGATACTGCATGGCGCGCTGATCGTGAGCCTGCATGATGGAAAGCTCCATGAAGTCCTTCTCCGGATGCGGCGCCGGCCGGCGGGGAAGGGGTGAGAGGCGGCTCCAGAAGAAGCTGAAGAACATCGGCAGTGTCATGATCGGTACCTCCTGTTTCAAGTGGTTCTGGACAGCAAGGCGAGGCGCAGGGCCAGCAGGGCAAAGACGGCGGCCAGGGTGCGCGAACCGAACTTGCTCGCGGCACTCGAGCCGTCGGGCAGAAGGCGTCGAATCGAGCCGCTCAAGGTGCCGAGCAAGCCGTTGAGGGTCAGACTGATCAGGGTCAGCAACCCACCCAGCGTGATGATCTGCAGGGCTACGTGGCCTCGGGCTGGATCGACGAATTGCGGCAGGAACGTCATGTAGAACAACATCGGTTTGGGGTTGAGCAGGCTGTTTAGCGCGGCGCGTGCGCTGATGGCGAGCCAGGAACGACGCACTGGCTGGCAAGGCCGCAGCCCGCCGTTTTGACGCAATGCTTTGTAGGCCAGCCACAACAGATAGGCCGCACCCGCATAACGGATCAGATCGAAAGCGGGTGGCCAGGCATGGATGACCGTGACCAGCCCGGACACTGTCAAGGCCGTATAGACCAGATTTGCCATGCCCAGGCCCAATGCGGCAGCCAGGCCTGCGCGCGGGCCTTGAGTCGCTCCGTAGCTGACGACGAAGGCCATATTGGGGCCCGGCGACAAGATCAGCGCCAGGCAGGCGATGGAAAACATAAAAAGCGTGGGGGCAGAGATCATCGTGGCAACTCCAGAAAGCGTCATGCGGGATCCGGGCTTTCAGCGTATGCTATGAATGCAGAACAACAAAGAAATTGTTCTAAATACAAAATGTTCTAGATACAGGTTTTCTTTCTGCCGCAGTCCCGAGCCATGCGCGAGCCCCGCTACAAATCCATCGTCGACGATTTCACCGCGCGCATCCGCGCCGGCAAACTGATGCCGGGCACGCAGTTGCCCACCACGCGCGAGCTGATGCGGCAGCACGGCGTCGCATTGGCCACGGCCTCGCGGGTCTATGCCGAACTGGGCGAGATCGGCCTGGTGGTGGGCGAGACGGGGCGGGGCACTTTCGTGCGCGACACATCCTTGCCGCGCACCATGGGATTGCAGCAGCGTCCTGCGCGCTCGGGCGTGATCGACCTGAGCCTCAACCATGCCTTGTTGCCGGGACAGGACGAGCTGCTGCGGGCCGGCCTGCGCACCATGGCCGCCGCGGGCGACCTCGACGCCTTGCTGCATCCCGCGCCGCATGGCGGGCGGCCGCACGAAAGGCAGATGTTCGCGCGCCATCTGCGCAACCGCGGCATCCGTGTTCCCGGCGAGCAGGTGCTGATCGTCAACGGTGCGCAGCAAGGCCTGTCCGCTGCGGTCATGGCCATGTTCCAGCCTGGCGATGTGCTGGCCATCGACGAGCTGACTTATCCCGGCATGAAGAATCTGGCCCAGCAGGCCCACCTGGACCTGGTTCCCGTGCCCCAGCGCCCGGGATACGGCGGCATGGACATGGACCGTCTCGAAGCGTTGTGCCGCAAGCGTCCGGTGCGCGGCATCTACGTCATGCCCACGCTGCACAATCCCCTGGGCTTGGTCATGTCCGAGACCGATCGCCTGCGTCTGGCCGTTCTAGCCGAAAAATACGGTTTCATCATTCTCGAAGATGCAGCCTATGCCTTTCTTGCGGAGCCGGCGCCGCTTCCCGTTTTCACGCTCGCGCCGCAGCGCACGATCTATGTCTGCGGACTATCGAAAAGCGTGGCTTCGGGCCTGCGGCTCGGTTTCATGGCAGCACCGGCCGAATGGATCGCCGACATCGAATATGCCATCCGAGTGTCGACCTGGACGGCCTCTTCGCTGAGCATCGCGCTGGCCTGCCTATGGATAGACGACGGCACCGTCGATCGGCTCGAAGACGGCAAGCGCAAGGACGCCCGCCGTCGCCAGACCTTGGCGCGCCGCGTGCTCAAGGACATCGACGTCCGAGGTCACCCGTCGTCCTATTTTCAGTGGCTGAGCTTGCCGCCGGACATGCGCATAGACCAGGTCGCGGCCAGCCTGGCGCACCAGGGTATTTTGGTGGCTACGTCCGAGCCCTTTTCCACGTCCATGCGCATGCCCCACGCCATGCGCATCGTGCTCAGCGGGATCGCGCCCGACGCGTTGCAGGATGTGCTGGGCAAGGTGCGCCGCGAGATACTGGGCGTGGTTCCGGAAAATTAGTGCCAGGCCTTAGCGGATGCGAATCAGCGCTTCGGGCCCGAGTTCGCCGCAGGCGTTGACCCCTAGCATCGCCATATTGCGATCGACCTCGTCGCGCAGCAGGCGCGTGGTATGCGCCACGCCGTGCGCTCCGGCCACGGCCAGCGCATAGTTGTAAGGCCGGCCCACGAACACCATGCGCGCGCCCAGCGCAATGGCTTTGAGGACATCCGAGCCGCGGCGAAAGCCGCTGTCTATCATCACCGGATAATCCGGGCCCAGCCTTTCGACGACCGTGCGCAGCACGCGCATCGGCGACGTTGCGCCATCCAACTGCCGCCCGCCGTGGTTGGAGAGAATGACGCCGTCAACACCCTGATCGCGCGCAGCCGCAGCGTCGTCGACGCTCAGAATGCCCTTGACCACCAGGTTGCCTTGCCATTGCCGGCGAATGACACGCAGATCTTCCCAGCTCAAATGGTCCCGCGCGGTGAAATCGCGCGTTACGTTGGACGATACGATGGGTGCGCCGCGCGTTGCGTAGGAATTTTCGAAGTGCGGCATGCCGTGCTTGAGCAGCGTGCGCGCGAAGGTGCCGAGCAGCCAGCGCGGCCGCGTCAGCCCATCCCAGGCCAGACGCAGGCTGGGGCGCAGCGGCGTGGAAAAGCCGCTGCGCACATTATTTTCCCGATTGGCCCAGACGGGGATGTCCACGGTCACGACCAAGGTGCCGTAGCCTGCCTGCGCCACGCGCTCGATCAGGGCGGCGCGGCGCTCGGCGTCGCCCGGAAGATAGACCTGGAACCAGGTCGATGGCGCGGCCGCTGCAACGTCCTCGAGCCGGATCAGCGACGAGCCGCTCATGATGGAAGCGATGCCGGCGGCCAGTGCCGATTGCGCCAGCACGATGTCGCCGCGATAGCCCGAGATGGCGTTGATGCCCATGGGCGCGATGCCGAAGGGCGCAGAAAAGCGCTGCCCGAATACTTCGACCCCTTGTGTGCGGCCCGACACATTGCGCAGCACGCGGGTCACAAAACGGTAATCGTCGAAGACATCGCGATTGTCGTCGCGTGTGCGGTTGTCCTCTGCCGCGCCGCTCACATAGCCGAAGACGGGGCGAGGCAGGATGCGGCGCGCAGCAGCCTCGAAATCGTGCAGGCTCAGGATTTTTTCCAGCACGCGCGGCGGTTTTCCTTCTGCGGCCTGGAGACTGATCCGGGAGAGGGCGGCTGGGTCGGCGGTGTTCATCTGCAAGGCATCCTTCGAATCGAGCCGACATTCTATGTCGCGGCGCGAAGCCGGCAAATGCGATCGGCGCAGACCGCTTTACGCTAACCTGGCGGCCTGCTCGCGATCGGATGCACAATGGCGGCAACGACGGCTATCGCCGCCGGCGCGGCGGAAAACTGATCTACAGTCATACCATCGGCCCCAAGGCCCCACGTAGCGGAAGATCCTGCGCGTCTCATTCAACATCCCGACATAGAGTTCTCCGATCATGTCTGCAAGTATTCCCGCATTTTCCTCCGAGAAAGACGCCGATCGGCCGCAGGCCTCGGATCGCATCCGCTCCCGTTTGATCGAAGCCGGGCAGCGCTATCACGCCAACGACAATATCTCGGCTTACATCGAGGAAGGCGAACTGGGGCAGCTGCAGCTCGAGGTCGAAGGCAAGCTGCAGGCAGTGCTGCACTCGCTGGTAATAGACACCGAGAACGATCACAACACCATGAACACCGCGCAGCGCGTGGCCAAGATGTTCATCAAGGAAGTGTTTCGCGGCCGCTACGACGCGGCGCCATCGGTCACGGCATTTCCCAATGTATCGCGCCTGAACGAACTGATGATCGTCGGACCGATCAAGGTGCGCAGCGCCTGCTCGCATCATCTTTGCCCGATTCTGGGCAAGGTCTGGATCGGCGTGCTGCCCAGCCCATCGTCCGATTTGATCGGGCTTTCGAAGTACGCGCGCATCTGCGACTGGGTGATGAGCCGCCCTCAGATCCAGGAGGAAGCGGTGATCATGCTGGCCAACGAGCTCGAACGCCGGATCAAACCTGACGGACTGGCCGTCGTGATCGAGGCCAGCCACTTTTGCATGCATTGGCGCGGCGTCAAGGACGACGGATCCCTGATGAAAAACTCCGTCATGCGCGGCGCCTTCTTGAACGACGTTGCGCTACGGCGAGAATTTTTGAGTCTGCTGCATACGGACAACCCACGATAGCGCGCTCATCACGACGATCGTGAGCGGCTGGCCTGCTATTTTTTTGGATCCAGCGCCCGCAATTTTGTGCGCAGCTGGTCCATTTCCTCGAGCATGTCCGCCACCAGCGCCGCCAGTTCCGGTACCGCGTCGTAGCCGCGTTCGATATGGATCATGCGGCGAGCCCGCCTCAGGTCCACGCTGCTGAAGCGCTGGGTGCTTACGGCCACGCTGCCGTCGCTGAAAAGGCCTGCCTGCACATGCTCCACCACCCAGTCGGGTTTGACGCCGCACGCGCGTGCCAGTTCGTCCAGCGTCAGGGTTTCGTCGTCGAGCAAATGGCCGATGATAACGTCCGTAGGCTGCATGGCTTACGCTCCTTGGCGCTGACGCGGATTGAAGGGCATCTCGCGCGCCATCGTCTCGTAGAGTTGGCGTGCCTTGTCGCTGTCTGCCGGAGGCAGCACGACTTCCAGCACAAGGTAGAAATCACCGGGCGGCTCGCTCGGCAGGCCGCGGCCGCGTAGCCGCAGCTTGCGGCCGCTCTGGCTGCCGGCCGGCACCTGCACGTCGAAAGTGCCGGCCGGCGTCGTTGCCGTGACGGAAGCCCCTAGCGCGGCCTCCCACGGCGCCACCGGCAGGGCGCCGTAGACGTCGGCGCCCTCGATGCGGTAGCGCGCGTCGGGACGGAACTGGACATCCAGATACAAGTCGCCAGCGGGGCCATCTCCTAGCCCCGGCGCGCCCTGACCGCGTAGACGTATGTGCTGCCCCTCGCGGATGCCCTTGGGTATGCGTACGTCGAGCGTGCGCTCCTGGCGCGTGACTCGGCCTTGCTCGTCGATGACGGGTTGCTGCAGTGTGATGGTGCGCGTGGCGCCCTGGTAGCTGTCGGCCAGGTCGATCTGGACGCGGGCATGGCGGTCTTCGCCAGGCATGTGTCGGCCATGAGGCTGGCCGCGTCCGGCGCGGCCGAATAGCGTACTGAAAAACTCGCTGTAGTCGCCTTCCCCGTCGCCGTCGCCTGAAAACTCGTAGCCGGTGTTCCAGTCGGGAGGAGGGCGGAAGTCGCGGGCGGCGTGCGGGCGGCTGTTCAATTCATCGTAGGCGCTGCGCTTTTCCGGATCGCTGAGTACATCGCGTGCTTCGTTGATCTCCTGCATGCGCGCCTGGGCATCGGGCTCTTTGCTCAAGTCGGGATGGTATTTGCGGGCAAGGCGCCGGTAGGCGGTGCGAATCTCGTCCGCGGTGGCGGTCTTTTCCACGCCGAGAATCTTGTAGTAGTCCTTGAAGTCCACAATGGGTCCTCCTGTATCGCTTGTGCCGGACGCTCTCGATGCTGCCGTTCCTAGTCTAGTTCAATGCCTGCCGCGCGCGCCAATCGCGGCGCGGCTCGCGCTGTGCGCCGGGGCGCATCCGGTCGCGGCCCCGATGCGAGGCCGCCTGGCGGTTTGTGCGCGTCACACCTCACGGGTCCTGACGGCGAATGTGCCGCGATCTTGACCTGGAGCAAATAGCGCACGCCTGGACGCCGCTATGGTGATCATCGCGGCGCTTCGATGGCGCGTTTCGTCCATCGATATACGAGTGCGCGCTGCCGTCACGCCGTGCGATCGGCGATCTCTCGAAGGTTAATTCGCATGTCAGGCTCCGCAGCCACCGAAGCGATCGTAGCGACCGGCCTCACCAAATTTTTCGGCGAAGGGGCCACGCGCATGACGGCCGTCAACGCGGTCGATCTGGTCGCGCACTTCGGCGAAATGTTGTTCATCGTCGGGCCGTCAGGCAGCGGGAAAACCACTTTATTGAGCTTGCTTTCGGGAATTCTGCGGCCCGATGCCGGTGCGGTTCGCATCAACGGCAGCGATATCTGGGCACTGTCGAAAGACGACCTGGCGGATTTCCGCTTGAACACGATCGGCTTCGTGTTTCAGGATTATCACCTGTTCCCGCGGCTCACGAGCGTGGAAAACGTCGCGATCCCGCTGATTCTGAAACATCAGAATTGGCAGGAATCCCTTGCAGCGGCGCGTCAGTGCCTCGACATCGTCGGCCTGAAGGAGCGCGCGCAGATCCTTCCGGTCAAGCTCTCCGGCGGCGAGCAGCAGCGCGTTGCGATCGCCCGCGCCATCATCGGTTCCCCGCAGATTCTGGTGCTCGACGAGCCGACGGCATCGCTGGACGGCGATACGGGCCGCATGATCATCGCTTTCGTCAAGCAGAAGATCCTGGACCAACACCGGTGCATCGTGATCGTGACCCACGATGCCCGAATAAGCGAATATGCGGACAGGATCATTCATATGGAGGACGGCCGCATCGTCCAAGGCAGCGGAGACCGGCCATGAGCAACAAATGGCTCATTGGGGTGGCCGCGGCCGGGATAGCGGTCGCCTTGCTGGGCGCCTACCTATTCAGCCTGGTGCGAAAACCGGAGCCGCCCGCCTTCGTTCCGGTCGGCAACCCATATCCCACCGCGATCTACGCCACCGGCATCGTTGAAAGCGAGCAGGCCGGCGGTGCCAACATCAATATGTACCCCGACGTGTCGGGCGTGGTTACTCAGGTGCTCGCTCATGAGGGCGACAAGGTGCGCGCTGGGGAAACACTGCTGCGGATCGACGATACCGTGCAGCGCGCGACGGCGGAGCAACTGCACGCCCAGATGCTCGCGGCCGGCGTCGTGCTCGATAAATTGAAGGCCGAGCCGAGGAAGGAAACCCTGGCCGTCGCCAAGGCGCAGGTAGATCAGGCACAGGCGAATCTGAAAGCGGCCCGGGATCAGTACGACAAGCGCCGGATGTCCTATGAAATGGACAGACGATCGATCAGCAAGGACGTCGTCGATACCGCCCGCGATGCGCTCGGGCAGGCGCAAACAGCACTGGAAGTCGCACGGCGTCAATATGAGCTGACACGCGCCGGCGCGTGGCGCTACGACATCGAAAGCCAGGCGCGGCAATACGACGCGCTGTCCCAGTCGTACAACGCCGCTGCCGCGCTTTTGCAGAAATACACGCTCGCCGCGAAATCGGACGGCGTGATACTCGCCTTGAACGCGGCCGTGGGCAGCTACGTTTCGCCGCAAGGCGTTTACGACAGCTATACCAACGGATCCGATCCCGTGATCGTCATGGGCGCACCGCAGGATTACCTCGCGGTGCGCTGCTATGTCGACGAAATTCTGGTGTCCCGCCTTCCTGCTCCCGACCATATGCGCGCCCAGCTCTCCGTGCGGGGCGCCGAAGTCAAAGTGCCGTTGGAGTTTGTCCGGGTGCAACCCTATGTGTCGCCGAAGATCCAACTGTCCAACCAGCGGCAGGAAAAAGTGGACCTGCGTGTGCTTCCGGTCATTTTCCGGTTCAAGAAGTCGGACCTGCCGATGATCTATCCGGGACTGCTTGTCGATGTCTTCATTGGACAGAAATGATGCTCGCCTACGAGACCAAGTCAGCGGCGGCGCGGGTGCTGCTGGGCGCGGTCGTGATCGCGACGGTATGCGGATGCACCGTCGGCCCGGATTTCACGAGCCCGGCGCCTCCTGGCGTCGATCGCTACACGCGTGAACCGCTGGCGCCATCGACGGTGGTTGCCCAGGGCAAATCGCAACGCTTCATGTCCGGAGCCCCGGTACCCGAAGCATGGTGGCGGCTGTTCGGCTCGCCCGAACTGGACGGGACGGTGCGCCAGGCGCTATCGAACAGCCCCACGGTCGCAGCGGCCCTGGCCAGCCTGCGCGAAAGCCAGGACAATCTGAGGGCAGGGTACGGCGTGTTCTTTCCGCAAGTCGGCGCGCAAGGGCAGGCCGTACGCGAGCAAACGCCGCCAATGCCAGCTGCCGGCCGGCTGCAAGAAGGCAGCGTCTTCAACCTGGTGACGGCAAGCGGCAGCGTGACGTACCTGCTGGACTTTTCCGGCGGAAAGCGCCGCAGTGTCGAGGCATTGCGCGCGCAGTCGGACTACCGGCGCTATCTCGCCATGGCGACCTATCTGACGCTGAGCACCAATGTCGTCAATACCGTCATTGCATACGCGGCCTATGCTGCGGAGGCGAACGCAATCGGCCGGATGATCGCGCTCCAGACGCAGCAATTGCAGGCCATCGAGGCGCAGGTGAGGGCGGGCACGTCGTCCTATTCGACCGTATTGAGCCTTCAAGGCTTGATCGCCGGGAATCGGGCCGCCATGGTGCAGCTGGAACAGAAAATGAGCCAGTCGGCGCACCTATTGGCAACGCTGCAAGGGCGTTCCCCGGCCGAGGCCGACGCGCCTCGGATCGCATTGGCTGCGCTGGCATTGCCCGACGATCTGCCCGTCAGCCTGCCGTCGGATCTGGTCAGGCAGCGCCCTGACATTCTCGCGGCGCAAGCGCAACTGCATGCCGCCAGCGCCAATATCGGCGTGGCGACGGCGGCCATGTTCCCGAGCATCAGCCTGAGCGGGACCTATGGCAAGGATGCCACCCGCTTTGCCGGGCTATCTGGCGACGGATTCAGGTTCTGGAGCATCGGCCCTTCCATTTCGATACCGGTGTTCGAAGGCTGGAGCCTTTGGTACGGACGCAAAGCGGCCATCGATGCGTTCGATCAGGCCCAGGCATCCTACCGGCAGACCGTGCTCGCCGCGTTTGCCCAGGTTGCGGACGTGCTCGATGCCCTCGCGCACGATGCGCAGGCATTGCAGGCGCAAGAGGGCGCGCTGAACGATGCGCGGACGGCGCTGGACCTCGTGCAGGTCAACTTTCGTGCGGGAATGGCCGGATATCTCGACGTGCTGGCCGCCGACGTCCAGTTTCAGCAGGCGTCCATGGCTTATCTTGGATCGGTTGCCCAGCGCCAGCAGGACACCGTCGCGCTTTTTGCGGCACTGGGCGGCGGGTGGCGGGAAACCGCGAACGCGGAGCAGGGCAGGCAATGAGCATGAAATCGCTCGGCATCATGCGCATCGGCTTTCGGCTGCTTGTCAATGACAAGGCGAAATTCTCTGCGCTTCTGGTCGGCATCGTGTTCGCGGTGTTTCTCATGACGCAGATGACGGCGATGTTCGCCGGCATCTTGAATCGAGCCTATTCGACGGTTACGAATGTGGGGGCCGACATGTGGGTGATCGATCCGGCTGTCAACACGCCCACCATCTCGTTTCCCTTGCCGAGTTTTCTTCTGGACGCGGTGCTGAGCATGGACGGCGTGAAATACGCTGCGCCGCTATACATCGGCGGCGCCCAGGTCAGACTTGCCAACGGCAAATATCAATCGGTGAGCGTGGTCGGCCTGGACGATGTCAGTCTTTTCGGCCGGCCGCACATGGAGGAGGGAAACCTCCTCGATATTTACGCAGACAACGCTTTCCTGGTGATCGACGATCCGGAAATCGCCAAGCTGGGCAACCCGAAAATCGGGACCACCTTCGAGATCAACGACCTTCGCGGTGTCGTCGTCGGCCTGGCGAAGGTTTCCGCGAACGGCCTGAACGGCGTACCGACGCTTTACACCTTGTACAGCCGCGCCGTCGCCTATATTCCGGGCACCCGTTTCTCCACGTCGTACATTCTTGTGGAACCTAAAACGCCAGCGGCGGTCGCATCGATCAAACAGCAGGTGGCCAAGCTTGGCTACCTCGCCCTGACCAAGGCCGAGTTCAATCAGCGCATTGCCAATTTCTACACCTATCAGACCGGCATCGGGACCAATATTCTGTTGATGACGATCATCAGCTTTTTGGTCGGCGCCTCGATTTCGGGCCAGACGTTTTATGCATTCGTACTCGAAAATCTCGACAATTTCGGCGCGCTCAAGGCCATCGGGGCCAAGGGAAGCGAACTGGTGAAAATGATCCTGTTCATGGCCGCCTTTACCGCGCTGACAGGGTATGGGATCGGCGTGGGGCTGGTCACGGTGGTGATTTCGCTGATCCAAAGCGTCTTGCCGAACTATGCGGCCATCACGACATCCTGGAACCTCGCGTTCTCGTTTGCGATGGTCTTGCTGATCGCCGGGGTCTCGAGCTATATCGGAGTCCGTCGGGTGCTTAAGATCGAGCCGTTCGACATATTCCGGGGATAGCCGGGTCAGCCGATCCGCCACCGTGCTTTTATTCGCATAATGTATATTATGTAAAGTACGAGATATGGCGGGCGCCTGACCGAATGTCGAGATACCCGCCCGATTACCCGGCTGCGCCTAGAGCTCGAGCACGAGTTTGCCGCTGGCCCCGCCCGTGCGAACCAGCTCGTGAGCCTCTTGCGCCTGGTCGAGCGTCAACCGGCGGCTATCGAGCCGCGGCAGCAGTTTGCCGTCTTCCGCCAGCTTCGTCGCTTCGGCCAGAATCCGCCCGTGCGCTTCGCGCCCTTCGCCGGACAACAATGGACGCAACGTAAACACGCCTGCATAGCTCGCAGAGCGGAAAGACAGCGGTCCCAGGGAGTACGTGCCCCAGCCGAGCGAGCTTGTTACCCTGCCGAATTTGCGCACGGCCTGGAAGGCGGTGTCGAGCGCGCCGACGCAGTCGTAGACGACATCGAAGCCCAGGCCGTCGGTGAATTCTTTCACGTAGGCGTCCACCGGCGTATTGCGATCGATCGCGACAGCGCCCAGGGATCGCAGGTAGTCGGCCGCATCGGCGCTGTCGACGCCGAATACGCATGCGCCGCGGGCATGCGCAAGCTGCAGCGCAACGTGGCCCACGCCTCCGGCGCCGCCTATCACCAGGACCTTGTCGGCGGGTTGGACATCTGCAATATCCACCATGCCTTCCCAGGCGGTAATGATGGCCAGCGGCAGCGCGGCCGCTTGCCGCATGGTGAAATTGGCCGGTTTTTTCGCCAACAAGCGCGCATCGACGGCCGCGAATTCGGCCATCGAGCCTTGCACGCCCGCCACGCCGCCGGCCATGGCCCAAACTTCGTCCCCGGGCGCGAAATCCGTTACGCCGGGACCGACGTGTTCGACGATTCCGGCCAGATCCATGCCCAGCACCGCGGGCAAGGGATGACGTGCGTGATCGGCGGCGCCGGCTCGGATCTTGGTATCGAGCGGATTGACTCCGCTGGCACGTATCCGCACGAGAACGTCTCCGGCTCCAATCTGCGGCATGGGCAGGTCGATCCAGCGAAAAGGCGCGTCGGGCGCATCCACCACCAGGGCACGCATCGTCTCGAATTTCATTTTTACTCTCCAAAAAATAGACAATGACGACACTTTAGGAGGAAAATATCTGAATGAAAATAAATATAAATGAATTTTATCCATGCAAAAATGAATGAGACTATGGATTGGAGCGATATTCGAATCTTTCTCGCCATCGCCCGGGAAGGCAGTCTGGGCGCCGCGGCGCGGGCGCTGGGGCAAACGCAGCCGACCATGGGCCGGCGTCTCAAGGCGCTGGAGCGGCAGATCGGCCACGTGTTGTTCCAGCGAACCCAGCACGGCTTCGTTCCGACGGATGAAGGCCAGACCTTGTTCCTGCATGCCGAACGTATGGAGGTCGAAGCGCTCGCCGCCATCAGAGAGCTGTCGGGCGCGGAAACGCAACTGTCGGGCCTTCTCAGGGTCTCTTGTTCAGACTGGTTCGGGTCGCTGTTGCTCGCCCCTGTCATCGCGGAATTCACTGCCAGCCATCCCGGCGTGACAATCGAACTGCTCACGGATCCGAGGCTCTACAGCCTCCCCCATCGCGAGGCGGATTGCGTCATGCGCATGCTGCCGTTCGAAGACCAGGACGTGGTCAGCAGGCGGCTGCTGCGAACCCGCTACGCGGTCTATGGCCGCCCGGGATCATGGCGTACGAAACCCGGAGAGGGCTCGGGGTGCCGGCTCGTGCTGATGGACACCGCGTTCGGCAACATGCCCGACGTCGCATGGGTGACGCGCATGCTGCCGAATGCGCGCGTTGCGGCGCGCAGCAACAGCCGCGAGGCCCAGGCGCGGCTTTGCGCGCTCGGCGTCGGATTGGCGGTTCTTCCCTGCCCCGTCGGCGATGCAACGCCGGGCATCGAGCCGATCGACCTGGGCGAATCTCCTCCGACGCGGGACACCTGGCTGGGCTATCACCGCGACATGCGCCGGCAACCGCGCTTGAGCAGATTCGTGGAGCTGGTCGTTGCGCGGCTTGCGACGACCGATCCGCAGCCTCAGTCCGGGCCGACGTAGCGTTTTCGGAAAACTCTCATCGACTGCAAGGCGACCGAGTTTGGTAGCATGCCTGCGTTGGATCTCAGCAGGCGACGGGATAGGAGCCCCTACATGCGATTCTTTGACAGGTTTGCCAGACGCCCCGCCGCTTCGCACGCGCTATCCCCGCATTCCGACGGGCAGACCCAACTGCTTGCCAGCCTGCTGGCCATGGCCTGGTTCGTCGAGGCCCGCGATCCCTATACCGGCGGGCATCTTTGGCGGGTTTCGCGTTATGCCCAGCTGCTGGCCAAGGCACTGGGTCTGGCGCCCGCAGAGGTCGCCCGCATCGGCCTAGGCGGTTTTCTGCACGATCTGGGCAAGATCGGAGTGTCCGATGCGATCTTGCGTAAAACGGATCGGTTGACCGATGAGGAATATGCCGTCATCAAGACTCATCCGGCCATGGGCGCGCGCATGCTGGCGGGCCACCCCCTGGCCGAACTGGTGATGGATGCCGTGCGCCTGCATCATGAACGTCCCGACGGAAAAGGCTACCCGCTGGGTCTTGCCGCGAGCGACATTCCGCAAATGGCGCGAATCGTCGGAGTTTGCGATGCCTTCGACGCAATGACCAGTCATCGGCCCTATCGCAGCGGCATGCCCCTGGAGAAAGCGCTGGGCATTCTGGGCAGCGAAAGCGGAACCCAGTTCGACGCGCAAAGCGTCCGAGCGTTGATCGCGCTGGGAGAACGAGGCGATCTGCAGCATGTGATGGGCCATAGCGCCGACGGCATTCCGCTGCAGCAGTGCCCTGCCTGCGGGCCGACGCTGGTGCTGACTCGCCGCAGCGTCAGCGGCCAACTGCTGTATTGCCGCAATTGCAGCACCGAATTCAAGCTGACCGCGGGCGCGGACGGCCTGCGGGCAACGCCGACGGGAAACACAGGCAGTGCGGCGGATCTGACGCCGGAGCTGGATTCGGATCTGATTCAGGAAACCGTCGCCCTCGCGGTCGCGGAGCTGCCGGCAGATCTGATCGGCAAGGTCGACAGCGCCGATTCGAGGACGGCCTAGCCTGCCGCAGGTAGGTTGCTCGCCCTTGCCTATGCGCGAAGGCCGGGGCCTGTCGTCACGCCTTGAGCTCGAAGATCGTGCGGAGGAACGTGATGATATCGTCCCGGCTGAGCATCCCCACGACACGGCGCTCGCGGGTGACCGGCAACTGGTTGACGCCGTTTCGATCCATGGTTTCAAGCGCGCTCCACAGCTCGGCATCGGCGTCGATGCATTTTGCTTTCTCCAGGGCAAGCATGGCCTGATCGACGCGAGTCTGCGCCCATTGATGTCTAGGTATGGCCCTGATCTGGTGCAACGTCGCCAATCCGACCATCTGGCCGCCGTGCTCGACGAGAAAACTGCGCTGGCCTTTGCCCAGCACGAGTCCGTTCACCAGCTCCTGCAGCGTCATGTCCGAAGAGACGGCGGCGCAATGCGCATTCATGGCCTGCGTGACGCGATACCCTGCCATCAGATCTTTCATTCGCACCTGCGTGACCTGGGCGTGCGCGGTGCTGTCCAGAAACCAGCCGACGAACGCAATCCATATCCCGCCCGGATTGCCGCTCAATATCTGCATCACGCCCAGAAAGATCAGCAATAGCCCGAAGATCCGACCTGCGTTTGCAGCGATAAGCGTTGCGCGCTGCAAACTGCCGGTGAGTTTCCAGACAATAGCGCGCAGCACGCGTCCGCCGTCGAGCGGGTAGCCGGGGATCAGGTTGAACAGGACCAGGGCAACGTTGACGTAGGCTAGATAACCGACTATGCCGAGCAGCGGTTCCATGCCCGCAAACAAGGGCTGCGCCACATAGAACAGGATCGCAAGAACCAGGCTTACCAGGGGGCCGGCGATCGCGATGAAAAATTCGGCCAGGGCGCCGGGCGGTTCAGCGCCGATTTGCGCGACGCCGCCAAAAATGAAAAGCGTGATACCGCGCACCGGGATCTTGTAGCGCAAGGCGACGGCCGCATGTCCCAGCTCATGCAGCAGCACGCACACAAACATCATGACAGCAGTTGCCGCTCCGGCCGCCCAATAAAGAAGTTGCGACGATTGCCCGTATCCGGCCGGAAAGTAACCGGTCGCCAGGGCCCAGGTCAGCAGAGCGAAAACGACAAACCAGGAATAATCCAAATCTATGGAAATCCCCATGATTCTGCATAATGGAATGCTGTGTCTGGTCAAGTGCTTTCCGCTTTTTTCAGATGAGCGATCCCGGTTCTGCGTGCGGCGTTTGGCCGTCGCTGCGTCGATCGATTGATTTCGGGGAATGTCTCTCGACCATCTGCTTCGCACAGGGCGAAGAGGATGGCCCAAACAGAAAGTTAGGTGAGATCGTTCGAGCGCGACTTGATGCAGATCAACGCCGGCAGGTCCGTGCGCACCGAATTCGAAAAGAGAGTTGGCCGGGCCCCATTTGTGGCGGCCATGCTCGGCATGCTGGTTTGACCTCCCGTGAATTTCATGGATAACTTGCCAGGTATGCACTCTTTCAGGAATCCAACATGTCTCTGCATGCTTGGCTCGCCTTCGTTGGCGCGAGCCTTATTCTTCTGCTGATCCCCGGTCCGACCATCCTGCTCGTCATCGGCGACACGCTGGCCAATCGCGGCCGATCGGCCTGGAGCACGATCTCGGGCGTCGCTGCCGGCGATATCACGTCGATGTCGATTTCGCTCGCAGGTGCAGGCGCCCTCCTCGCGGCTTCCGCCACGGCCTTCATCGTGCTCAAGGTCATGGGCGGCACGTATCTGCTCTATCTGGGCGCGAAGTCCATTTTGAGTGCGCGGCGCCTGCGCGACGACGCGGTGCAGGCCGCTTTGCCGATACTGCATAAGTCCGCACGCCAGCGCTTCGTCACGGCATGGACCGTGACCGCGCTCAATCCCAAGAGCATTGTCTTTTTCGTGGCATTCGTGCCGCAGTTCATTTCGGCCGATCACAGCTTCATCGCGCAGTGCGCCGTCCTGCTGCCGACTTTCGTACTGTTCGCGTCCGCCAGCGCGTCCATGTATGCCCTGGCGGCCAGGCGGCTTTCGATCCACCTGACCAGCGCGGCCGCACAGCGGCGCTTCGGTTATGTCGGCGGCGCGGTGCTGCTCGGCGCGGGCGCGATCACCCTCGGCATGAGGGCCTGACGGCATGGTTGCACGCAGGCTTATTCTGGTATTTGCTGCAGGCCTGATAGGCCTGCAGCAGGTGGCCCAGGCCCGGACGATCTGCACCCTCGTAGTCGATGCCGGGACAGGCAAGACGCGCTTCGAACAAGGCGACTGCGCGACGCGCGTGACGCCTGCCTCGACTGCCAAGATCGCGTTCGCCGTGATGGGCTACGACGCGGGCTTTCTCAAGAACGAGCACGATCCGATCCTGCCCTACAAGCAAGGCTATGTAGATTGGGGCGGCCAGGCCTGGCGACAGCCGACCGACCCGGTGCGCTGGCTCAAATATTCGGTCGTCTGGTTCTCCCAGCAAATCACGCATGCGCTGGGCGAAAAGACGCTGCATCGTTATGCGCTGAAGTTAGGCTACGGCAACGCCGATTTTTCCGGCGACCCAGGCAGGCATAACGGCCTGGAGCGGGCGTGGATCGCCTCGTCGCTGAAGATCTCGCCGCAAGAGCAGGTCGCTTTCCTGTCCAAGCTGGTGAACCGGCAGCTGCCGGTTAGCGCGCATGCCATCGACATGACGCTGAACATCGTGGAAAAACATCCGGTAGCGGACGGCTGGATCGTGCACGGCAAGACCGGTATGGCCTATCCGCGCAAGCCCGATTACACCTTCGACGAGGACCACCCCTGGGGCTGGTTCGTCGGCTGGGCCGAAAAAAACGGCCGCACTGTGGTCTTTGCCCGGCTGGTTCAAGACGAAAAGAAAATCCCCGATACTGCCGGCAATCGCACGCGCGATGCCATGTATTCTGAACTGCCCACGCTTTTGCGCGGCCTGTGACGCAACTCGCGCTCCAACTTTTACACGAGACCACCCATGAGCGAATTTTCCGCCGATATCTACACCGAACCCTCCGATCTCGATTTCGACACGCTGAAAAATCTCGGCCCGCTGTCGGGCATGGCCGGCATATGGCAAGGCACGCGCGGGCTGGACGTCAAACCCAAGGCCGAAGGGCCGAAGAAGCAGGCTTTCGTCGAGCGCATCGAGCTGCAGCCCATCGACCCCCAGACCAACGGGCCGCAGTTGTTCTACGGTTTGCGTTATCACACCCACATTGTCAAGCCCGATCAGGTCAAGACGTATCACGACCAGGTCGGCTACTGGCTCTGGGAGCCGGCGACCGGTGCAATCATCCACACGCTGACCATACCTCGTGGCCAGACCGCGATGGCAGGCGGCACGGCCGCAGCGGATTCCAAAGAATTCGAGCTGGTGGCCACGCGTGGCATCGAAACCTACGGCATCTGTTCGAACCCTTTCCTTGAATATGCCTTCAAGACCGTCGAATTCCGCATCCAGGTAAAGATCAATCCCGATGGAACCTGGTCCTACGAGCAGGACACCGTGATGATGATTCGCGGCCAGGAGGAACCCTTTCACCACACCGACCGCAATACGCTCAGCAAGATCGGCGAACCCACGCCCAATCCGATGGCGGCGAAATAGAACGGCCCGGTTTTGCTGTCTGGCGCCCGTGCGGCGCGGGGCGACTGCGGCGCAGGCAGGCCTGTTCATGATTTCGTCGCCGGTGTTTTGTAAAATTCGTCCTGAGAATAGATTTAAAACGGATGCCCCATGGCCGGCCACGACCACTCCAAGCACGACGATCATGACCATGGACATGAGCACCATGGCCACGGCCACGCCGGCCACGATCATCTGCACGGCATCACGGATCAGCGCCGCATAGGCTGGGCCTTCGTCGTCATCGCGTTGTTCATGGTGGTGGAGATCGTCGGCGGCATGATCTCCGGTTCGCTGGCGCTGCTGGCCGATGCCGGCCACATGTTGAGCGATACCGTGGCGCTGGGATTCAGTTGGGCGGCGATCCACTACGGCAAGCGCCCTGCCACCTCGCGGCTCACCTATGGCTACAAGCGACTCGAAGTGCTCGCGGCCTTCGTCAACGGCTGTGCCCTCTTCGTCATCGCGGCCTGGATCGTGATCGAAGCGATCGCCCGTTTCGCCGCGCCGGTGCCGGTGGTCGGCAAGACCATGCTGGCGGTTGCTTTTGCCGGCCTGGCTGCCAATATCGTGGCCTTCTTGGTGCTGCACGGCGGCAACCGCGAAAACCTCAATATGCGCGGCGCCTGGCTGCACGTGATGGGCGACATGCTGGGCTCGGTCGCCGCCATCGTAGCCGCGGTCGTCATTCTTGCCACCGGCTGGATGCCCATCGACCCCATCCTGTCCGTCGTGGTCGCGGTCATCATCCTCAAGAGCGCCTGGGGCGTCGTCAAATCATCGGCTCACATCCTGCTCGAAGGCACGCCGGTGGGCGTCACCCTGGCCGACATCAAGGCAGATCTCGAAACCCACGTGCCCGAGATCCGCGACGCCCACCATATCCATGCCTGGTCCATCACAGGCGAGCAGCATATGGTCACTTTGCACGTGCTGCCCGCAGGCGGCATCGCTGCGCGCGAGGTCGTGGGCGCCGTGCAGCGCCGCCTGGCCGTGCGCTTCAGCATCGCACATGCCACGGTGCAGGTCGAGGAAGACGTCTGCCTCGATGCGCCGGATCACGACGGAACGACCACCTGCTGCCTGGAACGCTGATCACTGCGCAACCGCATCGCGCTATCCCCTGGATTCAACCTTGAACGCACCTTCCGATTTTTCGCACAGGCCGCGGCCGTTGCGCCTGGCCGTCATCGCACTGATTTCGCTGCTACTCTTCTCGTTGTTCTGTGCCTTGGGCGTATGGCAGATCCATCGTCGCGCCTGGAAGCTGGACTTGATCGCCAGAGTGGACAGCCGGGTGCACCAGCGCCCCGTGCAGGCGCCGCTCAGGCCGCAGTGGCCGACTGTGAAGGCGGCGGCCGACGAGTATCTTCCGGTGCGCGCCAGCGGCACGTTCCTGTACGACAAGCAAACCCTGGTGCAGGCGGTTACCGACTATGGCAGCGGTTATTGGGTGCTGACGCCGCTGCAGCGCGGCGACGGCGAACTGGTGATGGTGAACCGGGGGTTCGTGCTGCCCGAATGGCGCAAGCAGACGAATACCGAGCCGTCGTCGGGTCCGGCCGATGTGGTCGGGCTGATGCGCATGGACGAGCCCAAAGGCGCCTTCCTGCGCCATAACGAGCCCGCCATCGACTTCTGGTACACGCGCGACCTGCAAGGCATCGCCGCCAAGCGGGGCCTGGGGCCGGTGGCACCTTATTTCATCGACATGCAGACCGGCCCGGGCGCGCAGTCCGACCCCAAGGCCGGGCCGGTGCCGGGGCTGACACGGGTGCGGTTTCCCAACAACCACCTGAGTTATCTGATCACCTGGTTCGCGATGGCGGCGATGACGCTGGTCGGCGCGTTCCTGCTCTGGCGCGACGAATGGCGCCGGGGCAGTCGGATCAAGAAATAAGTGCTTCTTCGCGAAAGAGCTGTGCGATGAAATGCCGCCGCGCGGCGCGGTAGGCGTCGCTGTGCAAGCCATGATCGCGCGCCGCCATGAAGAGCTGGCGCTGATGCGATCGCGCCGCCAGAAAAGGCAGCGCCGGCCCCAGCGTCTGGGTTGATGCGGCGTCGGCGGGCGTGCCGGCCGCTTTTTCCAGCGTGAGATGCAGCCGCTCTTCCCAGAGCAGCAGGCTGGCGAGCTTGGCCAGCTTGCTGCGCGGATGATGATGCGCAGCCAAGGCCAGCGCAGGCGCCTCTTTGAGCCACTGCGTCATCTGCTCGGCAGACAGCGGCGGGCACACCGCCCGGCCCTGCACGGCATCGGCCTCTAGTATGGCTGCGGCCTCGAGCATGTCCGCGCTGTCCACGCCTTCGACCAGGACCAACTTGCCCAGCGTGTGGCCCAGCCGCGTGAGCCGATGAATGAAGAACAGCACATTGGTCGGATCTTTATCGACCTGCGAGACGATGCTGCGGTCGATCTTGATGGTGTTGAACGGCAACTGGCGCAGGCGATCCAGGCTGCTGTGCCCTGCGCCCAGATCGTCCGCCGTGATGTTGATGCCCATGTTCTTGATTTGCGCCAGGGTCTGCGCGGCGGCCGCATCGAGCTCTTCCGAAGGCTCGGGCAGGTCGAGAATGTGCAGCGTCAGCAGCTGCGCGGGGCAGTCGTGCCGCGCCATGGCAGCCTGTATTTCGCGCAGGTAGCGCGGGTCGCCTAGCGCGCGGTAGCGCAGGTTGATGCCCAGGCGTCTGTCCCCCAGGCCGGCACGGCGCCAGGATTCGCGGTCAGCCATGGCCTGGTGAATGCCGAGCGAATAAAACGTGAAGAATTCGTCGGACGACAGCAGCGGCTGGACCGTGGACGGAGGCAGATCCTGGTCGCCGTCCTGCAGATGAGCCAGGGCATAGATGCCCACCGCCACGCCCGAGGGCAACGAGATCACGGGCTGATAGCGCATGCGCAGCCCCTGACCTTGGTGGATGAGCATGGCCCAGCGCTGGCGCGCGTTGTAAGACATGCCCGGAATGGGGCCGGAGAGCTTGTGCAGTTGCGTGCAGGCAAACAGCAGCAGAGTGCGCAACTGTTCGATAAAAGCCTTCTGGTCCGCCGATACCAGGCCGCCCGGGTATTTGCCGTACAGGCACAGCACGGAGATGGGCGTGTCGTCGGCGCGGCACAACGGAATCGCAACGATCGAGCGAAAATCGGCGTGCCGGGTAAAGAAGGGCTGCCAGCGCCGCATGAGCGGATCGAGGTCGACGTTCAGGCTGCACTCGGTGCGTGTGCTGAACCAGGCGCGGCCCATCATGCCGTGTCCATGTTCGCCTTCGCAGTAGGCGTCGGGCATGTCGCTTTGTGCGTCGATTTCCATCAGGCATTGCTTGGTCTGCGGGGTGCCGGCGATGTACTCGTAATGAAAAATGCCCTGCGCATCGGGTTTGGCGAATGAGCAGCCGGTCAGACCGTCGTGGCGCACCAGGATGGCCGCCGCCTGGGCGATCAGGTCGGCATAGTTGTCGGTTTCCCATACCAGCCGGATGATCTCCTGCAGCAGGCTCTGCCTTTGGGTGTGGACCTTCTGGTAGGCTTCGGCCTGCCACGCCAGGCTGCACATCAGGCGCTGGCTCAAGATCGCCATTGCCTGGGCATGTTCGCGCGCGTCGATATTGTGTTCGACGGCCCGATGCAGGATTTCCTGCTCGCGCATCAGGCCGATCTGCGGCAGACCGAGCTGCGTATACAGATGCCCCAGGCGCAAGGCCTCGCTGCGGTGCCGCTCGGGCGTGAGCTCGGGCGAGGCCAGGTCGAGCAGATTGCCGGTCTGCCAGGCTTTGAAGCGCTCCAGTTCCGGTTCGGACAGCATCTTGCGCAGGATGTCGCTCAACATCGCCTCCTGCCCCACGTGCTGCTGGAAAAACGCCGCAATATCGGACGCACGCGCCTGCATCGACTGATGTAAAGGCGCCAGCAATGCCGCGCTAGCCGGACCATACAAAGACGTCGGTTCGTGGCGCTCGGAGACCGTGCCGTTGGCGTTCATGTGAAACATGATACATAGCGTATCGACCCCTGGCCAATAAGCCCTGGAAACTTGGTAAATTAATCAACTCTTCGCAGCGCACCGGCGCCTTCCATCCCATCGACATGCTCCGAGTTTCCCTCTCGCTTGCCACTCTGGCTTTCCTGCTTACCGCTTGCGGATCCAACCCGCAAAAATCGGTCTACGAAGAGGAAAATTTTGTCCAGAACCAGACTTATTCGCGCTCTTTCGATACTGGCTACAAGGTCGCCTGCGACGCCGGGCGCCGGGCCTTGCTCAGCCAGGGATACAGCATCGACAGGTCGACTGGAGACCTGGTTTCGGGCCACAAGAACTTCGTCGACCAGGAAGGCCGCAACACGCAGATCACCTTCAACGTCAATTGCGCGCCTGACAGCACCGGCCCGAACCATTCACAAGTGTTCGCCAACGCCATCCAGGACAGCTTCTCGCTCAAGAAGACCTCGACCGCTGCCAGCGTGGGCGTGAGCGTACTGGGCAGCGTGTCGCTGCCTTTCATGTCGTCGGACGACGCGCTGGTCAAAACCAGTTCAATGACGGTAACGCGCCCCCAGTTCTACAGCGGCTTCTTCGATCTGCTGCATCAGTACCTTTCCGTCGCCCAGCTGGAGCAGCCTGTGGCTGCCCAGAAAAAACCCGCTGCACCGGCCCCCGCCCCAGCCCCTACCCCGATCGTCACCCCCACGGTGCCGCTGACGCCGGAAAACACGGGCATACCTAAGCCTGCGCCCGAAACCAAGACCGAGACGCCGGCGCCCAAGACTGAGCCTGTGCCCGCCTCGCCGACGCCGGCTCCCGCCGCGACCCCCGTACCTGCTCCCGCCGTGCCTGCGCCCACCTCGTCGACCACGTCCGACCCCGCGCCAGCCGTTGACGCCGCTGCCGCCAAATCCGCGCAGTGATTCGTACTGCGTCGATTGGGACGGATCGTTCCGCCCACGAGGCTATATGCGGCGGTACAGTTTGCCCATAATTCGCGCTTTTCCTATTTCTCAAGAGGCAATCCATCATGTTTCCCAAATGCGAAGACGGCGGCAAGCTGATTCTGCGACTGGTCCTGGGCCTGCTCATCCTGTTCCACGGCGTCTGGAAACTGCAGCATGGCGTCGGCTTTATCGGCGATATGCTGGTCAAGCACGGCCTGCCCGGTGCCCTGGGCTATCTGGTTTACATCGGCGAGGTCGTCGCGCCCTTGATGATCGTTCTGGGCATTCTGGGCCGCTTCGGCGCCCTGATCATCGTCATCAACATGGTTGTGGCTGTGGCGCTGGTGCACACCGGCCAGCTCTTCACCGCCAATCCCAAGACCGGCGGCTATGCGCTAGAACTCGATTTCATGTATCTGTTCGGCGCCCTGTCGCTGCTGGCATCGGGCATGGGCCGCTTCGTGATCGGCGGCTCCCGGCTGAACTGACGCCCGACGTCTTATCGGACGGGCCGTCACGCCGGGCGCGACGGCCCGTTTGCTTTGGTTTGCACGCTCAGGCCGCGGTGCGGGATCGATGCCCGGCGACGGCAAGACCGAAGGGCGCAGCATGAGGGCCTAGTGAAGGCGCGGTATAAAGGCATATGCAGACCGTGGGCCGCAGGCCCGCCAGGAGCCCATGCTTGAATTCCATCTACGACTTTTCTGCCATCGGCATCGACGGTCACGCGCGCCGTCTGGCGGACTACGCCGGACAGGTGCTGCTGATCGTCAACGTGGCGTCGCACTGCGGTTTCACGTCGCAATACGAGGGACTGGAAGCGCTGCAGCGCACCTATGCCGACCGCGGCTTCTCGGTGCTAGGCTTTCCCTGCAATCAATTCGGCCGCCAGGAGCCGGGCAGCGAGGCCGAAATACTCGGCTTTTGCGAGCTACGATATGGCGTGAGCTTTCCCATGTTTGCCAAGGTCGAAGTCAACGGCGACAAGGTGCATCCGGTCTATCGCTGGCTCAAGTCGCGCAAGCGCGGTGTGCTGGGCACCCAGGCGATCAAATGGAATTTCACCAAATTTCTGACAGGCCGCGACGGCCAGGTTATCGCCCGCTATGCGCCCGCCGATACGCCGCAATCTTTACGCCCGGACATCGAATCGGCGCTGACACGGGGCAAGCCGGTATGATGCACGGCTCTGTCTGAGAGCATCCCGGGCCGGCATCGACGGCCTTGCCATCCCCTCGCCCTTCAACACGCAGCAGGATCGCAGCAATGATCGACCTCTACTACTGGACCACGCCCAACGGGCACAAGATCACCCTCTTTCTCGAGGAAACCGGTCTGCCCTATGCCATCCATCCGATCAATATCGGCAAGGGCGATCAGTTTCAGCCCGAGTTCCTCAAGATCTCTCCCAACAATCGCATTCCCGCCATCGTCGACCAGGCGCCGACCGACGGCGGCGCACCGATTTCGGTGTTCGAATCGGGTGCGATTCTGATGTACTTGGCGGAGAAGACCGGTCGTTTCATTCCTTCCGACCTGCGGGGCCGCGTCCAGGTCATGGAGTGGCTCTTCTGGCAGATGGGCGGCCTGGGCCCCATGGCCGGGCAGAACCATCACTTTTCTGGCTATGCGCCCGAGCCTATTCCCTATGCCATCGAGCGCTATGTGAAAGAGACCAACCGCCTTTACGGCGTGCTCGATCGCCGCTTGGCTGACAGGCCCTTCGTGGCGGGCAGCGAGTACTCGATCGCCGACATGGCCTGTTACCCCTGGATCGTGCCGCACGAGCGGCAGGGCCAGAAGCTCGAAGACTTTCCCAATCTGCGGCGCTGGTTCGAAGCGGTCGCGGCGCGGCCGGCAACCGTGCGCGCCTACCAGAAGGCCAAGGAAGTCAACACCGCGCCGTCGGTGAGCGATGAGACCTCGCGCCGCATCCTGTTCGGCCAGACGGCCCAGTCCGCCAAGTGGTGAGGGTCGTCACCATGTTGCATACGGCGCGCGTCGGAGGGTGCGGAACCTACCGCGAAAATACATGCTCGAGCCGCGCGGCGAGCGCTGCGCGCTGGGCTGCCCTGACCATGCTGACCGCGGGACTTTTGGCCGGCTGCGGCAGTTCGCCGCCTGACAACATCAGCCTGCAGGCCGGCGGACCGGCTTCATCGACGGTCCCGCCCTCCTCTTTTGTCGCCTCGACGCCAGGCGCCGCAGCCGCCGCAGCGCCCGGCCAGTTGCGCGAAGTGCGCACCGACCCGGTGCGCTGGGAGCAGACCAAGCCGGGATGCCAGGGCCGGCAATGCCCCGCAATCACGCTGGACAGCCTGGCTTTTCCCGGTTTGCCCAAGCTGACGGTCGCGATCGACCAGATGCTCTCGAGCATGACGGGCGTGGATAAAAACTTGAGCGGCGTCTATGGCAATGTGCCCGGCTATGCCGCCTATTTCTGGCGCACCGCGCAAGACGGCGACCATACCTGGCTGCGCGCGCGGCTGCGCGGCGTGGTGGGCAACGCGATCAGCGTCGAACTGGACTCCACGCAGCAGATTGCGGGCGCGGCCCATCCTATTCCGGCGACTCACTTCCTGCTGTGGAGCCGCAGAGCCGACAGGCAGATCCATCTGGACGACGTGCTGACCGACGGCGGGCATGCGCAGTATCTGGCAGCCTTGCGCGAGGCCTATGGCCTGTGGCTCAAGACGAATCCGGGATATGAGAGGGATCCGACGGGATACGCCAGGCTATGGCCTTTCGCGGAGAGCGACAATATGGCGTTGACCGCGCAAGGGCTGGTGGTGAAGTACGACGCTTACACCATTGCGCCGTACTCGTATGGGCAGCCCGAGATCGTGCTGCCCTGGGCCACGGCCCGCACTTTCGTGCGGCCCGAGTTTCTGCCGGACTGATTTACGGATACAGGCCGCGTTCTTCACGCGCCTGCAAGATGCGAGAACACGCCACAATGAAGGCCGCGGTGCGCAAGCTTACCTTGTGCTCGCGGGCCGTAAGGGCGATTGCCGCGTAGGCTTCGCGCATCAGGCGTTCCAGACGCTGGTTGATTTCGTCCTCGCTCCAGAAAAAGCTGGAGAAATCCTGCACC
The DNA here is from genome assembly GCF_051960075.1 of Bordetella sp. GTDB lineage: Bacteria > Pseudomonadota > Gammaproteobacteria > Burkholderiales > Burkholderiaceae_B > Bordetella. Next base: position 66,328 of record NZ_JBQCER010000099.1, read on the forward strand.
CATTCGAAGTAGCTCACCGTGACGCCGCCGGCATTGGCCAATACGTCGGGTACCAGGTACACGCCGTTGTCGTGCAGGATATCGTCGGCAGCCGGCGTGGTGGGGCCGTTGGCGCCTTCTACGACGATCTTGGCGCGGATCTTCGCGGCATTGCTTTCGTTGATCTGGTTTTCCAGCGCTGCGGGGATGAGGAATTCGGTTTCCACCGACCAGAAATCGGCCGGAGCGATCGGCTGCGCACCGGCGAAACCGCCTACGCCGCCATGGGCAGCGACGTGCTTGAGCAGCGCGGGAACGTCCAGGCCGGCGGCATTGTGGATGGCGCCGGTGTGATCCTGCACGGCGATGATCTTGGCGCCAGCTTCGCTGAACAGGCGCGCCGCGGTGCCGCCCACGTTGCCGAAGCCCTGCACGATGACCCGGGCGCCGGCGACGGGCACGTTCTGGTCGCGCGCGGCTTCGCAGCCGACGACGAACACGCCGCGGCCGGTGGCGTCGACGCGGCCCAGGCTGCCGCCCAGAGAAATCGGCTTGCCGGTGACCACGCCCGTGGCGGTGGCGCCGCTGTTCATGGAATAGGTATCCATCATCCAGGCCATGACCTGGGAATTGGTGTTGACGTCGGGCGCGGGGATGTCTTTGGACGGTCCGATGATGACGCCGATTTCCGAGGTATAGCGGCGGGTCATGCGCTCGAGCTCGGATCTGGACAAGGTGCGCGGATCGACGCGGATGCCACCCTTGGCGCCGCCGTAGGGCAGATTCACCGCCGCATTCTTGATGGACATCCAGGCCGACAGGGCCATGACTTCGGAGAGCGTGACGTCCTGGTGAAAGCGCACTCCGCCCTTGCCCGGCCCGCGCGAGACGTTGTGCTGCACGCGGTAGCCTTCGAAGTGGGCGATGCGACCGTCATCCATCTCGATGGGCACATCGACGATAAGAGCCCGCTTCGGGCGCTTGAGCGTTTCGACCCAGCGCGCCAGATGACCTAGATAGG
>NZ_JBQCER010000100.1:0-37524 GCF_051960075.1 Bordetella sp.
GCCTAAGGCGGCGGCCGAACCCAACTCATCGAAGCCGGAGCGCTTTACGCCAGCGGCGTCGATGCGGCCAAAGAACCATCAACGACAGGCTCGATAGCCGCAAAAGCTCAAGCGAGCATCAAGCCGCCCGCGACCCGCCCAGCGGCACGACCTGAGCGCTCAACTCCTTGAGCAGCGCCTCGCGCCGCGCGGCCGCCTTGATCATGGCGGCCTCCTTCACGTGCCCGTACCCGCGAATCTGCTCGGGCAGGCTGGCCAGGGCCACCGCCTTGTCCAGATTTCCGCGCTCGAGCTTGGCCGCGACGGACATCATGTCCTCGGCATACTGGCGGATCAGCGCGCGCTCGGCGCGGCGCTCTTCGGTGCGGCCGAACACATCCAGCGCCGTGCCGCGCAAACCGCGCATGGCTGCCAGCACGCGGAAAGCCTTCAACACCCAGGGTCCGTAGCTGCGCTTGATCAGATGGCCCTCGGCATCGCGCTTGGCGAACAGCGGCGGCGCCAGGTGCAGATTGAGCTTCCAATCGCCTTCGAACTGCGCCTGGACCTGCTTGATGAACTCGCCGTCGCTATACAGGCGCGCGACTTCGTACTCGTCTTTGTAGGCCATGAGTTTGAAGTAATAGCGTGCCACCGCCAGCGCCAGCCTATCGGTGCCGGTGGCGGCCTGCTCGGCCTGCGCCACCTTGTCCACCAGATTGCGATAGCGCTGCGCGTAAGCCGCGTTCTGGTATTGCGTGAGAAAGGCCGAGCGATGTTCGACCATGTCGGCCAGCTCGCCCTGCGGCCGCTTGAAGTCGACCACGGTCTGCTCGGCCTTCTGGCCGCGCCTGAGCTCGATGATGCCTGCCTCCTGGACCTGCTCCTGGATTTGCTGCGCGGCCTGCTCGCCCTTGCCTACCAGGCTTTGCACCTGGGCCAGGTCATGCGCGGCGCGGCGCCCCCAGTCGAAGGCGGCCAGGTTGTTGGGCACCTGCTGGCCGTTGAGCTCGATGGCGCGCTTGAGCGCGGCCTCGCCCACCGGCAGCCAGCCCTTTTGGTAGGCATAGCCCATCATCATCGGGTTGGAGTAGATGGCATCGCCCAGCAGGCCCACCGCCAGCTCGGACGCATCGAAGGCGGCCAGGTTGCCCGGCCCGCATGCCGCGGCCAGTTCGGCGGTCAGATCGGAGCCGGGCAGCATCCAGTCGGGGTTGTGCACGAAGCTGGCCGTGGGCGCCACGTCGCTGTTGAGCAGCACGTGAGTGCGGCCCGGCAGCATGCGGCCGATGGCTTCCTGGCTGGTGCCCACCACCAGATCGCCCAGCAGGGCCACGTCGGCCTCACCCATGGCCACGCGCGTGTTGAGCAGGTCGGCCGACGAAGCGGCCAGAACCACGTGCGAAAGCACCGCACCGCCCTTCTGTGCAAGACCGGCCATGTCGAGCACCGAACAACCCTTGCCCTCGATGTGCGCGGCCATGCCGATGAGCTGGCCGATGGTGACGATGCCGGTGCCGCCCACGCCGGCCAGGAACACGCCGTACAGGCCGCGACGCGCGGCCAGATCGGGCAGCACGGGATCCGGCAGGCCGGCGGCGATGTCGCCCTCTTGCGTCAGCGCCTTGGGCTTGCGCAGCTTGCCGCCTTCGACCGTCACCAGGCTGGGGCAAAAGCCCTTCAGGCAGGAGAAGTCTTTGTTGCAGCTGGACTGGTTGATCTTGCGCTTGCGGCCCAGTTCGGTTTCCAGCGGCTCGACCGACAGGCAGTGCGACTTGTCGGAGCAATCGCCGCAGCCTTCGCAGACGCGGTCGTTGATGACCACGCGCCGCGCCGGATCGGGATAGGCATTGCGCTTGCGGCGGCGGCGCTTCTCGGTGGCGCAGGTCTGGTCGTAGATGAGCACGGACACATTGCCGTAGTCGCGCAGCTCGCGCATCACGGCGTCGAGCTCGTCGCGGTGCTTGACCGGCACGTTCGGCGCCAGATCCGTCACGTTCTTGTACTTTTCGGGCTCGTCGGTGACGACGACGATTTTCTGGATGCCCTCGGCCGCCATCTGGCGCGTGATCATGGGCACGGTGATGGGCCCGTCCACGGGCTGTCCGCCCGTCATGGCCACTGCGTCGTTGAAGAGGATCTTGTAGGTGATGGAGGCCTTGGCCGCCACCGCCGCCCGGATGGCCAGCAGGCCCGAGTGGTAGTAGGTGCCGTCGCCCAGGTTGGCGAAGACGTGCTTCTCCTCGGTGAAGGGCGCCTGGCCGATCCAGGGCACGCCCTCGCCGCCCATTTGCGTGAAGACCTGGGTATTGCGGTCCATCCAGGTGACCATATAGTGGCAGCCGATGCCCGCCATGCCGCGCGAGCCCTCGGGCACGCGGGTCGAGGTGTTGTGCGGGCAGCCCGAGCAGAACCAGGGCTTGCGTTCGGTCGTCACGCGCGGACGCGACAGCGTCTTGTCGCGCGCATCGAGAAATTCCAGGCGCGCCTGGATGCCGGCGCGCACGTCCTCGGGCAGCTCGAACTTCAGCAGGCGCGAACCGATGGCGCGGGCCACGATGGCCGGCGAAAATTCATAGTGCGCGGGAAGCAGCCAGTTGCCTTGCGGTATGCCCCATTCGCCGCCGCTCTTGTCGTCGAACTTGCCGACCACGTTCGGGATCTTGCGGTCCGAGCCGATCCAGCCGAAGAGCTCTTCCTTGAGCTGGTATTCAAGCATCTGTCGCTTTTCTTCGACCACCAGGATCTCGTCCAGGCCCTCGGCGAATTTCTGCATGCCGGTCGCTTCCAGCGGCCACACCATGCCCACCTTGAAGAGGCGCACGCCGATGCGTTTGCAGACCTCTTCGGTGAGACCCAGGTCGGCCAAGGCCTGACGCGTATCCAGGTAGGCCTTGCCGGAGGTCATGATGCCGAAGCGCGCCGACGGCGTCGGCACGTGCCACATCTCGCGATTGAGCTTGTTGGCGCGCACGTAGGCCATCGCGGCATAGAGCTTGTAGTCGAGCAGCCGCGCTTCCTGAGCCAGCGGCGTATCGGGGATGCGGATGTTCAGCCCTCCCGGCGGCATGACGAAGTCGTCGGGCATCACGATGGAGACGCGTTCCGGGTCGACTTCCACCGAGGCCGACACTTCGACGATGTCGGTGATGCACTTGATGCCCGACCACACGCCGGCATAGCGGCTCATGGCCCAGCCGTGCATGCCGAAATCCAGCACCTCTTGCACGCTGGAGGGGAACAGCAGCGGCACCATGCAGGCCTTGAGGATATGGTCGCTCTGGTGCGGCAGGGTGGACGACTTGGCGGGGTGGTCGTCGCCGGCCACCAGCAGCACGCCGCCGTGGGGCGAGGTGCCCGCCGCATTGGCGTGCTTGAGCACGTCGCCCGAGCGATCCACGCCGGGGCCCTTGCCGTACCACATGCCGAACACGCCGTCGTATTTGGCGCCGGGGAACAGATTGACCTGCTGCGATCCCCACACCGCCGTGGCGGCCAGGTCTTCGTTGATGCCGGGCTGAAATTCGATGTGGTGCTGCTTGAGATACTTGGCAGCCTTCCACATGTTCTGATCCACCCCGCCCAGGGGGGAGCCGCGATAGCCGGAGACGAAGCCCGCGGTGTTCAGGCCGGCGCGCTGGTCGCGCAGGCGCTGCATGATGGGCAGACGCACCAGCGCGTGGATGCCGCTCATCCAGGCACGGCCGCTTTCCAGGGTGTATCGGTCGTCCAGTTGGACGGACTCTAGCGCCGAGCGCAGCTCGGGCGTGATGGGGGCATTCATGTCTACTCCATTGTGTCGGGGTTGCCAGCCCGGCATCTGATCTTGCTCTTGTGAAGCGGATAGCGGCCGACCCTGGCGGGTGTTTTTGCCGCCGGGCCGCTCCGAAACGGCGACGCCCCGGGCAAGGGGCAAAGCGCCAGAAACGCGACTCAGGGGCAATTCTTGTTGCGGTTGCTGTTTTAACCTCCCGCCATACGTCCCCGCAATAAGGCAATGCCATAATCCGGCCATGAATTTCGCCTCTCGCATCGCGGCATGGCAGGTTTGCGGCGGCCGCCACGGCCTGCCCTGGCAGGGCACGGCCGACCCGTACCGCATCTGGCTCTCCGAGATCATGCTGCAGCAGACGCAGGTGAACACGGTGATCCCGTATTACCTGCGCTTCCTGGAGCGCTTTCCCGACGTGGCGACCCTGGCGGCGGCCGGCCAGGACGAGGTCATGCCCTATTGGGCCGGACTGGGCTACTACGCGCGGGCGCGCAACCTGCACCGCTGCGCGCAGACGGTGGCGGCCGACTGGGGCGGGCGCTTTCCGCCTACGGCCCGGGAAATCGCCACCCTGCCCGGCATCGGCCGGTCCACGGCCGCGGCCATCGCTGCCTTCGCCTACGGCGAGCGTTCGCCCATTCTGGACGGCAACGTCAAGCGCGTGTTCGCGCGGCACTTCGGCATCGAGGGCGATCCGTCCCGACGCGCGGTCGACCAGCAATTGTGGGAACTGGCCGATGCCCAGCTGGCAGCCGCAGCAGACCTGGACATGGCTGCCTACACGCAAGGCCTGATGGACCTGGGCGCCACGCGCTGCACGCGCGGCAAACCCGCGTGCGGGCAATGCCCCGTGGCCGACACCTGCGTGGCCAGACGCGACGGCCGGCAGGCCGAGCTGCCCACGCCCAAGGCGCGCAAGACCGTGCCCGAACGCGAGACGAGCATGCTGGTATTGGCGCACGAAGGCCGGGTGCTGCTGCGGCAGCGGCCTGCGCCGGGCATCTGGGGCGGGCTGTGGAGCCTGCCGGAATTCGACGCGGATGCGGATCCGCTGGCCGCGGCGCGGTCGCTGGGGCTGGAGCCGGGCCAGCACTATCGGCTGGCAGACTTCATGCACGCCTTCACGCATTACAGGCTGCATGTGCGGCCATGGCTGGTACTAATACAAAAGCATGCGGACTTGCGTGAAAACGCTCAGACCGAACGCTGGACTTCGGCGGAACAATTGATCGATACCGCACTGCCCGCTCCGGTGAAAAAACTGCTGGCGGGCATTGCATCGGATCTGCTGGTTTAGCGGCGGTCACCGCGAAAAGGACCTTCGCTCTTTTCGCGCGGGCAAGCGCTAGGCTCGGGATGGGCACGCCTCGATGTACCGGGCATGCACCCAGCCATTCGCGGCGGCAGCGGCGAGCAGCAGCGCGGCAGTCACGAAAAACACCTCTCTCAAACCGGCGTGGGCGCCGACCTGGGCACCCAGCAGCGGACCCAGAACTTGTCCGGTGAACTGGGCCGATTGCAGGTATCCCAGCGTCTTGCCGGAATTGTGCTCGGTCACGGCATGGCGCACCAGCTTGGCGATCGCAGGCAGCAGGCCGGCCAGAGACATGCCCATCACGCCCCGCAGGACGGCCAGTTGCCACCACTGCGTGACCAAAGCCTGGGGCACCATGACCAGGCCGGTCGCGGCCAGGCAGCCGATGATGACTTTCCACGCGCCGATGCGATCGGCCAGCGCGCCCAGCCGCGGGGCCGTCAGCATGCTGCCGAATGCCGAGCAGGCCATGACGATGCCGGCCGCGCGCGCCAGATGATCGTGCCGCACGCCCAGCTGGCCGATGTAGACCGTGATGATCGGCTCGATCGACATATTGGCCAGCAGAACCATCATTGCGGTCGCGAGCAAGGCCCCGATCACGAGAGGCGAGGCGGCCGGGGATCCGCCACTCGCCTGCGCAAGGCGCGGCTTGGCATCAATGCTTCGATCGAAGTCTTCCCGCACGAAAGCGATCGTTGCAACCGCCGCGGCGGCTATCATTGCGCCGCCCACGAAAAAAGTGCCGCGTATGCCTACAAGCCCGGGTAGAAATCCGCCGATCAGGGGGCCGATCAGATTGCCCGCCAGCGCGCCGGTCGACAACACGCCCAGGGCCCATCCGGCCCGTTCGCGCGGCGCCTGGGTTCCGATCATCACGATGGAAGCCGAGGCATAGCCGCCCACGAGGCCCGCCAGCAGCCTGAGCAGGACCAAGTCCGTCACGCTGCGCGCAACGCCGATCAGGGACATGACGACGGCCATGCCGATGGCCGCGCGTACCAACATAGGCTTCCTGCCGTAGCGGTCGGCAAGCCTGCCCCAGATCGGCGCCGTAACTGCGGTGCCCAGGAAGGTGGCGCCGAATGCGATGCCGGACCACTGGACAACCTGCGCCTGCGTCGTCATGCCCAGTCGTGCGACATACAGGGGCAGAAAGGGCAGCAGCATGCTGAGGCTGACCAGCGTCGTGAAGGAACCCAGGACGCAGATCGCGAGATTGCGCCGCCAGTAGGCCGCGTTGCGTTCGGCATAGCCGAGCGCGGGAGACGGGTCCGTGACGTCTGCCGGTACGACACGAGACGGGAAAAGCGCTGTTTTCATGATCGAGTCCGATGATTGCCCGCGGCCGCTATTGCCCGGCGCCTGCCGCTTGCCCGCGATAGGCGATCATTGCAACGATGTCGATAAACAGTGCGAGCACCATTGCGGCGGTACCGATGACGAACAGCAGCCGGTAGTCCTGGCCGTCGTGCGCGAACAGGAACGAAAGCCCGTATGCAGCGACGGCCTGAAACAGCGCGAAGCCGACCGTCGCGGTCCTCCAGGCCGGCCCCTGCAGGGATGGATGATGCGCGAGGAGCTCGTGGATGCGGCCCAGTACCAGCGGGACGGTGCCGGTGACGAACGCGCCGACGATCAGGCTGGAGACGATCAGCCAGGCCGGATCGCGGCCGAGCGCCGGAATGGCGACGCCGACGATTTCCAGAATGAAACCGATGCGCAGCGCGGGTCCGAAGCCGGTCCTGTCGGCCAGCGCCCCGGCCAGCACCGGCCCGATGGTGGCGCCCACGCCGAAAATGACCCAGTATCCGGCGCCGACGGCCACCCCGCGCCCAAGCCCGCGGGCAATGAAGTCGACCAGGAAGATCATGTGCGGAACCCAGCCGGCCGCGTTCAGGGCGTACTCGACATACGTCGCCCTGAGCGGGCCCACCGGCAGCGCGCGACCCTGCGCATGAGCCACCGGGGCATGGGCCCGGGCCGGCCCCGCCTTGGCCGGCCATCCCTTCCAGGCGATCGTCGTCAGCAACAGCGACAACGCGCTCAGGCCGACCCACGCATGCCGCAGGTCGTGCTGCAGCAGCAGCGGAACCAGCGTGCCGGACAGAACGATGCCCGTGCCCACGCCCATGAAGATGACGCCTGCCGCCAGGCCTCGCCGCGAGGGCGGGACGTGTGCGAGGACGGCGGGCGCGGCCAGCACCATAAGCGCGCCGCCGGCCAGCCCCGCGAGAAAGCGCCATGCGAAGAACCAGGCGAACGAAAGCGGCCATGCGCAGGCGAAGAAGGAAATCGTGGCCAGGGCCATCGCCGAGCGCAGGGCGGCGGCATCCGTCGTGCGCGCGGCAACGGGCCGGCCGGCCAGGGCGCCGATCAGGTATCCGGCCAGGTTCGCCGCGCCCAGATAGGCCGCCGCAGACGCGTCGAACCAGTGCGCCGCGATGATGGCGGGCAGCAGCGGCGTGTAGGCGAACCGGGCCAGTCCGATCCCGACGAGGCTTGCGCAAAACCCCGCGATCGTGGCGCGCCACATGTTCACACTTGCCTGCGCGGGAGATTGCAGGCCGCGAGCCTGCGGGATGACGTTCATTTTCGGTCCTTGCCTGGTTCGACAGATCCAGGCTACCCCCTCAGACTTGACTTGAGAACCGAATAGATTTGATATCCGATATCTGAAATCGAGATATGTTATGCATTCACAAACAATGTAGTCAGCACATGTCGCATATCGCTATGATCGATTACCGTACGAACCGGCGCGAGGCTTACCGAAGATGGACATCGTCGACCTGAAGACATTCGAGGCCGTAGCGAGGCACGGCAGCATGAACAAGGCGGCGGCCGAGCTGCACACGGTGCAATCCAACGTCACGGCGCGGGTGCGCGCCTTGGAAGAAGAGCTCGGGATGCCGCTGTTCCAGCGACATGCCCGCGGCGTAACGACCACACCCGCGGGAATACGCATTCTTCCGGCCATCGCCCGGATCACGAAGCTGGTCGACGACGTGGTCGTGATGGCCAAGGACGATGGCGTGCCGGGGGGCTCCCTGAGTCTGGGATCTCTGGAGACGACCATGGCGCTTCGACTCTCGCCGTTGATCACCCGATTTGCGCGCGCCTACCCGAGCGTTCGCCTTGCGGTCAATGCCGGCACGACAGCGCAGCTTCTGCTGGATGTCGCCGAGTGCCGGCTCGAAGGCGCGTTCGTCGCCGGCCCGATCGAGCATCCGGACATCCATCAGGAAGCGCTTTTCACCGAGGAACTGGTCCTTGCGACAAGCCCGGCAATACGCTCGCTCAAAGACCTGGCAAAAATCCCGGATCTCAAAACGGTCGTCTTCCGACTCGGTTGCTCGTACCGCCAAAGGCTCGAATCCCTTCTGGGCAGACTCGGGGTCGTGGTGGCGAAACCCCTGGAGTTCGGTTCGCTCGATGCGATTGTCAGCTGCGTTGCCGCCGGAGTCGGCGTCACGCTGCTTCCCAAAGGCGTGGTCATACCGGCCGCAAAGGCCGCAAGCCTGGCAATTCATGCCATTCCCCGCGACCTGGGTCGCGCGGACACCCTGTTCATCCGCCGCCACGACGCCTACGTGTCCAGCGCGATGGCCGCTTTCCTGGAAATGGCGCGCCGACACACAAACAAGCGCTAGGCAGGAAGGCGGGTTTCTCGCATTTCATCCGGCTGCAGCAGCATCACCAGTTTCAGCTCCGGATGGGTGGCCAGGCGGAACGTGACTTGCTGGAAGGCAAGGCGACCGCTGCGCGGATGGTCGAAATCGCGCAGGCCGCCTTCGCGCTCGATCACGGCGTGGCGCGTCCACCAGTGGGCGAACATGGCGCTCTCGCGGTTCAAGGTGTCTATCAGGGCCGCCACCTCGGGCGCGTCCAGGTTGGCGGCCGCGTCGGCGCGGAACTCGGCCACGACGCGGCGCGCGCGCTGCTCCCAATCGACCACCAGCCGCCGCGCCGCCGGATCGAGAAAAATGTAGCGCAGCAGATTGGGCCTGGCCTCGCGCGCGGGCCAGTCGTCGAACAGTTCGCGCATGGCGTCGTTGAAAGCGAGCACGTTCCAGGCATGGTCCAGGACATAGGCCGGAGCGCTGATCGCATCCACGCAGGCGCGCAGCTGTTCCGTCGCGCCGTCGATTGCCTCCCGCGGATGCTGCGGGTCGGCGCATTCGGCCAGCTCGAAAAGATAGGCGCGCTCGGCCTTGCCCAGATGCAGCACGCTGGCGATGCGCGCCCATACCGCGGGCGAGACCGACACGTCGCGTCCCTGCTCGATCCAGGTATACCAGGTGACGCTGATGCCCGAGAGCTGCGCGACCTCCTCGCGCCGCAGGCCGGGCGTGCGCCGGCGCGGACCTTCCGGCAGGCCCGCCATCTGCGGCGTGATGCGGGCGCGGGCATTGCGCACGAATTCGCCCAGCGCCTGGCGGCGCATGGCGGAACCTTCGTGCGGCTCGATCATGTCTGCCCGATTCCGATCAGCCCAGATTCGGCGCCAGCGAACGCCGCACGTCGTCTTCGTCGCGGCCGCTGCGCGCGATGTAGTCGACGACCTGGTCCGCGCCGATCACGCCCACGTTGAAGTACTGCGAATCGGGGTGGCTGAAATAGAAGCCCGACACGCTCGAAGCCGGCATCATGGCGTAGCCTTCGGTGAGGTGCATGCCGATCTCTGCGGCCTGCAGCACGCGGAACATGTCGGCCTTGACCACGTGTTCCGGGCAGGCCGGATAGCCCGGCGCCGGACGGATGCCGCGATACTTTTCGGCGATCATGTCCTCGTTGCTCAGCGTCTCGTCGGCGGCATAGCCCCACAGGTCCTGGCGCACGCGCGCATGCAGGCATTCGGCGAACGCCTCGGCCATGCGGTCGGCCAGCGACTTGAGCATGATGGCCGAATAGTCGTCCTGGGCCGCCAGGAACTCGGCCTCTTTGTGCTCGAGGCCCAGCCCCGAGGTCACGGCGAAGACGCCGATGTAATCGGCCACGCCGCTCGCCTTGGGCGCGATGTAGTCGGCCAGGCACTTGTTGGCAACGCCTTCGCGCTTGACGCCCTGCTGGCGCAGATTGCGCCAGGTAAAGAGCACCTCGCTGCGCGACTCGTCCTTGTAGACCTCGATATCGTCGTCGTTGACGGAATTGGCCGGATAGAAGCCCACCACGCCGTTGGCCTTGAGCCAGCGGCCCTCGACGATTTTCTTGAGCATGGCCTGGCCTTCCTCGAAGACCTTGCTCGCCTGTTCGCCCACCACCTTGTCCTGCAAGATCGCGGGAAAGTGGCCGAACAGGCCCCAGGTGTTGAAGAACGGTCCCCAATCCACGTACCTGGCGATCTCGGCCAGATCGTAGCTCTTGAACTCGCGACGGCCCACGTACTTGGGTTTGGGCGGCACATACGCGGACCAATCGGTCTCAGGCCGGGCGGCGCGCGCCTCGGCCAGCGGGATGACCGGCGTGGCCTTGCGGTTGGCGTGGCGCCGCCGCACCTCTTCGTATTCTCGAGCGACCTCGGCGATATAGGCATCGGCCTGGTCGGACACCAGGCTCGCGGCTACGGAAACGGCGCGGCTGGCGTCGGGCGTGTAGACCACCGGTCCGTCGTAATGCGGCGCGATCTTCACCGCGGTATGCACGCGGCTGGTGGTCGCGCCGCCGATCATCAGCGGAATCTTGCGTTCGCGGAAATAATCGTCGCGCTGCATCTCGGAGGCGACATAGGCCATCTCTTCGAGGCTGGGCGTGATGAGCCCGGACAGGCCGACGATGTCGGCGTTTTCCTTCTTGGCCATGTCCAGGATCTGGGCGCAGGGCACCATCACGCCCATGTTCACCACCTCGAAGTTGTTGCACTGCATGACCACCGACACGATGTTCTTGCCGATGTCGTGCACGTCGCCCTTGACCGTGGCGATGACCATCTTGCCCTTGGAGCGCACATCGCCCCCGGCCGCTTCGATCTGGCGCTTTTCTTCCTCGAAGAAGGGAATGAGGTGGGCCACGGCCTGTTTCATCACGCGCGCCGATTTCACCACCTGGGGCAGGAACATCTTGCCCGCGCCGAACAAATCGCCCACCACGTTCATGCCGTCCATGAGCGGGCCCTCGATGACTTCGATGGGCCGCCCGCCCCGTGCGGCGATCTTCTGCCGCACCTCTTCCGTGTCTTCGACGATGAAGGCGGTAATGCCGTGCACCAGCGCGTGTTTCAGGCGCTCTTCGACTTGCACCTCGCGCCAGCTCAGGTCCTCTTCCCGCTTCTTGCCGTCGCCCTTGATGGTGTCGGCGAACTGCACCAGGCGCTCGGTAGGCGTGCGCTCGTCCGCGTCGCCCTCTTTGCCCACGGGATCGGGGCGGTCCAGGATCACGTCCTCGACCAGGTCGCGCAGCTTGCTTTCCAGGTCGGCGTACACGCCCAGCTGGCCGGCGTTGACGATGCCCATGGTCAGGCCCGCCTGGATGGCGTAATACAGAAAGACCGTGTGGATGGCCTCGCGCATGGGCTCGTTGCCCCGGAACGAGAAGCTCACGTTCGAGATGCCGCCCGAGATGCGGGCATGCGGCAGGTTCTGGCGTATCCAGCGCGCGCCCTCGATGAAATCGACCGCGTAGTGATTGTGCTCGTCGATGCCGGTGGCGACCGCGAAGACGTTCGGGTCGAAGATGATGTCTTCAGGCGGAAAGCCCTCTTGCTCGACCAGGATCTTGTAGGCCTTGCCGCAGATCTGCTTGCGCCGCTCGAGCGTGTCGGCCTGGCCCTGCTCGTCGAAGGCCATCACCACCACGGCCGCGCCGTAGCGCCGACACAGACGCGCGTGATGGCGGAAGATCTCCTCGCCTTCCTTCATGGAAATCGAGTTGACCACCGGCTTGCCCTGCACGCACTTCAAACCGGCCTCGATGACCTCCCACTTGGAGCTGTCGATCATCACCGGCACACGGGCAATATCGGGCTCGGAGGCGATGAGATTGAGAAAGCGCTTCATGCATGCGACCGAATCCAGCATGGCCTCGTCCATGTTGATGTCGATGATCTGCGCGCCGTTCTCGACCTGCTGGCGCGCGACCGCCAGCGCCTCGTCGTACTTTTCCTCGCGGATCAGGCGCGCGAACATCTTGCTGCCCGTGACGTTGGTGCGCTCGCCCACGTTGACGAAGAGCGACGCCTCGTCGATGCTGACCGGCTCCAGGCCCGACAGGCGGGTCTTGACGGGCACCTCGGGCACGACGCGCGGCGTGAGCGCCGCGACCTTGTCGGCGATGGCGCGGATGTGATCGGGCGTGGTGCCGCAGCAGCCGCCGGCCATGTTGACCAGGCCGGACTTGGCGAATTCTTCGAGCAGGCCCGCCGTATCGGCCGGGCCTTCGTCGAAGCCCGTCTCGGCCATGGGGTTGGGCAGGCCGGCGTTGGGATAGACGCAAATATAGGTGTCGCAGATCTTGGACAGCTCGGCCACATAAGGGCGCATCAGCGCCGCGCCCAGGGCGCAGTTCAGGCCTATGGTGATGGGCCGTGCGTGGCGCACCGAATTCCAGAAGGCCTCGACCGTCTGGCCCGAAAGAATGCGGCCCGACGCGTCGGTGACAGTGCCCGAGATCATGACCGGCAGGCGCACGCCGCGCGCCTCGAACACTTCCTCGACGGCATAGATCGCCGCCTTGGCATTGAGCGTGTCGAAGATGGTCTCGATGAGCACGAGGTCGATGCCGCCGTCGAGCAGGCCGTTCATCTGCTCGACGTAGGCCACGCGCAGCTCGTCGAAGGTGATGTTGCGCGCGCCCGGGTCGTTGACGTCGGGCGAGATGGAGGCGGTCTTGGGCTGCGGGCCCAGCGCCCCCGCCACGAAGCGGGGATGGTCGGGCGTGCTGTAGGCGTCGCAGGCGGCACGGGCCAGTTGCGCCGAGGCCTTGTTCAGCTCGTAAGCCAGACCAGGCAGATCGTAGTCGCCCTGGGCCACCGACGTAGCGCCGAAGGTGTTGGTCTCGATGACATCGGCGCCGGCTTGCAGGTACTGCCCGTGAATCTCGCTGATAACATCGGGCCGCACCAGCGACAGCAATTCGTTGTCGCCCTTCAGATCCTTGTGGTGTTCCTTGAAACGCTCGCCGCGGAAATCGGCCTCGGACAGCTTGTAGCGCTGGATCATGGTGCCCATCGCGCCGTCCAGAATCAGGATGCGCTCACCCAGTCGGCGCGCGAACTCGGCCCCGCGGGTGTAGGTGGACGGGGGATAAGGCAGCTTGGGATAGGTCACGACGGGCAATCCTGGTTCTGGCCCGATTCCTGGCCGGATTCGGGCGTGCGTCGGTACGGTCGGCAAGCGCCCGTACCGGAAGTCAATGGCGGATTGTAATAAATCCCGTCAGTCGGGCGCTTGAGCGCGCACGCGCTCGATCGCCGCACGGCTGTCGGCCCACTGCGGCTCGCCCGGCGCGAAGCGCGCGCGCAGATAGCCCAGCAGATCCGCCACCTGGCTGTCGTCGAGGCTGTTCTTGAAGCCGGGCATATAGCCCAGGTCTCCGTTGGCCGGCGCCTGGATGCCGTTGAGGATGACCTGGATCAGGTTGTCGGGCGTACCGGCATGCACGCTGGTGTTGGCCGCCAGCAGCGGCTTGACGCCGAACAGCGTGGGGCCGTGGCCCGCTTCGTGGCAGGCGGCGCAGGCGTTCTGATAGAGGCGCTCGCCGTCGAGATGGCGCAGCATGAGCGCATCGTCCGAAGATCGCGTCGCGGGTGTCGCGGTCGTCACGGTTGGCAGGGCGGCGGACACGGCCAACGGCGAAGATGCTGCGGCAACCGATTGCCTCGGCTGGGCACGCCCCGGCAGATCGAGCAGATACGTCGCGATCGCGCGCACGTCGCTCTCGGGCAACTGCGCCAGGCCGTGAATCACCGGCGCCATGGGGCCGGCGGCCACGCCGTGGCGCGCCGAATAGCCCGTGCGCAGGTACCGGAACAGATCGTCGCCCGTCCAAGGCACTTTGGCGCTGCCCAGGCCGTTCAGCGGCGGCGCTTTCCAGCCCTCGGCTTCGCCGCCGGCCAAATAGTTTTCCAGGCCCGTTTTCTCGGCTCCCAGCGCGTTGCGCGGCGTATGGCAGGCGCCGCAATGGCCCATGCCTTCGACGAGATAAGCGCCGCGGTTCCATTCCAGGCTTTGCGCAGGGTCGGGCCGATAGACCCGGTTGTCGTGGAACAGCAGATTCCAGCCCGCGATTGCCGGCCGCAGATTGAACGGAAAAGCCAGTCGCGTCGTGGGCGGGTCGCTGCGCACCGGCGGCTGCGACATCAAATAGGCATAAAGCGCCTGCATGTCCGCATCCGTCATCTTGGCGAAGGCGGTGTAGGGGAAGGCAGGATAGAGCTGGCGGCCGTCGCGGTGCACACCTTCGCGCATGGCGCGCTCGAAGGCGCCGTACGACCAGCGGCCGATGCCGGTGTCTTTGTCGGGCGTGATGTTGGTGCTGTAGACGGTGCCGAACGGCGTCTGCAGCGCGAAACCGCCGATATTGGCCGCGCCGTGCGGCGCAGTGTGGCAGGCCGCGCAGTCGCCGGCGGCGGCGACCAGGCGGCCGCGCGCGACGGCGGCAGCCGAGTAGAGCGAGATATCGGGCCCTTCGGTGGGTGCGATGGCGGGTTTGGCCGGCCAGGCCATGGCGAGCAGACCTGCGATGGCGCCGGCGCCCGCAGCCAGCCACGCGCCGCTGCGATAGAGGCGGCGCCATCCGCTGCGCACGGGCGCGGCGGATGCTTGCGTGGCCGTTAGCGCCAGACGCAATTGCTCGCCGTCGAACGGCACCTGACGCAGGCGCACGCCGGTGGCATCGAAGACGGCATTGGCAATGGCGGCGGCGGCCGGCAGCGTCAGCACGCCATCGGCGACGAGCTGGCCGTGATCGATGGGCGGCGCCGTTGCGGACGGCGTACGGGTGTCGGCCTGCGCAAGGGCTTCCGGTGTCGTCGACGCAGACAAGGCCCTTTCGGCTTTCTCTTGCGCCGGTGCGGCGCCGCTGCCGTCGATGCCCCAATCGTCGAAACTCGCGGGCGCCGCGAGCAGACGTCGCGCCGCATCCAGAAGCCGCGGATCCTGCGTCCGGATGGTCGCGCCCTGCGCGGGCCGCAGGTCGCGGCTATCGTGCCCGACGACCACGCGCGTGACGTCGATGCGGCCGGTCGCCGGCTCTACCGCGACCTCGGCGATCCAGGCGCTCCAGCGGTCGGCGGCGGTTCCGTCGGCGTGTGTTTCGCGCAGATGCGCCGACGCATAGCCGCGCCCGTGCAGGCGCTCATCTGCGCCGCGCCGCGGCGCCAGGGCCTGCCCCTGGGCGCCGGTCACCGCCCGCCAGCCCGCGCGTTCGGCCATCCGTTCGGCCAGTTGCCGGGCCGGTCCGGGTGGCAACCGATTCAGGCGATGCGCCAGCGGATCCGAGCCCTGCTGCACCGCCTCTTCATCGCGCGCGCTTTCTTCGGCAAAAACCCGTGCCGCGTCGAAATCGGCGGCGCCGGCGTGCGGCAGCGGCGCGGGCATTGCATGCCGCGCGGCTACGATGTCCATGGCGCCTTGCGCGGTCGGCTGCTCGGAGGGCTCAGCCTGCGCAGGCGTGCTGAGCAGTCGGGCCAGACTGGGGCGCACGGCCCAGGGCACCGCCGAGAGCAGCACCCCAGGCGCGGTGGCCGACGAAGCGGCGTGCGTCGACGGACGCGCATCGAAGGCGTCCGGCATCGCGCCAGGCTGCAGCGCCAGTTCACCCGGCGCGGCCCAGCCCTGCACAGGCACGCGCACAGGCCGTTGCACGCATTGCGACAGCAACGCCGCATCGGCGGCGGCGTCGAGCACATCCAGCGCGTGCGCACCTGGCGGCGAGTCCGTATTGCCGCCGATCACCTGCACAAGTTCGATGTCCAGGCCCAACAGGCGGCTCAGTTCCGCGCGCATCACGGCCTGCCCGCGCGGCGCCGGGCAGGGCGCCCAGACGCAGACACGATCGCCCAGGCACCACGCCGTGACGGCGACGCCTGCGTCCGCTGCGCGGGCAGGCAACTGCCACACATAAGATCGCGCGCCGGACTCGGCGGATCGACTCGACGACAGGCCCGGCGCGCCGTTTCCGTCGGCCTGCACAGCGCTTCGCTGCCAGACCGGGCGCGCACTGTCGACGGCCTGCCGCGCCAGTCCGGCCGTTACGGCGACCACGCCGATGTAATGTCCGCGCTGCATCACGGCGACCACGCCCGGCAGCGTTTGCGCCGCCGGCGCGTCGAACGCCTGCAGCAGCGCACCGGTGTAGCGCTGACCGTCCCAATGCAGCGACGGCGGTCGCAGCGGCAGGCCGTGCAGCACGCCATCCGGCATGGCCGGCTGCGTGCGGGCGTGCTCCGCCGCGAGTGCGGGCCGGGTATCGTGCGAGCCCGAATCCTGCAGGGCCATTACGCGGCTCCGCCCGTTCCGGCGGGCGCCGCGCCGCGCAACTGCGCGCGCAGCTGCGCGGCGCGGCGCGCGGCTTGCAGTATCTCGACGTGCGTACCGCAGCGGCACAGGTTGTGGCGCAGTTCCTGGCGCACATCCTGGTCGGAAGGGTCGGGATTGCGGCGCAGCAGCGCCTCGACGGCCATGATCATGCCGTTCAGGCAATAGCCGCATTGCGCGGCTTGGCATTCGATAAAAGCCTGTTGCGTCGGGCCTGGACAATCGGGACTGCCCAGGCCTTCCAATGTCATGATTTCGCGCCCGACGACGCCGCGCACGGGTATGACACAGGAGCGTGCGGCGACGCCGTCGACCAGTACGGTGCAGGCGCCGCACTCGCCCAGACCGCAGCCGTACTTGGGGCCGTTGAGCTCGAGATCGTTGCGCAGCACATAAAGCAGCGGCGTGTCCGGCGCGGCCTGAACGTCGCGCTTGCGGCCGTTGACCGACAGGCATATCGCTTGCGCGGGTTCAGGAGAATGGACGCCGTTGCTCATGAGTGTCTGCGGGATCGCGACGCGTCAGGCCGTCTGCCGGGGATCGACCAGAGGCACGTTGAACACGTCGTAGCCGAAGCACCAGGCGGGATCTTCGTTCGTGCGCAGCCAGGTATTGTCGTGCGAAACGCGCTGGACCTTGCTGGTACGCTCGACGCGGTTGGCCGCATATAGGGCATAGGCCTGCTCGTGATTGTGCGCGCCGACTTCGTCGAGGCAGCGCACCAGCATGGCTGCGTCTTCGATCGCCATGCCCGCGCCCTGCGCCATGTGCGGCTTCATGGGATGGCAGGCATCGCCCAGCAACACCATGCGGCCGCGGCTCCACAGCGGAAGCGGATCGCGTTCGAGCAGCGACCATTTGGTGACTTCCACCGTGCCTTCGATCAGCGCCTGGACAGTGGGATGCCAGCCCGAGAACGTTTCGCGCATTTCTTCCTTGCTGCTGGGCAGCCAACTGTTTTTGAGATCCCATTCGACCACCGGCACGCCGGTCACATAATAGATCTCGTCCTGTCGTCCGGTCACGAAGTAGACCATCATGTGGCGATCGTCGCTCCACCACTTTACGCAGGGATCGAAGGGCAGCATGCCGGCTTTGGCCGCAGGCGTGGGAAACACGGCGCGGTGGGCCAGATACCCCGCGTACTTCGGCGGCTCCGGCCCGAGCAGTTCTTCGCGGATGCGCGAGTTCACGCCGTCGGCGCCGATGACCAGATCGGCCTCGGCCGAGGTGCCATCGGCGAAGCGCATGTGCACGACGTCGCCCTTGTCTTCGATGGCGACCAGATGTTTGCCGTAGCTCAGCGCGCTATCGGGCAGCGCCTCGATCATCAGTTTGTGGAAATCGCCGCGATGTACGGTCAGATAGCTTTCGCCGTATTCCTTGACTGCGAAGTCGCCCAGCGGAATCTGCGCCAGCAGATCGCCCGTCTGCCAGTGGCGGCTGTGCCAGAAGTCGGGGTGCGAGCCCTGCGCGTTGAGCGCGTCGGCGATGCCGACACGGCGCAACACCTTCATGACGTTGGGGCCGACATGGATGCCCGCGCCCAGTCGCGAAAAGGACGGCGCCTGTTCGTAGACGTGGGCGTTGTAGCCGGCCTTGAGCAACAGCGCGGCCGCCGCCGCGCCACCCAGACCGGCCCCGACAACGGCGATGCGAGGCTGTTTCGACACTTCTTTCTCCTAGAAAAGAACCGAGGCAGCGGCAACAGCCGGCCTCAAGCGCTATGCACAACGCATTTGTTTTTAATATTTTTGAGCGTATACGCTTTAATTTAAAACTTCCACCCTGGTTTTCCCTGAATCAAAAATCCCGTTAATTGCCCTAATTGAAGGGAAAACCCTTGTTTTTTTATGATCAAAACGAGCAAATACTGAGCATTGAATTGAACACCAATGCATCAATAATGCACGTACACACTCAAATTATCAGTACCCAAGGGCATTCACCGATGCCAGCCATCTTGTGTTGAAAGTTTGAGTCAGATAAAAATACGTCAGCATACTGATTAATTTCCGAGCAAGGTTTCAACCATGATCAAGAACTTCCGCATCGGCCAGATCGTTCCGAGTTCGAACACGACGATGGAGACCGAGATTCCGGCCATGCTGCGCGCGCGCGAAGGCGTGCGACCCGACGAGCGCTTTACCTTCCATTCGAGCCGCATGCGCATGCACAAGGTCACCAAGGAAGAGCTGGCGGCGATGAACAAAGAAGGGCTGCGCTGCGCGGCGGAATTGGCCGACGCGCGGGTCGATGTGATGAGCACGGCCTGCCTGGTGGCGATCATGGCCATGGGCGTGGGCTACCACCGCCAGACCGAGCGCGAGCTGACCGAGGTGGCGCGGGCCAACCAGTGCCTGGCGCCGGTGATGACGTCGGCCGGTGCGCTGATCGAAGGCCTGAAGATCATGGGTGCAAAACGGGTGTCGATCATGGCGCCCTATATGCGTCCGCTGACCGACCTGGTGGTGCAGTACATCGAGCACGAAGGCATCGAGGTCATCGATTCGATCTGCTTCGAGATACCCGACAACCTGGAGGTGGGCCGGCGCGATCCGCTGCAGCTGGTCGAAGACGTCAAGCGGCTGAATACGAAGGGGGCCGATGTGATCGTCGCGTCGGCCTGCGTGCAGATGCAGTCGCTGGCGGCCATACAGCGCATCCAGGACGCGACCGGCATCCCGACCGTATCCACCGCGGTGTGCACGGTGCGCCGCATGCTCGATCACCTCGATCTCGAGCCCATCGCTCCCGGCGCCGGCGCGCTGCTGTCGGGCGCCTATCCGCGTCAAGACTGAACAGAAGGACCGATTATGGCTACCGCGATTCCACAAGGCCGGCACGTCCACGCCAACGGCATACGCCAGCATCTGCTCCATTATCCGGGCCCGGGGCCGCAAATGCTGCTGATTCCCGGCATCACCTCGCCCGCGATCACTTGGGGCTTCGTGGCCGAGCGCCTTGCCGAGAAATTCGACGTGCATGTCCTGGACGTACGCGGCCGCGGCCTGAGCGAAGCCGGCGACCTGGACTACACGCTGGACGCGATGGCCGACGATGCGATCGCGCTGGCGCAGGGCATGGACAAGCCCATCGTGCTCGGCCACTCGATGGGCGCGCGCGTGGCCATTCGCGCGGCGCGGCGCGACCCCGATCCGTTCTCGGGGCTGATCCTGGTCGACCCGCCCATGTCCGGTCCCGGCCGGCGCCCTTACCCGGCCAACTGGCCCTGGTACGGCGATTCGATACGCATGGCGCAAAAAGGCTGCGGCATCGAAGCAATGCGCAAGTTCTGCCCGACCTGGACCGACGAGCAGCTGGCCTTGCGCGCCCAATGGCTGCATACCTGCCAGTGGGGCGCCATTCGCATTACCTTCGACGGCTTCGCCACCGACGACGTCCATGCCGACATGCCGCACATCAAGCTGCCCGCGCGACTGGTCAGTGCGGGAGGCGCGACGGTCGTGCTGCCCGAAGACGAAGCGCAGGTCAAAGCCCTCATGCCACATATCGAAACCCGCCGCGTCGACGGCGCGGGCCACATGATTCCCTGGGACAATCTCGAGGGCTTCCTCGACGCGGTCATGGATTTCTCCGTCTGAACTAGGGAGGACAACTCGATGGATCACGCGAGCTTCACCGAAATCTGCCTGCATCAGCTCAAGATGTCGGGCGTACGCGACGGCGAGAAACTGATCGTTCTCACCCAGGGCAGCGACAGGCTGGCCTACGCCGACGCCTTCATGGCCGCGGGCCAGCGCCTGGGCGCCAATATGTATCACATGCGCCTGCCCGCCCCCTTGCCCAAGGACGGCTGGAACGTCGGCGTCACCGGCCTGGCGGCCCTGCCCGACGCGGTCGAGGCGCTCAAGCATTGCGACATGCTGATCGACTGCATCTTCCTGCTGTTCTCGCCCGAACAGATGGCGATCCAGGCGGCCGGCACGCGTGTGCTCACAGCCGTGGAGCCGCCCGCGCTGCTGGCCCGCATGCTGCCCTATCCGGAGTTGCGCGAGAAAGTCCAGATCGCAGCCGCCATGCTCGACAAAGCCAAGGTGATGCGCATCACCTCGCCGCACGGCACCGACGTCACTTACCGGCTCAACACGTATCCGACCATCGCAGAGTACGCCTGCACCGACACGCCGGGCCGCTGGGACCACTGGCCTTCGGGCTTCGTGTTCTCGGGCGGCGACGACGACGGCGTGGACGGCACGATCGTGGTCGCCCCGGGCGACATCCTGCTACCGCAGAACCTGATGGTGCGCGAGCCCATCACCTATACCATCGAGCACGGCTGGATCACCGACATCCGCGGTGGCCTGGAAGCGCAGATCGTCAGGTCGTACATGGAAAGCTTCAACGACAAGCGGGGCTACGGCATGAGCCACGTGGGCTGGGGCATGAACCCGAACGCCAAGTGGCACAACTTCGTGCCGGGCCTGTTCGAGGGCGGCATGGGCATGGAGCCGCGCAGCTTCTACGGCAACGTCATGTTCTCGACCGGACCGAACAACGAACTGGGCGGCGCGAACGACACGGCCTGCCATCTGGACATTCCGATGCGCGACAACTCGCTCTTTCTCGACGGCGAACCGATCGTGATCGACGGCGACCTCGTCGTCAAAGACATCCAGATGGCGCGCCGCTGAATCCCACCGTCTCCAGAACCTATTCATGTCTCAAGAACAAACTTACGCCAACGCGGGTTTCGGCCGCTCGGTTCCCCGCGGCACCCGCCCGGGCATCATCGTCGTCGATTTCTCCTACGGCTTCACCGACCTGCAGTATCCGACCGCCTCGGAAGCGCGCGCGCAGATGGCCAACACCAAACGCATCTGCGACGCCCTGCGCGCCAAGGGCTTCCCGGTCATTTTCTCGACCATCGCCTTTCACCCTGGCGAAGTCGACAAGCTTCCCTGGCTCAGGAAGTCGGCCGGCATGGCCGCGCTGATCCAGGGCACGCGCCTGGTCGAGATCGATACCGCCACCGGCATCCAGCCGCAGGACACCATCGTTGTCAAAAAAGGGGCCTCGTCTTTCTTCGGTTCGACGCTCGGCGCGCTCTTGACCGGCGCCGGAGTCGACACGCTCATTGTGGCCGGAGCGACGACCTCGGGCTGCGTACGCGCGACGGCGGTGGACGCCGTGCAATCGGGCTTCAACGTGCTGGTGCCGCGCGACTGCTGCGCCGATCGCGCGCAAGCCCCGCACGATGCGAACCTGTACGACATGCAGCAGAAGTACGCCGACGTGACCGACAGCGAGGACATCCTCGCCTGGATCGGCACGCTCGCCGCTCGCGCCTGACCGGACTCGCTCTGCCATGACCGCGCCGTTCCAGCCCAAAGCCCTGCACGACGGCCTGCTGAGCCACGTCGGCGCGCTGCTGGTCGTGCGCGATCCGGTGGCGCCGCCCGCGCCCGCACCGGGTCAGCCCGGCGCCGCCTCGACCTATGTTCCCGCCACACCGGAAATCTTCGTGGCGGTTCTGTGCGACGACAGCCATCCCTCGGGCTGGCGCGCCCTGGCCTTCAACGGCCACGTGGACCTGGGCACCGGCATCCGCACCTCGCTCGCGCAGATCGCGGCCGACGAGCTCGAGGTGCCCCTCGACCGGCTGGACATGGTGCTCGGCCATACCGATGCCGCGCCCAACCAGGGGCCGACCATCGCCAGCGCAACCATTCAGATCACCGCCGAGCCTTTGCGCCGCGCCGCGGCGCAGGCGCGCGAACATCTTCTGGCGCTGGCCGCCCGCCGCTGGAACGTGCCGGCGCACACGCTGCGTGTTCGCGACGGCATCGTCTCCGCTCCCCCCGGCGACGCGCGGCGCATCGCCTACGGCGAACTGCTGCGCGGCCTGCACGAGCGCCTGCCGCTGGCGGTGTCCGACGAATCGGTAAAGCTGAAACCCGTCGCCGAATACCGGCTGGTGGGGCGCAGCGCACCGCGTGTGGACATTCCGGCCAAGGCCACGGGCCAGCTTGCTTTCGTGCACGACATGCGCCTGCCCGGCATGCGGCATGGCCGCGTGGTGCGCCCACCCTACCCCGGACGCGATAGCGGCGATTTCATCGGCCGCAGCCTGCTGTCGGTCGATGAATCGTCGGTGGCGCATTTGCCCGGCAGGATCCGGGTGGTGGTTCGCGGCGACTTCGTCGGTGTGGTCGCAGATCGCGAAGAACAGGCCATCGCCGCCATGCACGCACTGCAAGTGCGCTGGCGCGAGATTCCTGCCGCGCCCGATCTGTCCGATCTGGCTGACGCGCTGCGCGCCCAGCCGTGCGTTGCGCGCCCGCTGCGCGCCGACGGCGACGCCGCGCAGATAGGCGCGAAAGCGGCCGTGCGGCGCAAGCGCACCTACGTCTGGCCCTATCAGATGCATGCCTCCATCGGTCCTTCCTGCGCCGTGGCCAGCTACGAGCAAGAGCGCCTGACGGTCTGGTCCGGATCGCAAAACCCGCACATGCTGCGCGTCGATCTCGACCGGCTGCTGCAACTGGGCGAAGACCGGATCGAGATCGTGCGCATGGAAGCCGCGGGCTGCTACGGACGCAACTGCGCCGACGACGTCTGCGGCGACGCCGCGCTGCTGGCCATGGCCGACGGCGCTCCCGTGCGCGTGCAACTCATGCGCGAGCAGGAACATCTATGGGAACCCAAAGGCACGGCGCAACTGATCGATGTCGACGCCGCGCTCGATGCGCGCGGCGATCTGCTGGCCTATGACTTCTCGGTGCGCTATCCCTCAAACGACGCGCCGCTGCTGGCGCTGCTTCTTACGGGCCGGATCTCGGGCCAGCCGCGCACACTGGAAATGGGCGACCGCACCGCCGTACCGCCCTATCGTTATCCGCATCTGAACATTGTCTGTCACGATATGCCGCCGCTGATGCGCGCCTCGTGGCTGCGCGGCGTCTCGGCCCTGCCCAACGCCTTCGCGCACGAATGCATGGTCGACGAACTCGCGCATGCCGCGAACGCCGATCCCGTCGAATATCGCCTGCGGCATCTGGACGACAGCCGCGCCCGCGATCTGCTGCAAGCCACTGCCGCGCGCGCGGTCTGGCGCGCAAACCTCCCCGGCAGCCGCGGACAGCCCGGCGCCGACGGCCTGCTGCGCGGACGCGGCGTGGCCTACGCCCGCTACGTGCACAGCCGGTTTCCGGGATTCGGCGCAGCCTGGAGCGCCTGGGTGGTCGATCTGTCCGTGCATCCCGCCACCGGCCGCATCGTGATCGAGCGCGTGATCGCCGGCCAGGACACCGGCCTGGTAGTCAACCCCGACGGCGTTCGCCATCAGTTGCACGGCAACGTCGTGCAGACGCTGAGCCGCGCGCTGCTCGAAAAAGTCAGATTCGACGAACGGGGCGTGGCCAGCCGCGACTGGGGCGCCTATCCCATCCTCAATTTCACCGAGCTGCCCGAGATCGACGTGGTGCTCATGCCGCGCCAGAGCGAGCCCCCGATGGGCGCGGGCGAATCGGCCTCGGTGCCGGGCACGGCCGCGATCGCCAACGCCCTGTTCGACGCGACCGGTGCACGTTTTTATGCGCCGCCTTTCACGCCCGACATCGTGCGGCAGGCCCTGCGCGCAGCGCCCGAACTGCAGAGCGCCTAGGACCCCAGAGAACGGAGAGAAACACACCATGCAGAAACGCCTGCGCATCGGCATCATCGGCGGCGGCATCGGCGGCGTGGCCCTGGCCCGCTCGCTGGACGCGGTCGGCATCGACTATCGCCTGTTCGAGAAAGCCTCGGCGTTCGGCGAGGTGGGCGCCGGCGTGCAGATGACGCCCAACGCCGTCAAGGTTCTCAAGGCGTTGGGCCTGGGCGAGAACCTGCGCCGCATGGGTTTCCTGCCCGAGGCCATGGTCGGCCGCAATGGGCAGACCGGCCAGGAGCTGTTCCGCACGCCGCTCAAGACGACGTGCCCGGCGCTATTCGGGGCCGAGTTCTATCACGTGCACCGCGCCGATCTGCACGCGGCGCTGTGCCAGGACATCCCCGCCGACAAGGCGATGCTGGGTGCGCAGTGCACAGGCATCGCTCACGAAGGCGCACAAGCCGTGGCGAATTTTTCCGACGGCAGCCGCTTCGAGGCCGACCTCATCGTGGGTGCCGACGGCATTCATTCGGCGGTGCGCGATGCATTGTGGGGCAAGGAGCCCGCACACTACACCGGCCACATGTGCTGGCGCGGACTGGTCCAGGTCGATAGGCATCCCCTGCCCTTTGTCAGCCCCGACGCCGCGTTCTGGATGGGCCCCAAAGGCCACGTGGTGACCTACTACGTCAAGGGCGGAGCGGCGGTAAACATCGTTGCGGTCAGCGAAAACAGCGACTGGGTCGAGGAATCCTGGACCGTGAAAAGCACGCAGCAGGAGCTGCTGAACGGTTTCGCGGGCTGGCATGAGGACCTGATAGCGCTGTTCCGGCGTACCGATCCCGAGCAAATCTACAAGTGGGGCTTGTTCGACCGCGATCCCATGGCGCGCTGGTCCAGAGACCGCGTCACGCTGCTGGGCGACGCGGCGCATCCCATGCTGCCTTTTCTGTCGCAAGGCGCGGCCATGGCCATCGAAGATGCCTATGTGCTGGCCCAGGCGCTCGCCCATTTCGGCGCCGACGTTCCTGCCGCGCTCCGCGCCTACGAAGGCGAACGCCGCCCGCGCACCGCCCGCGTGCAACTCGAGGCGCGCGAGCGAGGACGCACCTATCACATGTCTTCGCCCGAGGACCTGAAAAAGCGCGATCAGGAATACAAGGCCGAACAGGCCAGAAACCCCAACGCCGTGGGCATCAAGGCCGAATGGGTCTATCAGTACGACGCCACGAATTGCCGCGAGCGATTCGAGCGCGAAACCCAGGAAAACTAGAGCGTGCACGCTTATCCAAGAGCATCTATCCGCAACGGCTATATTGCGCTCGTGCATTTCTCGGACAGAGATAAATCAACGCACCGACAGATTTTTTCAAGCGGCAGAAACCACCCATCGAGTCCAACGGCCGGTATGCGAAATCGACCGAACGACGGGCTTTGTTTAAGCATGACGATGTATCAACCACAGGGAGTGCATTCATGAAGATCAAGGTAACAACGTTCGGACTATCCGCTGCGGCGGGCCTCATGGCCCTGACGCTGGCGGGACAGCCGGCCCAGGCCAGCGGCGTCATCAAGATAGGCGAGGTCAACAGCTATAAGTCCCAGCCCGTCTTCACCGACGGCTACAAGAAGGGCATGATGCTGGCCATCGACGAAATCAACGCCAAAGGCGGCGTCGACGGCAAAAAGCTCGAACTGATCACGCGCGACGACAACGCCAACCCCGGCGACGCCGTGCGCGCGGCCCAGGAGCTGATCGACAAGGACAACGTCGATATCCTCGCCGGCTCCTTCTATGCCAACATCGGCACGGCCCTGACCGACTTCGCCAAGCAGAAAAAGCGCTTCATGCTCATCACCGAGGCGCTGTCGGACAACATCGTCTGGTCGGCCGGCAACCGCTATACCTTCCGCCTGGACGCTTCGACCTACATGCTGTCGTCGGCGCTGATCGACGATGCCGTCAAATCGGGCAAGAAGCGCTGGGCGCTGGTCTACCCCAATTATGAATTCGGCACCGCCGCGGCCAAGGCCTTCAAGGAACAACTCAAGGCGCGCGAGCCCGACGTCCAGTTCGTGACCGAGCAGGCGCCGCCCATCGGCAAGATCGATGCCGGCAGCGTCACGCAGGCCATCATCGACGCCAAGCCCGACGCCATTTTCAATGCCCTGTTCGGCTCCGACCTCGCCCAGTTCGTGCGCGAAGGCGAGACGCGCGGCCTGCTGACCGCCAAGACGCCCGTGTTCTCCATCATCACCGGCCAGCCCGAATACCTCGAACCGCTGCGCGACGAGATCCCGCCCAACTGGACCGTGACGGGCTACCCCTGGTACAGCATCAAGACGCCGGCCCATCTGGCTTTCCTCAAGGCTTACCAGGACAAGTACGGCAAGGTGCCGCTGCGCTTCGGCTCGATTATCGGCTACGACGCGATCAAATCCATCGAAGCCGCGCTGAAGGTGTCGGGCGGCAAGGCCGATACCGAATCGATGATCAAGGCCTTCAGCGGCCTGAAGCTCGATACGCCTGACGGTCCGATGCAATACCGCGCCATCGACCATCAAGCCACGTTCGGCCTGTACGTGGGCAAGCTCGCCCTGCAGGACGGCAAGGGCGTCATGGTCGACTACCACTACGTACCCGGCGACAAGCTGCTGCCGCCCGACGACGTGGTGCGCAAGCTGCGTCCGGCCGACGCGAACTGATCGCGCCGCCCCTGCGCCGGGCCGCCTCGCGCGGCTCGGCGCTGTTTGAATCGACACACCTGAAAACTGATTTTTCGAGCCACGCATCCGTATCGGTCGAGACTCTACATGGACTTTTCCGCATTACTGGCCCAACTGCTCAACGGTCTGGCCGAAGCGTCTTCGCTATTCCTGGTCGCGGTCGGCCTTTCGCTGATCTTCGGGGTCACGCGCGTACTGAATTTCGCCCACGGCTCTTTTTTCATGGTGGGCATCTATCTGGCCTACACGCTGACGGAGCAATTCGCGAGCGCAGGTGCAGGGGCATGGGGCTATTGGGGCGGCATGGCGCTGGCCTCCCTCGTCACCGGCCTGCTCGGCGCGGCGGTCGAGATCGTGCTGCTGCGGCGCATCTACAAGGCGCCCGAGCTGTTCCAGCTGCTGGCCACTTTCGCGCTGGTGCTGGTCGTCAACGACGCGGTGCTATGGCTGTGCGGCCCCGCGGATCTGCTGGGCCGGCGCGCGCCGGGCATGAAGGGCGCCGTCGCCATCCTGGGCCGCCAATTTCCCAGCTACGACATTTTCCTGATCGTCGTCGGCCCCATCGTGCTGGCGCTGCTGTGGCTGCTGTTGACGCGCACGCGCTGGGGCACGCTGATCCGTGCCGCCACGCAAGACCGCGAAATGCTCGGCGCACTGGGCATCAACCAGGCCTGGCTCTTCACCGGCGTGTTCGCGTTGGGAACGCTGCTGGCAGGCATGGGCGGCGCAGTGCAGCTGCCGCGCGAGCCTGCCAGCCTCGGCCTGGACCTGAGCACCATCGCCGACGCCTTCGTGGTGGTGGTGGTCGGCGGCATGGGATCCATTCCCGGCGCCTATCTTGCGGCTCTGCTCATCGCCGAGGTCAAGTCGCTGTGCATCGGCCTCGGGCTCGTGCATTTCTTCGGCATTCCGTTCTCCTTCACCAAGCTCACCCTGGTGGTGGAGTTTCTGGTGATGGCGCTGGTTCTGGTCTTCCGGCCCTGGGGCCTGATGGGACGCCAGCAAGGTGCCAGCCGCAACAGCGCCCCGGTCGAAGCGCCGCTGCGCCCGGGTACGCCAGCCTTCAAGGCGATCGTCGCCGTCGTGGTGCTGGCCCTGGCCGTGCTGCCGCTGCTGTCGACCCATCTGCCCTATGCCCCGGTGCTCATGCAGGACGTGCTCACCGCAGCGCTGTTCGCCGTGAGTCTGCACTTCATCATGGGGCCGGGCGGCATGGCTTCGTTCGGCCATGCCGCGTATTACGGCCTGGGCGCCTACGGTGCGGGCATTCTGATCAAGTCGCTGACCATGCCCATGCCGCTCGCGCTGGCCCTCGCCCCGCTGATCGCGGGTGCGGGCGCGCTGCTCTTCGGCTGGTTCTGCGTGCGCCTGTCGGGCGTCTATCTGGCCATGCTCACGCTGGCCTTCTCGCAGATCGTATGGTCGATCGTGTTCCAGTGGGACGACGTCACCGGCGGCTCGAACGGCATGATCGGCGTCTGGCCGGCAAGCTGGCTGGGCGGCACGGCCTACTACTACCTGACGCTGGCGTTGGTGGTGCTGTCCATCTTCCTCATGCGTCGCATTCTGTTCGCGCCGTTCGGCTATGCGCTGCGCGCCGGCCGCGACTCGGCCTTGCGCGCCGACGCCGTGGGCATCGACGTCAAGCGCGTGCAGTGGTCGGCTTTCGTCATCGCCGGCATCTTCGCGGGCGTGGCCGGCGCGCTCTTCGTGTTCGCCAAGGGCACCATATCGCCCGAAGTCATGGGCGTGAGCAAATCGGTCGACGGCCTGGTGATGGTGCTGCTGGGTGGCGTGCAGACCCTGCTCGGCCCGGTCGTGGGCGCAGCCGTGTTCAACGTGCTGCAGGATTACATCATCAACGCCACGGATTATTGGCATGCCGTGTTCGGCGGCATCATCCTGCTCCTGGTGATGGCCTTTCCGCAGGGCATTGTGGGCTTCTTCCGGCACGTCGCCGAACAATGGAATGCGCGCCGCGACACCGGCGCGGCGACTGCCAAGGAGAAGCAAGCATGACGGTGCTGCTGCAAGTGCGCAATCTGAGCAAGGCCTTCGGCGGCGTCAAGGCCGTGGACGGCATCGACTTCGACATTGCCGAGGGCGAACTGCTGGCGCTCATCGGCCCCAACGGCGCGGGCAAGTCCACGACCTTCAATATGGTGGGCGGGCAACTGGCGGCCACATCCGGCTCGGTCGTCTTCAACGGCGTCGATCTGGTGGGCATGAAGCCGCGCGACATCTGGCGCCGCGGCGTGGGCCGCACCTTCCAGATCGCCGCCACGTTCGCCTCGCTGACCGTGGTCGAGAATGTGCAGATGGCGCTGCTGTCGCATCATGGCCGTACCTTCGGCCTGTGGAAGCCGGCCGCGAAGCAATATCGCGAGCAAGCGCGCGACTTGCTGACCCAGGTCGGCATGGAAAGCCAGGCCGACCGCCCCTGCAGCGAGCTGGCCTACGGCGACGTCAAACGCGTCGAGCTGGCCATGGGCCTGGCCAACGACCCCAAGCTCCTGCTCATGGACGAGCCCACCGCGGGCATGGCGCCCAAGGAGCGCAACGATCTCATGGCGCTGACCAAGCGCCTGGTGGTCGAGCGGCGCATGTCCGTGCTGTTCACCGAGCACAGCATGGACGTGGTGTTCGCCCACGCCGACCGCATGATCGTGCTCGCGCGCGGCCGGCTCATCGCCGAAGGTAGCGCGGAGCAGATCCGCAATCACCCCAAGGTGCAGGAAGTGTATTTCGGCACAGGCAAGACTTTCGAGAAGGACAAGGCCATGCAGGAGGCCGCGCAATGAACTCCGCTGTGCTTGAAACTCCCGTGTCGGGCGCCGCCGCGCAGGATCGTCCGACGCTGCTGCAAGTCGAGGCGCTCAATGCCTGGTACGGTTCGGCCCACATCCTGTTCGACGTGTCGCTCAATGTGCGGCGCGGCGAGGTCGTGGCGCTGATGGGGCGCAACGGCGCGGGCAAGTCCACGACTTTCAAGGCCATCATGGGTCTGCTGGGCAAGCGGCTGGGCCAGATAAGCTTCATGGGCAAGCCCATCATGGGTCTGCAGCCTTACGAGATCGCGCGCCTGGGGCTGGGCTTCGTGCCGGAGGACCGCCGCATCTTCACCGATCTCACCGTGACCGAAAACCTGGACGTGGGCCGCCAGCCGCCGCGCCGCTGGCCCGACGGCAGCGAAGCGCTGACCTGGACGCCAGCCGCGCTGTACGAGCTTTTTCCCAACCTGGGGGCCATGCAGGACAGGCCGGGCGGCAATATGAGCGGCGGCGAGCAGCAGATGCTGACGGTAGCCCGCACGCTCATGGGCAACCCCTTTCTGGTGCTGCTGGACGAACCCTCCGAAGGCGTGGCGCCGGTCATCGTGGAACAGATGGCGCACATGATCCTGCAGCTCAAGGCCAAGGGTGCGAGCATCCTCCTGTCCGAGCAGAACATGCATTTCGCCGAACTGGTGTCCGACCGCGCCTATGTGCTCGAAAAAGGTCAGATCAAGTTCGAAGGCACCATGGCGGAGCTAGCCGCCAACGACGAGATACGACGGGCTTATCTCTCGGTTTGAAACGACTCGCCGCCACAGACGCGCCTTTCGAACGCCCCATGAACGTCTCATGGGGCGTTTTTCATTCGGGACTTGGGTAGTATGTACCCTGCATTTTGACGAGCCGTGCACCATGCCTCTGACCGAAGAACACTATGCCGCCATCATCGACGATATCGTGAACGGCCGGCTGGACGACGCGGCAATAGACGCATTCCTCATGCAGGCCGTGGCGCACCTGGACGACGCCGAGGTGCTGGCGCTGGCCAAGGCGCGCTCGCGCGCCATGCCGCGCATCGTCTGGAACGCGCCCATCGTGGTCGACAAGCACTCGCTGGGTGGCGTAGCGGGCAACCGCATCACGCTCGTCATCGTGCCCATCGTCGCGGCACACGGCCTGACCATGCCCAAGACGTCGTCGCGCGCGATCACGTCGGCGGCCGGCACGGCCGACGCCATGCAGACTGTCGCCAGGGTCGACCTCGATCCGCAAGAGGTACGACGCTGCGTTGCCCAGGCTAGCGCCTGCATTGTCTGGAACGGCAGGCTCAATCATTCGCTGATCGACGACCGCATCAATGCGCGTACTCTGGCGCTCAATCTGCAATCGAACCGCTGGTCGGTCGCCTCCATTTTGTCCAAGAAATATTCGGCAGGTTCGACACACGTCGTCGTCGACCTGCCCTGCGGCCCGCGGACCAAGCTGCGCACGCGTGCAGACGCGCAGGAAATTCAGCGTCTTTTCGAGCAGACCGGAGCCGGCATGGGGCTGCACGTCAAGGCGCTGATCACCGACGGGGCGCACCCCATCGGCGCGGGCATCGGCCCGGCGCTCGAAGCGCGCGACGCGCGCCGCGTGCTGAGCGGCGACCCGGATGCCCCTTCTGACCTGCGCGAGAAATCCTTGCTGATGGTCTCGCATATTTTGGCCTGGGCGCCAGGCGTAGGCAGTGTTCAAGCCGGGCGCAAGCGGGCGCAGGAACTGCTGGACTCGGGTGCGGCCCTGGCCGCTTTCGAGCAAATCATCGATGCGCAAGGCCGCGCCGCGTCGCCCATCGACCCGGGCCGCCATACGCATGAACAATGCGCCGAACGAGACGGCACGGTCGCACAGGTCGACAGCCTGCGCATCACCGCGATCGCTCGCCAGGCAGGCGCGCCGCGGGATCTGAGCGCCGGCGTCGACCTACTGTGTCGACCGGGCAGTCGAGTGACGGCCGGCGAGCCGCTCTACCGCATACACGCCGACACGCAGAGCGGTCTGGAAGCGGCCGTGCGCGACGCCCGTAGGCACAGCGGCGTAGCGCTGCTGGCGTGATGCCTCGTTTGCGCCGGTCTCTGACGGCAACACGCCGGGGCACAGGCTCGATCCGGACAGGATCGCCGTTATCATGCTCTCCATGAATCGACTGCCATTCAGGCAAAAAACTCTCATGTCCAATAAAAAAGAAGCCTCTGCGCAGGGCGCAGTCCAGATGAAAAAGCCGGACGAAACCACGGCGCGCTATGAGTTCTCCGATCAGGTCGGACACCTGCTGCGCCGCGCATACCAGCGGCATACCGCGCTGTTCCAGCAGTCCATCCCCGATTCCAAACTCACCGTGGGGCAGTTCGTGGTGCTGTGCGCGCTGCGCGATCACGCGCATTCTTCGATCATCGACCTGGTCAAGCTCACGGTCATCGATCAAAGCACCATCCGCGGCGTCGTCGATCGGCTCAAGAGCCGCGGCCTGATCAAACTCGATACCGACCCTGACGACCGGCGCAAAGTCATCGCCAGCCTCAACCCCGCCGGCCTGCGCATGGTCGAGGAAATGGAACCCTTCGCCCGCACGATCACCGAAGAAACCTTCGGCACCTTGAACGAGGCCGAGCGCGTGGCCCTGCTCTATCTGCTCAGGAAGATGATCGGCTCGGAGCCGAATCCCGGCCACATCAACGGCCAGGGTTGACTCACGGATTCAACAGCAGCGTCCATTGGCCGAAAGCAGGCGCCTGCGCCGGCCATGACGCGGCCGTAGGCGCCGTGGCGCCATGCCGGGCCAGGTAATGCGCGGCGCGTATCACGCCGGCATGCGTGATCCAGACCGCTTCCGCATCCGCCGCCGTCTCGGCCAAGGCCTGAGCCACGCGCCGCAGCACGTCGGACACGCACTCTGCGCCGCCCGCGCGGTAGCGCGAAAAATCGCGCGTCCACGCGTCGATATCGGCCTGAGAAATATCCAGCCAGGGAACGCCTTCCCATGTGCCGAAATCCATTTCGTTCAGGCGCTCGTCGCGCACCGGCCGCAAATCGCCACGCAGCGCCGCCAAGGCCTGCGCGAGCTGATCCGCGCGCCGCAAGCCCGAAACCCGCACCGGCAGGCCTTGCGGCAGCGCCGCCGCCAAGGCGCGCGCGCAGGCTTGCGTGGCGGACGCATCGGCCTCGATATCGAGACTGCCGTAGCAGATGCCCGGCTCGATCAACGGCACGGCATGCCGCGCCAGCCACAGCTTCATATCGCACCGGCTGCGGACACGCCCAGCAGCAGCCCCAGATAAAACGCCAGTTCGCAGACCTGTTGCGTGGCTCCGAGCGCATCGCCGGTATAGCCCTGCAGGCGCCGATGCAGAAGGCGATACATGGCCGCCCAGGCCAGCATGCAGGCCGCCACGCCGGCGATCCAGAACAAGGCGGGGTAGCGCCAGCATGCGGCGGCCAACGCCGACAGGGCCCAGAACAGCGCGCCCGCCATGACGCGGCCGTCGGCACCGGACGCGGTGAGCGCCGATTTGGAGCCGTTCTCGCGGATATACGGCAGCACGGCGACGATGCCGACCGGCATCAGCCGCGAGAATGCGTGACCCGCGAACCAGGCCCATGCGGCCAGCGCCGGACTCACCTGAGCCAGCGCGACGATGAGGCCTATCCTGAGCAGCAGGGACAGCGCCAGGGCAATCGCGCCATAGCTGCCGATGCGCGAATCCTTCATGATCTCCAGGGCGCGTTCGCGACCGACATGGCCGCCCAGACCATCGGCCAGATCGGCCAGGCCGTCTTCGTGAAACGCGCCGGTCAGCATTACCGACACGATCAGGCCGAGCACCGCAGCAACCCAGGGCGCTGCGCCCACATGAGGCAGCAGGTACAAGGCGACGCGAAAGCAGATGGCGCCTGCCGCGCCGACCAGCGCGCCGACCAAGGGGAAATAGGCCAGACAGGCCTGCTGCATCGGCGGGCTATAGCCTACCCAGGACGCAAGCCGCCTGGGTAGCGGCATACGCGTGAAAAACTGCAGCGCGAGCAAAAAATGGCGCAGGGCGTTCATGGATGGCCGACGCTCAGCGTTTGCCTTCTTCGCGCGATACGCCCGCGGACTCGAAGCTCGCCATGTCGCGCAGAATCGCGCAGGCCGACTGCATCAACGGCCAGGCCAGCGCCGCGCCCGATCCTTCTCCCAGGCGCAGTTGCAGATCCAGCAGCGGCTCCCCGCACAAGGCGGCCAGCATCAGGGCGTGGCCGCGCTCGCCCGAGCGATGGGCGAACACGCAGCGCTGCAATACCTGCGGAGCCAGGCGGCCGGCGACCAGCACGGCTGCGCCGACGATGAAGCCGTCGACCACGATCACGCGGTTCTGGGCAGCGGCCTGCAAAATGGCGCCCACCATGGTGGCGATCTCGAAGCCGCCGAAAGCCGCGAGCGCATCCAGCGGCTGCCGGGCGGCTTCGTGCCTGGCGAGCACCTTGCGCAGAATGGCGGTCTTGCGGACGACGCCGGCATCGTCCAGGCCCGTGCCGGCGCCGGTGCACTCGGCAATGTCGAGCTGCGCGAGACGCGCCAGCAGCAGCGAGGCCGACGAGGTGTTGCCGATACCCATCTCGCCCAGCAGCAGCACGTTGCCCGGCAGATCGTCCAACAAGGCCTTGCCGTTTTCCAGCGCCGCGTCGCGCTGCGCCGGCGTCATGGCCGGGGCCAGCGACGCATCGGCGGTGCCCGCTGCGATCTTGCGTATCAACAAGCCGGGGCGCGGCGCGAAGTCGTGCCTCACGCCGCAGTCGACCACCGTCAGCGCGATGCCGTGCTGGCGGGCCAGCACGCTGACCGCCGCGCCGCCCGCCAGGAAGTTCTCGACCATCTGCCAGGTCACGTCGCTGGGATAGGCCGACACGCCCTGCGCGGCCAGGCCGTGATCGCCGGCAAACACCACCATCTGCGGCGCGTGCAGCGCTGGCGAGGCGCCGCCTAGAATCAGCCCCAGACGCGTGGCCAGGGTTTCAAGACGGCCCAGCGACCCCACCGGCTTGGTCTTGTTGTCCAGCGCGTGCCGCAGGCGCCCGGCCAGATCGGGATCGTCGAGATCGGCGATGACGGGAAGGGAAAAAGCCATGAGATATCGATTCCTTCAGGAGATCAGAGCGTACAGCAGGTCGGAATCGACATGCCGTTCGAGAAATTGCGCCAGGCCGTCGAAGACGGCATCGGCGTCGTGCGTCGTGCCGCTCAGCAAGGCCTGCAGCGCGGCGGGCTCTTCGAACAGGCCGTGCACATAGAGTCCCAGCACGTTGCCGGCGGCGTTTTGCCAGGCCAGCCCGGGAATCACCTCGCGCGCGTCGGCTTGCGCGACGCCCGCAACAAAGCGGGTCCGGCCATGATGAATCTCGTAGCCGCGCAACGGCAGCCCGGACAATCCGGCCCAGCGGCCCGTCAACTCGCCGAACCGCGTCTCGCAACGGCTCACGACCTTGTCGGCGGCGAAGACCGTCGACAGCGACAGCAGCCCCAAGCCCTGCGCCTCGCCGTCGATGCCGTGCGGATCGGTCATCTCGGCGCCCAGCATCTGCAATCCGCCGCACACGCCGAGCACGGCGCCGCCGCGATCCGCATGCCGCAGTACCGCCTCATCCAGGCCTTGCGCGCGCAGCCACGCGAGGTCGCCGCTGGTATGTTTGGATCCGGGCAGGACGATCCAGTCGTCCGCATTCAATCCTTCCAGCTCCTTCGGGTCGCGCGACCAGACGAGCCGCACGCCGGGCAGGCTCTTGAGCGACTGGAATTCGTCCAGATTGCTGAGGCGGGGATACGCCACGATGGCGATCGTCTTCGCGGCCTGGCCGATGCCCATGGCGCGGTCGTCGAAGACTCCGTCTTCTTCCGGAAGGCCGTGCTCGCGCCACATGGGCAGCACCGCCACCGTGGGAATGCCGGTCATGTCTTCGAGTTGCTGCGGCGCCGGCGCCAGCAGCGCCGGATCGCCGCGGAATTTGTTGAGCACGAAGCCGCGTATCCGTTCGCGATCCTCGGGTGGCAGCAAGGCCCAGGTTCCGTACAGGTGCGCGAAAGCGCCGCCGCGGTCGATGTCCGTCACGAGCAGGCAGCGCGCCTGCGCATGGCGGGCCACGCGCAGGTTGACGATGTCGCTGTCCATGAGATTGATCTCGGCGGGCGAGCCTGCGCCTTCGATGACGACCACGTCGTTCTGCGCGCGCAGCGCATCCAGCGCCGCCGCGATAGGCGGCCAGACCCGCGCGCTGCGTTCGCGCCACGACAGGCGCGTCAGGGCCTCGTCCACCTTGCCCAGCAGCACGACCTGGCTGTGCGTATCGGCCTCGGGCTTGAGCAGCAAGGGATTCATGCGCACGTCCGGCGCCGCGCGCGCGGCCAGGGCCTGGAAATACTGAGCCGAGCCGATTTCGCCCTGGTCTTCGCCCGCAGCCGCGACCCGTGCGTTATTGCTCATGTTCTGCGCCTTGAACGGCGCGACCTTGAGCCCCTGGTTCGCATACCAGCGGCACAGCGCCGTGGCCAGCCAGCTTTTTCCGGCGCCGCTGGTCGTGCCCAGCACCATGACGCAACGGGCGGTCACGAGGCCCCCTTGGCGCTGCGCGCCGTCCCCCCGAGGGGGATCGCTCGATTGGGGCGGCCCGGCTCTCGCGAGGCCCCCTTGGCGCCGCGCGCCGTCCCCCCGAGGGGGATCGCTCGATTGGGGCGGCCCGGCTCTCGCGAGGCCCCCTTGGCGCCGCGCGCCGTCCCCCCGAGGGGGATCGCTCGATTGGGGCGGCGCGATGCGAAACACCTGCCGGCCGCCGTCAGATAGCGGCTCATCAATCCTCGATGCCGCGCTGGGCGGGGATGCCTTGATCGAAGGCGTGTTTGACCAGCGTCATCTCCGTCACGGTGTCGGCCATGTCGATGATCTCTTGCGGGCAGCGGCGGCCGGTCAGCACCACGTGCACATGAGAAGGACGCTCGCGCAAGGCCTGCAATACTTCTTCGAGCGGAACCCAGCCATAGACCAGGGGATAGGTGACCTCGTCGAGCACCACCAGGAAATACTCGCCGCTCAGCAGCGCGGCGCGCGCCTTCTGCCAGCCGTTGCGCGCGATCTGCGCGGACCGTTCCAGGTCCTTGCTCTTCCAGCTGAAGCCGTCGCCCAGCCCTACGATGGGCAGGCCCAGTTTTTCGAAGGTGCGGTGCTCGCCGAAGCGCGCAGTCGGCACCTTCATGAACTGGAAGATCTTGACCGGCTTGCCGCGGCCGTGCGCGCGGATGGCCAGGCCGAAGGCGGCCGTGCTCTTGCCTTTGCCGTCGCCGGTATTGACGATGACAAGGCCGCGTCGCTCGCCTTCGGATTTGTCGTAAGGCTTGTCGGTCGGGGGCGTTTCGATTTGCATGAGGTTCTCCTATTCAAAGACGAGGCAGGCAGATCCACTGATCGCCGACCTGCCGTATCTGTACACGTTCGTCAAAGACCTGCTCGACGGCTCGATGCGTCTCGCTCGCCTGACATGAGCCTTGATGGCGCACACGCCCCTGCGCCATCACGACGATATCGTCGGCATGCAGGGCCAGCGAAATCTCGTGCAGCACGCTGACCACGGTCTTGCCCTGTGCGACCAGGCCGCGCACCAGGCGCAGCCAATCGGCCTGATGCGGCGGATCGAGATTGGCCAACGGTTCGTCCATCAACACGATGTCCGCCTGCACGGCCAGGGGGCGCGCCCACCACACCCCCGAGCGCAAGCCGCCCGGCAAATTGCGCCGGCCCCCGGAGAGCCCGGACCCCGCCGGCCACGCGTCCACCGCCCGGCGCACCCCGCCGCGGGCCGGTTGC
>NZ_JBQCER010000101.1:0-7576 GCF_051960075.1 Bordetella sp.
CATCCCCGGCGTGCGGCTGTCCTACGACATGCCCGACGATGTCGTGCTGGCCGCCCGGCCTGACGCGCGCACGGCAGTCGTGGCGCTCACACACGATCCCAAGCTCGACGACCTGGCGCTCATGCATGCGCTGCAGTCCGACGCCTTTTACGTCGGCGCGCTGGGCAGCCGCGCCAACAACGGCAAGCGGCGCGAGCGCCTGGGCCAGTATTTCGGCCTGACCGAAGCGCAGCTCGCCCGGCTGCGCGGCCCGGCGGGCCTGTATATCGGCAGCCGCACGCCGCCCGAGATCGCTCTGTCCATCCTGGCAGAGATCGTAGCCTGCAAGAATGGCATCCGGCTCCCTGCCAGCGTCGCGGTGGGGCAGGCCAAACACACCAACGAACAAACGCTCTGACTCATTTTTGCTCATGAATACCAGCCCCTCTGCCGCCCTGCCTCTGCCGCCTTCGCCGGCCCCGCTTTTCATCAACCGCAAACCCCTTATCGCCGCCCTGCTGTTGTGGCTGGCCGGCGCCGTCTATCTGCTGCAGACCACCGGCTGGCGCCAGGGCGCGCTGT
This sequence comes from Bordetella sp., assembly GCF_051960075.1. Taxonomy (GTDB): domain Bacteria; phylum Pseudomonadota; class Gammaproteobacteria; order Burkholderiales; family Burkholderiaceae_B; genus Bordetella. The sequence continues at coordinate 562 of NZ_JBQCER010000101.1, forward strand.
GGCTGGTCGGCGGCCTGATGGGCGTCACGCTCTATCACGCCGCTTTCGGCTTCACCCAGGCTTGGCGGATGTTCGTGTCCGACCGGCGCGGGGCGGGACTGCGCGCACAGATGATCATGCTGGCGTTGGGCGTGATGCTGTTCTTTCCCGTCCTGGCCCAGGGCTCGCTCTGGGGCCAGCACGTGCACGGTCTGGTGGCGCCGGCCGGCGTGTCGGTGCTGCTGGGCGCCTTCCTGTTCGGCCTGGGCATGCAACTGGGCGGCGGCTGCGCCTCGGGCACGCTCTTCGCCGTGGGCGCAGGCAATACCCGCATGCTGGTCACGCTGCTGTTCTTCATCATCGGCGGCGTGCTGGGCACTTATACCTACGGCTGGTGGTCGCACCTGCCCGCCCTGCCGCCCATCTCGCTGGTCAAGGCCTTGGGCGTGCCCGAAGCGCTGGCGGCCAACCTGGTCGTCTTCGCCCTGATCGGCTGGCTCACGCTGGCGCTGGAGAAACGACGCCACGGGCACGTGCTCACCACTACCACGGGCACCAGCCGCCCGGTTTCGCTGCTGCGCGGCCCCTGGCCTCTGATCGCCGGCGGCGTAGGGCTGGTGCTGTTGAATTTCGCCAACCTGGCCCTGGTCGGTCACCCCTGGGGCATCACCTCGGCCTTCGCGCTATGGGGCGCCAAGGCATTGCAAAGTCTGGGCATGGATGTCGCCGGCTGGCAATTCTGGCTGCCGCACCAGGCCGCGCTGGCCGCGCCCATCAGCCGCGACGCCACGTCCATCACAGACATCGGCATCATGGTGGGCGCTCTGGCGGCAGCCAGCGCGGCAGGCAAGTTCGACCCGCTCTGGAAAGTGCCTGCGCGGTCCCTGGCAGGCGCCGTAGCGGGCGGACTGCTGCTGGGGTTGGGGTCGCGCATGGCCTACGGCTGCAACATCGGCGCCTATTTCAGCGGCATACTCTCGGGCAGCGTACACGGCTGGTTATGGCTGCTGGCCGCTTTTGTCGGTAGCATCGCGGGCGTGCGCCTGCGCCCCCTGTTCGGCCTGGCCGTCGAGAAAACGCCTGCGCCTTCGCACTGTTGATTTGCGTCTCGTGGAGAATGCCATGCGCTGGATCACCAACCGCTACACCACCTTTACCCTCGTTCTGGTCGGCGCAATCATCACGACGCTGCTCGCGTCATGGCATACGGCAGGTTGGCTCTGGGCGGCGATCCCCTTCTGGGCCTTGACCCTGCTGGGCATCTACGACATGCTGCAGAAGCGCCACGCCATACGCCGCAACTATCCGGTTCTGGGCAATCTGCGCTTTCTCTTCGAATTCATCCGTCCCGAAGTGCGTCAGTACTTCCTGGAAGACGACACCAGCGCCGCGCCGTTCTCGCGCGCGCAGCGCTCCATCGTCTACCAGCGCGCCAAGCAGCAGCTCGACAAGCGTCCTTTCGGCACGCAGGAAGACGTCTACGGCGACCGCTACGAATGGATCAACCATTCGCTCGCGCCCACCCACATCGAAGACACCGATTTTCGCGTCACCGTGGGCGGCCCCGACTGCAAGCAGCCTTATGCCATGTCGGTCTTCAACATCTCGGCCATGAGCTTCGGCGCCTTGTCGGCCAACGCCATACTGGCTTTGAACGAGGGTGCTCGCCTGGGCAATTTCGCCCACGATACGGGCGAAGGCGGCATCAGCCGCCATCACCGCCAGCCCGGCGGATCGCTGGTATGGAACATCGGCTCGGGCTATTTCGGCTGCCGCGACGAGCGCGGCGGCTTTTCCGAAGAGGCCTTCGTGCGCAACGCCTGCACCGATCAGGTCAAGCTCATCGAGATCAAGCTGTCGCAAGGCGCCAAACCCGGCCACGGCGGCATTCTGCCGGCCGGCAAGGTCACTCCCGAAATCGCCGAGGCCCGCGGCGTACCGGCCTGGCAGGACTGCAATTCGCCGTCCTCGCACAGCGCTTTCGATTCGCCTATCGGTCTGCTGCATTTCGTGGCGCGGCTGCGCGAACTATCGCAAGGCAAGCCCGTGGGCTTCAAGTTCTGCATGGGCCATCCCTGGGAATGGTTCGCCATCGTCAAAGCCATGCTGCAGACCGGCATCACGCCCGACTTCATCGTGATCGACGGCGCCGAGGGCGGCACGGGCGCAGCGCCCGTGGAATTCGTCGATCACGTGGGCACGCCGCTGCGCGAGGCGCTGCGCCTGGTGCACAACACGTTGGTGGGCGTGAATCTGCGCCACCGCATCAAGCTGGGCGCCTCGGGCAAGATCATCACGGGATTCGACATGGCCCGCGTGCTGGCCATGGGCGCGGACTGGTGCAACGCCGCGCGCGGCTTCATGTTCGCGCTGGGCTGCATCCAGGCCCAGTCCTGCCACACGGGCAAATGCCCCACCGGCGTCACATCGCAGGATCCGATGCGCCAGCGCGCCCTGGTGGTGCCCGACAAGGCGCAGCGCGTCAACAACTTCCATCGCAATACCTTGCACGCCCTGGCCGAGCTCCTCTAAGCCGCCGGGCTGACGCATCCGAGCGATCTGCGGCCGCAGCATATCGCTCGCCGCATTTCGTCTTCCGAGGTTAGGCTGTTGTCCGCACTTTTCCCCACGCTGGAGGAAGGCGAACTGCTGCGCGGCGAATTCCAGCACGAGATCTTCCGCACAGGCTGGCACATGGCGCAGGCCGATTCGTTTCGGCCTTCCTGCCCGATCGAGCAAGTGCCGCCCGCACACCCGATGCCTCAGGCCGCCGCGGTCTGATCCTTGCGCCGACGGGTTATTTCCGGGCTGCCACTGCGCGCGGCGGGCCGACGGTAGATGGCCGCCCGTTCCCAGGAGCCGGCCTGCCAGTCGTCGCGCGACATCTGCACGGATACGCTGCCTGCATCCTTGAGCAGGCCCATAACGGCCGGCACATCGGCCATGTCCAGTTGCACCACCAGCAGAATCTCGCTCCGGCGCCGGGGAGAACGGCGCTGGAACGCCCGGGGCAGCCTGGCCCAAAACCCACGCTCCCTGGGCGGCTGTTGGTCATAGAAAACACTGACTACATCGTCGGTGAAACCATCTGCGACCAGGGCATGCGCGGCGCTGCGCGCCATTGGCACGCTCTCGAACCGCGCCATGACCATCGTCGACATGCCTGAACCCTTCGGGCCGCTCGTATTCATGGCGGCATTCTGCCCGCAGGCACGCCCACTTGCCTGAGCTTTGGCAACCAGCCGTAATGCCGTATTTCCGGCCGGCACCGCGCGCCTGCGGATTTGCGGGATTCAGTAAAGAACCATTGCAATCTCACTTCTGGCGATACAGTCGGATCACCGCCGAAAAGTCGAGCTTGCCGTCGCCGCGGCTGCTCATGGCCTGGTAGAGCTGCTGTGCGAGCGCCCCCATGAAGGCGGGCTGCTTCGCGCTTTTGGCGGCTTCGGTGGCCAGGCCCAGATCCTTGAGCATCAGGTCCGTACCGAACCCGCCGGTATAGCCGCGCGACGAGGGCGCAGTCTCGATGAGGCCCGGGAACGGGTTGTACGTATCCGAGCTCCAGCAGCGTCCGGTTGAGGTGTTCAGGATCGAGCCCAGGATCTTGGGATCGATGCCGAGCGCTTCGCCCAGGGCCATGGATTCGGCGACGCCCGCCATCGTGATGCCGAGCACGAGGTTGTTGCAGATCTTGGCGACCTGCCCCGTTCCTGTGTCGCCGCAATGGACGATGTTCTTGCCCATCGCCGAAAGCACCGGCTTTACCTGGTTGTAAGCCGACTCGCTGCCGCCGACCATGAAGGTCAGCGTGCCGGCGGCGGCCCCGCCCGTGCCGCCGGAGACAGGCGCATCGACCAGCGTGCTGCCGTGCTGCTGCGCCAGCGCCGCGAACTCCTTGACGCTGGCCGGGTCGATCGTGCTCGAATCGACGATGACGGCGCCCGGGCTCACGCCAGACAGCACGCCTTCGTTTCCGGTCAGCACGCTGCGCACATGGGCAGCCGCCGGCAGCATGGTGATCACGACCGCGGCGCCGCTGGCTGCGGCCTTGGGCGAATCGGCCTTTTTCGCACCTGCGTCGACCAATTGCTGCACCGCCTGCGCGTTCAAATCGAACACAGCGAGGTCGTGTCCCGCCTTCAGCAGATTGAGCGCCATGGGCGCGCCCATGTTTCCGAGTCCCACGAATCCGATCTTCATGTTTTCTCCTTGCATCCGGATCTGCGCCGTTCAGCGCAGGTTGATCGTGGTGTTCACGCCGTCGTTCACGGTCGCGTCGTCGAACCAGCGCGCGGTCACCGTTTTGGTCTGTGTGTAGAACTGCACGACCTGCTTGCCGTAGGGACCCAGATCGCCCAGCTTGGAGCCGCGCGAGCCGGTGAAGCTGAAGTACGGGACCGGCACGGGGATCGGGATGTTGATGCCGACCTGACCGATGTCGATCTCGCTCTGGAATTTGCGCGCCGCTGCGCCGCTCTGCGTGAACAGGCCCACGCCGTTGCCGAAGGGGTTGGCGTTGACGATGGCGATCGCGTCGTCCAGGGTATTGGCGGTCAGCACCACGAGCACGGGTCCGAAGATCTCCTGCGTGTAGATGTCCATGTCGGTCTTGACGTCGGTGAAGATCGTAGGCCCGACGAAGTTGCCGCTTTCGTAGCCGGGCACCTTCACGTCGCGGCCATCGAGCAACAGCGTGGCGCCCTGCTTGACGCCCGATTCGATCAGGCCCAGAACCCGGGCCTTGGCCGCGCGCGAGACCAGCGGCCCCACGTCGGTGCCGGGCTCGTGGCCGGCATTGACCTTGAGCTTCTTCGCCTTCTCGACCAGTTCGGGCAGCCAGTCTTTCGAGGACCCGACCATGACGACGACCGAGGTCGCCATGCAGCGCTGACCGGCCGCGCCGAAGCCCGCGCCGACCAGCGCATTGACCGCCTGTTCGCGGTTGGCATCGGGCAGCACGACCGCGTGGTTCTTGGCACCCATCATCGATTGAACGCGCTTGCCGTGCTGGCCGCCGAGGTTGTAGACGTGCGTGCCCACCGCCGTCGAGCCGACAAAGGAAATCGCCTTGATATCGGTGTGCGTGCACAGCGCATCCACGACGTCCTTGCCGCCGTGCACGACGTTGAGCACGCCTTTGGGAATGCCCGCTTCGATCGCGAGTTCGACCAGCTGCATCGTCGACATCGGATCCTGTTCGGAGGGCTTGAGCACGAAGGTGTTGCCGCAGACGATAGCCATGGGGAACATCCACAGCGGAATCATCGCCGGGAAGTTGAACGGCGTGATGCCCGCGCAGACGCCCAGCGGCTGCTGCAGCGTGTAGGTATCGACGCCGCCGGCAACGTTCTCGGCGAAACCGCCCTGCTGCAGCGTGCCGATCGAGCAGGCATGCTCGACGACTTCCAGGCCGCGAAAGACGTCGCCTTCGGCGTCCGGCAGGGTCTTGCCCTGCTCGGCCGTCAGCGTCCTGGCGATGCGCGACATGTTCTCGCGGATCAGCGCCTGAAGCTTGAGCATGATGCGCATGCGGGCGCCGATCGGCGTGTTCTTCCAGGTTGCGAACGCTTCGTGGGCGCTGCGTACTGCGGCGTCGACTTCGTCGGCCGTCGCGAACGGCACGCGCGCGATCACTTCCTGAGTGGCCGGGTTGACGATGTCACGCCACTCTTTGGTCTTGGATTCGACAAACTCGCCGTTGATCAGCAGCTTGACGGTCGGTACTTGGGTCATTGCAGGTCTCCTGGGTGCTCTTCGCGCGGGATCGGCCCGGCAAGCGGCCGTTGTGTGCGGGGGTTGGCGATGCGATTTATCGGCCAGACGCGATCGAGCCGCGCATGGCCTTGCCGTTTGCGTACGAGTATAGTTATTCGATTATCCACAGCATAGTATTAAAAAACCCCATCAGATATGCAAAAAAACACAAGCCGATTCGGCGCGCTGAACTGGGACGATCTGCGGTATTTCCTGGAAGTGGCGCGAACTCAACGCGCCAGCGCGGCCGCCAAGCGGCTGCACGTCGATCACACCACGGTCGCGCGGCGCGTGCGGGAGCTCGAAGCGGCGCTGGGTACGATTTTGTTCGATAAATCGCGGGTCGACGGATTCACGCTGACCACCGACGGACAGCGCCTGCTGCGCCATGCCGACGCGGTGGAGTCGGCGGTGCACGCCGCCAGCGAGCAGTTCGCGGGAACGACGCAAAGTCTGTCGGGCCACGTGAGAATCGGGTCGACCGAGGGCTTCGGCTGTTTTTTTCTATCGCCTCAGCTATCCCGCTTCACTGCGGTACACGACGACGTGTCGATCGACGTGCTGCCGGTGCCGCATTTCGTCAGCCTCTCCAAGCGCGAGGCCGACATGGCCATTACGCTGGAACGCCCCGAGCGCGGGCAATACGTGTTCACCAAGCTGTGCGACTATCGCTTGAGGCTCTACGGCTCGCGCGATTATTTCAAGCGCCGGGACCCGATCCGCTCGGTGGCGGACCTGCGGCACCATCCCTTTATCGACTACGTGGCAGACCTGGCCTTCAGCCACGAGCTTCTGTATCTGAACCGGACGATACCCAACGTGACGGCCAGCCTGCGCAGCACCAGCGTCATCGCGCAATATTACGCGGCGCTGCAAGGCAATGCCCTGGCGATCCTGCCCTGCTTCATGGCCACGCCCAATCCGGACCTGGTTCCCATTCTGCCCGACAAGATCGTCGTCACGCGCCACTTCTGGCTGAGCAGCCGCGAAGACGTCCGCAAACTGCGCCGCGTCGTCACCTTGTGGGACTATCTGCGCGCAGTCGCGGATGCCAACCGACCGCTATTGATGGGCGAGTCGGGCACTATGCACTATGTCGAGCCCTGAGTTCACTGGGCTTTGAGCTTCGCACGCTTGACGACGTCGGCCCAGCGCGGGATCTCTTTGTCGATCAGCGCCTGCAGCTGCTCGGGCGTGCTGCCGACCAGATTCATGCCCATGGTCTTGCCCAGCTTTTCCTGCACGTCGGGCTCTTTCAGGATCAGGGCGATCTCGGCGGCCA
>NZ_JBQCER010000102.1:0-72283 GCF_051960075.1 Bordetella sp.
GGCCGGCGACCCCGCCGCGGCGCGGCCCGTGGTCGCGCTGCGCGACCTGGCGCAGCGGCGCCTCATCACCATGGCCAACCCCTACCGCCTGCGACACCGCCTCGACCAGGCGCTGACGCAAGCGGGCAGTACGGGCGCCAACCTCATCGAAACCAACTCCTCGTCCTACGCGCTGGCCGCCGTGCGAGCCGGCCTGGGCGTCGCAGTGCTCGAGCCCGTGACTGCCTACGGCGCACCCATGGAGGGCGTGGCCATCCGCGCGCTGGATATCGATATTCCCTTCTACTTCGGCGCCATCTCGCCGCAGGCCAAGCCGCTCACGACCTTGGCCGGCGACCTGGCCGATGCGCTGGCCGAAGCCGCCGCGGCACTGCTGCCCGGCTTCGTGATGCACGCGGCTTCCGAGCACGGCGCCCTGCTGCAGTCCGTCTACGACCATGCCTCCCATTCCACGGAAACCTTGCCATGACGTTGCCCATCGTGCCGCAGGAGAACCCGCAATGACGCCGAAGTCCGGCTCGAATGCGGCCCTGGCCTGCCTGGAGCGAGATCTGGCCCGCGACCTCGAATACCTTTGCCGCCCGGCCGCGAACTGGGTGACGCCGCGCGAATCGGGCGGCGAAAAAGTCCACGACATCATCATCATCGGCGGCGGCATGTGCGGCATGGTGGCGTGGTTCGCGCTGCAATGCGAAGGCATGCTCGAAACCCGCATTTTCGACCGCAACCCCCCGGGATTCGAAGGGCCGTGGCTCAACTACGCCCGCATGGAAACCCTGCGCTCGCCCAAGCAGCTCGTCGGCCCGGCGTACGGCATGAGCAACCTGACCTTCCGCGCCTGGTTCACCGCGCAGTTCGGCGACGAAGCCTGGGATCGCCTGGACAAAATTCCCCGTCCCATGTGGATGGAATACCTGCGCTGGTATCGCAAGGCCTTGTCGGTGCCCATCGAGAACGGCGTGAATGTCGACGGCATCGTGGCCGAAGGCGATTTTCTGCGCCTGCATCTCTCGGGTTCCGGCGCGACGACGGCTTCGGTGCTGGCGCGCAAGGTCGTCATGGCCACCGGGCGCGACGGCACCGGTCAGCCCAGCATTCCCGGCTTCGTGCGCGGACTCGACCGCTCGCTCTGGGCGCACTCCTCCGACGACATCGACTTCGCCCGTCTGCGCGGCAAGCGTGTCGTGGTGGTCGGCGTGGGCGCTTCCGCCGTCGACAACTCGGCCGAGGCTTTGGAGGCCGGCGCGGCCGAAGTGCGGCACCTCATCCGCCGCCAGGAAATGCCCACCGTCAACAAGATGATGGGCATCGGTTCGCCCGGTTTGAGAAACGGTTTTCCCGATCTGCCGGACGCCTGGCGCTGGCGCTTCATGCACTACGCCACGGTCATGCAGACGCCCGCGCCGCGCGGCTCCACCTTGCGCGTGAGCCGCCATCCCAATGCCTACTTCCATTTCGGCAAGGCTGTCGAGCGCGTGCGTGCGTCGGGCTCGGGCATTGTCGTCGAAACCGCCGACGGCAGCCGGCTCGAGAGCGACTTCCTCATTCTGGGTACGGGCTTTACCGTCGATCCGATGGCGCGCGCCGAATTTCCCGGCTACGCCGACCAGATCCTGCTCTGGAAGGACCGCTACGCGCCACCCGAGCAAGAGCAGCACCGCGATCTGGGCAACTTCCCTTATCTGGCGCAGGACTTCTCTTTTCTCGAGCGTACGCCGGGCAGAGCGCCCTGGCTCAAGAACATCTACTGCTTCAACTACGGCGCCGCGGTCAGCCTGGGCAAGGTCAGCGGCGACATCCCCGGCATCAGCGAAGGCGCGGCCTGGCTGGCGCGCGGCCTGGCCTCGAGCCTCTATGCCGAGGACGTGGCTGCGCATTATCAGGAAATGATCGACTACGAGAAGCCGGAACTGCTGGGCGACGAATGGAAGCCGAGCGAATTACTGACGGGATGAACGCAACGATGAATCACGATATCGTGAGAACCCAGGCGGGCATAGGCGCCGAATCGCCGCTGAACGCGGTGCTCGACACCCGCGCGGACGTGCTGGGCATGACGCAGGCCACGCACGATGCGGCCCTTCAGCCTCGGGACCCGGGCGGCATACCGCACGTGGTGCGTGCGGCGCTGGCCACGCGCATCGCCAGGCTGCACAAAGACGCCAGCCTCGCCGCGCACTACGAAGGCCTGATGCGGCAAGCCCGCGCATCGACCGCGATCGCGCGTCTGGCCGACCCCGCCTTCAAGGGCGAAGGCGACGCCAGACTGGCGGCGGTGCTCGCCTATACCGACATCGCCACGCAGGCTCCCAAGGACGCGAGCGCGAACGACATCGCGCAATTGCAGCAGGCCGGCGTGAGCGATGCCGACATCGTCCGCCTGGCCGAATTGAATGCATTTCTGGCTTATCAGATCCGGCTGATCGCCGGCCTGCGATTGATGAAGGAGTTCGCACTATGAGCGCGGCCCTGCACGCATTCACCACCGTCGTGCCGCACTGGCAGCCGCGGGTCAAGCCTATCGATCTGGCCCAGGCGTCGGCCGAGCAGCTGGACGCGCTCAAGGTCACGCCGTCCAACACCAAGGTGTCCGAGTACGTCCTGGTGCTCGCCAACGACGTCGAAACCGTGAGGGTGCGCACGCCGCTCTTTAACGCCATCATGTACAACAACGGCGGGCTGTCGCGCGCCGAGCGCGAAGTCGGCGCCACCGCCGCATCGGTGGTCAATCGCTGCATCTATTGCGCCGCCGTCCATTCCAGCCGCTACAACCAGCTGACCAAAGACGAGACCGTCATGGCGAAGATCTTCGCCGACGGCGCCGGCGCGCAGCTCGATCCGCGCCTGTCGGCCATCCTCGCCTTCGCGACGCGGCTGTCGCAGACTCCGAGCCAGGCCACGGCGCAAGACATGGCCGCGCTGGTCGAGGCCGGGCTCGACCAGGCCGAGATCCTCGACCTGATTCTCTCCGCTTCGCTGTTCGGCTGGGCCAACCGGCTGATGCATACACTGGGCGATCCGCTGCCCAAGGATCGGGCCTAAATGTCATCGTCCGTCGCAGTCGGCATCGTCGGCGCAGGCGCCATCGCCTGCGGCACGGCGGCGTTGCTGTCCCAGTCCGGCCATCGCGTGCGGCTGTGGTCGCCGTCCGGCAAAGGCACGGCTGCGCTCGCGAACGGCCAACCGCTCAAAGCGCAGGGCGCCGTCGAAGGCGAGTTCGCCGTTCAAGCCGCCTCGTCCGCTGCGGACCTGGCCGCTCGGGCGCAAGTCATCGTGCTGGCCCTGCCGGCCTACGCCCATCGCAAGATGATGGACGCCATCGCCCCGCACCTCACGCGCGAACAGATCGTCATCATCAGCTCACATGCCTCGCTGGGCGCGCTCTATCTCGCACGTCTGCTCAAGGATCGCGGCGTGAGCCTGCCCATCGTGGCCTGGGGCACGACCGCCGTATCCGGCCGGCTTGCCGCGCCCTGCAGCGTGCAGGTCAACACCGTGCGCAGCAAGATCGATCTATGCACGATTCCAGCCAGCGATAAAGAACGCGGCCTGGATGTCTGCCGCCGGTTGTTCGGCGACCGCTTCGTCGAGCGCGACGGGCTGCTCGCGATCGCGCTGAGCAATCTGAATCCGCAAAACCACATGGGAATCGCGCTGTGCAACATGACGCGCATGGAACTGGGCGAGGCCTGGGACCAGGGCCGGCACGTCACGCCCAATGTGGGGCGCCTGCTGGAGGCGCTGGACGCCGAGCGGCTGGCGATCGCGCAGGCGCTCGGCCTGCAGGTGCGCACCATCTTCGAGCACTTTCATCTTTCGTTCCACGTGCCCCTGGGCAGCGTATCGGACATGAACCAGGAAATGTCCAGGCTGGGCCGCGGCGGCACGGGGCCGGCCACCGCCGACAGCCGCTACGTAACGGAAGACGTGCCTTACGGGCTGGCGGCCACGGCCAAGCTGGGCGCGCTGACGCAGCGCCCGGCAACGCTGCACGAAGCCGGCGTGGCCGTCTTCTCGGCCATGTACGGGCGCGACTTTAGCGACGAAAACGATCTTCTGCAGGCGCTCGACCTCGACGCTTTGTCGCTGGCCGAATTGAACGATTTGTCTCGCAACGGATACGCCTGAAGAAAGCCGCAGCATCCATTATCGACACGGTCCAGGCCGATGTGCCGCGACCATCACACCAGGGGAATGAGCATGAGCAAACAGATTGTGAAGCGCATCGCGGCCGTCGCGCTGAGCTGCGCCGGCATCGGACTGCTGCCCGCCACGGGTCACGCCCAGCAGGTCGATTCCACCATCAACCGGATCAAATCCACGCACACCTTCACGATCGGCTATCGGGAATCCTCGGTCCCGCTGTCCTATATCGGTCCAGACGGCAAGCCGACGGGCTACTCCACCGAGTTCTGCTGGAAGATCGCCGACGCGGTCAAGGCTTATCTCAAGCTGCCCGAGCTGACGATCAAATACGTCCCGGTCAACATTCAGACGCGCCAGGCGCTGGTGGCCAACGGCACGGTCGACATTTCCTGCGAAGGTGCCGTCAACACCTGGACGCGGCAAAAGCAGGTGTCCTTCTCGCCGGTGAGCTGGGTGTCGGCCGAGCAGCTGCTCGTCCTGAAAGACTCGGGCATCAAAGGCATCGACGATCTGAACGGCAAGACCGTCATCGTCGCGACGGCCGGCACCAGCGAGCCGACCTTGAACCGCCTGATCCAGCAGGACCACCTCAACGTGAAGATCATGCACGTGGACTCGCACTCGGCCGCGCTGCTGGCGCTGGAAAGCCACCGCGGCGCTGCCTACCTGAGCGACAACGGCGCGTTCTACGGCATGATCAAGGCCTCCAAGCACCCCGAAAACCTGGCTGTCGTCGGCCCGGAGCTCAGTTACCAGCCTGAAGCCTTCATCATCGCCAAAAACAACCCGACCTTTGCCTGGATCGTCGGCCACACCATGTCGGACATGTTCAAATCGGGCGAGGCCGAGAAGCTCGTGACCAAGTGGTTCGGACCTCTGGGCGTCGGCGTCAGCCCCAAGCTGCGCGCCGCGTGGGACACCTATTCCTTCCCCGAATAACGGCCTTCGATGAACTACACGTGGGACTGGAGCGTCCTGACCCAGTCGCCCTACATGGGGTGGCTGTTGTCGGGCGCGGGACAGACGCTCGCCGCCAGCGTCGGCAGCTGGATCCTGGCGATGGCGGTCGGCTTTCTCGTCGGCGCATTGCGCAGCCTGCCCTATCGGTCGGCCAGCGTGGCGGCGAGCATCTACGTCGAGGTGTTTCGCAATATCCCGCCGCTGGTCCAGCTCTTTCTCTGGTTCTTCGTCTTTCCGGAAATCGTGCCTGCGCCGCTGGGTGACTGGATCAAAGGTCAGATGCCCATGCCGGAGCTGACAACGACCATCGTGGCGATCGGATTGTTCGCGGGCTCACGGGTGGCCGAGCAGGTGCGCGCGGGCGTGGACACCGTGCGCGTGCGCCTGCTGCCGGCCGCCCTGGCCACGGGCCTGACGCCGCTGCAGGCCTATCGCCTGGTGCTGTTTCCGATCGCGCTGCGCAAAATCGTCGCGCCGCTCACGTCGGAACTGCTGATCACGATCAAGATGTCCTCCATCGGCCTGACCATCGGGCTCATGGAGCTCACCGCACAGAGCCGCCAGGTCGAGAACTACACCTTCCACGGCTTCGAGGCCTATGCCTGCGCCACGGCGGTCTATCTGATCATCGGCCTGATGGCCACCGGCATCATGCATATCGTCAACCGACGCCTGACGGGCTCGCTCGCCGGCATGGACCGCTAGGCCGGCCAACACAAAAGGAGCCGATCGTGGATTGGGGCGTCATCTGGAAATACCGCGAACTGCTGGCCCACGGCATGGCGGTCAGCGCCATGCTCGTGGGTGCCGGCATGATCGGCGGCATGATCGTGGGCGCTCTGCTGGCCCTGGCGCGGCTGTCGCGCTTTCGCGCGCTCGCGCTCGCGGCCGGCGGCTACGTGACGGTGATCCGCTCGGTGCCGCTGATTCTGGTGCTGTTCTGGTTCTATTTCATGCTGCCGCTGGTTACAGGCCAGCCCATGGGCGCGATGACGTCCGCGCTCACCACATTCGTGCTGTTCGAGGCCGCTTTCTATTGCGAGATCTTCCGCGCCGGCATCCTGGCCGTGCCGCAAGGCCAGAGCCTCGCGGCGGCTGCCACAGGCCTGGGCAGCTGGCAGACGCTGCGTCTGGTCGTCCTGCCTCAGGCGGTGGCGGCCATGGTGCCGCTGCTGCTCAATCAGGCCGTCATTCTCTTTCAGGACACGTCCCTGGTCTACGTCGTCGCGCTGCGCGATTTCCTCACGGCGGCCAACGTCGTGGTCGGGCTCAACGAGCGTCCGATCGAGGTCTATACCTTTGTCGCCGTCGTCTATCTGGCGATCTGCTATGGCGTTTCCCTGCTGGTAGGCCGCAGCAAAAAAGCCGCTCTCCGATGAGTTCCATGCCCACCCAAGAATCCAAACCCGGCATGGATGCGCCGATGATCGTCGCCGAGAACGTCTCGAAGTCTTATGGGCATACGCAGATACTGAAGCGCTGCTCCCTGTCGGTCGCGCGCGGCGAAGTGGTCGTGGTCTGCGGCCCCTCCGGGTCCGGCAAGAGCACCCTCATCAAATGCATCAACGGCCTGGTTCCGTTCGACTCGGGCAGCATCTGGGTCGATGGCGTTTCCGTGGGCGGCCCGCGCACCAATCTTCCGGCGCTGCGCGCGCAGATCGGCATGGTGTTCCAGCACTTCGAGCTCTATCCGCACATGAGTGCGCTGGATAACGTCAATCTGGCGCAGATCCACGTGCTCAAGCGCAGCCGGGCGCAGGCCTCGGAAATCTCGACGCGACTGCTCACCCGGGTAGGCCTGGCCGACAAGCTGGATTCCCGCCCGGGACAATTGTCCGGCGGCCAGCAGCAGCGCGTCTCGATTGCCCGCGCGCTGGCCATGAACCCCAAGGCCATGCTCTTTGACGAACCGACCTCGGCGCTGGACCCGGAAATGGTCAACGAAGTGCTGGACGTAATGCAGGCGCTGGCCCAGGAAGGCATGACCATGGTGGTCGTGACGCATGAAATGGGTTTTGCCCGCCGCGTCGCCGACCGCGTCCTCTTCATGGATGCCGGCCAGATCCTGGAAGACACGCGCAAAGAACAATTCTTCAAAGAACCGGCAACCGACCGGGCGCGCCTGTTTCTGTCGAAGGTGCTGACGCACTGACCGCCTGCCCGGGAAAACCGGGCCGAAAAACTAGGAACGCGTGTCCATCTTCTGGTATGAATCGAGCAAAGACGTCTTGTACACGACGCCGGCAAGCGTCGGATGCGCTTCGCTCGCGACGACGGGCAAGCGCTCGCCGGGAAATCGCATGAACACCTCGAACGCCGCGCCCAGGGTCATGTCCGGCGTGAGCCGCGGGAACTGGGCGCTCGCGTAATCGGCCGCGGTCTTATGCGACATATCGCGTTTTTCCAGCAGGTCGGCCGTGATGTCCTTGAGCGCGACCGCGCCGCGGAAACACCCTGCGCCATCGACCACGTAAAGGTACTTGACGGGATATTCGAGGAAGATGCGCGTCATGTCGTCGACGCTCGCGTCGAGCGGCACGACGGTCTGCGCGGGTTGGATCAGCGTCTGCATCTGCAGCCCGCGCAGCCGCAGCCGCTCCTGTTCGTCGCGATGGCGATGCAGCGTGATCTCGTACATCGACACGGTGCCGGTCGCTCGCGCGACGAAATACGCGACGACGCACGCCGCCATCAGCGGCAGCACGACCTGATACGACAGCGTCATCTCGAAAATCATCAAAATCGCCATCAGCGGCGCCTGCGTCGCGCCGGCCAGAAACGCGCCCATTCCGACGATTGCATAGGCATAGGGCGCCGACGTGCTCATGGGCAGCACCGCGTGCATCGCGATCCCGAACAGCGAACCGAACACCGCCCCGACAAACAGCGTCGGGGTAAAGATGCCTCCGATGGCGCCGGAACCGGCGGTCGCGACGGTCGCGACGATCTTGAACACCAGCACGGCGACGAGCGCCTGCCAGGTCCAGGGAGAATGCAGAATCTGGTTGACGACGCTGTAGCCGTTGCCCCATACGTCGGGCGCCCAGACCGAGATCACGCCGACGACGAGCCCTCCCGCCGCGAGCCTCACCGGCAGCGGCACCGTCCATCGGCGGAACCGCGTTTTCGCGATCTCGATGCCGTGCAGGAACTGCGGTGCGAGCAAGCCGCACAGCAGCCCGAGCACGACGAACAACAGCACCTCGCCGCCCGTGACGGCCGGGAAAACCGGCATCTCGTACGTCGGCTTGTAGCCGATGATCTCGCGCATCGTGATGTTCGCGACGACCGACGAGACCACCATCGGCCCGAAGCTCTCCATCACGATCGCGCCGAGCACGATCTCGGAAACGAAAAACGCTCCCGCGATCGGCGCGTTGTACGCAGACGTGATACCGGCCGCCGCACCGCACGCGACGAGCAGGCGCAGCCTGGCGGGATCGAAATGCGCGAGGCGGCCCACGAGCGACGCGGCCAGCGCGGCAAGCTGTACCATCGAGCCTTCCCGGCCGATCGACCCGCCCGTGCCGATCGTCAGCAGCGAGGACACGCTACGCCACAGGCTTTGCCTGACCGGCACCACGCCTGCGCCCAGCGCGACCGCATCCATGTAGTCGCTTTTTTGCGCCTGTGCCTGACCGCGCATCGACAGCAACAGCGCCCCGCCCGCGACCAGACCGCCCGCCGCCGGCAGCCAGATGCGCACATACCACGGCAGGTGGCGCGCCATCTCGACAAAGCTGCCGCTCGTGCCGGAGAGCACGCGCTGCATCAGCGTGATTCCCTCGCGGAAGGCAATCGTCGCGAACGCGCCGCCGATTCCCACGATGACGGACCACATCAGCATCGTGTGGACATCGGAAAGCCGGAACAGGCGCTGCGTGCGGGCGCGCAGTCTGAGCAAAAAAGAAAGCACGGCGAGTCGGTTCAAGTAATGGGTTCGTCGGCGAGGAAATCGCATGCCTCGATCATAATCGGAGCGCGGCGCCGACTCGGCGCATCCGAGCATTGCCTGCCCGCCGCCCGAGTCCGCACGCCTCGTCGCGTCATTGCTGAATTTAAGCTTGCGCCCTGGCGGCCGTCGGCGCCTTCGATGTCGCAGCCGGCCAACATTGCGCACGGAATAGCCCGCAGCCACTAGAATCTGGGGCGCGCCCTCTATCTCACGCAGCCTGAAACTATGCTTCGAGCCGGCCAGTTGAACCTGCATTACAGCGTCATGATGGTCCTGATAGGACTAGCCTGCGCGGTGTGCAACGCGCTGCCGTTCTATTTCCTGGCAAGCCATCTCGGCCTCGAACCGCTGCCCGACATCCATTGGGTCCGCTACCTGATTATCGCGTCGTCCTTCCTGGCCTTCGCCAATTTTCGGCAGCTCATTACCGCGCGCAATATCTGGTGGCTGCTGGGCCGCGGCATCGTACGCTGGATCTGGGTGCTGCTGACCACGCTGCTGGGCATGATCTATATCGTGCACGATATCGCGGTCTCGCCCGATACCGGCCGCCTGGTCACGGGGTGGATAGCCGTCGCCCTGCCCTTGCAGCTGCTGTGCCTGATCGTCGGACGGGCGGTCATATACCGGGTCAACAACACGGCCGTGAACCGGCGCAAGGTGGTGTTCTTCGGCATGGGGCCGCAGGCGCGCACGCTATATCTGAGGCTGCAGCGCTCGCCCATCCTGGGCATCGAGGTGATGGGCTACTACGCGGCAAAACCCGTGTCCGACGACAAGGACTCGGCGCCGCCCTATCTGGGCACGCATGAGCACGCCTGGCCCCGCATCAAGGCGTCCGAATTCGACATCGTGTTCATCCAGCCCTACGACTACTACGACCAGGAACTGAGCACCCGGATATTCGGCCAGCTGTACGATTCGACCGCCACCATTTACATGGTGCCGGAGACCCGCTGGGCCGAGGATGCGATCGTGTCGGGCACCGAGATCGCCGGCATTCCGCTGCTGTCCATCCACGACACGCCCATCATCGGCGTCGCGCGGTTTTTGAAGCGGCTCATGGACCTGGTGCTGGGCGGCCTGGCGCTCCTGCTGCTATCACCCGTCATGCTGATCACCGCGATCGCGGTGCGGCTCGACTCGCCCGGCCCCATCCTCTTTCGCCAGGTTCGCTACGGCGAACACGGCCAGCCCATTCACGTCTACAAATTCCGTTCCATGTACGTCGACGACGGCGGGCCGCTGCGCCAGGTCAGCCGCAGCGATCCGCGCGTGACGCGCGTGGGCAGGTTCCTGCGCCGCACGTCGCTGGACGAACTGCCGCAGTTGCTCAATGTGCTGGCAGGCTCGATGAGCATGGTCGGCCCGCGCCCGCATGCGGTCGCCCACAACGAGCTCTACCGGCAGCAGATCAACGGCTACATGCTGCGCCATAGCATCAAGCCGGGCATCACGGGCTGGGCCCAGGTCAACGGCCTGCGCGGCGAAACCGATACGCTGGACAAGATGGAGCGCCGGCTCGAATACGACCGCTACTACATCACGCACTGGTCGCTGGGCCTGGACATCCGGATTCTGCTCCTCACGGTATGGACAGTGCTGCGCGGCGACAACGCCTACTAGCCGGCCGGCGGCACGGTCACCCCAGCGTGCTGACCGCGCAAGCGGCCCAGGCTCCCTGCCCCTAGCGCCCGCGCCATTCGCGCCAGAAAAGACCGAGAAACTTCACGTCCTCGACCAGATAGCGGCGCACCATGCGGCGCGGCTCGCTACCCATGCGCCACAGCCATTCCAGGCCGTTGCGCTGCATCCAGAGCGGCGCTCGGCTCTGCATGCCGATGGCGAACATCATTGCCATGCCTGCGCACAGGATGATGCCGCCGGGCAGCGTCGGCGCATAACGGAAAGCCCATTTTTCCTGCTTGGGCATGCCCAGGCAGACGAACACGATGCGCGGCGCGAGTTCACGCAGGCGGCGGGCGTGCTCCTGGGCCTCCTGCCCTTCGGGGTCGTATTGCATGGAGGGGCTGAGGATCTCGACGCGCAAGCCCGGAAAGCTGCGCGCGAAGCCCTGACGAATTTCGTCTTCGATGCGCGCGCCCCCACCCAACACCGCCACCTGCCAGTTTTCGGCTTGCGCCCGCTTGCACAGCGCGACGAAGAGATCCGCGCCCGTTACCCGCTCGGGCAGGGGCCTGCCCACCAGCCGGCTGGCCCAGACCACCGGCATGCCGTCGGCGAAGATGAAATCGGCCTGGGCATAGCGAGCCTTGAAATCGGGATTGGATTCGAGCCGCACCACGTGATCGACGTTGGGCGTCACAACGATCTGCGCCGCGCCGTCGCGACCGGCCGCGGCCTGCGCCAAGGCTTGCGTGGCTTCGTCGAACGTCAGCGCAGCGATGTTCAGTCCGAACAGCTCGACTTTGGGGTGCATGGTGGCCGGCTCACTCGATATGCTGGTGGCGCATTTTATGCGCGCGCTGCCCTGAGTGTGCAAGAGCGTCGCGGCGAAAAGGCATCAGTTATGATCGCGGCATCTCCACGACATACGGCCGCGCATCCCATGATCGAGGACGCCAATCGGATTCCCGCAGGCTCCACGCTTCATGCCGACCTGTGCATCGTCGGCGCGGGCGCTGCGGGCATCAGTCTGGCGCTGGCCTTGCAAGACTGCGGCCTGGACGTGGTCCTGCTGGAAAGCGGCGCCGAACGACCCGATGCCGCAGCTCAGGCCCTCTACGAGGGTACGGTCGCGGATGCGCGTCTGCACCCTCCCCCCGACCACTATCGCGTGCGCCGCTTCGGCGGTTCGACCACGCTGTGGGGCGGACGCTGCATGCCGATGGACGCCATCGATTTCGAGCGCCGCGACTACATCGCCCATAGCGGCTGGCCCATCGGCCTGGACGGCCTGCTGCCGTATTACCCACGTGCCAATCAACTGTGCGAGGCCGGCGACTTCGCCTACACCGTCGATACCGCGTTCAAACGGCCTGTGCGCGCCATGATCGGCGGCTTCGAGAGCGAGGCCTTCTCCACCGACACGCTGGAGCGCTTCAGCTGCCCGACCGATTTCGGCGCGCGCTATCGACGGCGCCTGGAACGCGGGCCCGCGCGTGTGCTGCTCAACGCCAACCTGACCTGCCTGGCCAACGCGCCGAACGGGCAGCGGCTGTCCGGTCCGGCGCAGGTGCGCACCTTGGCCGGCAATCATTTCGCCGTGCAGGCGCGAGGCTACGTGCTCGCCACGGGCGGACTCGAAGTCGCGCGCCTGCTGCTGGCCAGCCCGGGCGCGAGCGGACGCGGCCTGGGCAACGCGCGCGACGTAGTGGGCCGCTACTACATGAGCCATATCGCAGGCACGCTGGGCACGGCCGACCTGTCGCACGCCAGCTCGGTCTGGCACGGCTACGAGATCTCCGAGGAAGGCGTCTACTGCCGGCGCCGGCTGGCCTTGCGTGCGCCGGCCCAGCGCGCCCTGCAGGCCGGCAACTTCATCGCGCGCCTGCATCATCCGCGCATTCCCGATCCGGGTCACGGCAGCGGCATTCTGTCGGCGCTTTACCTGGCGCGTCCCATCGTGCCCTACGAATATGCCAAACGGCTGTACGGCGACGCGCCGGAACGCGGCGCCACGCTGGCGCACCTGCGCAACGTGGTGCTGGACGCGCCGGGCACGGCGGCCTTTCTATGGAACTGGCTGCGCCGGCGCACGCTGGCCGAGCGCAAGTTTCCTTCCATCATCATGCGGCCGAAGAACCTGCGCTTCAGCCTGGATTTTCATGCCGAGCAGGAGCCCAACCCATTGAGCCGCGTCAAGCTGGGGCAGGCCGTAGACGCTTTGGGCATGCCGCGCATCGAGATCGACTGGCGCTATACCGAGCGCGACGTGAGGACGGTGCAATCGGCCCTGGCCGCACTGGCGCAAGCCTTCGAGCAAACCGGCGTCGGCCGCTTCGACTACGCACCGGGCGAGGTCGAGGCCGAAATGACGCGCTACGGCGCTTACGGCGGCCATCATCTCGGCACGGCCCGCATGGGCACGGATCCGGCCCACAGCGTGGTCGACGCCCAATGCCGTCTGCACGAGGCCGACAACGTCTACATTGCCAGCGCCGCCGTCTTTCCGACGTCCAGCCAGGCCAATCCCACGCTTACCTTAGTAGCCCTGGCCCTGCGCCTGGCCGACCATCTGCGCAAAACCTATACCGCGCCGCGCGCGACCATCGGGAGCGACGTTCCATGACGAACAAGATGCGCGTGCTGGTGCTGGGCGCCACCGGTTATGTGGGCCGGCACATTGTGCAGGCCCTGACCGCGACAGACTGGGCCGAACCCATCGCCGCGTCCCGACACGCAGCCGTGGCTCTGGACGCCACCGACACGACCGCGCTGATCTCGGCCCTGCAGGGGGCGGACGCCGTCGTCAACGCCATGGCGGCATCGCCGCAGGACATGATCGCCAATGCCCAGGCGCTGCGTGCGGCCCTGGCCGGCAAACCCATGCGCCTGGTGCACTTCAGCTCGATGGCGGCCTACGGCAACGTCGAAGGGCCGATCGACGAGAGCCGGCCTCTGCTGGGCGACCTGGGCCCCTATTCCGCCGCCAAGGCCCAGAGCGAGCACATCTTGCAGGACTGCGCCGACGCCGTCATGCTGCGGCCAGGCTGCGTCTACGGCGCAGGCAGCCCGCAGTGGTCGACGCGCATCGCGCGCCTCTTGCGCGCGCACCGCATCGGCGACCTGGGCGCCGCAGGCGACGGCTACAGCAATCTGGTGCACGTAGACGACGTGGCGCGGGCCGTGCTGGCCGCGTTGCGGCAACCCCAGGCCCGCGGGCAAGCCTACAACCTGTCCATGGATCAGGCGCCGACCTGGAACGAATACTTCATCGCCTATGCCAGAGCGCTCGGCGCCACGCCCGTATCGCGCGTGGGCGGGCGGCAGCTCAAGCTGGAAGCCAAAGTGCTCGCGCCGGCCCTGAAGATCGCCGAAATCGCCGGCCGCAACATCGGCCTGGCGCGGCATCTGCCGCCGCCTCTGCCGCCTTCGCTGCTGCGGCTCTGGCAGCAGGACATACGCCTGATCCCGGAAAAAGCCCGGCGCGAACTGGGCCTGCAATGGACGCCCTGGCGCGACGCCCTGGGCCGGGATCAATGACCGTATCCGGGGTATGACCGGTAGTAGCCATGATGGTGATGCCAGCCGCCATCGTCATATACGATGCAGCCGGACAACAGCATTGCCGCAACGACGCACGCCACAAGAGCCTTCATGATCAACCCGCATCGGGAAACTCGGAAGCGGCCAGTCTAGGACCTGACGCCGCCGCAGGCATGTCCGCGCGTAACGCAGACCGCCCATCCGGCAACACCCGGTAAGAAAACCCGCGTTTTAAAGCCGATTGAAACTTGTGGCTTTTACCGAATCGGAATCCAGGCCGATGTAGACGTTGATTTTGCCGGGCTCGACCACGCGCTTGACCTGCTGGTTGTAGAAGGCCAGATCGTCATCGGTGATGGGAAAGCTCACCACGCGCGATTCCCCAGGCTTGAGTTCGATACGGCTGAAGCCGCGCAGCATCTTGACCGGACGGCTGACCGAAGCCATGGGTTGATTCAAATAAAGCTGCACGACGGTCGCACCGTCACGATCGCCCGTGTTGGTCACCGTGACGCTGGCGTGCAACGTACCGCCGGCCTTCATGACCGGCGCGGACAGCTTCACGTCGGAAACGCTGAACGTGGTGTAGCTCAGACCGTAGCCGAAGGGAAAGAGCGGCCCGTTGGTGATGTCGAAATAGCGCGAGGTGTACTTGTCGGGATGCGCAGGATCGAAAGGGCGGCCGGTCGGCAAATGATTGTAGTAAAGCGGAATCTGCCCTACCGCGCGCGGAAAGGTCATGGGCAGTTTGCCCGACGGATTCACATCGCCGAACAGCACATCGGCGATGGCGTTGCCGCCCTCGGTGCCGGAGAACCAGGTCTCGAGCATGGCGTCCGCGTTGCGGGCCTCCCAGGTCAGCGCCAGCGGGCGGCCGTTCATCAGCACGATGACCAGCGGCTTGCCGGTGGCTTTCAAGGCCTTGAGCAGACGCTCCTGCACGGGTGGAATGGTGATGTCGCTGCGGCTGGAGGCTTCGTGGGCCATGCCCTGCGCTTCGCCCACCGCGGCCACGATCACGTCGGCCTGCCTGGCGGCGTCGACCGCCTCCTTGACCATGTCCGCCTCGCTGCGCGGGTCGATCTGCACATCATGGGGGTTGTACTGGTTCAGATACTGCACCATGGCGGCGTCGTCGGTGACATTGGCGCCCTTGGCATAAAGCACGCGCACTTTGCCGCCCGCGGCGTTCTCGATGCCCTGCCGCAAAGAAACGGTCTGGTAGATGCGCCCGGCACCGGCCCAGTTGCCCATCACGTCCACCTGGTCGTCGGCGAGCGGGCCGACCAGGGCGATGGTGCCGGACTTTCTGAGCGGCAGCGTATGGTCGCGGTTCGTCAGCAGCACCAGGCTCTCGTCCGCCACCTTGCGCGCCTCGGGGCGATGCAGGCGGCTCTCTGCGTAGATATCGGGCGGATCGTCCGCGGCCGCGCCGATGTCGCGGTAGGGGTTCTTGAACAGGCCCAGGTCGTATTTCACGCGCAGCACGTCGCGGCAGGCCCGGTCGATGTCGGCGATACGGATCTTGCCGCTCTTGAGCAAAGGCATGAGATTGGTGTCGTAGATCGTGTCGCTCATGCTCATATCGGTGCCGGCCAGAATGGCCTTGCGCGCCGCGTCCTGGCCGTCGGCGGCCACGCCGTGCTTGATCAGCTCCAGGATCGCGCCGTGGTCGCTGATGGTGATGCCCTTGAAGCCCCACTGTTTGCGCAGCACGTCCTGCAACAACCACTTATCGGACGTGGCGGGCTCGCCGTTGACGCTGTTGAGCGCGATCATCACCGCGGCAGCGCCGGCGTCGACGGCGGCCTTATAGGGCGGGAAATAATCTTCGAACATGCGCCGCTCGCTCATGTCCACCGTGTTGTAGTCGCGCCCGCCTTCGACAGCGCCGTACAAGGCGAAATGCTTGACCGTGGCCATGATGTGGCCCGGCTGGGACGGATCGTCGCCCTGGTAAGCCTTGACCAGCGCCGCGCCCATCTTCGAGGTCAGGTAAGTATCTTCGCCGAAGCCTTCCGAATTGCGCCCCCAGCGCGGATCGCGCGAAATATCGACCATGGGCGAATAGGTCAGGTTCAGGCCGTCCGCGCTGGCCTCGATGGCCGAAATGCGCCCCATGGTGCGGATGGCGTCCAGATCCCAGCTCGACGCCACGCCCAGGTCCACGGGAAATATGGTGCGCTGGCCATGGATGACGTCGAACGAGAAGAAAAGCGGAATCTTCAGGCGGCTGCGCATGGCTGCGTCCTGCAGCACGCGGATGGCGGGGCGGGTCACCGTGTTGAAGATGCCGCCCACGCGGCCGTCGCTGATCTCTTTCTCGAAGCCGGCCATGTCGGGATGAGGCCCCGCTTCCACACTGCGCAGACGCAGCTGGCCGATTTTCTCCTGAACCGTCATGCGTTTCATGAGCTGGTCGATGAAGGCTTCGCGCCTGGCGATGAAGTCGGGCGAAGGCTGGGCCAGGGCGGCAGGCGCGGCGACGAGCGCGCCCGCCAGGCCGATCAGCAAAGCGCCCAGAGTAAAGAACCGGTTCATGGGATGCGGGGAGAGAGGAGGATTGTTCGGAAAAACCCCGTATTTTAGAAGAAGCGGCTGCCCGGCCGCCCGGTTTCATTGACAGGCCCGTTCGTTCGGCCCTAAATTGCTTGAAGCTTCAAACAATATGAACTCGGAGATAAACATGAATCCCACGGCGCCCGCCGTTTCCTGGTCCACCCCGGGCCGCGTTACCTACACCGTCCTGCTGGTGTGCTGGATGGCCATTCTGTTCGAAGGCTACGACGTCGGCGTCATGGGCGCCGTGCTGCCCGCTCTGGCCACTTACAAGGCCTGGTCGCTGACGCCGCTCGAACTGGGCGTGCTGGGCAGTTACGCGCTGGCCGGCATGTTCGTGGGCTCGTTCGCCGTGGGCATGATGAGCGACCTGATGGGTCGGCGCCGCATGCTGCTGCTTTGCGTAAGCCTGTTCTCGCTCACCATGATCGGCGCTGCGTGGGCGCCGACCCCGGCCTGGTTCGGGATCTTCCGCTTTACGGGCGGACTGTTCCTGGGAGGCGTGATTCCCGTGGCCGCGGCGCTTACCGTCGAATACTCTCCGCCGACGCGCCGCGGCATCAACTACGGCCTGATGTATTCGGCCTATTCTCTCGGCATCCTGTTCGCCGCGGGCGTCGCCATGTGGCTGCTGGCCACCCATGGATGGCGCACCGTGGTCGGCGTGGGCGCCGTGCCGCTGGTGCTGGTTCCGGTCATGGCCTTGCTGCTGCCCGAATCCCTCGAATACCTGCTGGCCAAGCAAAAAACAGCGCAAGCCGAGCATCTGGCGCAGCGCCTGCGCATTGCCTCGCTGGACGCCTTCCGGCCCGTCACGCAAGCGGCGCAGTCGTCCCCGCGCGACATTCTGTCCGCCATCTTCTCGCCGCGCCACCTGCGCGCCACGATCTGCTTCTGGGCCGCCTTATTTCTGGGCATCATGCTGGTCTACGGCCTGGGCACCTGGCTGCCGCAAATCATGCGCAAAAACGGCTACGACCTGGGCTCGAGCCTGTCCTTCCTCATGGTATTCAGCCTGACCTCGGCCGTCGGCGGGGTGATCCTGGGCCAGTTCGCCGACAAGGCGGGCCCGCGCCGCATGGTGGCGCTGTTCTACGCGATCGGCGCCATAGGCATCTATTGCCTCACTAACAAGAACGCGCTGCTTCTGAACTATGTGCTGGTGGGCCTGGCGGGGCTGGGCAGCATCTCGGCCTCGCTCATCCTCACCGGCTATCTGGCCAACTACTATCCCTCGCACGCGCGCGGCGCGGCCGTAGGCTGGGCACTGAGCTTTGCCCGCGTCGGCGCCATTTGCGGCCCCATCGTGGGCGGCTATATCGGCAGCCTGAACCTGCCGCTGGTTCTGAATTTCGTGGTGTTCGCCGTGGCGGCCCTGGCCGCGGGACTGTTCGTCATGCTGATTCCGCCGAGGTATCAGCCGGCGTAATGCGACCCGCCTGTGCGGCCGCTACAGGCCGCGCAGGCGCCGCAGCAGCTTGAGTCCGCGGCGCGTGACGGCCGAATACAGTTCGGCCGCCTTCAAGGCCCAGTCGATATGGCGTTCGTACGGCTGGATCTCGATGGGAAAGTAAGGCGCGAGTTTGCGCGCCACCTGCTGCGGCGAAATATGGGTATTGCTCTGCACGACCGCGAACAGCCCGTCGCTGTCCGGCGCGAAATGGCGCGCCGCGTCCCACGCCTGCATCTGTTCGGCAAGCCAGACGCTCTGGTCGGCGTGCAGCGCGCGCTGCCCATGCGCGGGACCGGTGTGATACTGATCCTGCAGCCCTTCGCGCTCGGCATTGAGCCAATACAGCGTGTACTCGGTCCAGTCGATCATGTAGTGGCTGAGCAGCACGCGCCGCCACTCCTGGCCGTTTACGGCTTCCGGGCGGCGCTGCAGGTTCAGGCACAAGGTGCGCGACAAAATAGCCGGCGTCATCCAGATGCCGTCGCGCTCCAGGTGCGGATCGTCGATGCCGAGCAGCCTGGCCGATGCCTCCCAGTAGCCAGGCACATCGGCCGTGCGCGGCATGTAATGCGTCAGCGCCTTGCCGTCGACGATCAGGGTGTCGGCAGAAAACGGATGCGTGGCAAAGCAATCGGGATCGAACACCAGGAAATATTCGGTGTCGATGAGCGCCGGCGCATAGAGCTTGATGATCTGCTGGCGATGCCAGTTGCGGATCTGGTGACGCTGCGAAAACTCGGCAAAGACGCCCATGTGCAGCGATTCGTCGACCACCTCGATGGGAAAATCGGACCACGCCTTGGCATAGCCCTTGATCTCCTCGACCTCGTCGTGCGGCACGACCAGGACAAAACGGGCGAATAGATCCGGCGCGGCGAAATGACGCAACGAAGCGAACAGAATATCGCAGCGGCCGATATTGTCGGCGTAATGCCGGCCGCGGGTCTTGATGGGCAGAATCGCGCTGATCTGGGTCATTGCCGCCTCCCGCTACGACCTAGGAATTCAGGAAGAAGCGGTAGAAGAACGCCGGAATATAGGCCCGTCGATAGGTCATGGCAATGCCCACGATCTTGCCGCCATCGTCCAGCACCTGCTGCTTGAGGCCCTGCAACAGGGGCTTGCGAGTGACTTCGGCACGCAATACCAGCACCACTGCATCGACCAGCGCGGCGTTCTCGATGCCATAGAACGATTGGGTCGTCGCGGGCGCGTGAACCAGGACGTACTCGTAATCTTTGCGCAAGGCATCGAAAAGCGCGGCCGCATGGTCCCATGAAAACATCACCGCGCCCTCGCGAGGCCGCGCGATCGCGATGCTGTGCTGCGCAATCTGGTGGAAATCGAGATCCTGCACCGCCTCGGCCAGTGCCGCCTCGGCCCGCGCCGCCACACGCGGCACGCCGACGCCCGACTCGACATCCTGCCAGTCGATCAGCGCTTGCCCTTCGGCGGCCTGCCCATAGGTGGCGGCCCCCGGCAGTCCGCTCATGTCGAGGATCAGCACCGGGCGGGTTGCGCGACGTTCCAGTTCGACGGCCACACCCTTGATGACCCGGTGCGCGCCTTCTTCCTTGCTGGGGGCAAGCACCATGACCACCTTGGATGCCGCGTCTGCGCTGCCATGTATGACCGACGCCAGCCTGCCATAGGCTTTGTGCGCGACCCGCGCGTTCAGCTTTCCGGAAACCTGCTCGCAGCTCTCCTCCTGCGGCTTGTCGGACTGCGCCGGGCCGCGCAAGCGGGCCGCAGTACGGCGCAGCATCATGATCGGCGCGCTCAGCACAGGCAGGAGCAGCGAGCGTTCGACCTGTTCGGGGCTGAGGAAGGTCTCGCGCAGGCTGGCGAGCAGCAGCACGGTCATGGTGGAAACCAGCAGCGCGATCACCAGGCTCGCCGCAATCATGAGACTAGTCGACACGCTGCGGCGCGTCGGCGCCAGCGGCGTCTGGATGACGCGCACATTGGTGCTGTTGACCTGGCTGGCCTGTTCCTGCTGGATGTCGGCCTGTTCCACTTGCCGAGCCCTCTCGCGGAAGCTGTCGGCCAGAAGATCCCGATCGGCCTGCATCTGGCGCAGCTTATCGGACACGGCGATCAGGTTCTGCGACCGCTTGTGCGCCTCGCGGACCTGCTCGGCCAGTTCCTTCTGGCGCGCGACTTCTCCGGAGATATTGGTCAACAGGCCAGCCAGCCGGTCCTGCACCGTGTCGTAATAGCTGTTGTGGCCGTAGCGCGTGACCTGCGACAACTGCCGCTTTTCCTGCGCGATGTTCGCGCGCAGATCGGCTATCTGCTTGTCGAGCTGCTGCACGAACGGCGAGCTCGCCATATAGCGCGACGCGAGATCCGAGCGGCGCGATTCGAGCTGCACCAGCGTCGTATGCATGGCGGCCAGCGCGCGCGCGATCTCGGAATTGTCGGAAAAGAGCAGGATTTCCGGCCGCACGTCGTGCGTGGCGGCGCGCAAGGCCGCGAGTCCGCCGCGATCCTGCGCCAGCGCGGCATCGTTCTCCATCTGGCGCTGCACCAGCAAGCTCTCGAGCGCCACTGTGCGCGATATCTGCTCGTTGATGTTGACGATGCCGTGCGCCTTCTGGAAGGCCAGCAGGTCGGCATTGGCCTTGTCCAACAGGACCCGGACCTCGTCGCGCTGCCCTGCCAGCATGGCAGCCCGACCCAGGGTGAAGATGTTCGCGCGCTGCTGGAAATATTTGCTCAGCAAGATGGACAGCACGTGAGCCGCCCGCTTGGGGTCGCCGTCGTAGTACGACAGGTTGATGGTGTTGGCGAGGTCGTTCTGCTCGATGTGGAAATGGCTCTGAAAATTCAGCAGGGCCTTGTCGAACTTCTGTTTGTCGGCATTGGGCCCCAGCTCCGCCTGCACCACTTGGCGGTGCAGTTCGGGGCTGCCCAGGATCTGCGCCTCGACGCTGACCAACTGCCCGACGGCGGGCACGATGGGGGGAGCGCGCACGTCGTTGGACTGGTCGTAATATCCGGCGAACAGGACCAGCAGCGTCGACTGCGCCCGATAGGGCATGGGCAGGATCAGCGAAATGACAATGCCCAGCGCCGCAATGGCCAGGAACACCATGGCGGCGATCTTGCGGTAATAAAAAAATGTGTTGAGATGATCCCGAATAGTCAGGCTTGCGGCAACTTCCGCGCGATTTGGCCGTGCTCGTGTCGAAATAACCATACGAATGGATGCGTTGCCCGACTATAATGAGAATGTATTTTAATGTTTCTTTCATCCGCCGCCTACAACGGCTTTTTGAGAGGTTGGCAGTGCATGTCCCTGCCACGCGCCCCGATGATCCTTCGCCTGCCGTCCCTGGGGTTGGCCCTTAGATTGACGCTGACGCTCGCATTGACAGGCCTGACCGCCTGCAGCCCGATCTGGGTGCATCAGGCCGACCAACAGCCCGACCGCTTCGCGACCTGGGTCAATGCGCCGGCTTCGGCCTACCTCATTCGGCCCGGCGACGACATCTCGGTCACGCTGCCCTTCAACGGCGAGCTGAACCAGCGCGCGCAGGTCTCCCCCGACGGCACCTTCACCATGCCGCTGGCCGGCGTCATACTGGCCGCGGGCCATACCACCGCCCAGCTCGCCGACAGCATCGACAAGGCACTGGCCGCCCAGCGCGTGGTCGCCGATGCGCGCGCCACGGTCACCGTGGCCGCCTACTCCGGCCGGGTCTACGTAGACGGCCAGGTTCGCCAGCCGGGCGAGTTTCCCCTGCGCACCGACATGACCGTCATCCAGGCCATCGCCGATGCGCGCGGCACGCTCGACACGGCACGCACCAACGAGGTCGTGCTGATCCGCCGCAGCCCCATCGACGGCCGCCCCATGCTGCGCACCATCGACATCGACGCCTTGACGCACAAGGGAGACCCGAATCAGGCGGTGGTGCTGCAGGCTTCCGACACGATCTTCGTGCCCAAATCCTCGATCGCCGAAGTCGACCAATGGGTCGACCAGCACATCAATCAGGCCTTGCCGTTCAACAAGGGTCTGAACTACACCTACACCAACTCGACCTCGACGGTCCCGTAAGACCTCGTCTCATGGCCGAAGAGATGGAAAAGACCTGCGCCCCGGTCGAGATCGCCCCTGTCTTCTCGGCCGATCCGGCCCGCAGGCGCATCCTGGGCTGGCTGTTCATCGCCCTGCCCCTGTTCGGCCAGACCTTCTCCTACATGAATGGTCTGTTGCCGCTCTGGGCCCTGTCCAAGGCGTTTCCGGTGCTGTCGCTGCCGCTGGCTCTGTATTTGATGAACCAGGCGCGCTTTCCCATGACCCGGCAGGTCCTGATCAGCTTCGTCTGGCTGCTGCTGCTGCCCAGCTTTTCCGCGGTGTTTTATTTTCACGAAGGCTTTTTCACCAGCATCACCGCGCAGGTCAAGCTGCTGCCCTTGCTGTACTTCTTCTCCTTTCTGGCGCTGCTGCTGCAATTGCGGCCCACCCTGCATGAACTCGAGCGCGGCTTCGTCTACCTGGCCGTCTTCATCGTCGTCACGCTTATCGTGCTCTGGGCCGTGATCCCGACGAGCTGGTACCAGACCTCCTACGTCGTCGGCAACTCGCCGCTCTTTACCGCCGACAATCGCGGCCATCGCATCCGCATGTCGATGTACTTTCCGCTCATCGCGCTGTTCTTCTGCTATCGCAGGGCCTACTTCGAGCGCAGCCTGCGCTACCTGGCATATGTTCTCGTCGTTTTTGCCGTCACGCTCCTGATCGTCAAGACGCGTGCCATGATCATCGGCATCGTCGGAGTCATGGCCATCAACGCCGTGCGCTGGTCGCGGCCTGCCGTCAAGGTCGGACTGCTGGTGCTCGCGCCTGTCGTGATCATCGGCATCTTCTCGTTCGGCTATCTGGCCACCACCTTCAGCACCAGCGCCTCCAGCGGTTTCGACGTGCGCCTGGTCACACTGAAGACGGCGCTGCAATTCCTGGGCAGCAATCCGCTGCGCTGGATATTCGGGGTAGGCACGATCAGCCCCACCAGCCGTGACAGCCTGATCGCCTACTTCCATCATTTCTTCTTTCTGGCCGACATCACCTGGCTGGGCGTCGTTTTCGAATACGGCCTGATCGGCGCTTTGATGTTTCTATTGATCGAAGTGCGCGGCCTGACTTTCTATCGCCGCCTGCATGCCGAAGTGGAAGACGACTTTCTCGGCGCGCTCGCCGACTATCTCATCTACGTGCTGGTGATCTCGTTCTTCTATCCGCCCACGCTGACGCCGGGTGAAAGCGCGGTCATTCTCGCAATCTTCGTCTACGTGTGGCGCGTGGGCGGGTTCGACGGCAAGATCCACGACACACGGAACACGCAGCATGCTCAACCGCAGACGCCTTAGCGCCCGAATCCTGATCGCGGCGCTGGTCTGTTCGGGCGGCATCGCATTATGCGCGGGCGCCCAGCACTCGCCGCTGGCCGTGCGCGTCGCCATCGACGCCGCCGCCCACCGCCACCCGATCAGCCCGCTGATCTACGGCCTGAGCTTCGCCACCACCCAGACTCTGCGCGATCTACATGTGCCGATCAATCGCTCGGGCGGCAACAGCGCCTCGGCCTACAACTGGCGGTTAGACGCGCGCAACGCAGGCAAAGATTGGTATTTCGAGAGCCTGCCGGTCAATCCGAGCGACATCAACGATCAATTCGGCGAGCGCTTCGTCGCGCTCACCCAGGCGGCGGGCGCCGTGCCCATGCTCACCATCCCCATGCTGGGCAGGGTCGCCAGGCTCGGACCGGATCGCAAGCCGCTCGCCAGTTTTTCGATCGCCAAATATGGGCCCCAGCAAGACCGCGACGTGCACGGCCTGGCCGACGCCGGCAACGGCATCGCGCAAAACGGCGAACCCATTACTCGCAACGATCCGGACGACGCCTCGATGCCGCACGATCCGCAAAGCGAAACGGAACGGATCAACGAACTGGTGCGCCGGTTCGGCTATGCCGACGCGAGCAACGCGCGCTACTACCTGATGGACAACGAGCCCAGCCTCTGGCAGCTCATCCATCGCGACCTTCACCCGATCGGCGCCCATGCGAGCGAGGTCGCCGACAAGGTCGTCGCCTATTCGCGCGCCGTCAAGGCGGCCGACCCCAAGGCGCAAATCGTGGCGCCGGAAGAATGGGGTTGGCAGGGCTACCGCTACAGCGGCTTCGATCAGCAATACGCGATTGTCCACGGCCTGGATCACACGCCCGATCGCGAGCACGAAACCCAAGGCATGGACTACGTGCCCTGGCTGCTCGCGCAATGGAAACGGGCCGGCCATCCCATCGACGTCTTCAGCCTGCACTTTTACCCTCAGGGCGGCGAATACAGCGAGAAGGGTGCGGCCGAAACGCAGGCAATCGAGCTTTCCCGCAACCGGTCCACACGCGATCTGTGGGACCCGAACTACAGAGACCCGACCTGGATCAACAGCGTAGTGGCGCTGATCCCACGCATGCGCCGATGGGTAGACACCTATTACTACCCCGGCACGCCGATCGCGCTCACCGAATACAACTGGGGCGCGGACGCCACCATGAACGGCGCCACTGCGCAGGCGGACCTGCTGGGCATCTTCGGCCGCGAGGGGCTGGACATCGCTACGCGCTGGGGCACTCCTGCGCCCTCCACGCCGGTCTACAAGGCGTTCAAGCTCTACCGCAACTACGACGGCAAGGGCTCTGCGTTCGGATCGACCAGCATCGCCGACGCCGTCCCCGATCCGGACCGGGTCGCCTCGTTCGCAGCCCTGCGCGATCACGACGGCGCCCTGACGGTCACGGTCATCAACAAGCAGCTCGACCGCACAGCCGACGTCACGCTTGCGCTGGATCATTTCGCGGACCGCGGCCGGATCGAAACCTGGCAGCTGGCGCACAACGACATCTCACGCCTGCCCGACGGCACCTACTCCGCAAGCCGGTTGCACGTTACCCTGCCGCCGCAGAGCGTGACGCTTTTCGTCCTGCGCGGCGCGGCCCTGAACGGCTAGGGCCCGTTAACGCCAAAAGGAGCCACGCATGAGCGCAAAATCGTCTCCCTCGCGCGCGCACGGCAGCTCGATCATCCGCGGCTCGCTCGTCAGCCTGGGGGTGCGCCTGCTCGATCTGCCGAGCCGCTACGGCTTTCATCTGCTGGTCGCCGCCGCGCTGGGCGTGGTCGACACCGGGCGCTTCTACATCGTGTTCAGCGTCATGGTCGCGCTGGCCGGTTTCGGCCGACTGGGCATGGACCAGGCACTGACCCGGCAGATCGCCATCGACATGGCCTCGGACCGCGCCGACGCGGTGCGGCCCACGATCCGGCGCGCGCTGTGCCTGGTGGTCGCGGCCTCCGCGGCCGTCGCCGCGCTGCTGGCGGTGGGCGCCGCGCCCTTCGCCCGACATGTGCTCAATAAAAACGACCTTGCGCTGCCGCTGGCCCTGGGAGCGCTCGCCATCATTCCTCAGAACCTGGGGGCGGCCCTGGCCGGCGCGCTGGCGGGGCTGCAGCGCGTAGGCTACAGCCAGATGATCTATTCCTGGCTCTGGCCGGCCCTTTTCTGCCTCGTGGCCATTGCGTTGAAGCTGGCGGGACTGTTCACCGTGACCAGCGCGCTGGTCCTGATCGCCGCAAGCTTCGCCCTGGCCGCGGCGGTCGGGGCCATACTGCTCAGGCGCGCCCTGGCGGCGACGCATGCCGGCGGTGAGCCCGCGCCGGCACCGCAGCCCCTGCTACGACCGGGCCTCTCGCTTTTCACGCTGGAGCTGACCAAGCTGCTGATCACGTCGGCGCCCGCCATCGTGCTGGGCATTGTGGCCACCGACCGCGAAACCGGTCTTTTCGCCCTGACCTGGCGCATGGCCCTGGTCATCAATCTGCTGATCAGCGGCGTGACAGGCATGGCCGTGCCCAAATTTGCCGAGCTGTTTGCGCGCGGCAACGCGCAGGCGCTGGAAAAAAACGCAGCCCAGGCCATCGGCCTGGTGCTGTGCCTGGCGCTGCCCGCGGTGGCCTGCCTGCTGATCTTCCCCGAACGCCTGCTGGGGCTCTTCGGCCACGGCTACGACCAGGGCGCGGGCACGCTGCGCATTCTCGCGCTAGGCCAGCTTGCAGCCGCATGCTTTACCGCCATGCCCGAAATGCTGGGCATGACGGCGCACATGCGGGCGCTGTACAAGATCAATGCCTACACGCTGGCCGTTCTGCTCCTCGGCCTGGCGGCGCTGACCCCTTCGCTAGGCAGCGCCGGCGCAGCGCTGGCGACCTCGCTGGCGCTGGCCGTGAACGGCGTAGCGGCGGCCTGGATGGCGCATCGCCTGCTGGGTGTCGTGCCGCTCGCACGGTTGTGGCGCGATGCGCGCGGCCGCCTGCCGTCGGCTCGACGCAATGGAGAAGCATCATGACGCGATATCTGGCTGCAGCGGCATCCTTCCTGCTGCTCGTGCTTCAGCCCTGCGCAGCTCAGGCCGGCACCCTCGATCCGCCGCGCTACGACTCGGACGTCTTCTGCTGGCTGCGGGCCAACACGCCGGACGGCTTCTCGGACAACGCCCAGTCGCAATGCCTGGGCCAGCAGCACATCGCCTACGACGCCATCAAGCGCGAATGGAACGAGCTCCCCGATGAAATCCAGACAGGCTGCGACGAGTACACCCGTGAGCGGGATCCGCTGGACTACGAAGCGCTAAGAAACTGCATCCGGACGCAAAAACGTCGCATCCCTCCGGCGCCCGAGGTGGAAGGCCTGCCGCAATGACCCAGCGGCCCATCGCGGTACGATAGGGATATTGGTACCACGCTTTTTGCCGAGATTCTCGATGACCGCATTTTCCAAGCCCACTGCCGCGAGCGCCTTCGACGGCGACGCGATGTACCAGGCCTGTGTGCCGGCCCTCGTCCGCGGGCTGCGCGCCCTGGCCGCCGAACTGCGCCGCGGCACCGCCAGCGCTTGCGCGCGTCAGTTCGATTCGATCGTTCTGGTTCAATCCCGCCTGGCGCCGGACATGCTGACGCTGGCCGGACAGGTGCAGCGCGCCAGCGACACGGCCAAGCTGTCGGCCGAGCGCCTGTGCGGCGTGCCTGCGCCCAAGTTTCCCGACACCGAAACGACGATGGAGGAACTGCAGGACCGCATCAAAGCCACCATCGCCTATCTGCAGCATCTCAAGCCCGAGCACTTCCAGGGCAGCGAAAGCAAGACCATCCCGCTCCAGCGGCTGGGCGAGGCGCGCGGCGACATCTACCTGCTGGAATTCGGCCTGCCCAACTTCTATTTCCATATCGCGATGGCGCACGCCATTCTGCGACACAACGGCGTGCCCGTCGGAAAAATGGACTATCTGGGTTCGACGGCCGAATCCAAATGACCCTGAACACCTCGATCGCGCAGCACCGCCTGGGACTGGTGCTGTTCGCGCTGGCGATGGGCGGCTTCGCCATCGGTACCACCGAATTCGCCACCATGAGCCTGCTGCCCTACTTCGCGCAGGGCCTGGGCATCGATGCGCCGACGGCCGGCCACGTCATCAGCGCCTATGCCCTGGGCGTGGTGGTGGGCGCCCCGGTGCTGGCCGTGCTGGGCGCGCGACTGCCGCGTCGCAGGCTGCTCATGTTGCTCATGGCGCTGTTCGCCCTGGGCAACGGCCTGAGCGGGTTGGCGCCCACCTATCACTGGATGCTGCTGTTCCGCTTTCTCTCCGGCCTGCCGCACGGCGCCTATTTCGGTTTCGCCGCCCTGGTGGCGACCTCGCTCGTGCCGGAGAACCGCCGTACCTGGGCCGTGGGCCGCATGTTCCTGGGGCTGACCTGCGCCACCATTCTGGGCGTGCCGCTCGCCAACTGGCTGGGGCAGGCTCTGGGCTGGCGCTGGAGCTTCGGCCTGGTGGCGCTGCTGGGGCTGATCACGATGCTGCTGGTGCGTCTGTTCGCCCCGCTTTCTCCGGCCGACGAGGCGGCCAGCCCCCTGCGCGAACTGGGCGCCCTGGCGCGCGGCCAGGTGTGGCTGACCCTCGGCATAGGCGCCATCGGATTCGGCGGCCTGTTTGCCGTATACACCTATCTGGCCGATACGCTGCACGACGTCACGCGGGTTTCGCCCGAGGCGACGCCGCTGGTACTGAGCGTGCTGGGCATAGGCCTGACCGCAGGCAATCTTTTCATTCCGCACTACGCCGACCGCGCGCTCATGCGCACCGCGGGCCTCATGCTGCTGTGGAGCGCGTTCGCGCTGGCGCTCTACCCCTTCATGGCGGGCAATGTGTGGACGATCTCGCTGTCGGTCTTCATGATCGGCCTGGGCGGCGCGCTGGGCACGGTGCTGCAGACCCGGCTTATGGACGTGGCCGAAGACGCCCAGGGTCTGGCCGCTGCCCTCAATCATTCGGCCTTCAATACCGCCAATGCGCTCGGCCCTTTCCTGGGTGGTCTGGCCATTGCCGGCGGCCATGGCTGGACTTCCACCGGGTGGGTAGGGTGCGGCCTGGCGCTGGGCGGCTTTGCGCTATGGCTGGTGTCGGCCGCCGTGGACCGCCGCAACGGCTCGCGACCCTGCGCAGCCTGAAACCGCCACGCGAACAGTCCGCGCGAATCAATGCCCGGGCATCGACGCCGCGCGTCGATAGGCTGCGGGGCTCAAACCCTTATGCCGCGCAAAGGCGCGGATGAACGCGGATTCCGACTGAAATCCCACCGCCGCGCCGACGCTTCCCACGTTCTCCCGGCCGCGCCGCAAACGTGCGGCTGCGCTGTCCATGCGCAGCTGCGTCAGAAGCCGGGCGGGCGACGTGTCGCTCACGCGCTGAAAAAGCCGCAAAAAGCTGGCCCGCGACATATGGCAGCTTGCCGCGAGATCTTCAATGGCGAGCGGCTCGTGCTGGCGCGACAGCATGGCGATCGCCGCAGGGCGCAATCTCGGTTCGCGCAGCAAACCGAATACACCGTGCACGGCGTCCGACTGTTGCCACCAATGACGCAGCGCGAGCACGAACAGCGCCGACGACAATTGCCCGACGACGCTGCGCGCGCCCGGCGCGGCGGCCTGCACCTCGGCGCGCATCAAGGCCACCAGAGGCGCCAGCGCCGCGGGCGGCAAGCCGGCTGTGCCGGGCAGGCAGAGCAGCCGGGGCAGCGCGGCCAATAGCGTGACTGCGCCCGCGCCGAAGT
Organism: Bordetella sp.; assembly: GCF_051960075.1. Taxonomy (GTDB): domain Bacteria; phylum Pseudomonadota; class Gammaproteobacteria; order Burkholderiales; family Burkholderiaceae_B; genus Bordetella. The sequence continues at coordinate 29,412 of NZ_JBQCER010000102.1, forward strand.
CGATGCGGCCGCAAAGCATATCCAGCCCGGGCTCGACATCGCCGTCGGTGCGCCATTGCAGCACCGCGTGCGAACGTTCGGTCTGGCGCGGTGGCGGCGCATCCCAGTCGTCCGATCGCGCCGCCAGGCGATGTTCGTCGCCGCAAGGCAGCACCACTACATCGCCCGCGGACAGCGCCAGTGCGGGCTCGCCCGCCAACTGAAGATGGACACGACCCTGGACGATTGCGTGAAACCGCACCGAACCCGGTTCTTCGGCTCGATGCAGATGCGCCCACCGACCCGACCATTGGCACTGCACGTCGAGATTGCCGCGCGCCGGATAGGCATCGAGCAAGGCGCTGAGTGTGTCCATGGCTGGCCGGCGATCGCGAAGAAACGATCAGCTTAATCCATGGGCGCGACGCCCGCATCGTGCAGCGATGCGCCGCCTTTTGGCGTTCACTTGGCCGCCTCATGCGCACCGACGGCATCGAGCACGCGCGCGGAATACACCATGGCGGCGCCCGCGTTCAACGCGACGGCCACACCCAGGGCTTCGGCGATCTCCTCGTGGCTCGCGCCGTGCTTGAGCGCTTCGGCGCTGTGCACCGTGATGCAGCCGTCGCAGCGCGTGGTCACGGCCACGGCCAACGCGATGAGCTCGCGGGTCTTGGCATCCAGATGATTGGTCTTCTTGCCGGCAGAGGACAAGGCCTGATAGCCGGTGAGCGTATCGGGCGTCAGTTTGCCCAGTTCGCCGATACGGCCCATCAGTTCCTTGCGATATTCGGTCCAGTTCAACATGGCGCTTCTCCTTGGGAAACAAGTGCTCTGGAAAGCTCCGGAGCCTGAAGCGCAGTCTATGCCCGAGCCTGCCGGGACCGAATACCCGGCCGGCTCGTTTTATTGCCCGTTCGTCTCAATCGCCACGTCAACGCCGACGAGCGCGCTAGGCCTTGAATGTCAACGCGTTGGTCAGATCCCCCATGGGCTTCTGGCCCCGTGCCCGCATCGCTTCGTCCCGCTGTTTCAGGCCGTCGAGCGTGGGCAGGTCGAACACGCGTGTGATCAGACGCAGGATGGAGCCCGTGTCGTAGACCGTATGGTCCACCAGGCCCTTTTTCGCGTGAGGCGATATCACCAGCGCCGGCACGCGCGTGCCCGGCCCCCAGCGGTCGCCTTTGGGCGGGGCCACGTGGTCCCACCACCCGCCGTTTTCGTCCACGGTCACGATCACCACCATGTCCTGCCACTGGCTGCCGCGGCGCAGGCTGTCGACGATATGCGCGATGTGCCGGTCGCCCGACTCCACGTCGGAGTAGCCGGCATGCATGTTCAGATTTCCTTGCGGCTTGTAGAACGTCACCGCCGGCAGCCGGCCGGCATCGACGTCGGCCATGAATTTGTTGGTGGTCGACATGTCGCCCAGGCCGCCGTCGCGCAGACGCCTGGCGCGCGCCTCGGCGTGCTGCGGGCCGAGGTTCTCGAAATAATTGAGCGGCTGATGGTGAAACTGGAAGTTGGGCACAGGCGGAAAACCCGGCTGGTTGGGCTTGGCGTCCACGGCATCCTGCCAGCCGCCGGAATACCAGGCCCAGTCCACGCCCTTGGCATCGAGCAGATCGCCGATGTGCTGGTGGGTCTGCGGCGGCACCACCAGTGGGCTGGCGGCATCGGCCAGCGCCGGATTCTGTTTGTCACGCGGCGCGTGGCTGGGCCAATACGGCGCCGCCATGGTGTTGACCGCATAACCGTCGGGGGTCAGCGCGCTGGGGCCGAACACCGGCGGGCCTTGCAGGGCGCTGGCCGGCGATTTTTCAGGATCGGGCTTCAGGCGCGGATCGGCGGGATCGTCGCTTTCGAGCGTGGCGATGAGTTTCTTGGCCGGCGAGTTGCGCACGTCGGGATAGAACGGCGCGCGCGCGGCCACCAGGTATTGGTGATTGAGAAAGGAGCCGCCGAACGCCCCTTGGAAAAAGTTGTCGCACAGCACGAACTCCTGGGCCAGGTTCCACAAGCGCAGGTTGTAGGCGGTGTCGGCGTAGTAACCCATCGTCAGGCCGCCCGAATCGGCCCAGGCCGCGAACTTGTCGTTCTTGCCGCCGTTGATCTGCATCTGGTTCTGATAAAACACGTGCCACAGGTCGCGCGTGACCACGCCTTGCGGCAGATACTCGCCCTGCGGGCCGCGCAGTGCGAAGGGGCCGTTGTACAGCCCGTTCATATACGGCGCGTCCTCTTTGACGTGGTACTTGACGTGATTGACCGTCTGCTCGTGCGGCACCAGGCCCTTCCACACCGGCGGCAGCGTCGGCAAGGGTTTGCCGTCGCGGTCCAGTTGCCGGTAGTCGTCGGCATTGAGCCCGGAGAGCGGCTTCTCGACGCCGGGGAAGTTGCCGAACAGATTATTGAAGCTGCGATTTTCGGCGTAGATCACGACCACGTGCTTCACGTGCTTGCGCAAGGCCTGCGTGAAGGCCGGACTGGCCGGATGCGGCGTGGCATGGCCGCCCGGGACCATGCCGTCCTGCGTCGCCAGCGCATCCCCGGCCGCCACGCTGGCGCCCAGCGCGGCCATGCCGGTCAGAAAGCCGCGGCGCGTCGCGCGCGGGGCGGCCTGGTCGATTTCGTCGCCGGCCGGTTCGTTCGAGTCTTGCGGCTTGTCGCTCATGGTTCACCTGATAGGAAAAAGTCCGGGCCTGTCAGCTTAAAACGCCGGCGTGTCAGTTTTCTTGCATCCGGACAAAGGACAAGAGGGCGAAAAAAAACCCACATCCCGGACGGATGTGGGTTTTTCTACCGCGCCGCGAACCGTCGCGGCAAGCAGGCATTACATATTGGGCATCATCAGCACATTGGCGTTGTGCATCACCCACAGCGACCCGCCGACGGCAATGCCCAGAACCAGCGCGGTGAACAGAAAGATCGCCGTGTTCTGCTGTTGTTCCGGGTTGGTGCCCAGATGCAGGAAGAAGCCCAACTGGACCAGCAGCTGGAGCACCGCGAACAGCGCCAGCCAGAGTTCGATCGAGCCGCGCGGTACCGATCCGCCCAGCACGACCCAGAAAGAGATGATCGTGAAGACGATGGAAAGCGCGAAGCCGACGATGTAGGACTTCAGGCTGCCGTGGCCGTCATGACTGGCGTGGTCGTGGCCGGCCTCATGTGGGTGCGACATCAGAGGACTCCAAACAGGTAGACGAAGGTAAACACGCAGATCCAGACGATGTCCAGGAAGTGCCAGAACAGGCTCAGGCAGGACAGGCGGCGGCGGGTCATGTCGTTCAGGCCGAAGCGGCTGACCTGGTGCATCGAGATCGCGATCCAGATCAGGCCGAAGGTCACGTGCAGGCCGTGGGTGCCTACCAGCGTGAAATAGGCCGACAGGAAGGCGCTGCGATCAGGGCCGTTGCCTTCCAGGATCAGGTGATGGAATTCGTAGACTTCCATGCCGATGAAGCCCAGGCCGAACAGGAAGGTGATCAACAGCCAGCCGATCACCTTGCTCTTGTTGCCCGCATACAGATTGAGCATGGCCACGCCGAACGTGAAGCTGGAGATCAGCAGCAGCATGGTTTCGACAAACACGTAGTGCAAGTCGAAGATTTCCTTGCCGTCGGGGCCGCCGGCATAGTTGTGGCCCAGAACGGCGAAGGTGGCGAACAGCACTGAAAAGATCAGGCAGTCGCTCATCAGGTAGATCCAGAAGCCAAGGGTGACCTTGGCTCCGTCGTCGTGGTGCTCGTGATGATGCGCCACGTCGTGCAGGGCGGGAGAAGCAGCTTGGGTCATGACTCAGGCAACCTGTTGCAGTTGACGATAGCGGGCGTTTTCGATGGCTTCGACTTCAGCGGCCGGAACGTAGTAATCCAGATCGGTGCTGTAGCTGCGCGCGATGAAAGTGGCGATCATGCCGACGAAACCGATGATGGCCATCCACCAGATGTGCCAGATCAGACCAAAGCCCATGACGATGGAAAGCACGCCCATGATGGGGCCCGCGGCGCTATTGCGCGGCATGTGGATGTCTTCGTAGTGGGTCGGCTGCTTGTAGGCGATGCCGTTTTCCTTGTCTTCCCAGAACTGGTCCAGGTGGTCGACGTGGGGCACGTGGGCGAAGTTGTAGAACGGCGCCGGTGAGGAGATGGCCCACTCGAGCGTGCGGCCGCCCCAGGGGTCGCCGGTCAGATCGCGGTTCTTCTCGCGGTCCCTGATGCTGACCAGGATCTGCAGGATCAGGAAGCCGATGCCGGCGGCGATGATGACCGCACCGAACCAGGCCACGACCAGATAGGGGTGCCATTCGGGGTTGTCGTAGTGGTTCAGGCGGCGCGTCATGCCCTTCAGGCCCAGGATATACAAGGGAATGAAGGCGAAGTAGAAGCCCACCAGCCAGCACCAGAACGAGCACTTGCCCAGGGTTTCGTTCAGCTTGAAGCCGAAGGCCTTGGGGAACCAGTAATTCAACGCGGCGATACAGCCGAACACCACGCCGCCGATGATCACGTTGTGAAAGTGCGCGATCAGGAACACGCTGTTGTGCAGCACGAAGTCGGCGCCGGGAATGGCCAGCATCACGCCGGTCATGCCGCCGATCACGAAGGTGATGATGAAACCGATCGTCCAGTAGACGGGCACGGTCATGCGCACCCGGCCGCGGTACATGGTGAACAGCCAGTTGAAGATCTTCACCCCGGTCGGTATGGAGATGATCATCGTCGATATGCCGAAGAAGGCATTGACGTTGGCGCCCGAACCCATGGTAAAGAAGTGGTGCAGCCAGACGATGAAGGACATCACGCCGATCGCCGCGGTCGCGTAGACCATGGACTTGTAGCCGAACAGCGGCTTGCCCGAGAACGTGGCGATGATTTCCGAGAACGCGCCGAAACAGGGCAGGATCAGGATATAGACCTCGGGGTGGCCCCAGATCCAGATCAGGTTGATGTACATCATGGCGTTGCCGCCGCCGGCGTTGGTGAAGAAGTGCGTGCCCAGGTAGCGGTCGGCCGTCAGCAGCGCCAGCGTAGCGGCCAGCACGGGGAAGGCCGCGACGATCAGCACGTTGGTGACCAGCGCCGTCCAGGTGAACACGGGCATCTTCATCAGCTTCATGCCGGGCGCGCGCATGCGCAGGATGGTGACGACGAAGTTGATGCCCGACAGCGTCGTGCCCAGGCCCGATATCTGCAGGGACCAGATGTAGTAGTCCACCCCCACCGTGGGGCTGAAGCCCAGTTCGGACAGCGGCGGGTAGGCCAGCCAGCCGGTGGCGGCGAAGTCGCCGATGAACAGCGACAGCATGATCAGCACCACGCCGGCGACGAACAGCCAGAAGGAAAGCAGGTTCAGGAAGGGATACGCCACGTCGCGCGCGCCGATCTGCAGCGGCACCGCGATGTTCATCAGGCCCACGATGAACGGCATGGCCATGAAGAAGATCATGATCACGCCGTGGGCGGTGAAGATCTGATCGTAGTGGTGCGGCGGCAGAAAGCCGGCAGAATCGTTGTTGGCGACGGCCAGCTGCGTGCGCATCATGATGGCGTCGGCGAAGCCGCGCAGCAGCATGATCAGCGCCACGAAGATGTACATGACGCCAATGCGCTTATGGTCCACCGAGGTGAACCACTCGGTCCAGAGGTACTTCCAAAGGCGGAAGTAAGTCAGCGCCGCGACCACGACCACGCCGCCGAAAATAACGGCGGCCATGGTCACCATCACGATGGGCTCGTGGAAGGGGATGGAATCCAGTGAGAGTTTGCCGAACATCATTTACTCCGCAGCGGCGACCAGATTGTTGGACGCACGGGTGCAGACGGGCGAGTCCGTGCCTGCAATCGCGGCCATCTGGGTATTCAAGATGAAATCGAACATGCTCGGGGGCGTGCTCGAATAGAAAGTGACCTTATTGTCTTCGCTGGGCTTGTTCAGCTCGGCGTATACCGTCTTGGTCAGCGGATTATCGGTGGCGCGCGCCTTGGCGACCCAATCGTCGAAACCCTTTTGGTCGGTGGCGATGGCGGTGAAGCGCATGCCCGAGAAACCGGGACCGCTGAAGTTCGACGAAATGCCGGCGTAGGTGCCAGGGTGGTCGGCGATCAGGCTCAGCTTGGTCTGCATGCCCGACATCGCGTAGATCTGGCTGCCCAGCTGCGGGATGAAGAAGGAGTTCATCACCGTCGCCGACGTGATGCGGAAGTTCACCGGCGTGCCGACCGGCATCGCGATCTGGTTGACCGTGGCGATGTTCAGGTCGGGATAGATGAAGAGCCATTTCCAGTCCATCGCGACCACATCGATGTTCAGCGGCTTGACGTCGGACTTGAGCGGTTTGTAGGGATCGAGCTCGTGCGTGCTCGTCCAGGTCAGCGTGGCCAGGATGGCGATGATGATGCAGGGAATGATCCACACGACCGCTTCGATGGCGGTCGAATGCGACCAGCGCGGCGCGTAGGTGGCCTTGGTGTTGGTGGACCGGTAGCGCCAGGCAAAGACCAGGGTCATGATGATCACGGGGATCACCACGATCAGCATCAGCCACAGGGCGGTCAGCATGAGATGCTTTTCCTGCATGCCGACGGCCCCTTTGGGGTCGAGGAGTTCGGCTTTGCAGCCGCTGAGCAGCACGAGAGCGCCGATCGAGAGCGTGCGCGCCATGGTTGCAAGGGACGGGATTTTCACTGACTACCTTCTCGTGGGTAATAAGGCCGCGATTGCAGCAAAGTGGGCATAATAACGCTCAAGCACGACAGGAGACACGCGACACGGTGTCACACCCCCTCTCGTACGCACCAATTTGGTGCAAAATTCCTGTCATTCTTGGTAACGCCCAGGAAGCCCTGACACAAAGGTGCGACAAAATGTCGCACCCCGCTGTCAACAATTCGCAACTCGCCGGATCCCCGTCCGGGTTCAATCTTCGGTCGACGAATCGCGCTCGGGGCCGGGCCTTTTGGCCAGCTTGCGCTGCAGCGAACGACGGTGCATGCCCAGCAGCCTGGCGGCAGCCGAAACATTGCCGCCGGTCTCGGCCAAAGCCTGGTGAATATGCTCCCACTCCAGGCGATGCAGGGGAATCATGGTTTCTTCGATGGCCACGTCCCGCCCCCGGCTCAAGCCCAGGGTGCGCAGGATCATGGGCACGGTAGCCGGCTTGGGCAGGTAGTCGTCGGCGCCCCGCTTGATGGCATCGACTGCCGTGGCCACGCTGGCATACCCGGTGACAAGCAGGATGCGCATATCGGCGCGCAGCGCGCGCAGAGGCGCGATGAGCGCCAGGCCCGATTCTTCGCCCAGGCGCAGATCGACCAGCGCGAACGAAGGCCGCAGCGACTCGGCCAAACGCAGCGCCTCGGCCGTGCTGCTGGCGAGATGCGTTTGCAGACCGTGACGCGACAAGCCTCGCTGCAACGTGCGCAGGTAAAGCTCGTCGTCGTCGATCAAAAGGCCGGGACCGGACAAAGTCACGATGCAATTCCAGATTGATGGGCTCTCTGCAGCGGCAGAACGAAACGGATGCGCGTGCCGCCGCCCTCGGCAGCGGTCGAGGTCATCTCGCCGCCCCACTGTTCGACAGTGGCGTGCGACAAGGCCAGACCCACGCCCAGGCCATGCGGCTTGCCGCTGTGGAACAGGCCCGAGGCAGGCAGCAGCGGCCGCCGCGGGTCCATGCCGGCGCCGTAATCGCGCACTTCGCCGCTGAGAATGCCGTCCTGATACGACAAGTGTAATTCGACGCGAGGATCGCCCGCTTCCTCGCCGGCGTCCGCGGCGTTGTTGAGCAAGGCCTGCAGCAGATGCGCGATAGCGGGCTCGACTCGCAAGGTGGGCGGCAGCACGCCGGTGCGTTTGAGTTCCACGGCGGGGCGCACCAGCGTCCATTGGCCGACCACCCGCACCAGGTCTACCTGGCTGGGCACGGCCAGATTGCGGATGCGCTCGCGGCATAAGCTGAGCAGCTCGCCGAGCGTCTCGACGTCGTGGCGCACTTGCTCGTCGACAGGTGCGTCGGCGCGGATCTGCTCCGCGATCTCGTCGGCCAGCAGCGTCATGGTGGCCAATGGCGTATTCAGTTCGTGCGCCATCGAAGCCGCGTGCGTGGCCAGGGCGACGATGCCTTCGTTGCGCGTAAAGCGTTCGCGCAACGCCGCCAGCTCGCGCTCGCGGCTGCGCAGACCCGCCGCCAGGCGCGTCAGAAAAGAGCACACGATAGCCACGGAAATCAGGAAGGTGACGGCCATGCCCCAGAGCACCAGGGTGTGCTGGTCGTGCGGACTGACCAGCGGCTGGCCGAAGACGGCCGACACGCCGTAGCCGGCCACGCTGGCAAGCGCTGCCAGCAGCGCCCAGAAGCGCGGCAACGCCAGCGCTCCCAGCGCGGTCAGCACCAGAAACATCATGCCGAACGGATTGCCGATGCCGCCGCTCCAGGCCACCATCCAGGTCAGCGCCAGCATGTCCACCATGAGGTGCATGAAGGCCAAGCCGGGCGCCAGCTCCTCGCTGTGCTGAGGCAGCGCGGTCGCGATAAGGTTGAACAGAATCAGCGCCAGCACACCGCTCCACAGGGGCAACAAAGGAAGCGAGACGTCCAGAAATTTGCTCGCCACCAGAATGGCCGCTGCCTGGCCTGCGATGGCCACCCAACGCAGGTTGCACAGTGTGCGGACGAACGAATGGGTTGCGCGCGGCGCGGACGGACGCTGAACGCTGGCCATGTCGTGCGTCTCAGGCGCCGGAGGCAGGCGCCAGGGGAATGCCGGGCCGCGAGGCCGAGCGCGAACCCGGCAGCGGCCGGACGAGGTCGGGATGATAAGTGTGCACCAGCGACAGTTTCACGGCATCGCTGGCGTTGCGCTGCGCGGCATGCAGCGTGAGGCAATGGAAGAATACGGCATCGCCCGGCTCGAGTTCGGGGCAGACCGCCCGCGCGATCCATTCCTGGTTGCCCGGCATGTCGGGCCGGAAGAATTTCTTCTCGTCGAACTGCTCGGCCGTAAAGCCCGCGGCATGCGAACCCGGCAGAAAAAAGAGGCCGCCGTTGTCGGCCGTCTCCCGTCCCAGGGCCAGCCAGCACGACACCAGTTCGGGCGCGCTGAACGACCAGTAGCGGATGTCCTGGTGCCAGCCCGTGAGGCTGCCGTAGTGAGGATGCTTGGTCATCACGCAGTTGTGATGCACGGTGGACAGCGTCGGCGCCTGGCCGGGCCGCGTCAGGCCGGGCGCGGCCCGCTCGAAATAGGCGGACAGCCATTGCGCGATGCGCGGCGAAGTGGCCCAGCGCGCGAACTGCGGGTCGCGGCCGCAAGCATCGAGCAGGCGGCGCGCGGTTTGCCCGCCGGCCACTTCGCGCGACGCGGGCGCGCCGGGATAGGCCAGATCGGCTTCATATTCGATGGGCTCGATGGCCTGGTCTAGATGACGCTGCGCGAGCTCGCGCAGCGCCGATACCGTGGCGGCCTCGGCAAAACCGCGCACTACCACAAAACCCTGCTCGCGCAGCGCGTCGATCTCGCTGGCCTGCGTCATGGCGCTCCTCCCATCTTGTGCTGTTCGGCCTCGCGCTCTTCGCGCACGGTGCGCACCCATTCGCGCCACACCGACACCAGGAGCGCCATCAGCACCGGCCCGACGAAAAGACCCACGATGCCCAGCGTTTTCACGCCGCCCACCAGGCCGAAGAAAGTCGGCAGAAAAGGCAGCTTGACCGGGCCGCCCACCAGGCGCGGCCGCAAGGTCTTGTCGACGATGAACAGCTCGATCGCGCCCCAGGCGAGCAGACCGATGCCGGCCGCAATGTGGTTCGATCCGATCAGATAAAGCGACACCAGCGTGAAGGCGGTGGGCGCGCCGCCGGGCACCAGCGCCATCACGCCGGTGATCACCGCCAGAAGCACGTGCGCCGGCACGCCCGCTATCCAGTAGGCCACGCCCAGCACCACGCCCTCGCCCAACGCGATCAGGCCCATGCCCGTGACGGTGGCGCCGACGGTTGCCGGCACCATGCGCGAGAAGCGCTGCCACCGCATGGGCAGGATGCGTTCGCCCAGGAGATCGACCTGCGCCAGGATCTGCTGGCCGTCTTTGTAGAGGAAGAACAGCGTGAGCAGCATGAAGAGCACGGCCAGTATCAGCCGCGCCGCGTTGCCGGCGAAGCCCAGCACCATGCGGTAGATATTGCCGATATGCTCGCCGCTGACCAGTTGCACCAGGTCGCCCAGCGCATGCGGCTGGCCCAGATACGTGTTCCAGTACAAGGCGAGCTTCTCTCCCACCAGGGGGATGGCGGGCATCCAGACCGGCACTGCTGCGCCGTAGCGATTGGTCGCCAGCATCCAGGTAAAGAGATGGCTGACTTCGCGAAAGGCGTAGATCGACGCCAGCGACAAAGGCACTACCAGAACCAGCAGCACCAGCAGCAGCGCGACGATGGCGCCGACTGTCGTGTTCTGGTTGCAGTAGGCCAGAAGGCGCCGGTAGAACGGCCAGGTGGACAGGCCGATGACCAGCGCCGCCAGCGCCGGCACCAGGAAGTCGCTGAGGAAGTACGCCCCCGCCAGAAGCACCAGCAACAATAGCCAGCGGGCGATCAGAGAAGCGGGCAAGACAGGCGGCATAGAAGCAGACGGCAAGAAGACCGGCGGACGAATTCCGCCCCGACTGAGCAATATACGTGTTTTGGTCGCGCCGCGTCAGGCCGTGCCGCGTCGGGCCCGGCCTGCCCGCTATACCAGGACTTCCGGCGGATCCACCGGCACGTGCTGGCGCGTGGCCTCCTGGGCCTGCGGACTGATCCGGGCGCCCTGCGCCATGAGCCGCTGGCATTCGAGCACGGAGGGATCGTTCTCATTGCGGCCGCTGAGCAGCGGGCAGCAGGAGAACAGGTCGGCCACCCAATCGGAAAACGCGCGGATCTTGGGCGAGAGCTGGCGGTTCTGCAGATAAAGGAGAGAGATGGGCACCGCCGCGGGTCGGTACTCGGACAGCACCTCGACCAGCTCGCCCTTTTGCATGTGCGGCAGCGCGGCGAAGCGCCCCGTCTGGATGATGCCGAAGCCCTGCACGCCGCAGGCCAAGTGGGCCGACCACTCGTTGACCGAGACAATGCCGGGCGCGTCGACATGCCTCAGTTGGCCGTCGACGAGGAAATCCCAGCCGTAATTGCGGCCGGGCCCCAAAAAGTAATGCACGGCCTGATGCCGCTGCAGGTCTTCGATGGTGCGCGGCACGCCGTGGCGTTCCAGATAGGCGGGGGAGGCGCAGGTGATGCGCTCGATGACGCCGATGCGTCGCGCCACCAGGCTGGAATCCTCAAGCTCGCCGATGCGGATCACGCAATCGACCGCGTCCTGCACCAGGTCCACTTTGCGGTCCGACAGCCCGATGGCCAGCTCGATGTCGGGGTAGCGTTCATGAAAATCGCACAGCGCGGGAATGAGCAGCAGCGTGCCGATGCTGGGCTTGACGTCGATGCGCAAGCGCCCCTGCGGGTGCACCGACACGTCCTGCAGGTAGGCCTCGGTTTCCTCGACCTCGGCCAGGATGCGCACGCTGTGCTTGTAATAGGCTGCGCCGTCGGGCGTGAGGCTGAGCCGGCGCGTGGTGCGGTTGAGCAAGCGCACGCCTAGATGCTTTTCCAGATTCTGGATGATGGTGGTGACGGTGGTGCGGGGCAATACCAGCGCGTCGGCGGCGCGGGTAAAGCTGTTGGCTTCGACGACCCGGGTAAAGACCTGCATGGCTTGAAAACGGTCCATGGCGTTTCCTGAGAAGAGCGGTACGGGAGACAGCATAGTCCAAAAATCGGCACATTGTTAGTTTTTGCCGACCAGTATTGCCGAAAACTCGACGTTTATCCCACCCAATAAAACACTCAGAATCCGGGTTATCCCGTGGAACCTGCCTCGCCGCGCGCGTGGCGACGTCTCGCGCGGCGGCAGATTCAGCCTCCCGCGCTCGCCGGCCATCTCGGCCCGATTCCCATTTTCTGCTTTCCCAAGGAAACGTCATGACGATTTCTCGACCCCGCGCTTTTCGTTTTTCGGCCCTGACCCTGGCCGTCATACTCGCCGCGGCAGGCGGCTATGCGATGTTCGGCCCCGCCGCGCAGACGCCCGCGCATGCCCAGCAGGCGGCGCCCGCCGCCCCCGTCGACGTAGCCCCCGTGATCAGCCGCCCCATCATCGACTGGCAGCGTTATTCGGGCCGGCTCGAAGCCATCGACCGGGTCGACATCCGCCCCCTGGTATCGGGCACCCTGACCCAGGTGCACTTCAAGGACGGCGCGCTGGTCAAGAAGGGCGACCTGCTCTTTACCATCGACCCGCGCCCCTACGAAGCGCAGGTCGAGCGCGCCGAGGCCAGCGCCGCCTACACCGCTTCCGACTTGGCCCGAGCCAAGCGGCTGCTGGCTGAAAACGCCATTGCGCGCCGCGACTACGACCAGAAAGAGAGCGATGCCCGCGCCGCGGCGGCGGCGCTTAAAACGGCCCGCATCAATCTGGGCTACACGCGCATCGTCGCGCCGATCGATGGACGGGTTTCGCGCGCCGAAGTCACGCCGGGCAATGTGGTGTCGGCCGGCGCTTCATCGGCCGTGCTGACCACCGTCGTATCGGTGGCTCGCATGTACGCTTCGTTCAACGTGGACGAACAGACCTTCCTGCGCTACGTGGACCGTACTCGCGCGCAGGGCGCCTCGGTGCCCGTGCAAATGGGCCTGGCCGACGAAAACGGCTATCCGCACAAGGGCGTGGTGGCATCAGTGGACAACCAGCTCGATCCGTCCTCGGGGACGATCCGCGTGCGCGCCGTATTCGACAACCGTGACGGCCTGATGCTGCCGGGCCTCTACGCCCGGGTTCGCCTGGGAGCCAGCGCGCCGCATGACGCCGTGCTGGTCGACGAAAAGGCCATCGGCACCGACCAGGACAAGCGCTACGTGCTGGTGTTGGATCCGGCCAACCACGCCGACTACCGCGCCGTACAGCTGGGCGCCAGTGTCGGCCCGCTGCGCGTGGTGACGCACGGCCTGAAGGCAGGCGAGCGCATCGTCGTCGGCGGCCTGCAGCGCGTGCGCCCCGGCGATGCCGTCGCGCCCAACCTCGTGTCCATGGACGGCCAGGCAGCGCCCATCCAGACCGCCTCGGCAGGCCTGAACTAAGGCCTGACAACACTAAGAACACACCCCATGAATATCTCCAAATTCTTCATCGATCGGCCCATCTTCGCGGGCGTGCTGTCGGTGCTGGTGTTGCTGGGCGGCTTGTTGGCCATGTTCCAGCTGCCCATCTCCGAATACCCGGAAGTCGTGCCTCCCTCGGTGGTGGTGCGGGCTCAATACCCCGGGGCCAACCCCAAGGTCATCGCCGCAACGGTGGCATCGCCGCTGGAGCAGTCCATCAACGGCGTCGAAGACATGCTCTACATGCAGTCGCAGGCCAATAGCGACGGTTCCTTTGCGCTGACGGTCTTCTTTCGCCTGGGCACCGATCCGGACAAGGCCCAGCAATTGGTGCAGAACCGCGTCTCGCAAGCCCTGCCGCGCCTGCCCGAAGACGTGCAGCGCCTGGGCGTAACCACGGTCAAGAGTTCGCCCACGCTGACTCTGGTGGTTCACCTGATCTCGCCCGACAACCGCTACGACGCGACCTATTTGCGCAACTATGCGGTGCTCAACGTAAAAGACCGGCTGGCGCGCCTGAACGGCGTGGGCGACGTGCAGGTCTGGGGCGCAGGCGACTACGCCATGCGCGTCTGGCTCGACCCCAACCGAGTCGCACAGCATGGCCTGACGGCCATGGACGTCGTCAACGCCATCCGCGAGCAGAACGTCCAGGTAGCCGCCGGCACCATCGGCGCATCGCCCACCAACGGCGACGTGCCCATGCAGTTTTCGGTGAACGCGCGCGGCCGCCTGACGACCGCGGAGGAATTCGGCCGCATCATACTCAAGACCTCGCCCGACGGCGCGGTGACGCACCTGTCCGACGTGGCCCGCATCAAGCTCGACGCCCAGGACTATGCGCTGCGCTCGCTGCTGAACAACAAGCAGGCGGTGGCCATGGCCATCATGCAGGCGCCGGGTTCGAACGCGCTGCAGGTGTCGAGCGAGGTGCGCGAGACCATGGCCGAACTGTCCAAGGATTTCCCGCCCTCGGTGCAATACCGCATCGAATACGACCCCACGCAATTCGTGCGCGCCAGCATCGAAGCCGTCGTGCACACGCTGCTGGAAGCCATTGCGCTGGTGGTGCTGGTGGTGATCGTGTTTCTGCAGACCTGGCGCGCCTCGGTCATTCCGCTGCTGGCCGTTCCGATCTCCATCATCGGCACGTTCTCGCTGCTGCTGCTCTTCGGCTATTCCATCAACGCGCTGTCGCTGTTCGGCATGGTGCTGGCCATCGGCATCGTGGTCGACGACGCCATCGTGGTGGTCGAGAACGTCGAGCGCAATATCGAGGCCGGACTGTCGCCGCGCGAGGCCACCTACCGCGCCATGCGCGAAGTGAGCGGCCCCATCATCGCCATCGCGCTGACGCTGTGCGCGGTGTTCGTGCCGCTGGCCTTCATGACCGGCCTTTCAGGCCAGTTCTACAAGCAGTTCGCGGTGACCATCGCCATCTCGACGGTGATCTCGGCCTTCAATTCGCTGACGCTCTCGCCGGCCATGTCGGCCCTGCTGCTCAAGCCGCACAGCGAGCAGACCGACTGGCTGTCGCGCGCCATGCACAAGGTGCTGGGCCCCTTCTTCCGCCTGTTCAACCGCGGTTTCAGCCGCGCCTCCGAACGCTACGCCGACGGCGTGGGCGGCGTGCTGCGCCGCAAGGGTTCTTCGATGCTGGTGTACGCCGTACTGCTGGCGCTGACCGCAGGCGTGGCCTATATCCTGCCCGGCGGATTCATTCCCGCGCAGGACAAGCAGTATCTGGTGGCCTTCGCCCAATTGCCCAACGGCGCCTCGCTCGACCGCACCGACGCGGTGATCCGGCGCATGAGCGACATCGCCCTGCATGAGCCCGGCGTGAAAAGCGCCATCGCTTTCCCCGGCTTGTCGATCAACGGCTTTACCAACAGCTCGAGCGCGGGCATCGTCTTCGTGTCGCTGGACGACTTCGACAAGCGTCGGGGCGCCGCCCTGTCGGCAAACGCCATCGCCATGCATCTGAACCAAAAGTTCGCGGCCATCAAGGATTCGATCGTAGCCGTGTTCCCGCCCCCGCCCATCCTGGGCCTGGGCACGCTGGGCGGCTTCAAGCTGCAGATCGAGGACCGCGGCGCGCAGGGCTATGCCGCGCTGGACAAGGCCACACAGGCCTTCATCGCCAAGGCGCGGCAGACGCCCGAGCTGGGCCCCACGTTCACGAACTACCAGGTCAACGTGCCGCAGATCGACGTGGACCTGGACCGCGTCAAGGCTAAACAACTGGGCGTGCCGGTGACCGACGTGTTCGACACCATGCAGGTCTATCTGGGGTCGGTGTACGTGAACGACTTCAACCGCTTCGGCCGCGTCTTCCAGGTGCGCGCCCAGGCCGACGCGCCGTTCCGCTCGCACCCCGAGGACATACTGCAGCTCAAGACGCGCAACGCCGCCGGCCAGATGGTGCCCCTCTCGTCGCTGGTAACGATCAAGCAGAGCTTCGGCCCCGAGATGGTGGTGCGCTACAACGGCTATACCGCCGCCGACATCAACAGCGGCCCGGCGCCCGGCTATTCGACCAACCAGGCTCAGGCGGCAGCCGAGCGCATCGCGCAGGAAGTGCTGCCGCGCGGTTTCAAGATCGAGTGGACCGATCTGGCCTACCAGCAGATGCTGGCCGGCAACGCCGGACTGTGGGTGTTTCCCATCAGCGTGCTGCTGGTCTTCCTGGTGCTGGCCGCGCTGTATGAAAGCCTGACCCTGCCGCTGGCGGTGATCATGATCGTGCCCATGAGCATTCTGGCTGCGCTTACCGGCGTATGGCTCACGCACGGCGACAACAACATCTTCACCCAGATCGGGCTGATGGTGCTGGTGGGGCTGTCGGCCAAGAATGCGATCCTGATCGTGGAGTTCGCCCGCGAACTGGAAATGCAAGGCAGTACGCCGCTTGCTGCCGCCATCGAGGCCTGCCGATTGCGCCTGCGCCCCATCTTGATGACGTCTATCGCTTTCATCATGGGCGTGGTGCCGCTGGCGCTTTCCACCGGCGCCGGCTCCGAAATGCGCCATGCCATGGGCGTGGCCGTGTTCTTCGGCATGCTGGGTGTGACGCTGTTCGGCCTGTTCCTAACACCGGTGTTCTATGTGCTGCTGCGCAAGCTGGGCCGAGGCGCCCTGCACTCGGCCGCGCGCCACGACGCGCCCCTGCGACACGCCAGCGCCGAACAATAAGGATCTTTTCATGACAAGCACAACGAGAATCCGTCGGGCCGCGTCAGGCCGGGCCGCGCTGTTCCTGCCCTTGGCCCTATCGCTGGCGCTGGCGGGCTGCGCCGTGGGTCCCGACTACCACCGTCCGCAAGTCGATGTACCCGCTGCCTTCAAGGAAGCGCCGGCTTCGGCCTCACAGGCCGCGCTGCCGGCCGGCGAGACCGGCAGCTGGCAGTTGGCCAAGCCCGCCGAAGACGCCTTGCGCGGAGCGTGGTGGAAGGTATTCGGCGACCCCGCCCTCGATGCGCTGGAGGCTCAGGCCCAAGACGCCAACCAGAGCCTGAAGGCGGCGGCCGCGCGACTGGGCCAGGCCCGCGCTCTGGTGCGCAACGCCAACGCCGATCGCTACCCGCAACTGGACGCCGGCTTCGGCCCCATGCGCGAGCGTGCCTCGCCGGCCTCGCAAGGCCGACCGGACAACGGATCTGCCACCAGCACCACGCTGTGGCGCGCCCAGGGCTCGGTGTCGTATGAAGCCGACCTGTTTGGCCGGGTATCGTCTTCGGTAGACGCCGCGACGGCCGACGCGCAGCAAAGCGCGGCGCTATACCGCTCGGTGCTGCTCGCCCTGCAGGCCGACGTGGCGCAAGCCTACTTCCAGGTGCGCGAACTCGACGCCGAACTGCAGATCTACCGCGACACGGTCGATCTGCGCGCCAAGACTGTCGATCTGATCCAGCATCGCTACGAGGCCGGCGACGTCGGCGAGCTGGACCTGGACCGCGCGCGCACGGATCTGGAATCGGCCCGCGCCGATGCGGCTGGCGTTGCCCGCAGCCGCGCTGCGGCCGAGCACGCGCTGGCCGTGCTGCTTGGCAAGGCACCGTCCGAGTTCAGCCTGTCGGCCCGGCCTATCGCCCGTATCGCGATCGACATTCCCGCCGGGCTGCCGTCGAGCCTGCTGGAGCGCCGTCCCGACATTGCGGCGGCCGAGCGCGCCATGGCCGCGGCCAATGCTCGCATCGGCGTGGCCAAAGCGGCGTTCTTTCCCAGTCTGACGCTGACAGGCGCGGGAGGCTTCGAATCCGCCACGCTGGGCGATCTGTTCAATTGGTCCAGCCGCACGTTCCTGCTCGGTCCGCTGGTGGGCACTGCCCTGTCGCTGCCTATTTTCGACGGCGGTCGGCGCCAGGCCAATCTGGACCGCGCGCGCGCAGTCTATGAAGAAGACGTGGCCGACTACCGGCAGACCGTGCTGACGGCTTTCCGCGAGGTCGAGGACAACCTGGCCAGCCTGCGGCTGCTGCATGGCCAGACCGCCGCGCAAGACGCCGCGCTGCAGTCTGCGACGCGAGCGGCACACCTGTCGCAGACGCAGTACCGCGAAGGCGCGGTCAGCTACCTGGATGTGCTCGACGCCGACCGCACGGCGCTGCAGCAACAGCGCGCCTCGGCCCAACTCGACGGCGACCGGGCCCGCACCGTGATCAATCTGATCCGCGCGCTGGGTGGCGGCTGGGGCCTGCCGCAGCCGCAGATCGCGGCCGATGCCGCAAACCGATAAGACACGCGGCGCGCACGTGGCACAATGGGCTCGACCCATTTACCGCCACGTGCATTCATGATCATTTTGATCGACCAGGACGGCGTGCTCGCCGACTTCGAACACGCCTTCCTCGCCGCCTGGCGCGACCGACACCCCGCCATCGCGCCCGTGGCCTACGAAGACCGCAAGTCATTCAACCTGCTCGACGACTACCCGCCAGAACTGCGCGGCAAGGCAGAGGCCATCTATACCGCGCCCGGCTTCATACGCGAACTGCCGCCCGTACCGGGCGCAATCGAGGCATTCAAGGAACTGCTGGCGCTGGGCATGGATCTGCGCATCTGCACCTCGCCCCTGCACCAGTACGAGAACTGCGTGGCCGAGAAGTTCCTGTGGGTCGAGCGCCACCTGGGCCGCGCGGCGACCGAGCGCATCGTCATGACGCGCGACAAGACCCTGGTGCGGGGCGACATTCTCATCGACGACAAGCCGACAGTCAAAGGCGCCGTGGCGCAGCCGTCCTGGCGTCACATCGTCTACGACGCTCCCTACAACCGCCACGTCGCCGACCGCCCGCGCATGGTATGGACCGATTGGCGCAATGTGCTGGCCGGCCAGCTCTATGCCGCCGATGCCTAGTGTCGTGCTCCGACGGGGAACCTCAGTTGTGCGCCTCGGCAGCCACGCGCTCTTCCAGCAGAGGATAGGCGAGCGCGCAAATATGCGATTGAATGCGCACCAGGTCGCGCAGCACATCCAGATGCAGTGAACTCGAAGCGACGCTGTCCGGCAGCCCGTTGCGCAGGCGTTCGAGATGACGCTCGCGGGCCGCGCGCTCCAGATCGCGGATGGCATGCTTATCGGCGATCACCTGCGCCGCGATCTGCGGCCGGCGCGACACGAGCAGCGCCTGGACGCGATGGAAGCTGTCGATGACCGCATGATGCAATGCGCGCAGTTCCTCGGCGCCTTCGGCCGAAAAGCTCAGCTGAGCCTTGATCTTCTTGCGCGCGGTTTCCAGCAGATTCTTGTCGATGATATCGCCGATGTGCTCGAGGTTGATCACCGCGGTCATGATCGAGGACGCCCACTGGCGATCTTCGTCTTCGAGAGGCTCGCGCGTTATTTCGGTTACGTAGTATTTGATCGCATCGTGCAGCATGTCGACGGCATCGTCCCGGCTGGCGATGTCGCTCAGGGCGCGGCGGTCGTTGGCCAGCAGCACCGGCATGCTGTCTCGCAGCATCACCTCGACGATCTCGCCCATGTGGCCCACCTCCCGCGCAGCGCAGGAGAGCGCGTGAGACGGGATGGGCAATGCGCTTTCATCGAGATAACGCGGCGCATTGGCGTCCTCGGGCAACTGTAGCGCAGGCAACATGCGCTCCAGCAGGCGCGCCACCGGATCGAGCACGCCGATGAAGATCAACGCGATGACGATGTTCAGGCCGGTGTGGAAATCGGCGATGACGCGGCCCGGATCGGCGGAGATATTTCCGAGCAGCCGCGCGAGCGGGTCGCAGGCCGCGATCAGGAGAACGCACACGCCGCCGCGCAGCAACAGGTTGCCGGCCGGCAGCCTGCGCCGGCTTTTATCGTTGCCCTTGGCGGCCTCGAAGTAGGGATTGAGCGCGCTGCCCACGTTCGCGCCCAAGACCATGGCGACCGCCGTGCTCATCGAGACGGTGTGCAGGCTGGCCATCGACATGACGAACAGCACGATAGGGATACTGGAGTGCGCGGCCCAGGTAAGCAGGCAGGCCAGGGCGGCGTTGAGCATGGGCTCTCCGGCCAACGCGCCGAGCACGGTGCGCAGGGCCGGCGCGGTCTCGGCAGGCTGGACCGTCGAGACGAGTATCGTCAGCGCCAGCAGCATCAGGCCCAGGCCGATCGACGCGCGGCCGATATCGCGGTTGCGCGAGCCCTTGCCTCTTTCGAAAAGCCACATGCCCACCAGGAGGCATACGGGCGAGATCCAGCTCAGGTCGAGCGCAAACGCCTGGACGATGAGCGTCGAACCCACGTTGGCGCCGAGCATCACGGCCAGGCCCGTCACCGGGCGCATCAGGCCGCGCGCCGCGAACGAGGAGGCGATCATGCCGGTCGCCGTGCTGCTTTGCAGCGCGCCGGTTATCGCGAGGCCCGCGAAGAACGCGTTGAAGCGATTGCCCAGGCTCTTGGCCATGAAGCGCTTGAGCGACGCGCCGAAAGCGCGCATCAGCCCGGACTCGACCATATGCAAGCCCCAGGTCAGCAGCGCCACGCCGCCCGCAAGATGAAGCACGATCAGGACCACCCGCGCCCCTCCATTTCGATTTTTGAGTCAATTCGGTAGTTTACGCGCGTATGCACGCCGAAATCGCCTCCTCGATAATGTCCAGCGCGCCGAGCATCTGCCCGGCCGAGACCGTGAGCGGCGGCGTGAGTGTGAGCACGTTGCCCATCGTCGTCTTGAACGACAGGCCGCGATCGAGCGCGCGGTACAGCACCGCCTCGGCCAGATCGGCGTCGGGCGTCTTGTCGACGCGGCTTTTCACCAGCTCGATGCCGAGCATCAGGCCGCGTCCGCGCACATCGCCGATCGAAGGCAGCCGGCGTTTCATCTCCTGCATGCGGTCCAAAGCCAGTTCGCCCATCCGCGCGGCGTTTTCGACCAGTCCTTCGTCTTCGATGATCTGGATCGTCGTCAGCGCCGCGCGGGTCGTCACCGGATTTTTCTCGTGCGTGTAATGGCCAAAAGCCCAGTCGCCCGCGACGTCCAACTCGGGCCGCGCGATGCAAGCCGCGATCGGCAGGATGCCGCCGCCCAGCGCCTTGCCCATCACCAGAATATCGGGCACGACGTTGTCGTGTTCGCAGGCGAACAGGCGCCCTGTCTTACCCAGGCCGGTGGGAATCTCGTCGAAGATGAGCAGCGCGCCGTGCCGGCGGCAGGCCTCCTGCACCCGCTTCCAGTAGCCCGGCGGCGGCAGATAGGGTACGCAGCGCGCAGGCTCGGCGATCACCGCGGCCACATCGCCCTCGCGCTCGAGCACGTAATCGACCATGTTCGCGCAAGCCATGCGGCACAGTTCGAGCCGTGGTGCGCCGTCTGCGTCGCAGTCGTGGCCGTAGGGGCAGCGGTAGCAGGCGAACGGCGCCACATGCTGCGCGCCCGCAACCAGCGGAGCAAGCGGCCCAGAACGGAACAGGGCTTCGCCAGACAGCGCCGAGGCTCCGATGCCCGCGCCGTGAAAGGCGTCCCAGAAAGACAGTGTCTTGAAGCGGCCCGTCGCGGCACGCGCGAGCTTGATGGCGACCTCGTTGGCATCGGATCCGCCGGTGGTGAGCAGCACCTTGGAAAGCGCGCCGGGAGCGATCGCGCCGAGTTTCTCCGCGAGTTCTACGGCGGTCTCGCACGCATAGCGGCGCGGCGCGAACGCCAGCGCGTCCATCTGGTCGGCAATGGCCTTCTTCAGCCGCGGATGGCCGTAGCCGATGTGGTGGACGTTATTCCCGTGAAAATCCATGTAACGGCGCCCCGCCACGTCTTCGATCCAGATGCCCTCGGCTCTGGCGATCGCATTCAGGCAGGGCGAGGAAACCGACTGATGCAGGAACGCATCGGCATCGCGTCCGATCAGCGCCCGGCTGCGATCGTCCAGCGCGCGCTGCTGCCACGCTCGGCGGCGGCTCGTCAGATTTGTGTCGCTTTCGGACTGGGCTACCGCCCCCCCGGTCTGGGTGGCGGCGCTCATCTGCGCACCATGGAGCGAGTGGAAATGCGCGACAGCCCCATCAGCACTATCAGTGTCACCACGCCCAGGACCACGGTAAGCGCCGACGCATCGAAAATCGCTCCGCGGTCGGACAGGGCGAAGATGCCGACAGGCAGTGTGACCCAGCCCGGCGGGTAGATCATCAGCGTCGCGCCGAGCTCACCCATCGACAAGGCGAAGCTCAGACTGAACGAGGCGATCAGGAACGGCGCAACCAGCGGCAGCGTCACGCGCGTGAGCGCATAAAATGGCCTCGCGCCCAGACTCTCGGCCACCTCGCCATACTCGGGTGCGATGCGTGCAAGGCCCGCCGACACATTGCCGTAGGTAAAAGCCGATATCAGTAGGAAATGCGCGAAGAAGACGATCGTCGCTGTGCCGTTGAGTAGCACCGGCGGCCGGCTGAACGCGACCAGCAGCCCGAGGCCGATCGACACCGAAGGCACTGCGCTGGGCACGAAAAAAATCATGTCCAGGATACGCCGAGGCAACCTGCGCATGCGGCGCAGCGCCAGCGCTGCCCAGGTTCCGCTCACGAGCGCAGCGACGCTCGCGATCACGCCCGTCATCACGCTCACCTGCAGCTGGCCTGCCGAATCTGTATGCAAAACGTTGACGTAATGCACGAACGTCAGATGACTCGGCAAGATGCCATTCCATTGACCGCTCACGCTCGCCAGCACGATCATCGCGACCGGCAGGCCGTACACCGCGCAGAACAGCGCCGCCGTCGCGCCCCAAGTCAGCGCCTTCGCCCATCTAGCCCAAAGCAGCACGACGACCTCCGAAAAACGACACGATCGCTCGATAGCAGACATAAAGTCCGAGCGACAGCGCAATGTTGACCACGGCGATGACGCAGGCAGTCGTGTAATCGAACTCCTGAATCGCCTTGTTGTAGATAAGCAGCGGCAGCGTAATCACGTCCTTGGCGCCGATGAAGAGCACGATGCCGAATTCATTGACGGTCAGCAGCAGACACAGACTGCCGCCCGCCAGCAGCGAGGGCAGCGCGGCCGGCAGAATGATCTGCCTGATGATGCGCCACGGACGCGCTCCCAGACTGCTCGCCACCTCGATCTGCGCAATGTCGAGCTGCGAAAAACAGGCCAACAGCGGACGCATGATGAAGGGCGTGTAAACCGTGACCTCCGATAGAACCACTCCCCACCTGGTATAGAGGAAGTCGAGCGGCGGAAACTGCAGGTGCAGAGTCTGCATCAGCGACTGGTTGATGAGGCCGGCCGAGCCGTACACGAAGGTGAACGCAAGCGCGACGAGAAAGGTCGGAAGAGAGATGAAGGTGTCGATGAGCCTGCCGATGAAGCGCGCGCCCGGAAACGGCACGAACGCGATCACGAGCGAGAAAATGAATCCCAGCAAGAGACAGCCTATCGACGCCGAGACCGCGATCTGAATCGTGTTGTAGATGCCGCTGGCGAATTGACGCGTATGCAGAACACGTTCGAAGTTCGCCAGCGAAAACACGTGCTGATTGCCGCCGAGCGCCTGCATCACGATCAGCGCGAACGGATAAAAGAACAGCGCAACCAGGATCAGGAGCGGCGGCGCTATCCAGAGATTGCGCAGCCCGACGCCGGACGCACGGCCTAGGGCGGGCAGGACGATGGCGGCTTCAGTTGACATGGCTCTCGGCCTCCGGAACGAGAGTGACGTCCGCGGGATCGAAGTGCACGGTGAGCGTCGTCCCCGGCTCGGGTGGCTCGGCCAGCGGCGAACAACTCAGGCGCAGCGTCTCGTCACCGACGCTGAGCATGATGTTGTGCAATTCGCCCAGCCACTGCACGCTGCGCACCACGCCCGTCAGCGAATTGGTTGCCGCCGCGCTCGGCGCGAACTGCAGATCGTGCGGCCGCACGCAAACGAAGCACGCCGAGCCCGTCGCCAGTCCGTGATGGTTGACCCCTTCGATATGCCGGTCGCGAAAACGCACCCGCGCGTAACCACCGCCCAGAGGCATCAGGCCTTGCACCGCAAGCACATTCGCGCGGCCGAGAAATTCTGCGGCAAAGCGGTTGGGCGGATGGCGGTACAGCCCCTGGACATCGCCATAGGCAATCAGCTTGCCGTCACGCATGATGCCGATATGGTCGGCCAGCGTGAGTGCCTCGGTCTGGTCGTGCGTCACGTAAAGCACGGTGAGCGAGGGCAGGTTGCGATGCAGCTTGGCAAGTTCGTCCAGCATCGCGCGGCGGATCTGCGCGTCCAGCGCCGAGAGCGGCTCGTCGAGCAGCAAAACCTGCGGACGAATCGCAAGCGCGCGGGCGATCGCCACGCGCTGCTGCTGCCCGCCCGAGAGTTCGCGCGGATAGCGCTTAGCGTATTTGGTCATGCCCACGAGCTCCAGGCACTCCGGCACACGGTTCTTGATCACGCCTGCCTGACCTTGAGCGCGCAACCCGAACGCGACATTGTCTTCGACGCGCATATGCGGGAAGAGCGCGTAGTTTTGCACCACCATCCCGATATTGCGCGCGTAGGGCGGCAACCGCGTGACGTCGCGGCCGCCGATAATGATGCGTCCCGCAGTGGGTTGCACGAAGCCGGCCACGGCGCGCAGCGCAGTCGTCTTGCCGGAGCCGGACGAGCCGATCAACGCGACGATTTCGCCAGGTTTCACGGTCAGCGTCAACGACTCCAGTATCGTCTGGCTGCCGTAGGCTACCGACACGCCCTCGAAGCCGATGCCGATTGCCTCGGATCCGACGGCGGCGGTGACCGGCGCGACCGCGGCGAACGGCGGCGCCTCTCTTTCGACAGTCATCGTGTTCATATCAGCCTCCGCACCGGCGCCCGAAGGCGGCCGAAGCCTCCCCGAGAGGCAGCGAACGTAGTGAGCGTGAGGGTTGTCTCATATCAATCGCTCGCAGTTGCCTTGTTGTAAGCAGCCACATCTGCGGACAGGTTTTGCAAGGTCTGGTTCCAGTCGGGCTGCCAGATTTCCACGCCCTGCAGCATCGCATGCAGCGTTTTGAAATTGCTGTCGTTCGGCTGCACATCGGTGCGCACAGGCAGACCCTGGCCGATCTTGCTGACATTCTCCTGTGCCTTGACGCTCAAGAGAAAATCAATCAGCTTCTTGCCGTTGGCCGCATGGGGCGCTCCGGCCACCAGGCCAATGGCGTAAGGCAACGCGAAAGTCGCTCGCTTGCCGTCAGGTCCGGCGGGAAAGAACACCGCGATATTGGGGTTGTCGCGCATCTGAGCCAGGTTCATCTGCATGTCGCCGTTGGCAACGTAGATTTCACCTTTGTTGACCAGCGCCGTAAGCTTGCCTGTGGACGCGGACGGCCCAAGGTTGTTGGTCTGCAGCTTGCTCAAATAGGCGAAACCGGCCGGCTTGCCGCCAAATGCATGGAAAGCCTGCAGCATCACGGCCGTGCCGTCGGCGGCCTGTCCCGGCGTCGAATACTGGATTTTCTGCTTGTACTGCGGCGCAAGCAGATCGTCGTAAGTCTTCGGCGGGCTCTTGAGCATCATCTTGTTGTAGATAAAATTGGGATAGTTGCCGACGATGGAATAGAACAAGCCCTTGGGATCTTTGTCGCTGGAGTCTATCTTGTCGGCCCCCGCCGGCGTATAGGCCTGCAGCAGGCCGTCGGCCGCCGCCTTCTGGATGAAAGGCGGAATCGACACGATCACGTCGGCCTGGGTGTTCGACTTCTCTTTGCTGAGCCGATCCACGACGCCGCTGGAGCCCGCTTCGATGTACTGCACCTTGATACCCGTTTGCTTGGTGAAGGCCTTGAACTCTTCGCCATACCAGCTCGGCGAGCCGTCGTGCAGGCCGTCCGCGCTATATATCGTCACGACATTGGATTGAGCATGGGCGGGAGTCACCGCAAAAGCGAGCGCACACGCCGCCACAGCCATCAGTTGAGTCTTCATGTCTATCCTTTCCTGGGTTGATTTCGGACTACGACTTACCTATGGATTACGACCTGACTAACTACCTACTGCGTCACTCCCATGGCATGGACCACGTTCTTATATTGGAGTAGCTCTTCATGGCCTCGACCATGCCTTCCTTGTAGCCGTTGCCCGAGTCCTTGATGCCACCGAACGGCGACATCTCGGTGCGGTAGCCCGGCACTTCCCACACGTTCACCGTGCCGACTTCCAGCTCCCGAACGAACTGAGTCACATAGTCGACCCGGTTCGTGCAGATGCCCGACGACAATCCGAAGGCGGTAGAGTTCGAAATGCGGATGACCTCGTCGATCTGGTTCGGCACGCGGATGATCGGAATCACCGGACCGAAGGTCTCTTCGTGCACGAGCTCGCAATCGTAGGGCACGTGATCGACGACGGTCGGATGAAACAGCGCGCCCTCGCGCGGGGCACCGTACAGCACACGCGCGCCGCGCGCCTGCGCGTCGGCAACCCGGCGTTCGAAGAGCTGGGCGGACGCCTCGCTGATGACGGTTCCCACGTCGACGGTCGGATCCATCGGGTCGCCGCACTTGAGCTTCCTGGCGTGCACAAGAACGCGTTCGACGAATTCGTCGGCAATGCTATCGACCACGAGAATGCGCTTGACCGCCGTGCAGCGCTGCCCCGAATTCTTGGTCGCGCCGGTCACGGCCAGCTGAGCAGCCTTGTCCAGATCGGCGTCTTCCATGACGATGAGCGGATCGTTGCCGCCCAACTCGAGCACCGTGCGCCGATAACCGGCGGTCTGCGCGATGTACTTGCCCACTCGGACCGAACCCGTGAACGTGACCAGATCGCAATGCGGATCCGTGATCATCGAATCGCCCATGGTGCGCGGATTACCCGTGACGACAGAAAGCATCTCGGGCGGCAGACCGGCCTCGTACAGCACGTCGGCCAGGGCGAGCGCCGTCAGCGGCGTGAGCTCGGTCGGCTTCAGCACGACTCGGTTGTTGGTCGCGATGGCAGGCGCCAGCTTGTGACTCACCATATTGAGCGGATGATTGAACGGCGTAATGGCCGAGATCACGCCCAAGAGCGGCGTACGCATAGTGAATATCTTGCGGTTCTTTCCGTTCGGGCTGATGTCGCAGGCATAGACTTCGCCGTCGTCCTTGATGACGAGCTGCGCCGCGAAGGACCACACATCGTAGGCGCGGCTCGCCTCGTAAAGCGCGTCCTTCCAGCACAGCCCCGCTTCGGCGGAAATGATGTGCGCGAATTCTTCCTTGCGGTCGCGCAGCGTCTCGGCCGTCTTCTGCAGAATGCGCTGGCGCTCGAAGCGCGTCAGCGTGGGTTTGTACGCGTACGCCCTGGCGAAGGCTTCCTGCACGTGTTCGGGGCGCCCGGCGGGCACCGTTCCCACCACCTCGTTCGTATAAGGGTTGAAGACTTCGATCACCTCGTCGGTCGTAACCAGCCGGCCGGCAATGCGCATCGATTCCTGTCTGAATGCGGGTTTGGTCATGACATTCATCGAATACCTCGTTCATTGATCCGGCCAGGAAAACATCCTCTTTCTTATTCGGGCGCTCGCGTGACCGTAAATGGTGAAACCTCTCTGCGCGCCTAAAGCGCGTGGTTGATCGCAACGTCGAAGATGTCGAAATTGCGTAATACGCGATCAGCAGGCCAATCCGTCCTTCGGTTAACGAGCAGCGGCACGTTCTGCTCGGAGATGCCGCCGTGCGAGCGCAGCGGCTCGGTCAGGCCCGACAGATCGTGGCGCGAGGCGCTGGTGCCGAACACTTTGCTGCGCGTGCCCACCACGACAATGTCGCCAACGCGATCGGCAGGCAACTCGAAGCGTTCACAGGCTTCAGTCTTGGCGAGAGCGACTTCGATTCCTTCGATCTTGCGCAGCCTTTCCAGCAACGATGCGGCGTCGGCTGCGCCGATGCCGTCGGGCAGATAAATCGTCGCGAATGAGCCCAACGCGCCGTGATGCGCCACGTAAGGATCTGTGATCGGCAGAATGACGCGTGCGCAGCCCCTGCCCAGCCACTCGTCGAATATGTCCTGCAGATACAGAACGTCGGGCGACTTGTCTGCGCGGTGCTTGTCGTTCATGCCGTGATCGGCCGTGATTGCAAGTACACAGCCCGCCGCATCGAGCGCACCGACGTAGCGGTCGAACATCTCGTAGAAGTCGTTAGCCTTGGCCGAGCCGGGCGCAGCCTTGTGCTGCACGTAGTCGGTCGTGGACAGGTACATGAGGTTGGGTCGGAAGTCTTCGAGCAATTTGACGCCGGCCGCGAAAACGAACTCGGAGAGCTCCGCCGAATACACATCGGGAAGCGGCTTGCCGACGTAGTTCAGAACGTCGTCGATGCCGTTCTTTTCGTGCGTCGCCTGATCGGCCTTCTCCGCGGAGAACCCGATGGCGCGGCCGCTGGTGAAGTCCAGGCCCTTGCCGAGCAACGTGCGCAGCTTGTCTTTGGCGGTGACCACGGCGACCTTGGCGCCGGCATCGAAGAAGGCCTGAAAGATGGTCGGCGCGCGCAGGAAGCGTGCGTCGTTCATCATGATCTCTTCGCCGGTGGTCCGGTCGTAGAAATAATTGCCAGCAATGCCATGCACCTTGGGCGGACGGCCCGTGAGAATCGAAAGATTGTTCGGATTCGTGAAGCTGGGAATCACGCACTGCGCGATACGGTTCGTGCCCGTACTGAGCAGTCTGGCAAGATTCGGCGCGCGGCCGTCCCTGACGGCCTGCTCGATATAGGCGGGCTCGGATCCGTCCAGGCAAATCACGACGACCGGCTTGTCGGGAAAACGATAGGTACGATCGTTGACGGTCAGTTTTTGCGGAGTACTCATCGCATTTCCTTTTTTAGGCGGCTTGGGCGACTCGGCCGTCAATGCCCATCTCCTTGAGCACGCCGGCGATCGCCGCGATCGCGGCACGGATTTCCTTCTCTCCGATGCGTCCGATGCAGCCGACGCGGAACGAATCGGCGACCGTGAGCTTTCCGGGATAGATCACAAAGCCGCACGCCTTCAGCTTGTCGTAGAAGGTCTGGAACACGAACCGCGGGTCGTCGGGCATATGGAACGTCACGATGATCGGCGCCTGTAATTCGTCGGCCAGAAGCGGCTTGAATCCGAGCGAGCGCATGCCCTCCAGCAGCACCTTGCAGTTGTTGCGATAGCGTCCGCCGCGACCGGCAACGCCGCCCTCGGCATCGAACTCCTGCAGCGCCTGGTGAAAAGCGACGATCACGTGAGTGGGCGGCGTAAAACGGTACTGACTGGTCTTTTCGTAATTAACTGCCTGATCGTGCAGGTCGAGTACCAGCGTGGTGGCGTTGCCCTGCGTGCGCGCCAGCGCATCGCGGCGGCAGATCACAAAACCAAGTCCGGGCACACCCTCGATGCACTTGTTCGACGACGCGGCGACGGCGTCGATGTTCATGGCCCGCACGTCGAGCGCAATCGCGCCGAACGCGCTCATGGAGTCGACCAGATAGCTCTTGCCGTATTTGGCCGCCAGCGCGCCCAGCTTGGCGATGGGGTTGAGAATGCCCGCCGTCGTCTCGCAATGCACAGTGAACAGATGTGTGATCGATGGCGTCGTCTTGAGAATTTCTTCGACTTTCGCCAGATCGGGCGGAGCGTCTTCGGCGGTCTCGTGCACGACGACCTTGCGTCCGGCAATTTCGAGTATGCGTTTGGCTCGCTTGCCATAAGCGCCGTTGATCAGCAGCAGCACTTCGCCGCTGCGCGGCACGAAGGTGGTCAGCATTGCCTCGACGGCGAAAGTGCCCGATCCTTGCATGGGCACGGTCACCCAATCTTTTCCGCCGTTGGCGATCTCGACCAGGCGCGCCAGCACCGAGCGATTGATTTCGATGAAGTTCGCGTCGCGCGAACCCCAGTCGTGAACCATAGCGGCCTTGACGGTGCGCGAAGTGGTGAGCGGGCCGGGGGTCAGCAGAAGCGGATCGCCGGTTTCGGAAGCAGCCGGCGAGGCATGCGGGGCAGTCATTGATCTCTCCTTATGAGGCGATTTAGATATTGCGGCTATTTGTTGTTTATTTTTGTTTTATTGAGTTATTTGTGTGTTTTAAATCTAAATCACAAAGAAAAATCCGTTAATAGGGGCTAACCTTATTAGGGATTACCATAAATATCACAAAATGCCTCATAAAAAGGCAATTGCATTCCGGATGGGAAATGGCGGGGAAATGACGACCGCAGCCCTTGAGACCGCGCTTTCCGGCGGCAAGGGCAGGGATAGGACGAGGCGCGTGGTGCGCGAAGGAGGAATGAGCCCGCTAGGCGTCAGAAAAGCCGCGTCAATGCCAGGCCGAGAACGGTCAGTGCGGTCGCAGCGGCGCGCGTACGGCTGAAAGGCTCTTTGAGCACGAACACGGCGATGAGGCCGGCAAATATCACGCTCGTTTCACGCACGGCCGCAACCAGCGGGATCGGCGCTACTGTCATGGCCCAGATCACGATCCAGTAAGCCGTAAGCGACATTGCTCCGCCGGCCAAGCCCGGCAGCAGGAAGCGCCGCATGGGCGCCATGCCGGACCAGCCGTAACGGTAAAGGCACAGCGCGAGCATCGGCAGCGCGTCGAGCACGAACAGCGCCGCCGCATAGGCGCTGGCCTGACCTGCGGTGCGAGCCCCTATACCGTCGACTACGGTATAGCCCGCGATCGTCACCGCGGTGAGCACCGCAAAGCCCGGCGCAGCACGGTTGTGCGAGGCCGAATGGCGATGCCCGCGCAGCGACAGCAGCACGACGCCGCAGCCGAGCAGCGCAACCCCCGCCAACGCGCCGGGACTCATCGTCTCATGCAGAAAGACGAGCGAGAGCAGCGCGGTCAACAGCGGCGCCGAGCCCCGCGCGATTGGATAGATCTGTCCCATGTCGCCGCGTCGATAGGCTTCGCTCAGGCAAACGTAATAGCCCAGGTGGAGCACGACCGACGCCACCATCCAAGGCCACGCGGCATGCGGCGGCCAACCCGTCACAGCGACCGCGGGTACGGCGATCAAGCCGCAGGCTCCGCACAGCAGCGTCATCGCAAGAAACGGATCGAGCCGCACTTTGATCACCGCATTCCAGCCTGCATGCAGCAGCGCTGCCGAGAGCACGATGAGAAATACACCGGAGGTCATGTCAGAGTCCATCGGCGACGATGATCTCCCAGCGCTGCTCCAAGCAGGCGCGAGAGATGCTCGGAGGTGGCGGTGCATCGACGATCAGGCCGGCGATGTGCGGCACGGGTGCGATCCGCACCGGAGTGCCGCGCTCGAACTTGCTGCTGTCGGCGAGCACATAGACCTTCTTGCCCGACTTCATCATGAGATGCCGCTGCTCGGCCGCGAGCCGCGAATAGTCTGTCATCTCACCCTCGGCCGACAGGCCGCCCACGCCCAGGAAAACCAGATCGACGCGAAAATGGCTGAGCGCGTTCATGGTCTCGACGCCGAAGGCAGCCTCGTCGTTCGGATGCACGTCGCCGCCGAGCACGATGACCTTCACGCCGGGCGACCGGCACAGCAGCATCGCGATCGGCAAGCTGTTGGTGATGACGGTGAGATTGCTGTGATTTCTGAGCGCGGCTGCAAGGCTGAGCGTGGTCGAACCCGAGTCGATCAGCACGACCATGCCGTTGTCGACCAGCCGCGCCGCGGTCGCGCCGATGGCTGCCTTGCCCGCCGAGTTGGCGGCTTCGCGCGCGGCCAGCGACGGCTCGTCGGGCAAAGGCTCGGCATGCAATTTCGCCGCACCGCCATGCACGAGATTGGCGCGCCCCTGACCGGCGAGCGTCTTCAAATCGCGCCGTATCGTTTCGCGCGATACGCCCAGCGTCTCGGAAAGGTCGGCGACACTGACCGAGCCGGACGCCTCGAGATTTTGCAGAATGAAGTTGATTCGATCGACCGCGAGCTGACGGCCCACCCCCGTCGTGATTCGGCCGCCGGGCGATGCATGAGGGCTAATAGGCATTCTGTTTCTTCTCGAAGGTTGCGGGAAGCCTGACCTCGAGCCCCTTGGCCGCAAAGACCTGAGCAAACGCCGGGGCAGGCTCCTCGTCGGTGATAAGCAGGTGGGGCGTTTCGGGCCCGAACGCATGAATCAGTGCGCTGTGTCCGAATTTGCTGTGATCGGCCACCACGATGCGCCGTTCCGCCTGCGCAAAGATCGCTTGCGAAAATGCGGCATCGGCCGGCAGCGAATCCATGAAACGCCCCTGGGCGTCGACGGCCGTGACGGAAGCGATGGCAAACTGCACATGAAACTGGCGTACGAAAGCCAGAGCGCTCTCGTCGACGGCGCAGGCATCGTCGGACCGCAGTTGTCCTCCAGCCATGAATACTTGATTGTCGCTGCCGGGAGCGAGAATCCGCGCAACCTCGATAGCATTGGTAACGACGGTCAGGCGCGCATGCGATCTGAGCGCCTCGGCAATGTGCATGCAGGTGCTGCCGCCTTCGAGCATGAGCGCATCGCCGTCGCGCACGAGCTGCGCCACGCATGCCGCGATCGCCTGTTTGGCTTCGCGGTTTTCCAGAATGCGCCGCTGATACGGCGCGTCGTCGAGGTAGTCCGGAACCATGACGCCGCCATGCACCTTGACCAGCAGTCCGTCGGCAATCAGCGGTCCGATGTTGCGGCGTATGGTTTCGTCCGAAACGCGGAAGGTTTCGGCCAGCCTGGAGATCGTGCACGTCTGGCTTGCGCGCACGATGCGCAGAATTTGCGCCTGCCGCTGCGCGGAGAACATGGTTGCTCGCAAAGGTTGCCCAGGTGTCGGCAGTGTATCAAAGCACCCCGTCCTTGCCAAAATTATCAACAATAAACTCCATATTTATTGAGGGAATTTGGCTATTTTATGTGGATATTCGAATTTTTCTCAAAATATTTTCCACATTTTATGTTGTTTTATGTTGTTATTCGTGAGGGTCTGGAAAAAATCAAGATCGCGGTCATGAGGAGATTTCGCCATCTGCGCAGGCGTCCGACCTGTCCGCATGACGATCATCGACCGGCGGACTCACTCACCGCTGGCTCAGGCGTTGACGATCTTGTAGCGCCGCACGCTCATCAGGATGCCGCAGGCCACGCCCATGGTGAACAACGCCGTGCCGCCATAGCTCATGAACGGCAACGGCACCCCCACCACCGGCAAAATCCCCGTGACCATGCCGATGTTCACGAACACGTACAAAAAGATCATCATCGTCAGCGACCCTGCCAGCAGACGGCCGAACTGCGTCGCTGCGCCGACCGCGATCGTCAGACCGCGTGCGATCAACAAACTGTAGAGAACCAGAATCGCCACGCCGCCGTACAAACCGAACTCTTCCGAATACACCGCGTAGATGAAGTCGGTCGTGTGCTCGGGAATGAAGTCAAGATGGCTTTGCGTGCCCTTCATATAGCCCTTGCCGTACAGGCCGCCCGACCCCACCGCAATCATCGACTGAATGGTGTGGAAACCTTTGCCCAGCGGATCGGTATTGGGATCGAGCAGCGTGCATATCCGGTGCTTCTGGTAGTCGTGCAGTCCTGGCCAGGCCACGTTCGGGCTGCACAGCGCGCTCTCGTTGTACACCACCGCGCGGTTGCCGATCGCGCTGGCGAGAACGACCGGGATCAACAACTTGAACGACAACCCGGCGAAATAGATCACGAAAAAACCCGCGCCGAACACCAGCAAGGCCGTACCCAGGTCGGGCTGCATCATGATAAGGCCGCACGGCAGCGCCAGCAGCAGGCCCGCTGCGAAGAAATCGCGCACGCGCACCGCACCTTCGTGGCGGTGGAAGTACCAGGCGAGCATCAGCGGCGCGGCGATCTTCATCATTTCCGACGGCTGAATGCGGGTAAAGCCGACGTTCAGCCAGCGTGTCGCGCCCTTGCTGGTCACGCCGCCGAAGTGCACGGCCACCAGTAGCGCGATGCCCAGCACATAGGCCGGCACGGCCAATCGCATGAGCCGGTTAGGCGGGATCAGCGCCACGATCCACATGGCCGCCAGCGCCACCAGAAAATTGCGCGACTGACCGAAGAAGTGTCCGTCGGCGGTTCCGCTCGCGGCGGAATACATCACCGTCAGGCCCAGCGCGGCGCACAACAGCAGGGTGAACAGCAAAGGCCAGTCCAGCGCCGTGATCACGTGCCGCAGCAAGGCTGTCAATCGCTTCATTGCGCACCTCCGCGCGTGGACTGCGTGCGTACGGGCGCCGTCGGAACCGGCCCGACCGCGTTACCCGAGGGAACAGGAACGGCGGGCGCAGGCGCGGCAGGGATACCCGACACGAGATTGCCTGCCGCAAGGGCGCCCGCTACGGGATTTCCTGTCACCGGATCGGTCGGCGCCGGGGACGGTCGATGCAGAATCGTTCCGAACAAGGCCGCGTTGTCGCTACCCTCGAAGACCGGACGGCGCGCCGCCTGGGCGGCCATCGCCGCATCGAGCGCGGGCGAGGGATTCTTCAACTCCCCGGCGGCCCGTTCTTTCGGTCGATCGATCAGCCAGTAATCGAACATCTTGCGCACGATGGGCGCCGCGACGCTCGCCCCCCAGGTGCCGTGCTCGACGATGACCGCGATCGCGATCTGGGGATGGTCCAGCGGCGCAAAACCGACGTAAAGCGCGTGATCCCGCAGGTTCTTCGCCACTTCGCGGGCCTTCGCGCCGCGCAGGCTGTATACCTGAGCCGTACCGGTCTTGCCGGCCGACTGGTATTTCGCGCCCACGAACGCCATGCGCGAGGTGCCGATGCGCGGCACGTCGGCCATGGCCGACTTCACGATATCGAAGTACTGCTGCTTGACGGGAATGACGTGGTCGACCACCGACGGCATCTGCGTGATCTTGTCGTCGATCGGATCGCGTATGGCATGCACCAGATGAGGACGCCGGTAGACGCCGTTGTCGGCCAGCGTCGACACGGCCTGGGCCAGCTGCATCATCGTGAACGCGTTATAGCCCTGCCCCACCGTGAGCGAGACCGACTCGCCTGGATACCACTGCTGCTGCGCCTTGGTCTTGAAGGTCTTGCGCTTCCATTCTTTGGACGGCAGCACCCCGCGCTTTTCGCCGTCCAGGTCTATGCCCGTAAG
Source organism: Bordetella sp. (assembly GCF_051960075.1). Classification (GTDB taxonomy): domain Bacteria; phylum Pseudomonadota; class Gammaproteobacteria; order Burkholderiales; family Burkholderiaceae_B; genus Bordetella. The sequence continues at coordinate 64,097 of NZ_JBQCER010000102.1, forward strand.
CTGCCCGAAGCCGAACTGCTTGGTGAAATCGTGCAGCGGGTCCACGCCGATGATCGGGCCGAGCGAGAAGAAGTAAGTGTCGTCCGACACCACAATGGCCTTGTGCAGGTCCACCGATCCGAAGGCCTCGCCCCCCGAATTGCGGAACTTCTGCCCGCCGAACTCGAAATAACCCGGGTCCGGAATCTGCGCGTTGGGGTCGCGCTTGCCCAGCGTGAGCATGGCCAGCGCCACAAAAGGCTTGTAAGTCGAGCCGATGGGAAAGGCGCTTGTCAACGGCCGATCGAGCAGCGGATGGTCGGGCGATTCGTTGAGCTGCTTCCAGTTGTCGACATCGATGCCGTTGACAAACAGATTCGGATCGTACGAGGGCATCGAAACGAAAGCCAGCACCTCGCCCGTGTTCGGATCGATGGCCACCAGCGCGCCGGTCTCGTTGCCGAAGGCATCCTCGGCAACGCGCTGCAGACCCATATCCAGCGACAGAGTCAGATCCGAGCCGGCAACGGGATCCTTGCGGCTGAGTGTGCGCACCGGCCGGCCGCCTGCGGTGATTTCCACTTCCTGCACACCGGTCGTGCCGTGCAACACATTTTCGTAGCTTTGCTCGATGCCTTTCTTGCCGATGTACTCGGTGCCGCGGTAGTTGCCGGTCTCGCCTTTTTTATCGAGTTCTTCAAGATCGCTGTCGGAAATGCGACTGATATAACCCACCACCTGCGCGGCGGCGGCGCCCTGGGGATATTGCCGCACCCAGCGCGCCTTGAGTTCGACGCCGGGAAACATGAAGGCGTGCGCAGCAAACCAGGACGCCTCGGTGTCGTTGAGGTTGTCGCGCAGCGTCACCGTGCCCACACGATTGGATTCGCCGAGCTGACGCTTGAACTTGCGCTTGTCGCTCGGGCTCAGATAGATCACGCGCGACAGGCGGTCGAAAAGCTTGTCGTAATCGTAGCCGCCGCCGAAATCCGCGGGCGTGACGTCAAGCGTATAGGTGCGGTAGTTGCGCGCCAGCACTTCGCCATTGCGATCGAAGATTTCGCCGCGGCGCGGCGCGATGGGCACCAGCGCGATGCGATTGCGGTCCGCGCGTTCGGAGAACCCCTGATAACGCACCACCTGCAGCACCCAGAAGCGCGACACCAGCATGCCGAAGCACACCAGCACTACCGCCGCGCCCACCAGGGCGCGCAGGCGAAAACGCTGTTTCTGCTGAAGGCTGGTGTTTTTGAACTCGAACATCGCGGCTGCGCTCTCGGCCCTAGACCGCGGAGGATTCCGCGTCGTCCAGCCTGCGCTGCGGCAGTTGCAGCACCCAGCCCGCGACGGGCCAGAGCGCGGCCGTGATCAATGCGCCCACCACCCACCACCAACCCGGCCAATGCCCCGCCAGCCAGGCGACCACCAGATGCGTAGCCAGAGGCGCGAGCAGGAATATCGGCAACATGTGCACCGCCTGGCTCAACAGGTCGAACCGCTGCAGGCGGCGATTGAGCAGCAGCGCGCCGTAGACCACCAGCACGTAGGTCAGCGCATGACCGCCCAGCAAAGCCGTGTCGTGCACGTCGAGCAGAATGCCGAAAATAAAGGCGGTGACCAGACCCACACGGCGGCTTTCGTAAGCGCTCCAGTAGGCCAGCACCAGCGCCATCATGTCGGGCGCTCCTGGCCACAGACGCCAGGGCAGCATCGACGCGAGCCACACCACGATAAGCGTGGTCCAGACGAACACGCCACGCGCCGGGCGCACGAGACGGTCGGTGTGGGCATTGCCGACTAGGCCCACCAGCCGGCCGGAGGCGTCCCGCTGCTCCGAAGGATTAGTCGGCATTGTCCTCTTCCTGCTGGATTTTCGTGGCCTGGCCCACGTTTACCTGCAGCACCAGGAAGTGCCGGTAGCGCTCGGGATGCGACAGCGGCTCGCCCATGGCCTGCGCGAAACCCGAGGCTGTATTGCGATCGATGGACGTGATCTTGGCCACCTGCAGGCCGGCCGGGAAGAACCCGCCCACGCCGCTGGTGATGAGCACGTCGCCCACGCGCACGTCGGCGTTGGCCGACAGATACCGCACCTCGATCTCGCCCGGCGTATTGGTGCCGAAAGCGATGAGCCGCAGACCGTTGCGCAATACCTGAACGGGTATGGAAACACGGTCGTCGGTAAGCAGGGCGGCCTCTGACGTCATGGGCGTGACGCGCACCAGTTGCCCCACTACCCCCCCCTCGTCGATCACGGGCATGCCGGGCGCAAGACCCGCCTTGCTGCCTTTATTGAACACCAGACGCTGCTGGCCGCCGCCGTCGGGCGGCTCGTAAAGCACCTCGACCACCACGGTCGGTTCGGACGTGTGCTCGGTGATGCCGAGCAGGCGGCGCAACTGAGCGTTTTCGGTAGCCACTTGCTGAGCATGCGTGGACACCTGAGCCAGCTCGATGCGCTGGCGCTGCAGGGCTTCGTTTTCCTGGCGGATGAGGTTGGCGGCGTTGACCCACTCGTCGACCTGCTCGACCAGATCTCGCGGCGCCAGCACCACGCGCTGGAAGGGATAGAGCGCGATGGCCACCACGCGGCGCACGGGTTCGAGCACCCGCATGCGCGCATCGACCAGCATGAGAGTGAGCGCCAGCACGATCAACACCACCAGCCGGACTTCCGCGGGCGGGCCGCGTCGAAATAACGGAGGGGTTTGTCGTTCCATATCAGCTCCGCCGGGCCGCCTCGGGAAATCGGCTCGCCCCTGTGAGGGGCGGCAAGCCGGAGACGCGGCGTGGGGGTCGTTTCAACTTGGGCCGGCCTATCGTGAAGGGCCGGCAGGCGCGCCGGCCGCGCGCACAGTATCGCACGGCAGGCAGCGGCACCGCCTCAATCGTTGATGAAGATGGCGCCCAGTTTCTCGAGATGCTCGAGCGCCTCGCCGCAGCCGCGCACCACGCAGGTAAGCGGATCTTCGGCCACCACCACCGGCAGGCCGGTCTCTTCCTGAAGCAGGCGATCTAGATCGCGCAGCAGCGCGCCGCCGCCGGTCAGGGCGATGCCCTTGTCGGTGATGTCGGCGCCCAGTTCCGGCGGGGTCTGTTCCAGCGCGATCTTGACGGCCGAGACGATCTGGTTGAGCGGGTCGGTCAGCGATTCGAGAATCTCGTTGGACGAGACGGTGAAGCTGCGCGGCACGCCTTCGGCCAGGTTGCGGCCCTTGACCTCGATCTCGCGGACTTCGGAGCCGGGAAAAGCCGAACCGATCTCTTTCTTGATGAGCTCGGCAGTGGGTTCGCCGATGAGCATGCCGTAGTTGCGACGGATGTAGTTGACGATGGCTTCGTCGAACTTGTCGCCGCCCACGCGCACCGAACCCTTGTAGACCATGCCGCCCAGCGAAATCACCGCCACTTCGGTCGTGCCGCCGCCGATGTCGACCACCATGGAACCGCTCGCGTCCGACACGGCCAGGCCGGCGCCGATGGCCGCGGCCATGGGTTCTTCGATAAGGTAGACGTGCGAGGCGCCGGCGCCCAGCGCGGATTCGCGAATGGCACGGCGCTCGACCTGGGTCGAACCGCAAGGCACGCAGACGATGATACGCGGCGAGGGCGCGAGCATATTGCGCGGATGCACCATGCGGATGAACTGCTTGAGCATCTGCTCGGTCACGGTGAAATCGGCGATAACGCCGTCTTTCATCGGACGAATGGCCTCGATGTTGCCGGGCACGCGGCCCAGCATCTGCTTGGCCTCGCGGCCGACGGCCTGAATGATCTTCTTGCCGCTGGAGCCGCCCTCGTGGCGGATGGCAACCACGGACGGCTCGTCGAGCACGATGCCCTTGCCGCGAACGTAGATGAGCGTATTGGCGGTACCGAGGTCGATCGCCATATCGCTGGAAAAATAGCTGCGTAGGAATCCAAACATGTGAACTCAGCGAAATTCAAAAATTAGGGGCAAGGCGCTGTAGACCCGGGGTCGTACTGGGATACCGCCCGGGGTGCCTTCCGAGGTGTCGTCCCACTTACTGCCGGACGTACAATGCCTTTAGCGGTTAAGCCTTCAATGATAACTTATAATTTGACTGTAAATAAGGGTTAATTCCCAGCTTATTCATTGTTTGTAACGGCTTAATCCGTGACGTTACGCACCGCTGCGTCCGCTTTCATATCCCCTTCATCTCCCATGGCCCTGAACGAACAAGACGTGGCCCGCATCGCCCGGCTGGCCCGCATCGAGCTGACCGCCGCCGAGAGCGGGCACATGCTGACACAAATCAACGGCTTCTTCGACATCGTGGAACGCATGCGCGCCGTCGACACGACCGGGGTCGAGCCCCTGACGCATCCCGTCGCCGCCATCGAGCACATCGCACTGCGCCTGCGCGACGACGTCGCCAGCGAACCCAACCAGCGCGAAGCCAATCAAAAGAGCGCCCCGGCCGTCGAGAACGGCCTGTTCCTGGTGCCCAAGGTGATCGAATAATGACCGACCTGCATCATCTGACCGTCGCCGAACTGTCGGCCAAATTGCGCGCCAGAGAGGTCTCCGCCACCGAAGCGGCGCAGCACTTTCTCGCGCGCGCCAGGCAGCACGAGTCCCTGGGCGCCTTTCTCGCCGTCGACGAATCCGTGACGCTCGCGCAGGCCAGCGCCGCCGACGCGCGCATCGCCCGCGGCGAGGCCGCGCCGCTGCTGGGCGTACCGATCGCCCACAAAGACATCTTCGTCACCAAGGACTTCCCGACCACCGCCGGCTCGAAGATGCTCGCGGGCTACCGATCGCCCTTCGACGCCACCGTGGTCGCCAAACTTGCCGAGGCCGGCTGCGTCACGCTGGGCAAGCTCAATTGCGACGAATTCGCCATGGGCTCGGCCAACGAAAACTCCGCCTATGGCCCCGTGCGCAACCCGTGGGATGCCACGCGCATCCCCGGCGGTTCGTCCGGCGGTAGCGCAGCAGCGGTCGCCGCGCGCCTGGCCCCCGCCGCCACCGGCACCGACACCGGCGGCTCCATCCGCCAGCCGTCGGCCTTCTGCGGCATCACCGGCATCAAACCCACCTATGGCCGCGCCAGCCGCTGGGGCATGGTGGCCTTCGCCTCCAGCCTGGACCAGGCCGGCCCGATGGCGCGCACCGCCCAGGATTGCGCGCTGCTGCTGTCGGCGCTCTGCGGCCCCGATCCGGACCGCGATTCGACCTCGATCGACAAGCCTGCCGAAGATTACACGCGCCGGCTCGACGACCCGATCGACGGCCTGCGCATCGGCGTGCCCCGCGAATTCTTCGGCGACGGACTGGCGCCCGACGTACGCGCCGCCATCGACGCGGCCTTCACGCAATACGAACGGCTCGGCGCCAAGCTGGTCGAGATCTCGCTGCCGCGCACCGAGCTGGCCATCCCGGTCTACTACATCATCGCCCCGGCCGAGGCCAGCTCCAATCTTTCGCGCTTTGACGGCGTCAAGTTCGGCCACCGCGCCAAGCATTACGACGACCTGCTCGACATGTATTGCAAGACCCGCGCCGAGGGCTTCGGCGCCGAGGTCAAGCGCCGCATCATGACCGGCACCTATGTGCTGTCGCACGGCTACTACGACGCCTACTACCTGCAGGCGCAGAAAATCCGCCGCATGATCGCCGATGACTTCCAGCAGGCCTTCAAACAGTGCGACATCATCGCCGGCCCGGTCGCGCCCAGCGTGGCCTGGAAGCTCGGCGAGCACGGCAGCGACCCGCTGGCCGACTATCTGGCCGATGTCTATACCTTGCCCGGTTCGCTCGCCGGCCTGCCCGGCATGAGCGTGCCCGCGGGCTTCGGCGAAGGCGGCATGCCGGTCGGGTTGCAGCTGCTGGGCAACTATTTCGACGAAGCCAGGCTGCTCAACGCCGCGCATCGATTCCAGCAAGCCACCGATTTCCATCTCCGCACGCCGGAGGGCATTTGACTATGTCTGCAGCCAAGCTCATCCAGGGCTACGAAGTCGTGATCGGCTTCGAGACGCACGCCCAGCTTTCTACCGAGAGCAAGATCTTCAGCCGCTCCCCCACGGCCTTCGGCGCCGAGCCCAACACACAGGCCAGCGCGGTCGACCTGGCCTTGCCCGGCACGCTGCCGGTGATGAATCGGGGCGCCGTCGAGCGCGCCATCAAGCTCGGGCTCGCGCTCGGCTCGCGCATCGCGCCGCGCAGCATCTTCGCGCGCAAGAATTATTTCTACCCCGACCTGCCCAAGGGTTACCAGATCAGCCAATACGAGATCCCCGTGGTGCAGGGCGGCGAGGTCTCGTTCTATCTGGGCGACGAAAAGAAAACGGTGCGCCTGGTGCGCGCCCACCTCGAAGAAGACGCAGGCAAGTCGCTGCACGAAGACTTCATCGGCCAAAGCGGCATTGATCTGAACCGCGCCGGCACGCCGCTCCTGGAGATCGTCACCGAGCCCGACATGCGCAGCAGCGACGAGGCCGTGGCCTATGCGCGCGAGCTGCACAAGATCGTCACCTGGATCGGCATCTGCGACGGCAACATGCAAGAAGGCAGCTTCCGCTGCGACGCCAACGTCAGCGTGCGCAAGCCGGGTGAACCGTTCGGCACACGGCGCGAAATCAAGAACCTGAACAGTTTCAAGTTCATGCAGCAGGCCATCGACTTCGAGGTGCGCTGGCAGATCGAACGCATCGAAGACGGCCATGCCATCGAGCAGGCCACGGTGCTGTTCGATCCCGACACGGGCGAGACTCGCGCCATGCGCACCAAGGAAGACGCGGCCGATTACCGCTATTTCCCCGACCCCGATCTGCCGCCGCTGGTGGTGGCGCCCGAATGGGTGGAAAGCGTGAAGGCCGGCATGCCGGAACTGCCGCGCGCGCTGGCGGCACGCTTCGTGGCCGAGCACGGCCTGCCCGAATACGACGCCGCGCAGCTGACCGCCAGCCGCGCCATGGCGGCGTACTTCGAAGACGCGGCCAGGCTGTTGCCCGCCGGCCAGGCCAAGCTGGCCGCCAACTGGGTCATGGGCGAGGTCGCCGCGCAGCTCAACCGCGAAGAGAAGGACATCGCCCAATGCCCCGTACCGGCCGCCGCGCTCGCCGCGCTGATCGGCCGCATCCTCGACGGCACCATCTCCAACAAGATCGCCCGCGAAGTCTTCGCCGCCATGTGGGCCGGCGAGGGCGGCGGCGCGCCCGACGCCATCATCGAGGCGCGTGGCCTCAAACAGATCAGCGACACCGGCGCCATCGGCGCGATGATCGACGGGGTGCTGGCCGCCAACCCGGCCATCGTCGAGGAATACCGCGCCGGCAAGCAAAAGGCCTTCAATTCGCTGGTGGGCCAGATCATGAAGGCCGCCAAGGGCAAGGCCAACCCGCAGCAGGTCAACGACCTGCTCAAGCAGAAACTGGACAGTTAAGACGGCGGCCGCGCAGGCCGCAAAAAGAAAACGCCGTTCACGCATCTGCGCGAACGGCGTTTTTCATACGGGCTGGCTTATTGCAGCGCCAGACCCTTGCGTTCAGGAATCAGGAACAGGGTGGCCAGGATGTCGATCGCATACAGCACCGCCAGGAGCGCGATGGCGACGCTGAAGGAATACTTGACGGCCAGGGCGCCCACCACCAGCGGGCCGAAGCCGCCCACCGCGCGACCGATGTTGAACAGCACGTTTTGCGCCGTGGCGCGCGCCTGGGTGGGATAGAGCTCGGAGATGAGCGCGCCGTAGCCGCCGAGCATACCGTTGACGAACATGCCCATGATGGCCCCGCCGACAAGCAGGGCATATTCCGACTGCAGCTGCGCGTAGATCAGCACGCTCAGCGCCGCGCCGACCTGATAGGCCAGGAACACCGGACGGCGGCCGATGCGGTCGGCGAGCTGGCCGAACAGCCAGATGCCCGCAGCCATGCCGACGACGGTGATCGCGGTCCAGGCTGCCGACTTGGTCAGCGTGTAGCCGAAGTGGTTGCTCAGATAGGCCGGCATCCAGATCATCACCCCGTAGTAGCCGAAGTTCTGTACCGACGTCAGGATGACCACGCCCAGGCTGGCACGCCTTGCGGCGGCGTCGGCCACCAGGGGCTTGAACGCGCTGCGGCCGCCGGCCGAAGGCGCGGCGGCCCCAGCGCCCGTATGGTCCAGAAAAAAAACGGGTTGGCCGATTAAGGATAGGGTGAAGAACGCCCCCCCGGCCCGCAGTATGCCCACCACGC
>NZ_JBQCER010000103.1:0-102937 GCF_051960075.1 Bordetella sp.
CCAGCTCGTGCTTGGTCCAGTTCGACATTGCCCACATACTCGGAGAAAAAATCCAGGCGTGATCGCTCAGCCGCGAGCCGTCGGGCGAAAAGAAGACGTTGCTGTCGTACATCCACGTCGTATCGAGTTCCGGGTAGAGCAGGAACGAGCCAAGCGAGAAGGGCGTGCCGGCTGCGCTCACCGGGCTGGCCGGCGTCGGAATGCGGTCCGGCGCCTTGCCGGGTACGGCGTTGTCGACCGGCTCCTGCGACGGCAGGCTGGGCACTTGCGCGGAGGACGACGGCTGATCGGAGGTGGGCGATTGCGGCACCAGCTCTTGACCGAGCGCCGGAACCGACCACACCATCGCCGCGGCCACCAGCAACAGAAGACTTTTGTTATGCCGCCTCGGCCATGCGGTCCCCGGCGCTTGCCGTGCCATGTCCCGGTGCCGTGACGTTACTGCTTTCCCCGCTGTCCCGCGCTTGTTCGACATTGTCGATTCTCCTTGCGCCATGCTCCCGCGTCGGGAGTCAACCGGAGTGCGCATGGCGCAGTGATGTCTTGAGCCAACATAGTCGGGAACAGAACCGGGGAGTTTGATTTTTCTCAAACTGTTTGCAGTTCTTCATCACGTTGCGCGCGGTGTTGCAGATTGCCGCGGAGTTCGGCGCCGGGCGGCGCCTGAGGCGATCGCGCCTAGACGATGCTCGCCCAGGCCCCGGCCAGCAGGCTGAGGCTGGCTACGACAGTCAGGCGCCAGCGCAGCGGCAGGTACCAGCCCGGCAGCGTCGCATGGCGCGCCAGCCGGCGGTCCTGCATGAGATGCAGCAGGAAGCCCAGCACCAGCAGCAGCGCGGCGTGTCGGGCAGGCAGCAGCAGGGCGGGCCATGCGAGCAGGGCGGGGACGACGCTCCAGCCGTAGGCGCGGCCGCGCCGATCCGCGTCCAGCCCGCAGGCCATCATGGCGAACCCCCAGTGCAGCGCTCCGACAAAACTGAGAATCACCGCGCCGTAGCCGATCAAGGCGCGCATCCACAAGTCTGCGCTTTGCGGTTCGAGACGAGTCAGCAGCGCCGTGCCGACAAAGGGCAAAAGGCCGCCGTAGCCCAGCCAGGCGACAGCCGACGGAAATTCACGGTTGGGATCGCGCACGGAAAACCTCGTTTCAGCGCAGCGCCAGGCCGTCGTGGTGCGCCACGCGTTCGAGCGCGGACTCGAACAGAGAACGCGCCGTGCCCGCCACCTGCTGCAGATACGCGTGCAACTGCGCGTCAGGGTCATCGCGATGGATGCAGCTTGCGCTGTAGGCCTCGAAGCTGGTCAGCTGCATCAGCAGCTCGGCGATATGCCGCGGGCATTCGCAGGCGAGCGTCGACGACAGTCCGGCGATTGCCGTCAGCATGGCATCGTCGAAGCGCCGGGGTGCGGGAGCCGATGCCGGATCGGGTAAGAGCCCGGCCTGGGCAGGCACGGCATCGGCGTGAACGGACGGCAGGCCGCGATCGATCGAACCCAGCCATGCGCCGAGCATGTCGTCGTCGGCCGGCTCGCGCAGCATGCTCGATCCTGCGTCGGCCAGGGTCTTGATGGTCGAGGCCTGGGCAAAGCGGTACATCACGGCGGTATGGCGGGCATGCCAGGCTTGCCTGGTCTGCTGCAGTTCGGCCAGCTTGCCGGGCCGCAGGACCGGTGCTTGCCATAGCAGCAGATCGGCCGCATCGTCGGACGCGGCGGCCGATGCCTCGGCCAGCGAGTCGAACACAGTCACCCTCGGCGCGGGGTAAGCCAGATGCCGCAGGACACCGGCGCGCTGCAGGCGCGTCGCCAGGGCCGTTCCGACAACCAACCAGTTGGGCGCTCCGGCAGCGCGAGCGGTCGCCCCCCGGGCGCCGTCCGTGCGGGCCGCCGGCATGCGGGCGATTTCCTGCAGCTGCGCGAAATCCAGCGCCGCAATCGACCCGATGGCATGACCCTGCTCGGTCAGTTGCCTGAGCAGCATCACGCGCTGCACGTCGGCCGGAGAATACAGGCGGTGCCCCGACGGCGCCGTGGCAGGGTGCACCGCGCGATAGCGTTGTTCCCAGACGCGCAAGGTAGCGACCGGCATGCGCGCCAGTCGGGCCACCGCGCCGCTGCGAAAAACCGGATCCGTCGCGTCAGTCGGCGCTGGCGCGGGCAGGGGGGGGGATGGGCGAGAGGTCATGGCGGTGAGTTTAATATGAATTCAATTTAAGTGATATTTTTTGGGTTTTCTCATTTATGAGTTTAAAATGAATCGAAATTGACAAGGCCAAGATGATCATGACGCTTACGACCAAGCCTACGCTTTACTACGACGGCGGCTGTCCGGTGTGCTCCCGCGAGGTGGCCATGTACCGCAGGCAGCCCGGCGCGCAGGACGTGTGCTGGGTCGATGTGTCCCGCTGCGACGCGGCCGATCTGGGGCCCGGCTTGAGCCGCGATGCCGCCATGTCGAGGTTGTATCTGCGGCTGCCCGACGGCCGCCTGGTCAGCGGCGCCATGGCCTTCGCCACGCTGTGGCAATCGCTGCCGCGCCTGGCTTTCCTGGGGCGTCTGCTGAGTGCTCGTCCCGTGGTGTGGCTGCTCGAGGCCGTCTATCGCCTTTTTCTCCTGGTCAGGCCCGCCTGGCGTAAAAGAATCGCCCGAACGCGCTGACGCCATTCCGCCCGCGGCGCCTTCCCACTGTCCAACCGAGTACTGCCCATGACGACCCTTCCTCCATCCCGTCCTGCTCCGGCGCTGGTAACCGGCGCGCGCGGCGGCATCGGCCGCGAACTGGTGGCGCGCCTGCGCGCACAAGGTCACCGCGTCGCAGCGGTCGGGCGCGATGCCCAGACCCTGGCTGCCGTGCCGGCCGATGCGCACATTGTTGCCGACACTACGACGCAAGAGGGCGCCCTGGCCGCCATGGCGCAGTGCCAGGAGCAGCTCGGCGAGGCGCCCGCGCTGCTGGCGCATTGCGTGGGCAACACGCTGATCGCGCCTCTGCATCGCAGTAGCGCGGCGCAAATCCGCGACGTGCTGCGTGCGAACCTGGACAGCGCGCTCTTCGTGCTGCACGCCTGGATCGATGCCCTGCGCACGGCCGGCAGGCCTGGCGCCGCCGTTCTGGTTTCCAGCGTAGTCGCCCGTATCGGCGTGGCCAACCACGAGGCCATTGCTGCCGCCAAGGGCGGCGTGGAGGCCTTGGTCCGTAGCGCCGCTGCCACCTATGCGCCCCTGGGTTTGCGCATCAACGCGGTGGCGCCCGGCATGACCGAGACGCCCATGACGGCGGGCATGCTGCGTATGGAGGCGATGCGCGAAGGGGCCGCAAGGCAGTATCCGCTGGGCGGTCTGCAGAGCGCCGGCCAAGTGGCCGACGCCATGGCATGGCTGCTGTCGGAAGGCGCCGCGCGCATCACCGGGCAAGTGCTCGCGGTGGACGGCGGCTTTACGGCCGTAAGGCCCCTGGTAAAGTAATCGATCATGACTATCGTCATCGCACGGCGGACGCCGCAATGCTGATCCATGCGGATTTTTCGCGCCGCGCCGTCATGGCGCAGGACCGCTATCGATGGGTCGCCTCGCCCCAACCCGGGGTGGAGCGCGTGATGCTCGACCGCGTGGGCCAGGAGCAGGCCCGGGCGACCAGCATCGTGCGTTATGCACCCGAGTCGTATTTCCCGGCTCACGACCACCCGGGCGGTGAAGAGGTTCTCGTGCTGTCGGGGGTATTCTCCGAAGGCCGGGCGCATTATTCCGAAGGCTGGTACCTGCGCAATCCCCCCGGCTCCAGCCATCAGCCGGCCAGCGCCGAGGGCGCCGTCATTTTCGTCAAACTCTGCCAGATGCCGCCGCAGGAGCGGCGCCGTGTGCGCATCGATACCCGTGATCCTGCGGCCTGGCGCAACGAGAACGGTCGCGAGGTCTGCCCGCTGTTTTCGGCCGACTACGAACAGGTCTGCCTGCAGCGCGTGCCGCCCCAGGCATTGCTGCTTGCGCAACCGGTAGACGGCGCCGAGGTGCTGGTGCTGGAAGGCGAGGTGATCTCTTGCGGGCAGTCCTATGGTCGCGGATCGTGGTTGCGCCTGCCGCCCGGCGAGACGGCGGACGTCGCGGGCGGCCCGCAGGGCGCCACGGTCTACCTCAAGACCGGGCATCTGGGCAATGCACGCCTATGAACGAACCGATACGCAGCGCCCGCATCGCGATCGTGGGCGGTGGATTGAGCGGGCTTCATGCCGCCTGGCTGCTCGAGCGCCATGGGCTGCGCGACTATCTCCTGATCGAAGCGCGCAGCACGCTCGGCGGACGCATCCTGTGCGCCGAGCCGCCATGGAGCGGACCCACGCCGTCGGATGATCGTTTCGATCTGGGGCCGACGTGGTTCTGGCCCGATCACCAACCGGCGCTGCATGAGCTGGTCACGCACCTGGGCCTGCGGCCTTTCGAGCAATACGAGACGGGAGACATGGTGGTGGAACCCGCGCCGGGTCGGCCACCTGTGCGCATGCGCGGCTATGCCAGCTCGCCGGCCTCGTTCCGACTGATGGGAGGCATGGGCGCGCTGATCGACGGGCTGCGCCGTGCGCTGGATCCGGCGCGCATCGTGACCGGCCAGGCCGTGCGCCGGGTCGCCCTCGCGTCCTCCCATATTGTGTTGCACAGCGAAGACGCCGCCGGGCGCGCGACCACCTGGCACGCCGATCAAGTCTTGCTGGCGGTTCCGCCCCGCCTGGCGGAACATGCCATCGCGTTCACGCCGGACATGCCCCCGGCGCTGGCCCAGTCGTGGCGGCAGGCGGCGACCTGGATGGCGCCGCATGCCAAGTACATCGCGCTCTACGACACCGCGTTCTGGCGTGAGCAGGGCCTGTCCGGCGAGGGCCGCAGCGCCTGCGGACCGATGGGGGAGATCCACGACGCCAGCATGCCGGGAGGCAGCGCGGCGCTATTCGGATTTCTGGGCATGCCGGCCGCGGCGCGCCGACGCATGACCGGCGAGGCGCTGCGCTCGCTGTGCCGCGCGCAGTTTGCGCGAATGTACGGCTCGCGCGCCGCCGCGCCCACGGCGGAATTTCTCAAGGATTGGGCGCAGGATCCCTACACTGCGACGGCGGCGGATCAGCTTGCCCAGGACACGCATGCGGCAGCGCCTCACACCGGCGCTGCCGACGGACCCTGGCGCGGCCGCCTGACCGGCATTGCCAGCGAGTGGTCGCCGCAGTTTCCGGGATATGTCGCGGGGGCTGTCGAGGCCGCGAGCCTGGCCGTGCAGGCCTTGCTGGGCCGACGCTGAACGTTGTTCCTTGACGTCGTGCGCGCCGAAGGGCCGTCCGGAGCGGCCGCGAACACGATCTCGTCCGGCGATGTCGCGCCGATGGGCCAGGGTCAACGCCCGCTCGCGAGTTTTTCCCGCTCCATCGTTTCACGGATTCGCCTGACGTTTTATCCATGATAAAAAGAGGAGAAACACGCACAAAAATCGCATTGTGCAAAAAAACGAACGGATGAAATGAAGCAAATCAATCTGCGAAATCATGCTCAACATCTTCAGAGCGAAGAACACTGTGCCGTGTGCCGCGACGGCGCGGAGCTGGGCTTCGATTTCAGCTACGCCTTTCAGCCCATCGTCGATATCCGGGCCCGCCAGGTGTTTGCCCACGAAGCGCTGATACGAGGCCCTGGCGGAGAATCCGCGCTGTCGGTGCTCGAACGCGTGACGCCCGCCAATCGCTATCAATTCGACCAGGCCTGTCGGGTGCGCGCGATAAAGACCGCGTCCGGTGTGGGTTTGCAAAGCAGGCTCTCCATCAACTTCCTGCCCAATGCCATTTACCGGCCGGAAGTCTGTATCAGCACGACCCTGCGGGCTGCCGAGACATATGGCTTTCCCATCGATAAAATAATTTTCGAAACGGTGGAAGGCGAACGCATCGACGACGGAAAATGGCTGGCTGACGTATTTCGTGAATACCAACGAATCGGCTTCAGCACGGCCATCGACGATTTTGGCGCCGGCTACGCCGGCTTGAACCTGCTGGCCGATTTTCAGCCCGACATCATCAAGCTCGACATGGGCCTGATACGCGATGTCGACAAGCGCAAGACCAACCGGGTCATCGTTGCCGCCGTGGTCGGCATCTGCGCCGAGCTCGGAATCAAGGTCGTGGCCGAAGGCGTGGAAACGCGCGATGAACTGCTTTGCCTGCAGGACGCCGGCGTGGAGCTCATCCAGGGGTACTTGCTGTCGAAGCCCCTGTTCGAAAGATCCATCGCCGACGCCGATCTCGTTCTGCCTTGACGAGCGTCCGGGCGCAATCGCCGGGTCGGCAGCATCCCGAACACTGCAGAAATGCAGCAGCCTTCCGAAGCCATCGGCCTGACCAGGCCGGTGACCCATTGCCTGCCCGACCGGGTCAGCCGCGCTCCCAGACCAGCAGCAGATTGTTGGCCGGCATAGAGAGTGTCTCGCGCAGCCGCAGGCCTGCCGCTGCGGCTTGCGCGGCGATGTCGGACAGGCGGCGCAGGCCCCATGCGGGATTGCGCGCGCGCAGGTCGGCATCAAAGGCGAGATTGCTGGGCGAGGTTTCCACGCCGTCCACCCGATACGGGCCATAGGTGATCAGCACCCCCTGCGGCGCCAGGTGGCGCGCGGCCCCGCGCAGCAGCGCCAGCGTGCAGGCCCAGGGCGAGATGTGGATCATATTGGCGCAGTAGATGGCGTCGAACTGCCGTGCGGCGTCGAACCAGTCGGGGGCCGTCACGTCCAGTTCGATGGGCGGCAGAACGCGATCGTTTCCGGCGCACCAGGCGGAGATGGCGGTCAATGCGCTCGCGTCGCAGTCGCTGGGCTGCCATTGCCAGCCAGGAAGTCCGGCCGCGCAAAACGCGGCATGCTGGCCGGTGCCGCTGGCGATCTCCAGCAATACTCCGCGGGCCGGCAGCACGCGTTGCAATGCGGTCAGGATGTACGGGCCGTTGCGCTCGGCGGCGGGGCTGTGGCGACGCTGATCTGTGCTGGGCGGCATGGCAGGGTCCTTGGCTAATGGCGTGGAGATAGGCTGCGACATCATCGCACGTGGGGCGGACTGACCGGCACCCGGATCCGACGCCATCGATGTGGAGAAGTCCGGCCGCACGATTCGCGAGAGCCGGCTGGAAATATCTTCACTTGCCCTTGCCGGCCAGCGCGAAGGCGTCGTACTTCGGATCTATCGGCGTGTGCGGCATATGCGTGAGCGCTTCTTCGACCAGCGGCTCGCAGGCGTCGTAGTCCGAACCGATGCTGTCGGTATGCGCCTGCGGGAAGTTCACCTCGAGCACCTTGCCGCCCCAGCGGTCCACGGTGGCCGTCATGCTGCATTTGCCTGCGCCGCCTACCTTGAGCTGCAGGAGAATCAGGGTGAAGTCGATCGCAGCATCCGCATTCGAGAAATTCCATTGCACGATCATGCGGTCGTCGGGACCGCCGGTGTCCACTATTTTCATGGTTTTGTCCGGGATGCCGACCGACTGCATCAGATCGATGATATTGGCGCCGACGAGCTTGCCCTCCTGCACTTCTCGCGCTTCATGCACTTTGTAGGTGGCGCAGCCTGCAAGCAGCGGCAGAAGGACGGAAGCGGCCGTCAAGGTCCGCAAGACAGTCGCCGCGATGGGGCGCATAGACCGCATATTGAGTGATTCAGCTATGTCAGTCCTACCGGGCATGTCGCTCTCCTGATATATCCGAAAGACTAAAAAATACTCCCTCGACAGCGCGCCATGCCCGCGTGCTGAAATATGTCGAGAGGGGGATTGCATTCGCTAGCAATGCGGCTGCGCACGGCACCATCGAGAGATGGCTTGTTACCATTCGCGATGTCTTGCTTTGCGCGAGTTTCACCGGCGCAGGCAATGCCGCGCGATGGCCGAACCGCTGCGTGCGCTTTACGAACGGTACGTGCGGTCCCCCAGCAAATGGTCGATCGAAAGCCGGCCTGGGCCCCACGCCGCGATACCCAGCGCCATGGCGGCCCAGGTGATGTGGATCGGCCAACCGTCGGGTATCGTCAGCTCGATGATGCAGGTCATCAACAGCAGGCCTGCAGCGGCGAAACGCGTACCCAGACCGAGCACCAGCAGCACCGGAAACGAGACCTCGCCGCACGCAGACAGGAACGCGAACACGGCCGGCGCCGGAAACGGATACGGGCCGCCGGGCAGATGGAGCTTGAACTCGTCGGAGAAGAGATAGATGGCCGTGTCGTTCAGGTGCAGAAAGCCCTGCCATTTGAGAATGCCGGATTTCCAGAACGGCACGGCCAGCGCGAGGCGCAGCGCCAGTTGGACGAACGACGGCTGGGCGAGGCGTTCGATGCCGCGCCGTGCGTGCACGATTGCGCTGGCGATACGGTCTGGATATGACAGCGCGGAGTCTTGTCGGGTCGACATGTCGATTACCTTTGAAGTTGAATGGCGGAAAAAACGCCGGCCGAAATCATTGCGGCAAGATTGACCGGCAGATCGAAGGCGCCGCATTCTTCGAAAGCCGTTTCGGCGGCGGTGCCGAGCGGCGCGCCTGCGATCAGCGCGCCGAGGAATGCGGCGCCGCCCGGGGGCAGGCGCGAGACGGTCACCTCGGTGTCGGGCCGTGTGACGAGGGCGTCTTCGGCGTCGCTCGCGAGCAGTGGCGTGACCGGACCGTCGGTCCGGTTCATGGCGAAGATGGCGACGGCCGGATAGCGCGAGCGCACGATGCCCGCGGCGGGATGCGCGGTAAAGCGCACCTGGGCAAGGGCGCCGGGATCGATGTTCGAGAATGCGTCTGCCGTCAACGGCGCGGCGTCGGCGGCATGATAGGCATCGAGCCACGCGCGTTCGATGCGCGCCGTGTCTGCGAGCCAGGGCATGTCGCGGGCATAGTCGTAGCATTCGATGAACGCGGGAAAGTCGCGGCCGTACTCGAACAGAAGCGGCGAGACGGGCGGCGTCGCCCGCACATGAAAGCGGGCCATCGCGCGAAAGAAGTCGACACCTGTGATGCGCTGCACGGCCGGATAGATCGCAGCCAGGGCGTCGATGAGGCTGACCGTGACATTGTTGCGATAGACGTTGTAGCGTGCGGCGATTCCTCTGTCCTGCGCGGCCGTCACGTCCTCGGGGGGCGCCAGATCGGGATTCGTCAGACCCGGCGCGAAGGCGGCCGCATAGCGAGTCGCATCAAATTCGGGCTTCATGGCCGATGCGCTCCGTATGGGCTGCCTGAAAATTCTGAGTAGGTGCGGCGACGTGGGCGAGCAATAGACGTCGGGCGATCTGTGCCTGCGCGCGCAGCGCGGGCCAGGCCGGCAACTGGCTGTCCCACTCGATGAGCGTCGGCACGGGGCTGGCGCGGGCGATCACGTCGCGGTATAGCGCCCATACGGCATCGGCGACGGCCCGGTCATGGCTGTCGATGAGCAACGGCGCATCGTTGTCGTCTTGCTGCGTGCTATGACCCGCCAGATGGATCTCGCCTACGTATTCGAGCGGAAAGTCCGCCAGATACGCCTGCGCCGAAAAACCGTGATTGACTGACGAGACGAACACATTGTTGATGTCCAGCAGCAAGCCGCATCCTGTGCGCTGCGCGACGGCGCGGATGAATCCGGCCTCACTCAGCGTCGAGGACGAGAACGTCACGTAGGTGGCCGGATTCTCGAGCAGCAGCGGACGGCCGATGGCCTCCTGAACCTGGTCGATATGGTCACAGACTTTGTCCAAGGTCGCGCCGGTGTAGGGCAATGGCAGCAGATCGTTGAAAAAGGCGCCGCCATGCGAGGACCAGGCGAGATGCTCGGAGACGAGCGCGGGTTCGTAGCGCGCGACAAGCATGCGAAAGCGTGCAAGGTGATCGGCGTCGAGCCTGTCCGGCCCGCCTATCGACATGCACACGCCATGCAGAGAAATCGGATGGCGTTCGCGGATGGCGTTCAGCGCGCGGTGCGGCGCGCCGCCCGCGCCCATGTAGTTCTCGGCATGCACTTCGAAAAAGCCGTCATGAAGTTCGTCGTCGAGAATGGCTGCAAGATGCTCGTGCTTGAAACTGGTGCCGGCGAGCCCGGCCGCCTCGGACGATGGGCTTTCGGGACGGGCGCATGCATGGGTTGCCGCCGATCGGATGAAGGTAGTCATGGCCGTCCCGTTCGTGCGCTGCCGCGATCAGGATTTGATCGGGGTGAGCGAGCCATGGCCGCCGCCGGGCACGACGATGCTCGTGCAGGTGCCGCCTTGCACGAACTTCCACGAATTGCCCTGGAAATCGACCGCCGAGGTGCCTTGGCAGGTTGTTCCGGGGCCTGCGGCGCAATCGTTCTGCCCTTTCAGCGCGACGCCGTAGCACTTCTCTTTATGCGCCGCCATCGCAGCGCTCACTTCCGCTTTCGTCAGCGGCGCCGCATGCACGGCCGAGGCGAGCAGGCTGGCGACGGCGCCGGCGAGGAGGGCGGAACTAACGTTGATTTTTGCGGACATGATGTTCTCCTGATGGTGAAAGTGAAGGTATCCGTTGCGGATACATGAACTAGTTCGGACTGTGCAGGGCGCGGGTTACAGGCGGCGGATTTTTTTGTTGCCGCATAATCGGGCATGCATGCACGTAAAAAATTCCGCTGCGATGTAACCGCTGTTCGGTCGGCTGCGAACTAAAAGAAGAACCCCTTTTCGCCGCGCATCAGGAGATCGGCCATGTTCGTACGCCTTGCCGCCGTTTTCGTTCTTCTTCTGGTCGGCCACGCCACGGCATTGGCCAGGCCCGTGGTGGTCGAGCTCTTTACGTCGCAGGGATGCTCGTCGTGCCCGCCCGCGGAGGCGTACCTGTCCGAGCTTGCCCGTCATCGCCGGGACGTACTGCCGCTCGCGTTTCATGTGACGTACTGGAACAGCCTGGGCTGGACGGATCCCTATTCTTTCGAGTCCGCGACACGGCGGCAGGCGAGCTATGCCGCCCGCCTGGGTAATGGCATCTACACCCCCGAAATGGTGATCGACGGCCGCGCAGGGTTGGTCGGTTCGAATATCGGTGCAGTGAACGCGGCGATCGTGGCCGCGCGGCGCAGCGACGATCGAAGCGTCGACGTCGAGGGCGCAAGGCACGCGCACACGCTGTCGATCCGGATCGGAGCAGGGTCCGGCAGCGGGAAAATCCTGCTAATCGGCTATGACCCGCAGCGCACCACGGTCGTCCAGCGGGGTGAAAATTCGGGGCACACACTACGGGAGTCGAATGTCGTGCGTTCGATACAAACTGTCGGCGACTGGACCGGCGCCGCGCTGACGCTGCAGTTTGCGGCGCCAGCCGGGGAACGCGCGGCGGTACTCGTCCAATCGCCGGACGGCGCAATTGTCGGCGCCGCGCGCATTGCCGCCGACGCGCGCTGAGTCCCGCAAGGCACAGGCGGCCGCGGCTTATCGGCGCCCTGCGGCCAGCCTTATCCAGGGTGCCGCATGACCTGCGCTCATCAGCAGATACATCAGGCTCATGCTGTTCCAGGACGAGATATCGCCCACGCTCATACAGCGCATCTGCTGCATGCCGCCGTCGTGCACGGCCGTCAGCAAGGCCATGAGCGCGAAAGTCGGTGCGGCGGCAAGATGCAATCCATCCGCCGCGCCGCGGGCGATGGCGCGCCAGCCTCCCGAACGGCGTCTTTCGCCGGCGCATTCTTCGGATCGAATCCCGTTCATTCGACGGCTCCGTGGCGCGGCATCAGTGGCAGCATTCGTGCTTCAAGGTGCTGAACAGCGTGTCGACCGAGCCCGTCGCGTAGGGCTGTGCAGCCGGCGCCGCTTCGTAGCGGTCGTGATGGCGTACCCACTCCATTTTGTATTCGACCTTCCTTTCGTCGCGGCCTTTGGGCGTAAGGTCGAGCAGGTGGTAGGCGCCCATCATCACTTCCAGGCCGCGGCCGTAACGCGAATAGGTGTGAAATACCTCTTGTGCGTCGTTCTTGAAGAAGACGCTGATGCCGGGCCATTCTTCCTGCGAATAGGGCCAATTGCCGTAGTTGTAGTTCAGGCCGCCCCTGGCGACTTCTGCGGGAGTGAAGCTGACGTTGAAGTCGTAGTTGAAGTCGGTGCCATACGACGAGGCCCACTTGAACTGCCAGCCCATGCGCAGGCGGAAGCGCTCGATGTCGGCGATGGGCGCGCGCGAGACGGCCATCAGCGTGGCATCGCGGTGCTCCAGGTGGATCGTCATGCCGTCGCTGTGATCGGCCATGAAAGAGCAGCTCGGGCACCCTTGCTCCCAGCCCGGGGCGAACATGAAATGCTGGACGATAAGTTGGCGGCGTCCGTTGAACAGGTCGGCGAGCGTACGCTTGCCCTCGGGGGTGTCGAACACATAGGTTTTGTCGACGCGGGTCCAGGGCAGGGCGCGGCGCTCGGCGGCGATCTGGTCGTTCAGGCGCGTGAGTTCCTTTTCGCGCCTCAGCAGCGATTTGCGTTCGACGATCCACTCGTCCCGCGAGACGATGCGGTGGCCTTCGGCGCTTGCGAGAGGGGCGGCGGTCTGATGGTCTAGGGTTGCTTTCATGATATCGATTCCTGTGTTGAGCTATTGACAAATTTCTCTGCTTCGTCGACCGTCATCGGCCGGTGGAGGTATCTTCGCGTCGGAGATCGAAACGGTGAGAGTGACAAATATGGCGGGATTGGCGTGGACTCGCTGATTCAGGCCGCAGCGGCGGCTCTGGCCGGTGGCGACATCCTGGGCGCGCTCAAGCGTGTCGCTTTGCGCGACGACCCGTCCGCACTGGCGCTGCGCGGCATCGCGATGGCCCAGCTCGGCGATTTCGAACGGGCCAAGACGCTGCTCAAGCGCGCAGCGCAGGCCTTCGGCCGCAAGGATGAGCTGTCCCGTGCGCGGTGCGTCGTCGCCCAAGCCGAAATCGCGCTGGTCTCGCGCGATCTGAACTGGCCCAGCCATGCGCTCGATGCGGCATGGGCGACGCTGGCGACCCATGGCGATGTCGTGAATGCCGCCCATGCGCGCAATCTTGCCGCTCGCCGCCTGCTGCTGATCGGCCGGCTGGATCAGGCCGAACAATTGCTTGCCGAGTTCGATCCTGCACCGCTCCCGCCCGCGTCGCGGGCCGCTTATGAGCTGACGGTCGCAGGGGTCGCCATACGGCGCCTCGATACGAAGCGGGCGAGTGCCGCCTTCTCCCGGGCAGGCCGTGCCGCGCGGCAGGCCGACATTCCCGCTCTGACGATCGAAGTCGACAGCGCAGTCCGCGTTCTGCATACGCCCGCGGCGCGCGCGATCACAGGCGGGCAAGAGCGCCTTGTGCTTCTCGACCAGGCCCAAGCGCTGCTGGCCGCCGAGGTGCTTGTCGTCGATGCCTGCCGCAATGCCGTGCGCGGCCGCCAGGCGTCGGTTCCGCTCGCGACGCGCCCGATCCTGTTCGCCCTGGCCCGCCTGCTCGGCGAAGCCTGGCCCGGCGACGTATCGAGAGAGACGCTGCTGGCGCGCGCATTCCGCGCGAAGCGCATCGACGAGTCGCACCGTGCCCGGCTGCGGGTCGAGATGGGGCGACTGCGCGCGGCGCTTCATGGCCTGGCGCAAATCAACGCGACCCGGCGCGGCTTTGCGCTGGCTCCCTGCCATGCGGACACGGTGGTCGTGCTGGCGCCGCTCGTCGACGAGCCGCATGCGGCCGTGCTCGCCTTGCTGGCCGACGGCGAGGCCTGGTCGAGCTCGGGCCTGGCGATCGCATTGGGCGCAAGTCCCCGCACTGTGCAGCGTGCGCTCGAGCAGCTTGCCGCCGCCGGCAAGGCGCAGCCTTTCGGCGGCGGTCGGGCCAGGCGCTGGACGCTTTCCTGCGTGCCGGGATTCCCGACAGCCTTGTTACTCCCCGGTCCCATGCCGGGCGGCTAGACTGAAACCTCCTTACCGACCCGATGACGATATGAAACACGCCCAAGCCGAAATCATTCGCGAATACGGTCCTTTCCCCGGCGCAGACGCCGTCCACGGCGTCACCTTCGACGGTCGGTATGTCTGGTTCGCCTCCGGAGACAGGCTCAACGCCCTCGATCCGCAAACCGGTGAGATCGCGCGCACGATCGATGTCGCCGGGAGTGCAGGCACCGCCTTCGACGGCAAGCACCTTTTTCAGATCGCCGCAGACCGCATCCAGAAGATCGACCTGGCGACCGGTCGTGTGGTCTCCACCATTGCGTCGCCCGGCCAGGGGGGAGACTCTGGGTTGGCCTGGGCCGAGGGCACACTCTGGGTCGGCCAGCATCTGGGCCGCAAGATCTATCAGATCGATCCGGAAACCGGAGCGATCCTGCGCACGATCGAGTCCAGGCGCATCGTTACCGGCGTCACCTGGGTCGACGGCAAGCTCTGGCACGGCACATGGGAAGGCGAGGAAAGCGACGTGCGGCGCATCGACGCTTCGACGGGCGAAGTCTTGGAAACCCTCGATATGCCCGCGGGCATGGGCGTATCCGGTCTGGAGTCCGACGGCGCCGGCCGTTTTTTCTGCGGCGGCGGCAGCAGCGGCAAGGTGCGCGCGGTCCGTTCGCCGAAATGAGCGTGGGCGGTCGGCCGCGATCGCGCGCCGGGTTGCGCATCGGCCCGGAACCGAATTTCGACGACGCCGGCTGATGCGCGCGGCCCGTTAAAATCGGCTCATCCGCCAAATCTCGCCTTTTCGACAAAGGCGAACCGCACGACCCATCGTCCATGCCTCCGCTTCCATCGACCCCGCCTGCGCCTTCTTTTCGCCTGTCGGCGCTGCTCACATTGCGCCCGGCCGGCCGGCGCTGGCCTTTCGCTGTGCGCGCCGGTCTCTGCATGGGCGTGCCGGTTCTGGCCGGCTGGGCCGCCGGCGACACGACCGCCGGGCTCATGGCCACGATCGGCGCGTTCACCGCGCTCTACGGCGGCGATCGCCCATATCTGAACCGCGCGATCCATCTTGCCGTGATCGCGCTTTCTTTCGCCGTGTCGGTCATGCTCGGCGTCTGGGCAGCCGGGACGCCTTTGCTGGCGGTGCCCACCGTGCT
Organism: Bordetella sp.; assembly: GCF_051960075.1. Lineage (GTDB taxonomy): Bacteria > Pseudomonadota > Gammaproteobacteria > Burkholderiales > Burkholderiaceae_B > Bordetella. The sequence continues at coordinate 15,028 of NZ_JBQCER010000103.1, forward strand.
CCTGATCGCCATGGTTGCGACCTTTCTGTGCAATGCGTTGCGTGTCGGGCCGCCCGGGGCCTATATGTTCGCGCTGGCTTGCGCTGCCGGGACAGGCATGCCCATCGGACATTTCTCCACGGCGCAGGTCGGCCTGCTGGTGCTGGCCGGCGGCGCCTTCGCATGGCTGGCGCATATGTCGACGGCGCTGGCCTGGCCTCGCGGGCCGGAACGAATGGCAATCGTGGCCGCGGCGCAGGCCGTCGCGCGCTTCGTGCAGGAAGTCGGCACGCCCGGCGAAGATGGCGCCCGCCATGCGGCCGCGCTGGCCATGCATCACGCCTGGGCGACGCTCGTGACGCGCCAGCCCGCCCAGCCTCGGCCCGACGGCCCCCTGAGCCATTTGCGCTCGCTCAACCGCGAATTGCACTTGCTCTTCGCAAGCGTCATGAACGCGTCCCTCTCCGGCAGCGCGTCGCTGGCTGCCGCCGCCGACAAGGCGCGGGCCATCGCGGCTGAGGCGATGGACGCCTCGAGTCGGGCGGAACGCACCGAGCCCGCGCACATTCCGCTGGGCCACCATCGTGTGTCGGAGTTGCTGCGCGAAAGCCTCAGGCCGTGGTCGCCTGCCTTGTTGGCCGCCGTTCGCGTCGGTGCCGCCACGGCAATTGCCGGCGCGATAGGCGCCGCGCTGGGATTGGAGCGCGCCTATTGGACGATGGCGGCGTCGGTCCTGATTCTGCATCAGGGGCTGGACTGGTCACGCAGCCTGCAGCGCGGCATCGAAAGAATGAGCGGCACCCTCGTCGGCCTGGTCCTGGCCGGCGCGATCCTGACCGCTCACCCCAGCGGGCTGTGGTTGGCCGCGACGCTGATGCTGCTGCAGTTCGTCATCGAGATGACCGTGGTGCGCAACTACGCCTTGGCTGTCGTGTTCATCACGGCCGCGGCGCTGACCATCGCGTCGGGCGGGCATCCGATGCCCCACATCGGGCATGTGTTGTGGGTGCGCGGCGTCGATACGGTCATCGGCTGCGCGACCGGGCTGGCGATTCTGGCGTCGACCACGCCGCGCTCCGTGGCATTGCGCATTCCGCAAGCACTCGCCGATACCCTCGCCGCGCTCGAGCGAGTGCTTGAATACGCTGCCGCGGCGGACGTGACCGCGCCTGCGGCCCGGCAAGCGCGCCGCGATCTTCAACATCGTACGATCGTCCTGCTCGATGCCTATGATTTCGGCGCCGGCGCCAAACGGTGGCAACGCGACGCGGCGGTTCGGTCATGGCCCGCAGTCATGGCGGCGCAGCGTCTGGCTTACCGGGCGCTGTCCACCTGCTGGTCGCTGGAAGAGTCGGGCGCGCGGGCTGCCGAGATGGCCCATTCGCTGTTCGGGGCGGAGGGGGCAGGAGAGATAGGCCGGGCCCTGACTGCGCTGTCCGATGCCGTGCGCCGGGGCTCCCGCCCCGCGCCGCTTCCTCCCGTGCCCGAATTCCTGGGCATGGAGATGCGCAATCTGCACGACTCGCTGGTATACGCCGGAAACGACGGTCCAGCCTCGTCATGACGACCGCAGGCTCAGGATTTACGCGCGTTTTTGCCTGAGCCAAGAGGCGTCCAGGCCGAACGCCTGGCTGAACTCCCAGGCCGGCATGGGCTTGCCGAACAGATAACCCTGTCCCTGGCTGCAACCGAGCCGGCGCAGCTTGTCGAGCTGTTCCGCGGTTTCGACGCCTTCGGCTATGGTCTGCAGGTCGAAGCTGCGCGCCATGTCGATGATCGCGCGCACGACGGAAGCATCCCGGTCCGACTGCACCATGCCCATGACGAACGAGCGGTCGATCTTTATGCGGGTCAGCGGATAGCGCTTGAGCAGGCTGAGCGACGCGTAGCCGGTGCCGAAGTCGTCGAAGGCAATGCCCAGTCCGATGTCGCGCAGGCGCTGCAGCGAGTCCAGCACCACATCGTCGTCCAGCACGATATTCTCGGTCACTTCGAGTTCCAGGGCCTGAGGCGGCAGACCGTGCCGGCTGAGCACGGCCTGGATGGCCTGGTCGATTTGGCCGACGCGAAATTGCGCGCCGAAGAGATTGACGCCCATCTGGAATTCCGGCGCACCGCTGCGCCGCCAGAGCGCCGCTTGCGCGCAAGCTTCTTCGAGTATCCACCCGCCTACCGTCTGGGCGAGGGGGCCGCATTCGAGCGAGGGAAGAAAAGTCGCCGGCGACAGCAGGCCGCGCCGCGGATGCCGCCAGCGGATCAGCGCCTCCGCGCCGATAAGCGTGTTCGTGCCGAGATCGAGCTGCGGCTGGTAGAACAGGACAAACTCGCCGTCGTTGACGGCGCGCTGCAACTCCATGCTGTACAACCTGCGCGTGACCACTTCCATGCGCAGGGCTATCGTGAACATGAAGATCTGGCCGCGGCCCGACTGCTTGGCCTTGACGAGCGCCATATCCGCGTCGCCGATCAGTTCCACCGCTTCCTGGGCGTGCTGCGGCGCGAGAGCGACGCCGCAGCATGCAGTGACATGCATCACATCCAGGCCGTCGGCGACGACCGGCTGAGAGACGGCTCGCGCCGCGGCTTGCGCAACGCGCCGCGCCGCCTCGGCATCCGTCACGCCGGGCAGAAGCAGCGCGAACTCGTCCGCGCCCACGCGTGCCACCGTATCTTCCGGTCGGACGAGCGCCTTCAGGCGCAGGGCGACTTCGCCCAAGACGATGTCGCCCGCGGCATGCCCCAGCGTATCGTTGATGTCCTTGAAACCGTCCAGATCGATCATGATCACGGCGGCGGGGTGTGCGCCGGTCAGCGCGGCTTGCGTATGCCGGTAAAAATGAGTTCGGTTGGCGGCGCCGGTGAGCACGTCCGTATTGGCCATCCGGCGCAGCAAGTCTTTTTCGTGACGCAGCGCGGACAAGTCCTGAAAATGCGCGTTGAAGATCAGCCTGCCTTCTTCGCGCCAGCAAAACAGCGAAAAACCCAGCAGAAATTCGGTACCGTCGCGCCGCACGCCGCGCACTTCCGGCGGCACACGCAGGCCTTCGATGGAACCTGTCGCGACGGCCCGCGCGATCAACTCGCGCTGCGCTTTGCGGCCGCGTTCGGGCGTGAGCTCCTCCATCGGCAGGCCAGGCCCTTCGGCCACCTCGTACCCGTACAGGGCGGCGGCGCTTTCGTTCCAGTCGAGAATGACGCCGCGCGAGTCGAAGCGGATCATGGCCGTGGGCGAACGCCATTCGGGGTCGCCGGCGGGTGGGGGAATGCGCTCGGAGGACAGCTCGATGCGGCGCAATTCCAGCCTGTCTGTGGCCATTCTCGCGAGCTCGCGCAGGCGTTGCGCGTCGTCATCCGAGAAGTCGGGGTTGGGCTCGGTGTCTATCACGCACAAGGCCCCGAGCGGATAGCCTTGCGCAGACAGGATCGTGACGCCGGCATATAAGCGCACATGGGTCGATCCGGTGACGAGTGGATTGTCGTTAAAGCGCGCGTCGAGCGTCGCGTCGGGCACGACCATCACCTCGTCCTGCAGGATCGCGTGCGCGCAGAACGATACGTTCCGGCCCATGTCGACACTGGCGCCGTCCAAGCCCGTTTCCGCCACGAAGAAGACGTGGTCGTTGCCTATCATGTTGACCGCGGCGATCGGCATGTCGAACATGCGCGCCGCGATTCGAACGACGGGATCCAGACTCGGAAGGGACGAGCCGCTGCTCAACTCGTATTCGGAAAATGCTGCGAGTCTTTCCGCTTCCACAGGTGACGCTGGGGGGCACTTCACGGACGGTCTCCTTTCCTGGCAGACGCCTTACGGGAACAGGGTTGCCTCATCCTGCATGAAAGCGACGTCGGCTCGGCCGGGGCGCGCTTTGCGCGTTCGGGCCGGCCTCGGTGCGTTGGCCGAACCCGGGTCGCGGCTTTGTTGGCGCCCGCCGCGTCGAATGCTGCGATCGGCGCTGCGCCGTCCGCGGGACGCGCCACGCTTTGGGTCGAGGGCGGCATGCCGATCGATCTGTAAGTGCGCGAGTGCCTCGGGGCGTCTACAAATTATTACTAATTTTTGATAATAAGAAAAGAGGCTGAATTATCTGAGCTTTGTTGCGAAAAATAAACTCAGATGGCGCTATTTGTCTTATTTTCGATGAGTTTTACAAGCGTGTGCAACAGTCGGTTAACCGGAGTGGCCACGCCGAGCGCCTCTCCGCGCACCACGACGAGACCATTGAGATGATCGATTTCGCTGCGCTTGCCGCGCGCCATGTCCTGCGCGGTGGAGGAGTATTGGCCCGGCATGGAGTCGGCGATGCGGCGCACGGCCTGTTCGATGTCCGGCGGCAAGGTCACGCCTTCAGCCTGGGCGACCGCGATGCATTCGGCCACCACGTCGCGCATGGAATCGCGCACGCCGGCGCCCGCCACAAGGCGGCCGTAGGGCAGTTGCGCAATGGCCGATAGCGCGTTGTAGGCGCAGTTGATGATCAGCTTGGCCCAGAGCGCGCCCCGCACGTTGGCCGACACCTCCGTCGGCACGCCTGCTGCGGCGAGCAACCGGGCCGCGGCCTCGCTTTGCGAAGAAGGCTCGATGACCAGCTCGCCTCGGCCGTGATGGCGCACATGGCCCGGCCCAGCCATCTCGGTGGCGACGTACACCACCGCGGCCGCGACTTCCTGCGCGATGACGCCGCGCAGGCGTTCGGCATTGTCCACGCCGTTCTGCAGCGTGAGCACGAGCGCATCGGCGGCCAGGTGCGGGCCGATGGACGCGCCCGCGTTTTCGGTATCGGGCGATTTGACGCAGAACAGCACGAGCTGCGCGCCGGCGACGGCGGCCACATCGACGCTGGCCGTCAGGCGCGGCCGGCCGATGCGTTCGTCCAGCAGCCGCGTTTCGAGGCGCAGGCCGTCGCGCTCGATCGCCTCGACGTGCTGGGCGCGGCCGATCAGCACCACATTGTGTCCTGCGCGCGCCAGCATGGCGCCATAGTAGCAACCCACCGCGCCTGCACCCATTACTGCGACTTTCATATCGGACTCCTGTTGCCGGCTATTGCGGCGGCGCCGGGTGCAAGACACATCCGGCATGTAAAGAAAAAACGCTGCGGGCGGCCCTAGACTGCGGGGCCTTCGGGGGGCTCTTCGCGTATTGCCGACGCGATGGCGCTGCCAACGATCAGTACGATCCCGACCATCGGAACGAATTTGAGTGTTTCGCCCCAGATAAAGTAGCCCAAGAGCGTCGCCCATATGATGCTGGTGTACGTGTAGGGCGCCAGAGACGCAGCGCTAGCCCGCCGCACCGCAACGGTAAAAAGAAGCTGGCCTATCGTCGCGAAAACGGCGAGCAATGCCATGATCGCCAAGTCTTCGAAGGTGGGGGTACGCCAGGCGAAGAGCAGGGAGGCCCCCGTCACCGCGGTTCCCACCGTCGTGAAAAACAACACGGTTATGCCGGTGTCGTCGCTGGTTCTGATGCGTCGTATTTGTATCATCGAGAGCGCGCCGAATAGGGCGCTCGCCATCAGAAATGCCGGCCCGATCCAGTTCGACAAGGCGCCCTGCGGTCGTATGACGAGCAGAACGCCGACGAAGCCGAGCAGCGCCGACATCGCGTTGCGCAGAAACAGCCTTTCTCCGAGCAGAACCGGAGCGAGAACGATGACGAAAAGGGCTTCCGAATACACGATCGCCACGGCTTCGCTCAAGGGCAGGTAGGGCAGGCCGGCGAAGAAAAAAGCCGAGGCGCCGAGCAGGGTCAGGGCGCGGATCGTCTGTCCTCGAATGTCCAGCATGCGAAGCCGGGCGCCTACCGGACGCCCGCGCAGGCACACCGCAAGCGCGGGCGCGATGCCGAACAGCATGCGAAAGAATGTGACTTCATTGGCCGGATAGCGTAGCGACACGCTCTTGCCGAGCGCATCGACGACCGCAAAAGAAAACATGGAAAGCAGTATCAGCGCAATGCTTCGGTACTGGGTCGTTCTATCGGCAAGGACGGATTCACTATGCATAGGCGCATCAATGTACCGCACCGGATTGGGCGATGAAAGGCGCCGATCTCAAGGCTTGTGCGGCCCCGTGGCGCGCAGGCTCTGGCATCATTCGCGGTACGACCGCTTCAGGCCTGCGCGGATATTTCCGCTCGGCGTAAAACCGGGAAACAAAATGAACGGCACCCGCATCGAAATAAGGCATTACTCCGGCGAGATCGAACAGCATAGCCACGACTATCACCAGGTCGTCATGCCGTGCCAAGGCGCGCTCGAGATCGAAGTGGGGAGCCAAGCCGGGCGGGTCGGCGGAAGCATCGGCGCGTTCGTGCCGGCCGGTAGCCGGCACGCGTTTCATGCCGTGCAGGCCAATGCCTTCGTCGTGCTCGATGTGCCGACGGGTTTGCGGGCACAGAGTCTGGATCAGGCCGACTTGCCGAGTTTCTTCATCGTCGATCCGGGCGTGCATGGTCTGCTCGAGTACATGAACGCGCTCGGGTCCCGGGCGCTGCGCGCGCCGGCGTATCAGCAAGCCTGGTCGACCCTGCTCCTGGGCAGTCTGGCCGCAGGCGCCCGCCATGGCACTGGCCGCCTCACCGACGACGCCGAGTCGGTTGTGCTGCGAGCCACCTCGTTCATGCAGCGCAGATTGGCCGATCCGATCCGCGTCGCCGACATCGCGCGGGCAGCAGGAGTCAACCCGCGCCGCCTGCACGAGGCTTTTCTCGAGCGGCGCGACACCACGCCGCATGCCCGGCTCGCGGCCCTGCGTCTGGATGCGGCCGAGCGGCTGCTCGCCGATCCGACGTTGTCCATCGTCGATATCGCCCTGCAAAGCGGCCATGCCGATCAAAGCGCGCTGACCCGCGCCATGCGGCGCGAACGCGATATGACACCCGCCCGGGTGCGACGCTGTCTGCTCGGCAAATCGCAAGAAAAAGCCTAAACCCCGGCAGGATTCGACAAGACCGCGACGCTGTGCCTGTGTTCTTCTCGGCTTTTTCGAACTGCAGGGAGCAGACAGTGGGCAACGGTACAGGCAGGGCGACCGTCATCGGGCTGATCGCAATCGGGCTATGGTCCGCGCTCGCGCTGTCGACGGTAGCGGCGGCGGGAATTCCGCCGTTCGAGTTGCTGGCGCTCTGTTTCGGCGTGGCGTTCGTCAGCGGGATGCTCGTGCTGGCCATGCAGGGGCGACGCGCGCTCGCCAAGCTCAGGCAGCCGCCAGGCGCCTGGCTTCTGGCGTTCACTGCAATTTTTCTCTATCACGCCTTTTATTTCTTCGCGCGTGCAGCGGTTCCGCCCGCGCGCGCCAGTCTCATCGCCTATCTCTGGCCCTTGCTGATCGTACTGTTCTCGGCCTTGGCTCCGGGCGGCGACCGCCTGCAGCCCCGGCATCTGGCCGGCGCCGCGCTCGGTTTTGCGGGAGCCGCTCTCATCTTCATGGCCCGCCAGGACGAGCCGGCACAGCCGGTTCATATGGCGGGCTATCTGGCCGCGCTCGGCTGCGCGGTGATCTGGTCGGGGTATTCGGTCGCCAATCGCCGCTACGCACAGGTGCCTAGCGAAATGCTGATCGGCGTATGCGGGGCGGTCGCGCTGGCGGGGGGCGCGGCGCATAGGCTGTTCGAGCGCGGCGTCGCGCCCGATGCCGCGCAATGGCTGGCGATCCTGTTCCTGGGCGTCGGGCCCACGGGCCTGGCCTTTCTGGCCTGGGACCACGCGACCAAGCGCGGCAATGTGCCGCTCCTCGGTGCGTTGTCCTACTTCGCGCCGTTGATGTCCATTCTGCTTTTGGTGATGGCCGGCCAGGCACAGGCCAGCGTCGTTCTGGGATTTTCTGTCGCGCTGATCGTCGCAGGGGCGATGCTGGCGAGCTATCGCCCCGCAAAAAAGCGCAATTGTTAAAAAATTAAAAAATCATTCCTCCTGCGATCCGTTCGCCGGTGCCGGGTCGTCTAGGCGGTGTCTACATCAAGGAGAGACACCGATGACAACCCAATCGACTATTCTGGTCAGCGTGTTCAAAACCGAGCCGGCCAAACAGGCGGCATTGATCGCGCTGTTAAAGCAAAACACCGAAACGGTGATCCGCGCGCTGCACGGCTGGAGAGCGACCCGATTGATCGCGGCCCAGGACGGCGCCAGCGTCGTCATTTACTCCGAGTGGGAGACCCCGGCCGACATCGAGGCCATGCGCGGCGACCCGCGCATGAAAGCCTACTTTCCTCGGATCGCTGAGCTGGCGAGCCTGGATTCGATGATGGGCCCGGCGGTATGGAGCGAAGCCCGATAGGAGAATCGATGCAGACGGACGAGTTCGAAGAGAGTCTTAAAGCGCTGCGGCCGCGGCTGCACCGCTACTGCGCGCGCATGACGGGTTCGTCCGTGGACGGGGAGGACGCACTGCAGGATGCGCTGGTCAAGGCATTGCAGGCGCGCGAGCAGGGCGCGGTGGTGGAGAATCTGGGCGGATGGCTGTTGCGCATCGCGCACAACACCTGTCTGGATTTTCTGCGGCAGCGCTCGCGCAGCAGTATCGTGCCGCTGACCGACGCCCTGGATCAGGCAACGCTGCCGGACGGCGAAGCCGTCATGGTGGGCTTTCAGACTTTTTTGCAGCTGCCCGAGCTGCAGCGCTGCGCGGTAATACTCAAGGATGTATTGGGCCATACGGTCGACGAAATTGCCGCTATTGCCGATTGCACCCCAGCTGCCGCCAAATCGGCGCTGCAGCGTGGCCGTGCGGCGTTGCGGCAGCTTTCCCGTCGCAGTGATGCGACGCGGCTGCCGCTGATGCACGACGGCGATCGGGAAAAAATGGCGGCCTATGTCCGCTTTTTTCAGAACGGCGACTTCGATGCGATCCGCGGCTTGCTCGCCGAGGACGTGAGACTCGAGCTGGTGAACCGCCTCAAGCTCGCGGGCCGCCAGGAAATAAGCCTCTATTTCACGCGCTATGCGCAAGAGACGAAGTGGAACTTCGCTGTGGGCGCGATCGAGAGGCGGCCGGCAATGCTGGTGTTCGACAGCACGAGCACTATGGACAAGCCCGCGCACTTCGTCCTGCTCGAATGGCGCGAAGATCGCATCGCCGCCATTCGGGATTTTCTGTTTGCGTCCTACGCGCTCGACGCGGCCGATTGGATGCGGCTGAGTTAGAGCGCAGACGCCGACGCGGGCCACGCAGGCGCCTTGCGGCGGGCGATCCTGTATTCTGCGGATCAATCGACATCGATGCTTCGTGATCCGCAATGCCCGAGTCAATTTCTTTCCCGGCCCTCGACGGCTACGCGCTGCGCGGGTTTGCATGGCGCAGCGCCGATCCCGCGGCTTTGCCGCGCCCCATCGTCATTATCAACTGCGCCACGTCGGTGCGCTGCCGTTATTACGAACGGTTTGCCGACGCGCTGCACGCGCGAGGCTGCGACGTGCTGACGTACGACTATCGCGGCATCGGCGAATCCCGGCCAGGTTCGCTGCGCGCGTTCGACGCGTCTTGGTCGGATTGGGGCGCCAACGATTTCGAAGGCGCGCTGCGCTATGCCGCGGCGCATTTCCCCGGCCAGCCGATATATGTGGTCGGCCATTCGATCGGCGGCTTCGTGATCGGCCTGGCGCCGTCGGCGCACCGCATCGAGCGGATCTTCACCATGGGGGCGCAGTTCGCCTATTGGCGCGACTATGCTCGCGGTACGCGCCTGGGCATGGTCCTGCGCTGGCATATCGCGATGCCGCTGATCGCCCGGTTCTGCGGCTACGTGCCGGCCAAGCGTCTGGGCTGGATGGAAGACACTCCCAAGGGCGTGGCCCTGAATTGGGCGGGGATGGGGCCGCGTTTCGAGGCGTGCCTGCCCGGTGCGGGCGACGCGCCGGATCGCTTCGCTCAGGTGCGCGCGCCCATGCTCGCACTGGGCATCGACGACGATCCTTTCGGCACCGTGCCGGCCATAGACAGACTGCTGCGCTATTACGCCGGCAGCGAGCGGCATCATCTGCGCCTGTCGCCGAGCGCGGTCGATCAGGCCGAGATAGGTCATTTCGCGTTCTTCCACAAGCGCTTCCAGGCGTCGCTCTGGCCTCTGGCGCTGGACTGGCTGCTCGCCCAGCAGTTGCCCGTGCGTTTGCCGGGGATGCTGACTCGGTATCCCGCGCGGTAGGCAAGGGCGCCCCGGCATCGGCGCGATGCCTTGCAGGAGTTGGGTATTTACTCTACGATTCAACAATAATTGAATTATTAAATTAAAAGCCATGACTGAAGATCAAGCCGTCTCCGCGCTGACCGCCTTGGCGCATACCCAGCGTCTGCGCATTTTTCGCGCCCTGGTCGTCGCAGGCCCCGACGGGCTCGTGCCGAGCGTGCTGGCCGAGAACCTCGGCGCGGCTCGCAGCGCCTTGTCTTTTCATCTCAAGCAACTGGCCCATGCCGGCCTGGTGACGGTCGAGCAGCAGGGCCGCAATCTGGTCTACCGCGCCGACTTCCCGCGTATGAACGGCCTCCTGGGCTATTTGACCGAGCACTGCTGCCAGGGCGGCGTCTGCGAGGTCAACGCCGGCCTAAGCCCCTGCCTAACCTGCTGAACCCGACAGGTAAAGATCATGAGTGTCTTCGAGCGTTATTTATCGATCTGGGTCTTGCTGTGCATCGTCGCCGGCATTGTTCTGGGCCAGGCCGCGCCTGGCGCCTTTCGGCTCATCGGCCACTTGGAGATCGCGCAGGTCAACCTGCCGGTGGGCCTGCTCATCTGGCTGATGATCATCCCCATGCTGGTCAAGGTGGATTTCGGCGCGCTGGGCCAGGTGCGCCGGCACTGGCGCGGCATCGGCGTCACGCTGTTCGTGAACTGGGCCGTCAAGCCGTTCTCGATGGCGTTCCTGGGCTGGCTGTTCATTCGGCAAGTGTTCGCGCCATGGCTGCCCGCCGAGCAGCTCGACAGCTATGTCGCGGGGCTGATCCTGCTGGCCGCCGCGCCGTGCACGGCCATGGTGTTCGTGTGGAGCCGGCTCACGGGCGGCGACCCGCTTTTCACGTTGTCCCAGGTCGCCTTGAACGACACGATCATGGTGTTCGCGTTCGCGCCCATTGTGGGTTTGCTGCTGGGCCTGTCATCCATCACCGTACCGTGGGCCACGCTGCTGACCTCGGTGGCGCTCTACATCGTCATCCCGGTTCTTCTCGCCCAGGTCTGGCGCCGATTGCTGCTGCGCCGCGGACAAGCCGCCTTCGATGCGGCGCTGGCGCGCATCGGCCCGCTGTCTATCGCCGCACTTTTGCTGACGTTGGTGCTGCTATTTGCCTTTCAGGGGCAGGCCATCATCGCGCAACCCCTGGTCATCGCCATGCTGGCCGTGCCCATCCTCATCCAGGTGCTGTTCAATTCGGCGCTGGCCTATTGGCTCAATCGGCGCCTGGGCGAACGGCACGATATCGCCTGTCCGTCGGCCTTGATCGGCGCGAGCAATTTTTTCGAACTGGCGGTGGCCGCCGCCATCAGCCTGTTCGGCTTCCAGTCCGGCGCAGCGTTGGCCACGGTAGTGGGCGTGCTGATCGAGGTGCCCGTGATGCTGCTCGTGGTGCGAGCGGTCAACCGCACTCGCGGCTGGTACGCCTGCGACACCGCAACTTCCGTTTGAAAGTCTTTCCCATGAACGCCACCATCTATCACAACCCCGACTGCGGCACGTCGCGCAACGCGCTCGCGCTGCTGCGCGCGGCGGGCGCCGAACCCACCGTCATCGAATACCTCGCGGCGCCGCCCGACCGCCAGACGCTCGCAGCCCTCATCGCCGATGCCGGACTGACCGTGCGCGGCGCAATGCGAATCAAGGGCACGCCCTACAAAGACTTGGGCCTGGACGATCCGGCGCTCGGCGATTCGCAGCTCATCGAACACATGCTGCGGCATCCCATCCTGATCAACCGGCCTTTCGTCGTCACCGGACGCGGCGCGAGATTGTGCCGTCCTTCCGAGTTGGTGCTCGACTTGCTGGAGCCTGGCTTTATTGCCGACGTGAACAAGGAAGAGGGGACCCCCTTCCTGCGCGACAAGCGCATCGCCGGCGACGATCCCGGTCTCGCCGCGGCATTGCTCGGTGCCGGTTTGCCTGCGGACGACCTTGCCCAAGACGGCCGAACCTTCTACGAATACGGCGCACTTGCCGGCCGTCTGATCGGTTACGGCGGTTTCGAGCGCTACGGACAAGATGTGCTGCTGCGATCCATCGTCGTGTCGCCGGCCGACAGAGGCCAAGGCGCAGGCCGCAATCTGCTGGCCTTGCTGCTACGCCGCGCCTACGATCGGGGTGCCCGCCAGGCCTGGTTGCTCACGGAAACGGCTGCGCCGTTCTTCGAGCGCGTGGGTTTCAAAGCGGTCGCCAGGGAACAGGCGCCGCAGGCCATCCTGGCTACCCGGCAAGCGCAGAGCCTGTGCCCGGTCGGCGCCACGCTGATGACGCGCACGATCACGTTTTGACCGCCTCGCTTTTGGCGCCGATGCTCCCCGCGCTCCAGGCCTGCTGGCGAAATTCCCGCGGCGATCTGCCCGCTGCCTTGCGAAAAAAGCGCGTGAAGTGGGCCGGCTCGGAGAATCCCAGGACATCCGATATTTCGCCGATGGTCATCGAGGTGTAGACCAGGCTGCGGCTGGCCTCCAGCGCCAGCCGTTCGTGGATGAGCTGCAGCGGGGACTTGCCCGCGTAGGCCCGTGTGACGACGTTCAAATGCGCCGTGGTGATGCCCATTTGTCCGGCATACCAGGCCACGTCGTGATGTTCGGCATACGAGGTTTCGAGCAGATCGCCGAAGTGGTTGCGATGATCCAGGCCGCGGGGGCGTGTCGCGCCGGCGCCCAGGCCGGGGTGGTCGCCGCGCAGCCGCGCGTAGATCAGCGTGAGCCAGGCTTCGATGCGCGCGTCGCGAAAAGCCTCGCGTGAAAGATATTGGGCGTTCAGATGCGCGAAGGCGTCGCGCAGGCCTGCGGCCGCGCGGCGGTCCAGGACATGGATGGCGGGCTGCGAGGGTGGTGCGGCCGCAGGTCCGAGGAGGCGGACCAGGCGCGCGAGCAGCGGGTAGGCGATCGTCACCACATGGCCGGAACAGTTTTCGTCGAACTCGAACCCGTGCACGAAGGCCTGGGGTATTTCGACGATCGTCGGTCCGCGCACGTTGTGCCGAGCCTCGTCCAGGCACACCACGGCACGGCCCTGACGCAGGTGGAGAATCTGGTAGAGCCCCGAATGACGATGCGGCCGGATATGCCAATTGTGCAAACGGCTGCGGGCGGCAATGGTCTCGCAATGCACCCGCTCCGGTCCAGGCCACTCATCCTGGCCGCCGTAAAGCTTGAATATCGGAGCACGATCAATATATTTCATATTGGCAAGTTTAATCTGCAAAAGTTCATTCAAAAGCCGTTCCGCCGGGCGCACCATCTGCGCCATATCCGGAGTTTGGGCGCCGAGAGAGCGCGATGACCGGAACGGAGGAGAACCATGAAGACACAAGTCGCCATCATCGGCGCGGGCCCCTCGGGGCTGCTGCTCGGCCAACTGCTGCATCGCTGCGGGATCGACAATGTGATCCTGGAGCGCCAGACGCCGGAATACGTGCTCGGGCGCATCCGCGCCGGGGTTCTGGAACACGGTTTGGTCAACCTCATGCGCGAGGCCGGGGTGTCCGCCCACATGGATGAACAAGGCCTGGAGCACGACGGCTTCACACTGGCTTTCCAGGGGCGTCGCACGCGCGTGGACATGAAGGCGCTGACCGGAAAATCGGTGCTGGTCTACGGTCAGACCGAAGTGACGCGCGACCTGATGGCCGCGCGCAAGGCCAGCGGCGCCCCGATCTATTACGAAGCCGCCGACGTGCAGCCGCAAGGTTTCCTCGACGGCAAACCTCGCGTGACGTTCACGCACCAGGGTCAGCGCATGACGCTGGAATGCGACTACATCGCGGGCTGCGACGGCTTTCACGGGGTGTCGCGCAAATCCGTGCCCCAGGACAGCATCCGTCACTTCGAGCGCGTCTATCCCTTCGGCTGGTTGGGCCTGCTCTCCGACACGCCGCCCATCGACGACGAACTCGTCTACGTCAACAACCCGCGCGGCTTTGCATTGTGCAGCATGCGCTCGCACACGCGCAGTCGCTACTACCTGCAATGCAGTTTGACCGAGCGCGCGGAAGACTGGTCCGACGACCGCTTCTGGACGGAACTGGCCGCGCGGCTGCCCGACGACATTGCCGGCAAGCTGGTGACCGGTCCTTCGATCGAAAAGAGCGTCGCGCCGCTGCGCAGCTACGTGGCCGAGCCGATGAAATTCGGCAATCTGTTTTTGGTGGGAGACGCCGCGCACATCGTGCCGCCCACCGGCGCCAAAGGCCTGAACCTGGCGTCCAGCGACGTCTATACGCTGTATCACGCGCTGCGCGGGGCGTTGCTCGACGGGCGGGCCTATCTGCTGGAACGCTATTCGGAGATATGCCTGCGCCGCATCTGGAAGGCCGAGCGCTTTTCCTGGTGGATGACTTCGCTGCTGCACACGTTCGACGACGACGCGTTCGGCCGGCGCATCCAGAGGGCCGAGCAGGACTACTACACCAGCACGCAGGCCGGGCTGACCACCATTGCCGAAAACTATGTCGGCCTGCCTTACGAAGCGGTGGTCTGATGCGCGCGGGCTCGCCGGGCCTTACAGGCCCTGATCCATCAGGATCATCGACGCGGGATACACCTGGCGCGCGATCGCCCGAATCATCTCGAGCATGGCTTTCTGCGTCAGGGTCGTGATGCGGCCCGACGCCGTCGCCAGGTACAGGCGGCTGCGCAGCTCGGGCTGGACGATCCTGCGGATGTGATAAAGATCCGGTTGGGCCGAGGTCAATATGGCGTGCTCGGTCAGCACGGCATAGCCCGCGCCGTCGGCCACCAGGTCGAGGATGGCGGGCACGCCGTCGATCTCCAGGCGGATGTTCGGCTTGGAGCCGATCAGGGCCATCTGCGATTCGAGCAGCATGCGTATGGTGTTGGGCCGGTTGGGAATCACCAGCGGAATATTGGCCAGCGTGCGTAGCGGCATCGGCTGGTCAGACGGATGCGGCCCGCGCGGGCCGACCAGGTACAGCAGTTCGTCGGTCAGGGGGCTCAGGTCCAGGCCGGGCGAGGGCGACGGGTTGTAGAGCAGGGCGATGTCCAGGCGCCCCGCCAGCAGCCACTACTGCATGACCAGCGACAAGCCTTCGCTGATCGACAGCGTCGCGTTGGGCAACTGCTTGCGGAACTGACGCGTGAGCTGCACGGTCATCATCTTGGATGCGCTGGGCGCAATGCCCAGCGCGACGCGGCCGGCCAATGCGCCCTGCACCCGGCCCATGTCTTCCTTGGCGCGATCGACCTGGTGCAGGATGCCGCGGCAATGCTCGAGCAGCAGTTTGCCGGCCTCGGTCGTGGTGACGCCGCGCCCGTTGCGGTTGAGCAGGTTCTGGCGCAGCTCCACTTCCAGCATGCGGATCTGGCGGCTGAGAGCCGGCTGGGCGATGTTCAGGGCATGCGAGGCCTGGGTGAAGCTGCCCAGTTCGGCCACGCGCAGGAAGTATTCGAGCTGTTTGAGATCCACGTCAGGGTTTACCCAAAATCGGCATGGGATGCCATGAGTTATATCGTTTAAGCATAACTGATAGTGGGCTCAGGCTCTTATTCGCGGCGTTGCCCGCGCTCATAATTTCGTCATTCTCGTGGTCATGGGTGGCAAGATGCAAAAGCCTATTCCGGTCCTGTTCATGCGGGGCGGTACCTCGCGCGGGCCTTTTTTCCTCGAATCCGATCTGCCGGCCGACGTGGCGGCACGCGACCGCGTGCTGCTGGCCGTCATGGGTTCGCCCGACAAGCGCCAGATCGACGGGCTGGGCGGCGCCCATCCGCTGACCAGCAAAGTCGGCATCGTGCGTCCGGGCACCACGCCGGGTGTCGATCTGGAGTTTCTCTTCGCCCAGCTGCAGCCCGAGAGCGACAAGGTCGACACGACGCCCAACTGCGGCAACATGCTCGCCGCCGTCGTGCCTTTCGCGCTGGAACGCGGCCTGATCCCGGCCCAGGGCGATACCACCACGGCCCGCGTTCTCACGCGCAACACCGGCATGCTGTGCGACATCACCGTCTTGACGCCCGAGACGCCCGAGGGCGGACGGGCGGTGTCTTACGAGGGCGATGCCCATATCGACGGCGTCCCCGGACACTGCGCGCCCATCACGATCAACTTTCTGGATACCGCGGGCTCGGTGTGCTCGGGCTTGCTGCCCACCGGCCGCGTGCGCGATACCGTGCATGTCGAACCGCCTGCGGGCGCGGATTTCACGGCCTTCGACATCGACGTGACCTGCATCGACAACGGCATGCCGCTGGTGCTGCTGCGCGCGCAGGATCTGGGATGCACGGGCCAGGAAACGCCCGCCCAATTGAACGCCGACCGGGCGCTCAAGGCCCGCATCGAGGCCCTGCGGCTGCATACCGGGCAGCTCATGGGCCTGGGCGATGTGTCGGGGCGCAACTACCCCAAGATGACCTTGATTTCCGCGCCGCAGGCAGGCGGGGCGATCAGCACCCGCAGCTTCATTCCGCACGTGTGCCACGAGGCCATCGGCGTGCTGGCCGCGGTCACGGTGGGTACGGCCTGCGTGCTTGAAGGCTCGGTGACCGAAGGCGTGGCGCGTTTGCCCGAGGGTTCGAGCAAGTCGGTGTCGATCGAACACCCCAGCGGCGAATTCACGGTCGAGCTGGAGCTCGATCCGCAAGATCCCCAGAAAGTCGCCAGGGCGGCTTTGCTGCGTACCGCGCGGCACATCATGCGCGGCGACGCCATGGTGCCCGCGGCGGCCTTTTGACTACACAGGAATCATTCGACATGAGCAGAAAGCCCCTGATTATCGATTGCCATGGGCATTACACGACCGCGCCGCAGGCGCTGGCCGACTGGCGCGACAGGCAGGTCGCCGGCATCAAGAATCCCGCGGCCAAGCCGCGCGTTTCGGATCTGCGCATCGGCGACGACGAACTGCGCGAGAGCATCGAGACCAATCAGCTGCGCCTGATGCGCGAGCGTGGCTCCGATCTCACCATTTTTTCGCCGCGCGCCAGTTTCATGGCGCATCACATCGGCGATTTCGACGTCTCCAGCACCTGGGCGGCGATCTGCAACGAGCTGTGCCATCGCGTGGCGCAGCTGTTTCCCGATTCGTTCGCGATGGCGGCCATGCTGCCGCAATCGCCGGGCGTGGATCCGGCCACCTGCATTCCCGAGCTGGAGAAATGCGTCCGGCAATACGGCGCGGTCGGCATCAACCTGAACCCGGATCCCTCCGGCGGGCACTGGACGTCGCCGCCGTTGTCGGACCGCTCCTGGTATCCCATCTACGAAAAAATGGTCGAGTACGACATCCCGGCCATGATCCATGTGTCCACCAGCTGCAATGCGTGCTTTCACACGACGGGCGCGCATTACCTGAACGCTGACACGACGGCTTTCATGCAATGCCTGGAGTCGGATCTGTTCAAGGATTTCCCGACCCTGCGCTTTGTGATCCCGCACGGCGGCGGCGCGGCGCCTTATCACTGGGGACGCTTCCGCGGCCTGGCGCAGGCGCTGAAAAAGCCCTTGCTCGACGAACACCTGCTCAACAACGTGTTTTTCGACACCTGCGTCTATCACCAGCCCGGCATCGACCTGCTCACGCGTGTGATCCCGGTCAAGAACGTCCTGTTCGCATCTGAGATGATCGGGGCGGTACGCGGCATCGATCCGGAAACCGGCCATCATTTCGACGACACCAAGCGCTATATCGAAGCCACGGCCGAGTTGAGCGACGCAGACCGTTTCCAGATCTACGAAGGCAACGCGCGCCGCGTCTACCCGCGCCTGGATGCCGCCCTTAAAGCCAAGGGCCTGTGAAAGGCCGCGAAGGAATACGAAAATGACTGTTCCCTTGAATCAGCTCGGCGTCGTTCGCCGCACCATCGAGCGCGCCGATCCGGCCGTGGTCGAACACCTGTCGCGCTTCGGCGTGGCGACCGTGCACGAAGCCATGGGACGCGTGGGCCTGATGAAGCCCTATATGCGTCCGGTCTGGCGCGGCGCGCGACTGTGCGGCACGGCCGTGACGGTGCTGCTGCAGCCGGGCGACAACTGGATGCTGCACGTGGCGGCCGAACAGATCCGACCCGGCGACGTGGTGGTCGCCGCCTGCACCACCGACAGCACCGACGGATTCTTCGGCGACTTGCTGGCCACATCGTTCAAGGCGCGCGGCGCGCGCGGCCTGATCATCGACGGCGGCGTGCGCGACGTCGACACGCTCGAATCCATGGCGTTTCCCGTATTCAGCCGGGCCATCAGCGCCAAGGGCACGGTGAAAGGTACGCTGGGTTCGGTCAACGTGCCGGTGGTGTGCGCCGGAGCGGCGGTGATGCCGGGCGACGTGGTGCTGGCCGACACCGACGGCGTGGTGATCGTGCCTTGCGCCGTCGCGGCGCAGGTGGCTGCCCAGGCGCAAGCGCGCGAGGACAACGAATCCGACAAGCGCGAGCTGTTCGCCTCGGGTGTGCTCGGCCTGGATTTCTACAACATGCGACCGGGCCTGGAGAAGGCCGGCCTCAAGTACATCGACTGAGAGCCGCGCATGACGACCGCAGAAACTTTCATGAAGACCCCGGGCTGGCTCGATTACTACGACGGCCCGAGCCGCCCGCGCTTTCGTCTGCCGCCAGGCGCGGTAGACGCGCATTGCCACGTGTTCGGTCCGGGCGCGGTGTTTCCCTATGCGCCGCAGCGCAAATACACCCCGTGCGACGCGCCCAAGGAAGCCCTGTTCGCGTTGCGCGACCACCTGGGATTCGACAAGAACGTAATCGTGCAGGCCACTTGTCACGGCACCGATAATCGCGCCCTGATCGACGCGCTGCTGGCTTGCGGCGGCCGCGCGCGCGGCGTGGCCACGGTGTCGCAAGACGTCACCGACGCAGAGCTGCACGCGATGCACGAGGCCGGTGTGCGCGGCACGCGCTTCAACTTTGTCAAGCGGTTGGCGGACTTCACGCCGCGCGAAGTGCTGACCGACATCGCCGCGCGCATCGCACCGCTGGGCTGGCATGTGGTGGTCTATTTCGAGGCGCAGGACCTGCCCGAGCTATACGATTTTTTCACGACGCTGCCGACTACCGTGGTGGTCGACCACATGGGCCGGCCCGACGTGACCCTGCCGGTGGACGGGCCGCAGTTCGAGCGCTTCGTGGGCATGATGCGCGACCATCCGAACATCTGGAGCAAGGTGAGCTGCCCCGAGCGCCTGAGCCGGTCCGGCCCCGCGGCGCTGGGCGGCGAGCAGCACGCCTACCGCGATGTGGTGCCTTTCGCGCGGCGCCTGGTCGAGACCTTCCCCGATCGCGTGCTCTGGGGCACCGACTGGCCGCACCCCAATCTCAAAGACCACATGCCCGACGACGGCCTGCTGGTGGACTATATCCCGTCCATCGCCACGACCGTCGAGCTGCAGCGCAAGCTGCTGGTGGACAACCCGAACCGCTTGTACTGGAGTTGAGCCATGTCTTTGAACAAACCCTATACCGACATTCCCGGCACGACGGTCTTCGACGCCGATCAGTCCCGCAAGGGCTATCACCTGAACCAGTTCTGCATGTCGCTGATGAAGTCGGAGAACCGCGAGCGCTTTCGCGCCGACGAGCGCGCCTATCTCGATGAATGGCCCATGACCGAAGAGCAAAAGCAGGCTGTGCTGGCGCGCGACCTGAATCGCTGCATCAAGCTGGGCGGCAACATCTATTTCCTTGCCAAGCTGGGCGCCACCGACGGGCGTTCTTTCCAGTACATGGCGGCCAGCATGACCGGCATGTCGCAGGAAGACTACGCCGCGATGATGCTGGCCGGCGGCCGTTCCATCGAAGGGAACCGCAAAATCGGAGAACCCAAGCCATGAATACGCAGCACGCCCGCATCACCGCCAGCGTCTATACCTCGCACGTGCCGGCCATCGGCGCCGCCCTGGACCTGGGCAAGTCCGATACCGAGTATTGGGCGCCCTTGTTCAAGGGCTATGAACCGTCCAAGCAATGGATGCGTGACCAGCGTCCCGACGTCGTCTTTCTGGTCTACAACGATCACGCCACGGCCTTCAGCCTGGAGATGATCCCGACCTTCGCGATCGGCTGCGCGGCCCAGTTCCAGCCCGCCGACGAGGGCTGGGGCGCGCGTCCCGTGCCCACGGTCATCGGTCACCCCGAGCTGGCCTCGCACATCGCCCAGTCCGTCATCCAACAGGATTTCGACCTCACCATCGTCAACAAGATGGACGTGGACCATGGCCTGACGGTGCCCCTGTCGCTGATGTGCGGCCAGCCGCAGGCCTGGCCGTGCCCCGTCATTCCCTTTGCGGTCAATGTGGTGCAGTACCCGGTGCCTTCGGGTCGGCGCTGCTTCGAACTGGGCCGCGCGATCCGCCGCGCGATCGAAAGCTACGACGAACCGCTGAACGTCCATATCTGGGGCACCGGCGGCATGAGCCATCAGCTCCAGGGGCCGCGCGCCGGCCTGATCAACCGTGAATTCGACAACGCCTTTCTCGATCGTCTGATCGCCGACCCGCAAGGGCAGGCCGCGGTGCCGCATATCGACTACGTGCGCGAAGCGGGCTCCGAGGGCATCGAGCTGGTCATGTGGCTCATCGCGCGCGGCGCCATGGCCGACGCGGCGGGCGGCCCCGCGCCGCGCGTCGTGCACCGCTTCTACCATGTGCCGGCCTCGAACACGGCGGTCGGGCATCTGATTCTGGAGGAACAATAATGTCGCAGCAAACGTTGAAGGTCGCCCTGGCGGGCGCCGGCGCTTTCGGTATCAAGCATCTGGACGGCATCGCCCGCATCGACGGCGTCGAGGTCGTATCGCTGGTGAGCCGCGATCTGGACAAGACCCGCGCGGTAGCGCAGAAATACGGCATCGGCCATGCGACGACGGAGCTGGCCGAGGCGCTGGCGCTTCCCGAGGTCGACGCCGTGATCCTGTGCACGCCGACCCAGATGCATGCGTCCCAGGCCATGGCCTGCCTGCGGGCCGGCAAGCACGTGCAGGTCGAGATTCCCATGGCCGATACGCTGGCCGACGCCCGGGCGCTGGTCGCCCTGGCGCGCGAATCGGGCAAGGTGGCCATGTGCGGCCACACGCGCCGCTTCAATCCCAGCCATCAGTATGTGCACCAGCGCATCGCAAGCGGCGAATTCCACATCCAGCAGATGGACGTGCAGACCTATTTCTTTCGCCGCACGAACATGAACGCGTTGGGCGAACCGCGCAGCTGGACCGACCATTTGCTCTGGCATCACGCCGCCCACACGGTGGACCTGTTCGCCTACCAGTGCGGCAGTCCGGTCGTGAAGGCGAACGCGCTGCAAGGGCCTATCCATCCGGAGCTGGGCATCGCCATGGACATGTCGATCCAGCTCCAGGCGGCCAACGGCGCGATCTGCACGCTGTCGCTGAGCTTCAACAACGACGGCCCGCTGGGTACGTTCTTCCGCTACATCGGCGACACCGCCACGTACATCGCCCGCTACGACGATCTGGTCACCGGCAAGGACGAAGCGATCGACGTGAGCCGCGTGGCGGTCTCGATGAACGGCATCGAGCTGCAGGACCGCGAATTCTTCGCGGCCATCCGCGAAGGGCGCGAGCCCAATTCCAGCGTGGCGCAGGTGCTGCCGTGCTACCAGGTGCTGCACGAGCTGGAGCGACAATTGCGCGGTTGAAAGACCGGGCGCCTTATTTATTTGCAGTACCCATCCATCAGGAGCGAGACATGAAACTTATAAAAACGCTGGGAACGCTGGCCGTGGCGTTGGGCACGGCGGCTGCGGCCGGTTCGGCGCAGGCCAAAGACCTCAAGATCGGCGTCGTGGTGCCGATCTCCGGCCCGTTCGCCGCGCACGGCAAGCAGATCAAGCACGGCATCGATCTGTTTCTCGCGGCGCACGGCGACACGGTCGCCGGACGCCATGTGGAAATCATCTACAAGGACGACACCGGCATCGCGCCGGCCGTCTCCAAGCGCCAATCGCAGGAACTTCTGATCAAGGACAAGGTCGATATCCTGGCGGGTTACACGTTGACGCCGAACGCCTTTGCGGTCGCCCCGCTGGCCACCGAGGCCAAGGTGCCGATGGTGGTGCTCAATGCCGCGACGGCCTCGATCACCGAGAAATCTCCCTACATCACCCGCGTGTCGATGACCACGCCGCAGGACACGGCACCGATGGCGCAGTGGGCCTATGCCAACGGCATCCGCAAGGTCTACACCCTGGTGTCCGACTACGGTCCGGGGCACGATGCGGGCGACCAGTTCAAGAAGACCTTCACCAGCCTGGGCGGCCAGGTCGTGGGCGAGATCCGCACGCCGGTCAGCACCCCCGACTACGCGCCTTTCCTGCAGCGCGTGAAAGACGCCAAGCCCGATGCCGTGTTCTTCTTCGTGCCCAACGGCGAGCAGGGCGTGGCGCTGGCCAAGGGCTATAAAGAGCTGGGCCTGGAAGCGGCCGGCATCAAGGCCCTGGCCACCGGCGACGTGACCGACGAGGACGTGCTCGATGCGATGGGCGACGCGGCGATCGGCATGATCACTTCCTTCCACTATTCGGCCGTGCACGACTCGCCCGAGAACAAGGCCTTCACGGCCGCGTATGCCAAGGCTTTCCCGCACGATCGCCCGAACTTCGTGGCCGTGGCCGGATACGACGGCATGGACCTGATCTACAAGGCCCTGGCAAAAACCAAGGGCGATGCGAGCGCGCCGGCGTTCATCGCGGCGGTCAAGGGCATGAAGTGGATGAGCCCGCGCGGCCCCGTGGAAATCGATCCGCAGACTCGCGACATCATCCAGAACGTCTATATCCGCAAAGTCCAGCGCGTGAACGGCGTGCTGCAGAACGTCGAGTTCGACACGATCAAGGCAGTGAAGGATCCGGTCAAGCAGGCGCAGTGATCCCCGCTGCCCGGATCGCCGGGCATGGTGCGGGCTCGTCTGTCCGCGCCATGCCCGAACTCATCGCACCTGGATGAATCATGACTATTTTTTTCGATGGCATCGCCCTGGGCATGCTGTTGTTCCTCATCAGCGTCGGTCTTTCCGTGACGCTGGGTCTGATGAATTTCGTCAACCTGGCCCATGGCGCCTTCGCCATGCTGGGCGGGTATGCCTGCACGATATTGCTCAACCGGTACGGCGTACCGTTCCTGGCGACGCTGCCGGTGGCAATGATCGTGCCCGCCGTTGCCGGCGTGATTCTCGAGCGCACGCTCTACCGGCGCCTGTATGCGGCGTCGGACCTGGATCAGGTGCTGTTCTCCATCGGCCTGGTTTTTATGGCCGTGGCCGCCGCGCATTATTTCTTCGGCTCGCAGCAGCAGCCGCTGCATCTGCCGGCGTATCTTTCCGGGCAGATCCACCTGCCGGGCCTGGACATCGGCGTATATCGCCTGTTCCTGGTCGTGGTCGGCCTGCTCGTGGCCGCATCGCTGCAGTGGTCGGTGATCAAGACGTCGTTCGGCGCGCGTCTGCGCGCGTCGGTGGACAATCAGCGCATTGCGCGCGGCATGGGCATCGACGTCAACCGCGTCTTCAGTCTGACCTTCGCCTTGGGATCCGCGCTGGCCGGCCTGGGCGGGGCGCTGGGCGTGCAGATGCTGGGGCTCGATCCCGAGTTTCCGGTGAAGTACCTTGTGTACTTCCTGATCGTCGTGTCCGTCGGCGGCAACGGCAACATTCTCGGTTCGCTCTATGCCGGCGTTCTCCTGGGCGTGGCGGACGTGGTCGGCAAATACTATGTGCCGCAGATCGGCGCCTTCATCATCTATGCGGTCATGGTGGCGACCTTGATCTTTCGCCCTCATGGCCTGTTCGGACGCGCTCACAAATGACGACACCTACCTTGACCGCTTCCGCCGCGCCGGACCGCTTTCGCCTGCGCTCGCGCTGGAAGCCCCTGGAATACCTGTTCTGGTGCCTGCCGGCGATCGCCTATTTCGCCTTTCCGGGAAACTATCTGCTGCTCAGCCAGATCGCCATCACGGGCCTGTTCGCGCTGTCGCTGGACCTGATCTTCGGCTACGCCGGCATCATTTCGCTGGGCCATGCCGCGTTCTTCGGCGTGGGCGCCTACACCGTGGGCCTGCTGGGCACGCACGGTCTGGGCGATCCGCTGCTCGGCCTGGCGCTGGCGGCCGCCTGCGCCGGCCTCCTGGGTTTTCTGAGCAGCTTTCTGCTTCTGCGCGGCACCGACCTGTCGCGCCTGATGGTCACGCTGGGCGTGGCGCTCATGCTCTACGAGCTGGCCAATAAGTTCACCAGCATCACGGGCGGCGTGGACGGCATGCCGGGCGTCGACGTCAAGCCGGTCCTGGGTCTGTTCGACTTCGACATGTTCGGCCGTGTCGGTTATCTGTATTCGCTCGCGGTGCTGTTCGTCATGTTCTGGCTGGCCCGACGCCTGGTGCATTCCCCCTTCGGCCTGAGCCTGCGCGGCATCCGCATGAACGCGTTGCGCATGGCGGCACTGGGCGTGCCGGTGCACGGCCGGCTGGTGAAGATCTACACCATCGGCGCCGCCTACGCCGGCGTGGCCGGCGCGCTGCTGGCCCAGACCAATCAGTTCGTCTCGCTCGATACGCTGGGCTTCCAGCGCTCGGCCGATCTGCTGCTGATCCTGATTCTGGGCGGGGCAGGGCATTTGTACGGCGGCCTCGTCGGCGCCATCGTCTATGTCGTCATGAACTATCTTCTCTCCGACATGAACCCGCAGTACTGGCAGTTCTGGCTGGGCCTGATTCTGGTGCTGGTCGTTCTGTTCGCGCGCGGCGGCATCCTGGGCACCGCGATGCAATGGATCGAGTCGAACCGCCAGCGTGCCCGAGCGCGAGCGCGCACGGAGAACCCCGCATGAGCGTCGCGCTGCAAACTCACGATCTGGTGCGAAACTTCGGCGGTTTCGTCGCCACCAACCGGGTAAGCCTGAGCATCGAACAGGGCGCGCGTCATGCGCTGATCGGCCCCAATGGCGCGGGCAAGACGACGCTCATCAACCTGCTGACGGGCCTGCTGGAGCCGAGCGCCGGCCGAGTCGATCTGCTCGGGCAGGACGTCACCGGCATGCCTCAGCACGAACGCTGCCGCCGCGGGCTGGTGCGTACGTTTCAGATCAATCAGTTGTTCATGGACATGACGGTGCTCGAGTCGGTGGCCATGGCCGTGAGCGAGCGCTCGGGCCTGGGCACGCATTGGTGGAAGCCGATGGCCTCGCACGGCGAAGTGCTCGACGAGGCCGCCGCCATCCTCGCGCAGCTCAGGCTGCTGCCCGATGCGTACGCCAGCACGCGCAGCCTGGCCTACGGCCGCCAGCGCCTGATCGAGATCGCCCTGGCGCTGGCCTTGCGGCCCAAGGTGCTGCTGCTGGACGAGCCGGCGGCCGGCGTACCCACCGGCGAGAGCCAGGAACTGTTCGAGACCATCGCCCAACTGCCGCGCGACGTCACGATTCTGCTGATCGAGCACGACATGAATCTGGTCTTCCGTTTTGCCGAGCGCATTTCGGTGCTGGTGTCCGGCGCCTTGCTGGTCGAGGGCACGCCCGAGGCGATCGCGGATCACCCGCGCGTCAAGGAAGTCTATCTGGGAGACGCCCATGTCTGAGCTGCTGCGCCTGGAAAACGTATGGGCGGGCTACGGCGATGCCGTCATACTCGAAGACATCTGCCTGTCGCTGGCCTCCGGAGACAGCCTGGCCTTGCTGGGCCGCAACGGCATGGGCAAGACCACCTTGCTGGCGACCTTGATGGGCGCGGCGCGGCTGCGGCGCGGCCGCATCCTCTACGAGGGCGCCGATATCGCCCAGGTGCCCAGCCATCGCCGCGCCCGGGCCGGCCTGGGTTGGGTGCCGCAGGAGCGCGACATCTTCCGTTCGCTTACCGTGGAAGAAAACCTGACCGTGGTCGCGCGGCCTGGCGACTGGACGCTGGAGCGGGTCTACGCGATGTTTCCGCGTCTGCGCGAACGGCGCATGAACCTGGGCAACCAGCTCTCGGGCGGCGAACAGCAGATGCTGGCCATGGGCCGCGCCCTGATGCTGAACCCGAAGCTCCTGCTGCTGGACGAACCGCTCGAAGGCCTTGCGCCCAAGATCGCTCAGGAGCTGCTGGGCATCATCGACCGCATGGTCAAACAGGGGCGCATGGCCGTCATCCTGGTCGAGCAGCATGCGCGCCAGATTCTGCCGATCACGCGTCAGGCGCTGGTGCTGGAGCGCGGCCGCGCCGTCTATTCGGGCGACAGCGCCGAGCTGCTGCGCGACGGTCGGGCGCTGGACGGCTGGCTGGGCGCCGGCGCGGTGCACTGAGCGAGCTGCCTGATACGCCGGGCGACAGCCTCGTCCAGCGGGGTGTAGACGATCATCCCCAGGTCCGGCCTGCCGTCGACGGAAAAGGCCGAGTATTCCAGTTCGATCGATCCCAGTTCGGGATGCCGCAGGCGCTTGGTGCTGCCTGATTCGGCGTGGCCCAGCACCTCGTTGTCGCGCCACAGGGCGTCGAACTCGGCGCTGGCGCCGCGCAGTTCGTCGACCAGGTCGCCGACCTCGGAGCTGACCCCGGCGCGGGCCACATCGGCCCGGAAGGCACTCACGACATAGCGGGCGATGTTTTCCCAGTCGTGCTGTCTGGCCCGTACGCCGGGGTTGCGGAACAGGAAGCGCAGAATATTGCGCTGGTCCGCCGGCAGCGCGGCATAGTCGGTCAGCACCACGGCCGCTGCGCGATTCCATGCAACCACGTCCCAGGTCGCCGTCTTGATGATGGCGGGGCTGGCATCGAGCGAATCGAGCAGGCGCTGCAGCCGGGGATTGACGCCTTGGACCGCCCTGTAGCGCACTTCGGGCGGATGTCCCAGGCCCAGCATGAAAAGGTGCTCGCGCTCCGCGTCGGTCAGCATCAGGGCCTGGGAGATGCGCTCCAGCACGACGGCCGAGGGGGCGCCGCCGCGCCCCTGCTCGAGCCAGGTGTACCAGGTCGGACTGATGCTGGCGCGCTGTGCGACTTCTTCCCGGCGCAATCCGGGCGTGCGCCTGCGCCCGGAAAGGCCGAAGCTGGCCGGATCCAGGCGTTCCCGGCGGCTTCTGAGAAAGTCCCCCAGCGAACTGGCGGCGGCAACGGGCATGGGACGATCCTGTTAGTTTTTTTACTATGATGTGATCACTACTTTAACGGGATAAGAGTAGCGCGGATAGTGTGGGCCCGACCATCAAGGAGTCTTCACCATGCGTATCTTTCTCACCGGCGCGACCGGTTTCATCGGTTCGGCCCTGGTTCCCGAACTCCTGGGGGCCGGTCACCAGGTTATCGGCATGACCCGCTCGCAAGCCGGAGCGCAGGCGCTTACCGCCGCGGGCGCCCAGGCACATTTTGGGACGCTGGAAGACCTGGACAGTCTGCGCAGCGGCGCTGAACAGGCGGACGCGGTCATCCATGCGGCCTTCGATCATGATTTCTCCCGCTTCGTCGAGAACTGCGATAAAGACAGGCGCGCCATCGGCGCGCTGGGGTCGGCGCTCGCCGGGTCGGACCGGCCGCTGATCATGACTTCCGTAACCGGCATGGGCGGCGGTGGGCATGGCGCGCTCGCAACCGAAGATGTCTTCGACGCCAGCCATCCCAATCCGCGCATTGCATCCGAACAGGCCGGCAACGCCTTGCTGGAGGCGGGTATCAACGTATCGGTGGTGCGCCTGCCGCAGGTCCATAATCCCTGGCGGCAAGGCCTCATCTCGCCGCTGATCGATATCGCCCGCAAGACCGGCGTCGTCGCCTATGTGGGCGAGGGCGCCAATCTCTGGCCCGCAGGCCATCTTGCCGATGTCGTGCGCCTCTATCGGCTCGCGGTGGAAGCGGGCGAGCGGGGCGCGCGTTTTCATGCGGTGGGAGAAGAAGGAATAAGCAGCCGCGAGATCGCGCAGGCGCTGGGCCGAGGCCTGAAGCTGCCGGTCGTCTCCATCGTCCCGGAGCAGGCCGCGGCGCATTTTGGCTGGATGGCCGCGTTCGTGAGCCTGGACCTACCGGCCTCCAGCGCTTGGACGCAAACCCGCTTGGGCTGGCATCCTTCAGGGCCGACGCTGATCGCCGATCTGGATCAGGCGCGCTACGCTGTGTAGGCGGGTTCCGGGCCGACGCGCATCGACGGTATGATCAAGGCAAGAACGGCTTTAGCCATATTGTCGATAAACCTGACTCGAGACCCATCATGTTCGAAAAAGTCACTGCCTACCCGGGCGACCCCATCCTCAGCCTGAACGAAGACTTCCAGCGCGATCCGCGGTCGGGCAAGGTCAACCTGAGTATCGGCATCTACTTCGACGACAACGGCAAGCTGCCGGTGATGGAGGCCGTGCAGCAGGCGGTGCAGCAAGTGCTGGCCGGGCCCGGCGCGCGTCCCTACCTGCCCATGTCGGGCCTTGCCGACTACCGCAGCGCGGTCCAGTCGCTGGTTTTCGGCAGCAGCTGCGAGGCCCAGAAGGCAGGGCGCATCGCCACCCTGCAGACGCTGGGCGGTTCGGGCGCCCTCAAGGTGGGCAGCGATTTTCTCAAGCGCTACTTCCCGGATTCGCAGGTCTGGATCAGCGACCCTTCGTGGGAAAACCACCGCGTGCTGTTCGAAGGTTCGGGTTTCAAGGTGAACACCTATCCCTACTACGACAGCAACACAGGCGGACTTCGCTTCGACGAAATGCTGGCCGCCATCGAGGGCCTGCCCGCGCGCAGCATCGTCCTGCTGCACGCGTGCTGCCACAACCCCACCGGCGTCGACTTGAATCACGAGCAGTGGCAAGCTCTCGTCCCGGTGCTGCGCGAGCGCAACCTGATCGCCTTCGTCGACATGGCCTACCAGGGTTTCGGCGACGGGCTTGACGAGGACGCCTATGCGCCGCGCCTGCTGGCCGACGCCGGCATCACCTGCCTGGTCGCGAACTCCTTCTCCAAGAATTTCTCGCTGTACGGCGAGCGCTGCGGCGGCCTGAGCGTGGTGTGCGCCGACAAGGACGAAGCCCAGCGCGTCCTGGGCCAGCTAACTTGCACGGTGCGCGCCAATTACAGCAATCCGCCGACCCACGGCGCCAGCGTCGTGGCGCGTGTGCTCAATACCCCGGCGCTGCGCTCGCTGTGGGAGTCCGAGCTCGGCGCGATGCGCGAGCGCATTCTCGCCATGCGCCATGCGATACACAAAGGCTTGCAAGGCCATGTGCACGGGCCGGCCCTCGAGCGCTATTTAAGCCAGCGCGGCATGTTCACCTACACCGGCCTGAGCGCCGAGCAGGTGGACCGCCTGCGCGCGCAATACGGTGTCTATGTCCTGCGTTCAGGGCGCATGTGCGTGGCGGGCCTGAACAAGAACAACGTCGGCGTGGTGGCCAGCGCGGTGGCTGCTGTCCAGAGCTAATGCGCACGCCGCGTCGGCGAAGGACATAGCGGCGGCCGGTTCGCCGCTGCCGAAGACTCTGAATTGGTCGTGGTGGAGACCGTGTGAGCGCTTTTTCCACCAAACCTCGCCGGCATCGCCGGGTTTCTCCACAAGGAGTCATTCAAATGTCCAAGGTTCTCGTTCTGTACTACTCCTCCTACGGGCACATCGAGACGCTCGCCAACGCGATCGCCGAAGGCGCTCGCTCCGCGGGGGGCACGGCCGACGTCAAGCGAGTGCCGGAAACGGTACCCGAGGAGGTGGCCAAGGCTTCGCATTTCAAGCTCGACCAGAAGGCGCCGGTGGCGGCGGTCGCCGAGCTCGGCGACTACGACGCCATCGTCGTGGGCACGCCGACCCGTTTCGGGCGCATGTCGTCGCAGATGGCCGCGTTTCTCGACCAGGCCGGCGGCCTGTGGATGCGCGGCGCCCTGAACGGCAAAGTCGGCGGCGCTTTCACCTCGACCGCGACCCAGCACGGCGGACAGGAGACGACGCTGTTCTCGGTCATCACCAATCTGCTGCACTTCGGCATGATCATCGTCGGCCTGCCATACAGCCATCAAGGGCAGATGACGCTGGACGAAATCGTGGGCGGCGCCCCGTACGGCGCGACGACGATCGCCGGCGGACAGGGGCAGCGCCAGCCCAGCGCCATCGAGCTTGCCGGCGCCCGCCACCAAGGCGAGCTGATCGCCGGGACGGCGAACAAATTGTTTGGCTGAGGGAGTGTCCGCGGGCGGCAGGACTTGCCGCGAGGCAGCGATCCTGCGGGCCGACCCTGGACGGTAACCGGGCGGGGCGCCTGACGCCCCGGCCCGTATTCAAAACTACAGCACCTTGGCCAGGAAGTTCTTGGTGCGCTCGGCCTGCGGGTTCGAGAAGATGTCCTGCGGCTTGCCTTCCTCGACGATGTAGCCGCCGTCCATGAAAATGACGCGATGCCCGACTTCGCGTGCAAAGCCCATTTCGTGGGTAACCACCACCATGGTCATGCCCTCGTGCGCCAGGTCTTTCATCACCTGCAGCACCTCGCCGACCATTTCGGGGTCGAGCGCGGAAGTCGGCTCGTCGAACAACATCACGTCGGGCTGCATCGCCAGCGCGCGGGCGATCGCCACGCGCTGCTGCTGCCCGCCGGAGAGCTGGTCGGGAAAGCTGCTTTCTTTGTTCGACAGGCCCACTTTGGCCAGCAACCCGCGCGCGATCTTGTTGGCGTCTTCAACCGACATCTTCTTGACCTTGCGCGGGCCGATCGTGATGTTCTCCAGGATCGTCAGGTGCTTGAACAGATTGAACTGCTGGAACACCATGCCCACGTGCTGGCGCAGCTTGTGGATGTTGGTCTTGGGATCGGTCAGCTTCATGCCGGCGATTTCGATCTCGCCGCTGGTGACTTCTTCCAGGCCGTTCAGGCAACGCAGAAAAGTGCTCTTGCCGCTGCCGGACGGGCCGATGACGACGACGACCTCGCGCGCGTCGACGTGGTTGTCGATGCCCTTGAGAATCTCGGTCTCGCCATAGGACTTATGGAGATTTTTAACGCTTATCAACTTGCAGCCTCCTCTCCAGATAAGACGCGCACTTGGACACGGAGAAAATGATGATGAAGTACAGAATGGCGATCAGGCCCCAGATCTTGAACGATTCGAAGGTGGCCGCGATCACGATTTCGCCTTTGTAGACCAGCTCGATGATGCCCACGGGGGCCAGCAGCGAGGTGTCCTTGACGGTCTGGGCCGCCTGATTCACCAGCGGCGGAATCATGCGCTTGAACGCCTGCGGCAGCACGATGTGGATCATCGTCTGGATGCCGTTCATGCCGATGCTCGCCGCGGCTTCTTTCTGCCCGCGGTCCACGCCCAGGATGCCGGCGCGCACGATCTCGGTCACGTAGGCGCCTTCGTTCAGGCTGAGCGTGAACGCCGCCGCCAGAATCGGGTACATCAACTGGCCGAACCAGTCATTGACCGGCAGAATGGCCGGCAGGCCGAGCACGATGAAGAAAAGCTGCACCAGCAGCGGGGTGGAGCGAAAGATCTCGACGTAGGCCGAGGAGATCCACCGCAGGACGCTGAAACGCGACAGGCGCATCAGCGCCGCGATCAGGCCGATGATCACCATGAGGACGATGGCCACGATCGCATACTGGATCGTCAGGCGCAGGCCGTCGAGGATGACCGGCAGGTTTTGCCAGATTACGTGCATAAGTTTTGCCTTATGGTCTTTCTGTAATGATCTTGATGATGCCGCAGCTTGCGCGGACATCGAGCAAAGAGAAAACGCGCAATGCGTGCCCCGCACCGCGCGTTTCGCTTTTACCCAAACTGAGCGCGTGAAGGCTCAGTCTTTCACCGCCACGTCGGCCGGCTTTTCCACGCCGTCGACCGCGCCGCTCATGTCCCCGCCGAAATACTTGACGAACAGCTGGTGATACTCGCCGCTCTTCTTGATCTTGGCCAGGCCGTCGTTCATCTTGGCATCCAGGCCGGACGCCTTTTTGCTCACGGCGATGCCGTAGTACTCGCCGGTCAGCAGAGCGCCGACGGTCTTGACGTTCGGGTGCTGCGTCTTGAAGTTGACGTTGACCGGATTGTCGAAGATCACCGCGTCGGCGCCGTTGGTTTCAAGGGCCTGGTAGGCGCTGTCGATATCCTGGAACTGTTTGATGTACTGCGGGTCGATGCCGTGGGAGGTCATGTAGTCGACCGACGAGGTGGCCTTCTTGGTGGCGACCACGTGACCTTTCAGATCGCCGAAGCCGGTGATCTTGGAGTCGTCCTTGACCAGAACCGACAGGCCCGACTTGTAGTAGGCGTCGCTGAAGTCGACGCTTTGCATGCGGCTGGTCTTGATCGTGATCCCGGCGACCGCGGCGTCGATCGAGCCGGCCTGCAGGCTGGGGATCAGGCCGCTGAAGGGCAGGGTCTTGATGGTGACCGTCAGGCCTTCGGCCTTGGCGATGGCGCGGATCATGTCGATGTCGAAGCCCGTCACCTTGCCGTTCACCTCGGTTTCGAAGGGCGGGAAGGTCGTGTCGGCGCCGACGACGATGGACGTCTTCTCGGCAGCCGACACGGCGGTGACGTTCATGGACAGCGCCAGGCCGGCGATCAGGGGCGCGGCAATGGCGCAAAGCGATTTGTTCTTCAAGAGGAATCTCCCATTCGGTGTAGCGGCTCCAGAATAAATATGTCCCCATTTATGGGGAGGGATTGTATTCTGGGGGGCAGATCAGAAGTTAAACCAATTGGGATTACATTCTGTTGAACCGGGCGTCTCGCGTCGGGCTACGCGTCGACCAGAACAGCTCCCGCGGTCTTGTTGCTGGCCGTGTCGACGAGAATGAGCGAGCCCAGCACCCGCGAGCGCGCGAACGGCGCGGCGGGCAGGGGTTCCTGCAGCAGCAGCTCCACGCGGCCGATGGCGTTGGGCGCCAATTCGGTCGCATCGTCTTCCTCGGCCAGCGTGTGGATGTTCAGGTGATGCACCACGCGACGCACCTTGGCCTTGACCCAGCGATGACCGTGCAGGGCCCAGTACACGCGGCCGGCCACCAGGGGTTCGTCGTCCATCCAGGCGACGGTGGCGCGCAGTTCGCGCAGGCCGGGCCAGGCGGATTGCGCGGTGGCGGTATCGAAGTCGTCTTCGGCCGCCGCGCCCTTGAGCGGGGCGGCCACCAGCCAGTCGCCGCGAGCGACGTCCACTTCGCGATCCAGGACAATGCCCGCGCTCTGGCCCGTGGGCACGGCGGCGGGGCGGCGGGCATGGTCCAGCACCTGGGTCACGGTGGCGATCTGCCCGCTGGGGAATACCTGCACCGCCGCGCCGGGCGCAAAGCGGCCCGCGGCCAGGCGACCCCAGAAGACGCGACGGCCCTGGCCGGCGTCGGTCGCGGCATACGGCTTTTCCACCCACTGCACGGGCAGGGCTGGCGGCAAGTCGGCGTCGGGCGGGGTGTTGGGCAGCCGCTCCAGGATCTGCAGCAGGCTCAGACCCTCGTAGCCGCACCACCCCGGCCGGGCGTCCACCACGTTCCAGCCTTTCAGGGCCGAGACGGGAACGATGGCCTGGGCGTGGATGCCCGCCTCGTGCGCGAAGGCGCCGATACGGGAGCGGATGTGGTCGAAAGCCAGGGCGGGATCTTCGACCGCGTCCAGCTTGTTGACGGCGAACACCAGCGTATGCACGCGCAGCAGATGCGCCAGCAGACTGTGGCGGCGCGTCTGCGGCAGCAGGGCGAGGGCAGGGTCGCGCCAGTCGAGCTTGGTGGCGTCCACCAGTACCACGGCGGCGTCGGCTTGCGACGCGGCGGTGACCATATTGCGCGTGTACTGCTCGTGGCCCGGCGCGTCGCCGATGATGAATTTGCGCGTCTCGGTGGCGAAGTAGCGATAGGCTACATCGATGGTGATGCCTTGCTCGCGCTCGGCGGAAAGACCGTCGGTCAGGAGCGCCAGATCGGTCTCGCCAGCGCGCTGCACGCCGGCCAGGTGGTCCTGCAGAACGGCGCGGCTGTCCACGAGCAGGCGTCCGATAAGCGTGCTCTTGCCGTCGTCCACGCTGCCGCAGGTGATGAAGCTCAGGGCCGATTCATGATCGGAGCGGGCCGTGCCGGGGTGGGTTGCGGCCGGCGCGGGATCGGCGCCGGCAAGGTTCGAATTCGTCGTGTTCATCAGAAGTAACCGTCTTTCTTGCGTTTTTCCATCGAGGCGTCGCTGGTCTTGTCGTCCATGCGCGTGGCGCCGCGTTCGCTGACTTCGGCCGCCAGCGTCTCGATGACGATGTCGCCCGCCGTGGCGGCCAGGCTGGGCACGGGGCAGGTGCAGGTGATGTCGCCCACGGTGCGAAAGCGCACGTCGCGCGTGACGACGGTCTCGCCTTCGCGCGGCGGGGTGAGTTCGGTCACGGGCACGAGCAGGCCCTTGCGTTCGACGACCTGGCGCGCATGGGTGTAATAGAGCGAGGGCAGGCCGATGTTCTCGCGCTCGATGTATTGCCACACGTCCAGTTCCGTCCAGTTGCTGATGGGGAAGACGCGGAAGTGTTCGCCGGGTGCGATGCGCGTGTTGAAAAGCGTCCAGAGCTCGGGCCGCTGCGCCCTGGGCTGCCATTGGCCGAAGCTGTCGCGATGGCTGAAGATGCGTTCTTTGGCGCGCGCTTTTTCCTCGTCGCGGCGCGCGCCGCCGATCAGGGCGTCGAAACGGAATTCATCGATGGCCTCGAGCAGCGTCACCGACTGGTGAGCATTGCGCGGCTCATCGGGGTGAGCCAGGCGTACGGCGCCGCGCGCGATCGAATCTTCCAGGCTGCGCACAATGAGACGGGCGCCCAGCTCCCTGGCGCGCAAGTCGCGGAACGCGGTGACCTCGGGAAAGTTGTGCCCGGTGTCGATCATGAGCAGCGGATAAGGAATGCGGCCGGCGCCGAAGGCTTTTTCGGCGCACTTGAGCATGACCAGCGAATCCTTGCCGCCCGAGAACAGCAGGGCGGGCCGCTCGAAGGCGGCGGCCACTTCGCGCAGGATGAAGATGGTTTCTTCTTCCAGGGCATCCAGATGGCGATTGCTCAGTCGGTTCAGTACGGGGATTTCTACGCGGGCGTTCATATTTCGGTTCCTGTTATTTCTTGAGATGAGGGCCCTCACGCTCACGCCGTTCGCTGCCGCCCAACGGAGCCGTCAGCCCCTTGGGGCGGCCCGGCGGGGCGCACGTGCAGGCCGCACTCTTTGGCGGATTCGCTCTCCCACCACCAGCGCCCCGCGCGAAAGTCCTCGCCCACGCTGATGGCGCGCGTACAGGGCGCGCAGCCGATGCTGGGATAGAACTGGTCGTGCAGCGGGTTGTAGTCCACGTTCTCTTCGGCGATGTAGTGCCATACATCGCCCCAGGTCCAGTCGGCCAGCGGATTGAACTTGGTCAGGCCCTTGGTCTGGACTTCGCCGGCGTCGATGGCAGGCACGTCGGCGCGGGCGCTGGACTGCTCGCGGCGCAGGCCGGTGATCCAGCCGCTCTTGCCCGCCAGCGCGCGCGCGAGCGGCTCCATCTTGCGGATATCGCAGCAGGCCTTGCGCAGTTCGATGCCGCGGTACATGGCGTCCTGGCCATGGTCGCGGATGAAATGCACCACGGACTCCACAGAAGGGCGATAGACGTGAACGGGCGCGCACGCCGTGGCGCGGGCCTGCGTGCGTTCGAGCAGCGCCAGCGTCTCGTGGTGCAGCGCGCCGGTCTCCAGCACGAAGACGGGGATCTCCAGCGCGAGCGCGTCGATGAGGTGGGTGATGACCACGTCTTCCGCGCCCAGACTGGAGGCTTGCACGACCTGGCCGCGCGCGCGCGCGTGCTCAGCCGCGTGGCGCAGCAGCACCTTGGTCGCGGCCAGTTTTTCGGCATGGTTGTCGCTGGCGCGCGCGTACAGATCCGGGGCCTTGGCAGGCGCGTTGCGTTGCGAGATCGGGCTTTGCGTGTTCATGGATGTGTCTAGATGGAAATGAGTTTGGCGCCCGCCAGCACGAGCAGCACCGACAGCCCGGCGCGCAGGGCGCGCTCGTGGGTGCGCGCGACCAGGCGCGTGCCCAGCCAGATGCCGGGCAGCGAGCCCGTCAGGAGCAGGCCCAGGAGCGGCCAGTTCACCGTGCCCAGCGTGGCGTGTCCCAGGCCGGCGACGAGCGTGAGCGGCACGGCGTAAGCGATGTCTGCCGCGACGATGCGCGGCAGCGGCAGTGCCGGAAAAATCATCATCAGCACTGTCACGCCGATCGCGCCCGCGCCGACGGAAGTGAAGGTGACCAGCACGCCGATGACGGCGCCCAGCAGCACGGGCAGACTGCCGTGGCGCGCACGCGTGACCGATGCGGCTTGCCGGGCCGTCGCGGGTTCGGGCCCGCGCGGCGAAGCATGCCTGGAAAACGCGATTGCTCTGTAGAGTGTGGCCGCGGCCGTGAGCAGCAAGGCGCCGCCCAATGCCGTGGTCATGATGCGCTGCGCGGCCGCGCTATCGGCCCCCAGGCGGTCCAGAAACCACAGAGAGGCCAGCGCCGCCGGGATGCTGCCGGCGCAGAGCTGCGCCACCACGCGCCAGGGAATCATGCGCCGGCGCGCCAGGCTCACCGTGCCGCTCAATTTGGTGAGGGCCGCGAAGAGCAGGTCCGTGCCCACGGCCAGATACGGCTTCATGCCGAAAAAGAAAACGAGCACGGGCGTCATGAGTGATCCGCCGCCTACACCGGTGAGGCCGACGGTCAGGCCTACGCCGAAGCCCGCAATGATGAAAGCGAAGTTGTGCATAGGCTCGAACTTTAGGTGAGCCGGCTATCAAACCCAACGACAGTTTCGTGATGCCTTCATGCATGCGGAGATATATGACGTCGCACAATCATGTCGTACATGATGAACAGTCATATCGTTTCAAGGAATTGCAATATGGGCGCGGGCTTGCAATTACGGCAT
Source organism: Bordetella sp. (assembly GCF_051960075.1). GTDB lineage: Bacteria > Pseudomonadota > Gammaproteobacteria > Burkholderiales > Burkholderiaceae_B > Bordetella. Next base: position 51,996 of record NZ_JBQCER010000103.1, read on the forward strand.
TAGGATAGAGGCTTGGTCCACAACACGAATCAAGGAGGGTCTCGCATGAAGCAAAGTGATGTGCTGGCTCGGGCGTTTGCGATGCCTCTCACCAGCCCCGCGTTTCCCATGGGGCCCTACCGCTTCGTCGGTCGCGAATTCATGATCATCACGTATCGGACCGATCCGGATCGCCTGCGCCAGGTCGTGCCCGAACCGTTGACGATCACGGATCCGCTGGTTCATTACGAATTCATCCGCATGGCCGATTCGACCGGCTTTGGCGACTACACCGAATCCGGCCAGGTGATTCCGGTCGAGTTCAACGGGCAGGCGGGAGGCTACACGCTGGCGATGTACCTCGACGATCACCCGCCTATCGCGGGCGGCCGCGAGTTGTGGGGGTTTCCGAAGAAGCTTGCTTCGCCGACATTGCACGTCGATACCGATCATCTGTTGGGCACCCTGAACTACGGCGAGGTGCGCGTGGCGACCGGCACCATGGGTTACAAGCACCGCGAACTCGATCTCGCCGCGCAGCAGAAGCGTCTGTCGGGGCCGAATTTCCTGCTCAAGATCATTCCTCACGTCGACGGCTCGCCGCGCATCTGCGAGCTGGTTCGCTACTATATGAAAGACATCGTGATGAAAGGCGCCTGGTCAGGCCCCGCATCGCTGCAGCTTGCGCCGCATGCGCTCGCGCCCGTGGCCGATCTGCCGGTGCTGGAAGTCGTCGAGGCCCGCCATCTGGTCGCCGACCTGACGCTCGGGCTGGGCGAGGTGGTTCACGATTATCTGGCTGGATAAGCCGTTTTATTTTTCACTAGCGAAGGAGATTCGACCATGGCCAATCTGACTGGCAAAACCGCGATCGTCACGGGCGCCGCAAGCGGCATCGGCAAGGAAATCGCGCTCGAGTTCGCCAAGGCGGGCGCGGCGGTCGCGATCGCCGACCTGAATCTCGACGGGGCCAACGCCGTCGCGGACCAGATCAAGCAGGCTGGGGGCAAGGCTATGGGCATCGCGATGGACGTGACCAGCGAAGACGCGGTCAATGCCGGCATCGATGCGGTCGCCGCGGCGTTCGGCTCGGTCGACATCCTGGTATCGAACGCCGGCATTCAAATCATCAACCCGATCGAAAACTTCGCGTTCTCCGATTGGAAGAAGATGCAGGCCATCCATGTCGACGGCGCCTTCCTTACCACCAAGGCCGCACTCAAGCACATGTACAAGGGCGATCGCGGCGGCGTGGTGATCTACATGGGCTCGGTGCATTCGCACGAGGCCTCGCCGCTGAAATCCGCCTATGTGGCGGCCAAGCACGCGCTGCTCGGCCTGGCTCGGGTGCTGGCCAAGGAGGGTGCCAAACACAATGTGCGCTCGCATGTCATTTGTCCGGGTTTCGTGCGTACGCCGCTGGTCGACAAGCAGATCCCGGAGCAAGCCAAGGAACTGGGCATCAGCGAAGAAGACGTGATCAAGAAAGTAATGCTGGGCGATACGGTCGACGGCGTCTTCACCACGGTGCAGGATATCGCGCAGACGGCCGTGTTCCTGGCCGCGTTCCCGAGCGCGGCGCTGACCGGGCAGTCCTTCGTCGTCAGCCACGGCTGGTATATGCAATGACGGCGGCGCGCCCCAAGACCGGCACGTCAACCGTCGACCGCGCTGCGCTGCCTTATGAAGTCGTCGCGCTGGTGCTGCAGGGCGGCGGCGCACTGGGCTCGTATCAGGCGGGCGTGTTCGAAGGATTGCACGAAGCGGGTCTGCCTCCGGACTGGATCGCCGGCATCTCGATCGGCGCGCTCAACACCGCGCTGATCGCCGGCAATGCGCCCAGGCATCGCGTCGAGCGGCTGCGTGCGTTCTGGGAGCGGATCTGCCAGCCGGCGGTCTTTCCTGCGCTGCCGGCGCTGTTCGAGATGGCGCTGTTCGACAACAGCATCGATCAGTTTCGCGCATTTTTTACCGCGACGCAGGCCGCAAGCGCCGTGCTGCAAGGGCAGGAAGGGTTTTTCGTGCCGCGCTTTCCGCCGCCTTTGCCCGGCGTCGAGAATCATCCGGACAAGGTCAGCTGGTACGACACCTCGCTGCTGCGCGACACGCTGCTCGAACTCTGCGACTTCGACCGCATCAATTCGGGCGACATCAGGGTCTCGGTCGGCGCGGTCAACGTGGGCACCGGCAATCTGATCTATTTCGACAATGCGCGCATGGCGCTCCGGCCCGAGCATTTCATGGCGTCGGGCGCGCTGCCGCCCGCGTTTGCTCCGGTCGAGATCGACGGCGAGTATTACTGGGACGGCGGCCTGGTGTCGAATACGCCGCTGCAGGAAGTGCTGGACGCTCAGCCGCGCCGCGATACGCTGGCCTTCCAGGTAGACCTATGGAGCGCGCGCGGGCCGCTGCCGCATTCGATGGCCGAGGTCGCCGAACGTCAGAAAGATGTCCAGTATTCCAGCCGCACGCGCCAGATCACCGACATGATGCAGCGCGAGCAGCGCTATCGCAACATGCTGCACAAGCTGCTCGAGCAGGTCCCGCCGGCGCGGCGCAAGTCCGACTCCTGGTGCGTCGAAGCCCAGCAGATGGCGTGCGCCAAGAAATACAACGTTCAGCACCTGATCTATCAGGAAAAGGCCTACGAAAACCACTACAAGGATTACCAGTTCGGCTTGTCGACGATGCGAGAACACTGGGCCGCCGGCCTGGCCGACATCCGCAGGACGCTGGCGGTCAGGAACGGCCTGGAGCCGCCTGCGAACGGCCTGGGTTTCGTTACTCACGACATTCATCGCAAGTCGAAATAATTACCTGGCGACCCTTTTTTTTAGGTACGCTGTGCCCCGTAAGGCCGGTGCTATTCAAAGAAAGGGACGCTTATGAAATCCCCGCAAAGCCAGCAAGCCCGAATCGGAGGCGAACGCCCCGTCTGCCATGGCTCCGTGAGCAAACTCGCGCTGGCCGCCATCGGCATCGTGTTCGGCGACATCGGCACCAGCCCGCTGTATACGATGAGTACGGTGTTCGATCCCAGCCACGGGTTGGCCGCCGACCGTGCCAACGTGCTGGGCATCGTGTCGCTGATCGTCTGGTCGCTGATGGTCGTGGTGTCGCTCAAATACGTAACGTTGATCATGCGGGCCCACAACCACGGCGAGGGCGGCATCATGGCCCTGCTGGCGTTGGCGTCCAGCTCGGTGATGGACCAGCCTCGGCTGCGCAACGGTCTGTTGCTGCTCGGCGTTTTCGGCGCGGCGCTGTTCTATGGCGACGGCGTCATCACCCCCGCCATCTCGGTGCTGGGCGCAGTCGAAGGCCTGGAGGTGGCGGCGCCGAGCCTCAAGCCTTTCGTGGTGCCGATCGCGCTCGCCGTGCTGATCGCCCTCTTTCTCGTGCAGCGGCGCGGTACGGCCGGCATTGGCGCGGTGTTTGGCCCCGTCATGGTGCTGTGGTTCGCGGTGGTTGCCGTATCGGGCATCATGAACATCGGCCGCTCGCCGGGCATTCTGCTCGCCTTCAATCCCTTCATGGGGCTGGAATTTCTGTGGCGCAACGGCTGGCTCGCGTTCGTATCGCTCGGCTCGGTGGTGCTTGCGCTGACCGGCGCAGAAGCGCTGTATGCCGATATGGGCCACTTCGGCGCGCAGCCCATTCGTCTATCGTGGTTCCTGCTGGCGCTTCCGGCGCTGGCGCTCAATTATCTGGGGCAGGGCGCCTTGCTGCTGGTCGATCCCAAGGCCGTGAGCAATCCCTTCTTTCATCTGTTCCCCGACGTGGCGCTGTTTCCGATGGTCGTGTTGGCCACCGTGGCGACCGTCATCGCATCGCAGGCGGTGATCAGCGGTGCGTTCTCGATGACCAAGCAGGCCATGCAGCTGGGCTTCATGCCGCGCATGGGCATCGTTTATACGTCCGAGCGCGAGATCGGCCAGATCTACGTGCCTGCGATCAACTGGCTGCTGCTGATCGCGGTGATCGGCGCGGTGCTTGGCTTCGGCTCGTCGACCGCGCTGGGTTCAGCCTATGGCATCGCGGTGACCGGCACGATGATGATCACCACCTTCCTGACGTTTTACGTGGTGCGCTATGCCTGGGGCTACAACTGGCTGGTGTGCGTCCTGTCCACCTGTTTCTTCCTCGTGATCGACGCGTTGTTCTTTTCGGCCAATCTGCTCAAGTTCATCGAAGGCGGCTGGTTCCCGCTGCTTCTGGGCATGATCATGTTCACGGTGATGTGCACCTGGCACCGCGGCCGTCAGCTCATGGTGCAGGAAGCCCGCAGCCATGCCGGCACGATGCCGCTGGAGCAGTACCTGGATTGCCTGCTCGAAAAAAAGACGATCCGCGTTCCCGGCACAGCTGTGTTCCTGAACATCGACCCCGACGGCGTGCCGCACGCGCTGGTCAACAACCTGGAGCATAACCACGTGCTGCACGAGCGCGTCCTGTTCGTGCACGTTGCCAGTCTGGATGTGCCTTACGTGCCGGTGGAGGAGCGCGTGGCGATCACGGTGCTGGGCCACAATTGCTATCGCATCGTCGTGGCCTACGGGTTCAAGGATGCGACCAACTTGCCTCAAGCCTTGTTCGACTGCGCCGAAATGGGCCTGAACGTCGATCCTGCCCAGGTGTCGTATTTTCTCAGCCATGCCACCGTGGTGGCCACGGGCGGCAAGGGCATGGCGGTGTGGCGCGAGCGCCTTTACGGCGCCATGGCGCACAACATCGGCAATGTCGCCGCCTATTTCAAGCTGAACTCGAACCGTGTCATCGAGCTGGGCGCGCGCGTGGAACTCTGAGCCTGCATCATCCCACGCGCGGCCGCGCTCTGCGTGCGTCCCGGTCTATTTGCCCAGCCACTTGGCGCTGATCTGCGCATATTCGCCGCTGGCCTTGGCCAGATGCAGCCATTGATCGACGAAGCGCTTGAACACCTCGTCTCCGCTGGGCAGCATATAGCCCATCTCGCCGTATTGCAGCGGTTTGCCAGGGTTCACGGCGCACAGGCCCGGGTGCAGCTTGCTTTGCACGATGGCTTCCGCGCCTTCGGTCACGAACACGTCGGCATGGCCTTTGAGGATCTCGTCGAAGATCGTGAGGTTGTCCTTGTTCTCGATGAGCTTGGCGTTGGGCAGTTTGGTCTTCGCAAAGGTCTCGTTACTGCCGCCCGGGTTGTAGATGACGCGCACCGAGGGCTTGTTGATCTGCGCGATGGTCTGGTATTTCTTTGCGTTCTTGCACAGCGTGATGGGTGTCTTGCCGTTGACCATGTAGCCCGTGCTGAAATACACGTGCTGCTGGCGCGGCAGCGAAATCGAGATGCCGCCCGCCGCGACGTCGCACTTTCCGGCGGCGAAGTCGGGCAGCAGATTGGCCCAGGTGGTCTTGACGAACTGAGGCTTGGCGCCCATCGCGGCGGCCAGCGACCCCATCAGGTCCACGTCCAGGCCTTCGAACTGGCCAGGGGAGGACATAAAACTGAAGGGCTTGTAGTCGCCCGGCGTGCAAACGCGCAGCGTGTGGCTTTGCATGACCTTGTCCAGCGTGGACGCAGGCATGGCGGCCGGGGCGGCGGCGGGCGCGGGCGCGGGCGCGGACTGCGCCATGGCCGGCGATTGAGAGAGCGCCAGAACGCTGGCGCAGGCGGCGAGGGCAAGGCGTTTCATGGGGCCGATTCCATAGAAGGTGGGGCTTCGATGTTACGGTCCCGCCGCCGCCAATAGAATCAGGGTCGTTACGGGGGGGCGCCGGGATGGTAGGCGTCTAGGCGCAGCCGTCCGGCGTGTAATCGGTTTGGCCTGAATTGGCACCGTTTATCGAAAATATATCATGTTATGATATATAAATGCTGCGTAGAGAATCCCCGTCCAAAGATGAGCCGGCGCCTTCGGAACTGGACAAGCAAGACTTCGAGACGCTGTCCGAATTTCGCTATCACCTGCGCCGTTTCCTGCGTGTCTCCGAAGACTTGGCACATGCGCAGGGCATTACGCCGCTGCAATACTTGCTGATGCTGCACATCAAAGGCTATCCAGGCCGCGAATGGGCCACGGTGGGCGAGCTGGCGGAACGATTGCAGGCCGCCCCGCACGGTACCGTGGCCTTGATCACGCGCTGCGAAGAGGCCGGCCTGGTCGTGCGCCGCCCGAGCAGCGCCGATGCGCGCCAGGTGGAGGTGCATCTCACGCGGCAAGGCGACCAGTTGGTTGCGAGCCTGGCCGCGCAGCACCAGAACGAGCTGTCCGCCTTCGGTCGCGCTTTCAAGATTCCTCAAGCCAAGTGATATTCATGAGCACCCTAAAACATCGGCGCGACTTCGCTACCGACGCAACCCTGTTCCGGATCATCGGAATGGCCTGCGTCATCGCCATACTGGCCACGATAGCCGCCGCGCTGCTGCTGGACCTGATTTATTTCTTCACTAATGTTTTCTTCTTTCACACCTTTTCGCTGGTCAACCGTTCGCCGGCCGAAAACACGCTGGGCTGGAAGGTGATCGTCGTTCCGGCCATCGGCGGGCTGATCGTCGGCCTGATGGCGCGCTTCGGCTCGGACAAGATCCGCGGCCACGGCATCCCCGAGGCCATCGAAGCCATCCTCTTCTCCAAGAGCCGGGTGTCGTCCAAGGTGGCGGTGCTCAAGCCGCTGTCCTCGGGCATCGCGATCGGCAGCGGCGGGCCGTTCGGCGCGGAAGGCCCCATCATCATGACGGGCGGCGCCATCGGTTCGCTCCTGGCTCAGTTCGTCAAGCTGACGTCCGCCGAGCGCAAGACGCTGCTGGTGGCGGGCGCCGCGGCCGGCATGACGGCCGTCTTCGGCACGCCGGTGGCGGCCCTGCTGCTGGCCGTCGAGCTGCTGCTGTTCGAGTGGCGGCCGCGCAGCATGCTGCCCGTCGCGGTGGCTTGCGCGGTGGCCGCTTTTCTGCGCGGCACATTCATGGGCACCGGCCCGCTGTTCCCGGTGCAGACCGGGCCGGTAACCTTGCCCGCACTGATTTCGTGCATTCTGGCGGGTCTGTTGTGCGGCGTACTGGCGCGTTCGCTGTCGATGGCGCTGTACAAAGTCGAGGACCTGTTCGCGCACCTGCGCGTGCATTGGATGTGGTGGCCGGCCATCGGCGGCCTCGCGGTGGGGCTGGGCGGCTATTTCCAGCCTCGCGCGCTGGGCGTGGGCTATGACGTCATCGGCGATCTGCTGCACAACCATCTGGCCATCGGCGTGGTGCTGGCGATCCTGATCGTCAAAGCCGTGATCTGGGTCGTGGCGCTAGGCTCGGGCACATCGGGCGGGGTGCTGGCCCCGCTCCTGATGATGGGCGCGGGTCTGGGCGCGGTGCTCGGTCCCGTTCTGCCGGGCGGCGACGCGGCGCTGTGGCCGCTGGTCTGCATGGCGGCCACGCTGTCCGGCGTGCTGGGCGCGCCGCTCACGGCGATCACCTTCGCCTTCGGGCTCACCCACAGCGCCAACGCCTTCCTGCCGGTCATGCTGGCGTCGATCGTATCGTACGGTTTTGTCGTGCTGACGATGCCGCGCTCCATCCTGACCGAGAAGATCGCGCGCCGCGGCTTCCATATTTACCGCGAATACACGGTCGACCCGCTCGAACGCTATTCGGTGCAGGAGGTCATGACGCGCCAGGTACGCACCATCGAAGCGACGCAGTCACTGAGCCAGGTCCTGCAGGATTATTTCGGGCCGACGCAGAACCATCGCGCCTTTCCCGTGGTGCATGACGGCGCGCTGGTCGGCATGCTCGACCGGGAGGCGCTGCTGGCGGGCCAGTCCGGCGGGGTGGCGACGATTGCCGATCTGTTCGGCGCCAACGTCCCGCTCGTGGCATTGCCCGAAGAAACCTGCCGCATCGTCGCCACGCGTATGGCGGTGCACGGCGTGGAGCGTTTGCCGGTGGTGCAGGACGCGCAGGCGCGCCGGCTGGTGGGGCTGGTCGCGCGCAGCGACCTGGTCAAACCCTCGCTGGAATTGTTCGACGAAGAGTTCCATCGCGAGCGCCTGCGCAAGAGCATGTTCTCGACATCGTCCGAATAGGCGAGGGGAAATAAAAAAAGCGATGCCGGGGGCATCGCTTTTTTGCAATCAGCAGGCCGTGTGATCAGGCGTAGGTATTGATTTGCGTACCCAGGGTGCCCGAGGTCGCCAACTTGGGCGCCGATTGCATGAGAGCGCTGACTTCGCTGGATGCGATGTTCAGGCTCTTGCGCAACATGAGCGTATCCACGGAGGCATTGGTGTTGGCCGACTGCATGCTCAAGGCCAGATTGGCCATGGCGCCGGGTGAAATATCCATGCGGGCTCCTCTTCAGTGAGAATACTATGCAGCCATCATAGCTGCCCAATCGCGCAAGAATTGTTACCGCGCCGCGGCGCCGCCGATTCTTTGCGCTTTTTTGCAGTTATTGCGTCCCCGACTCGGCCCGGGAGAACATATTGCGCATGATCGGGCTCATGGGCAAGTGCAGGTCGACGCCCAGACCCGGCAGCGGAGCGTTGAACCATCGGTCGTAGATGGCCTGCATATCCGGGCCGGCATAGATTCGGCGCAGGGCCGCATCCACGGCATGGGCAAACTGCGGATCGTCTCGGCGCATCATGAATCCGTAATGCAGGGGCGGCGCCAGCGAGTCGCGTGAGATCGCGTATCGGTCGGGCTGCCCCGAGGCGTAGATCATCGTGCGCAGCAGCACGTCGTCCATGGGAAAGGCGCTTACCTTGCCTTGCGCGAGCATGTCGAAGGCCACCTGACTGCTGGCGACGACGAGGATGGACAGATTGAGCCGGCGCTGGCGATTGAGCCGGGCGATGTCGCTGACATTGTTCGTGCCCCTTACGACCGCCACGCTCTTGCCGTGCAGGTCCTCGATCGAGCGCAGCGAGTCCGATGCGAGCGACGCATAGCGCGAGGCGGTGATGAAATGGCTGGGAGCGAAAGCCACGCTGGCGAGGCGTTGCGGGGTGATCGTGCTGGTGCCGCACTCGATGTCGATCGCGCCGCTGGCGATGTCTTGAATGCGGTCGTGATAGGAAACCTGTTCATACTGGATATCGAGCTTGGGCAGGGAGAGCTGAATGCGCAAGGCGTCGGCCACCCTATTGCATAACTCGATCGAATAACCCACGACCTTGCCGTCCGGGTCGATATAGTCGAAGGGCGGCTCGTGCCCGTCGTAGCCGATGCGCAGCACTCCCGTCTGGCGTATGCGATCGAGCGTGGAGGCGACGGGCTGGGCCAGCGACGTACCGGTCGCCAGCAGCGCTGCCGCCAGGACCAGGCCCAGATGCCGGTATGTCGCGAACGTGAACAAACGCATGGTGTGTATGGCCCCGGTCAATTCCGGTATTCGCGCGGTTTGGTGATCCAGTCGCGCAGTGTGGGCGACATGGGAAGGTTGAGGCTGTAGCCATTCGGCGCGACGGGCTCCACGAACCACTTCTTGTAGATGCGGTCGATTTCGCCGCTGGCATACAGGGCGCTCAAAGCCCGATTGACTGCGTTCTTGAAGGCGAGGTCGCCGGCCGGCATGACGATGCCGTAAGGCTCGGGCTCGCTGAACGCGTCTTGCGAGATGACGTAATCGCCCGGGTCGCTGGAGCTGCCGACCAGGCCTGCCAGGATGCTGTGATCCATCACGAAGGCCGAGGCCTGTCCGGTCTGGACCAGGCGGAAGGCCTCGCCGTGCGTGCGGCGCAGCACCACGAGAATGTGCAGATCGCGCTTTTTATTGACGCTGTTGAGCTGATCCAGGTCGCTGGTGCCCGAGGTGGCCGCGACGGTGTGTCCGGCCAGATCGGCGATGGTGTTCAGCCCCGCACTCTTCTTGGCGACGAAGTTGGTCGTGGTGAAGAAATAGGGGTACGAGAACTCGGCCTGCTTGCGGCGCGCGGCGGTGTTGGTGGTCGTGGCGCACTCCATGTCGATGCTGCCGTTGTTGACCTGGATGAAGCGGGATGCGGTGTCTACCGGCTTGTAAACGATGTCGATGCGATTCAGATTGAGCTGCCTGGCTAAGTCTTTGACGACAATCTGGCAGATGTCGATGGCATAGCCTACGACCTGGCCGTTGTCGGTGAACGAAAACGGCGGCCCGCTGTGGCGGTAGCCGATGACAATGCGGTGCGTACCGGCGATTCTGGCCAGCGTGTCGGCGGCCTGCGCCGGCGCGAGCGGCGCGCCGAGCAGCATGCCGGCGCAGGCCAGGCCCAGCCAGCGCCGCCAGACGGACCGGCGCGGGGTCGGATTTACGGAAGTCCGGGAGGGCAGGCTATGCGCTGTGGTCATGGAAAGATTCGGCATGGTCTCAATGCGTGGGCGCGCCGAGCCACGTCTGTCCGGGTGTGCGGGATTCATGGAAAAGATAGCGGCCGCGCCCGGCGTTCTTGGCCGCGTAAAGCGCCGCATCGGCGTGCCTGAGCAGATCGTGGGCATTGTCGCCGTCCTCGGGCGCAAGCGCGATGCCTATGCTCGTGCCGATGTTCAATGCGAGGCCGTCGATAAGAAAAGGCCGCAGCAAGGCTTCGAGTATGCGTTCGGCCAGCCTGGCGGCCTCCAGCCGTGCGTCGCGCACTGCACGCTGAACCACGACGAATTCGTCGCCGCCCAGACGCACGGCCAGGTCGTCGGGACCGAGCAGCAGGTTCAGGCGGTCGCCCACCGCCACGAGCAGGGCGTCGCCCGTGGCATGGCCGTAGCTGTCGTTGACCGGCTTGAAATGATCCAGATCGAACAGCATGACGTTGAAGCGCACGCCCGACGGCAAGCCTTCGATCATGCGCGTCAGGACGCGATCGAGGTAGGCCCGATTGGGCAGGCCGGTCAGCGGGTCGTGATGCGCCATATGGTCCAGCCGTATGGCGGTTTCCCTGAGAGAGAGAAGCTGCTCGCGTTCGACGGCGGCTTTGCGCAGGGTTTCGATGGCGTTGGCAAGCTGGCCGATTTCGTCGCGCCTGTCCTGGTGGGGCGCGACGGTTTGGGTGTCGCCCTGCGCCATGCCGATGAGCGAACGAATCAGCGCAGGAACGGGGCCGAACAGGCGGCGCAGGACCCAGATGATGATCAGGGTGGCTGCCAGCAGCACGGCCACGAGCACCAGCAGGGCATTATGGATGAGGGTGTTGCGTGTGCGGTAGAGTTGCTCGCGAGTGCCGATGCTGGAGATGAGCGCGCCCGTCGGCTTGCCCATGCGCGTGACGATGGGGATGGCGTTGACGAAGTATTCATGGCCGTCGATGCGGACGAAGCCGGTGTAGGGTTGCGCCAGTTCTCGCAGCGTCAATGAGGCTTGCCGTGCGCCGGACGCCAGCCTATTTTGCGCGCCCGATCCGTCGTCGGCGCTGACCAGGGTGTAGCCCGGCGCCTTGCCAGGCTGATAGTGCAGCAGCCAGACGTTGTTCAAGGTTTGTGCGGATGCCAGCGCCAGGACGTCGATCGGGCTGAATCCGGTCTGCAGAATGGACGCTTCGTCGCCCAGCGGCGTGTCGGAAACGATGCGGGTGACGCGTCCATCGCGATCATTCTGCACCGTAACGAAGGTATAGACGCTGCGTATGGCGGCGGTGGAGATCTGGGTGTCGATGGTGGCCAGATCCACCCACTGGTCGCGCGAAATGCGCTCTACAACGATAAAGCCGATGCCGGCGCCGATGCCGTAGGCCAGCAGAACGGCGCCCAGCAGAAACAGAACCGTTTTGCCCAGAAGCGATTGGCGCCAGCTAGGCGCGGTGACGGACGGGGGCAGGCTGGACTGCGCCGGCGCCGTCGAGGCGTGCGAGGTGGGCCGGAATTGCTCCATAGCACTGAGCTTATTACAAATCGGCTACGCCGGCACCCGCGCCGTCTCTCAGGGCAGCGCGATGCCGCCCTGGGCAAGCAAGCCCGCCGTTTCGTACAAAGGCAGTCCCATCACGCCGCTGTAACTGCCGTTGATGCGTTCGATGAACACGCTGGCCAAACCCTGAATGCCGTAGGCGCCCGCCTTGCCATAGGGTTCGCCGCTGTCGCAGTAGCGCTCGCGCTCCGAGGCCGTCGTCGCGCGCATGGTGACCTGCGTGACGGACACCGCGTCGTACCGGTGTCCGTGCGCGGCCAGCGCGACGGCGGTGCGGACTTCGTGCGTGGTGCCCGAAAGGCATTGCAAAATGCGCAGCGCGTCCGCCCGATCGGTGGGCTTGCCCAACACGGCGCCGTCGAGAATCACGGTGGTGTCGGCCGCGAGCACGGGCAGGACGGTCATCCCGCGGCTCAGCATCCAGGCCCAGCCGCGCTCGGCTTTCTCGCGGGCGGTTCGCAGCACGTAGTCGGCGGGACTTTCTCCGAGCAGCTGCGGCTCGTCGTCGCCGGGCGGTGCCGGCGCGAGCAGGACTTCGTGCGCAAGGCCGATCTGCAGCAGCAGTTCGCGGCGGCGCGGGCTGGCCGAGGCCAGATAGAGGCGGGGGGCGTTGCTCATGCGCGATGGTATGGGTGATGGGTCATGATGGCCCACGCGCGATAGAGCTGTTCGGCCAGCAGTACGCGCACCATGGGGTGCGGCAGGGTGAGCGAGGACAGCCGCAGCATGCCGTCGCAGGAGGTTTTCAACGCAGCGTCCAGGCCGTCGGGGCCGCCCACGAGAAAGGCGACGTCGCGGCCATCGGAGCGCCATTGTTCCAGCTGTTTGGAGAGCGCCATGGTGGTGAGGTCGCGGCCGCGCTCGTCGAGCGCCAACCGCAGCGCGTTGGCGGGCAGGGCGGCTTCGATGCGCCTGGCTTCGGCGGCCATCATCTGGGCGGAGGTCTTGCCGGAGGTGCGAGGCTCGGGTTTGATTTCGCGCAGTTCGAGGGCGCAGTCGGCGGGCAGGCGCTTGGCGTAGTCGTCCCAAGCGGTCTGGACCCAATCGGGCATGCGGGTGCCTACCGCGAGGATGATGAGCTTCATCGGGTTGGGTTCCTCTGACTCCAGGTGCTTGTTGAGGTCTTAAAACGCCGTCGACAGGACTGCGGGAGTTCCGATGATCGCCCGGTGGGCTGCGGTTGGCCGCCTCGGCGTCTTAAAGACTCAGGTCGTCCCCGCGCTCTATCATCCCACCCATCGCAGGCCGCGACGACTCGGGCAGCAGCTTCACGTGCACCGGCTTGTCGCCCCAGATCTCTTCCAGGTTGTAGTACTGGCGGATGGCGGGCTGCATGACGTGGACGACGATGTCGCCCAGGTCGACGACGACCCATTCGCCGGTGTCCTCGCCTTCGATCGTGATGCCGGTGAGCTTGAGCGCGCGGCCGCGGTCGGCGACGCTGGCAGCCAGCGCGCGAGTCTGGCGGTTGGACGTGGCGCTGGCCAGAATGACGCGGTCGAACAGGCTGGTCAGGTGCGTGGTGTTGAAGACTTTGATGTCTTGCGCCTTGACGTCTTCAAGGGCGTCGATGACGGCGCGTTGTAGTTTTTGTATGTCCATGGTTCGGTCGGGTCTAGGTGTAGAGGTGATGCGCGGCGATGTAGGCCGCCACATCTGGGTCGAGCAGGCCCAGGGTCGTGGCGCCCACGGCCAGACGCGCGCGGATGTCGGAGGCGGAAATGTCCATGGGCTGGAAAGGGAGCTGTTCCAGTGCGCGGCCATGGGCGGCAAGCCAGGCGGCCAGATCGTCGGGCGCACGCAGCGGCGTGCCGGGCCGCACGGCCACCGCCAGGGCGACGCGTTCGGCGATTTCCTGCCATGCGCGCCAGGTGCAGAAATTGGTCAGTTGATCGGCGCCCAACAGCCAGATGTAATGCGGGCCGGCGGGCAGGGCGCGCAGGGTATCCACCGTATACGTGGCGCCGCCGCGTTCGATCTCGATGGCGTTGGTCGTGAGGCCCGGATGCTTGGCGGCGACGATTTGGAGCATGCGCAGACGATGCTCGGGAGCGGCCTTCAGATTGCCGCGTTGCCACGGAGCGGCGGCCGGGATGAGCTGGACTTCGTCGAGCGCGAGGGTCTGCAGGGCCGTCAGGGCCAGGCCTGTGTGAGCTTCGTGCACAGGGTCGAAGCTGCCGCCCAGGAGGCCGATGCGCTTAGCCATGCTCGATTTATATCCAGTCTCGCGGGACGAGGAAGTTTTGCAGCCGGGCTTCGGGCGTGTCCGGCTCGGGTTGGTAGTCGTAGCGCCAGTCGGCCGTGGGCGGCATGGAGAGCAGGATGGATTCAGTGCGTCCGCCCGACTGCAGGCCGAAGAGCGTGCCGCGGTCGTAGACCAGGTTGAATTCTACGTAGCGGCCGCGCCGGTAGGCCTGGAAGGCGCGCTCACGCTCGCCATAGGGCGTTTTACATCGGCGCTCGACAATGGGCAGATAGGCGTTCAGAAAGCAGTCGCCCACCGCGCGGGTCAGGGCGAACGAGGCGTCGAAGCCCGGTTCGCAGAGGTCGTCGTAGAACACTCCGCCTATGCCGCGCGCTTCGCCGCGGTGCTTGAGGAAGAAGTAGTCGTCGCACCAGCGCTTGTAGCGCGGATAGTAATCGGCGCCGAACGGGGCGAGCGCATCGCGGCAGACGCCGTGGAAGTGGCGGGCGTCGTCTTCGAATGCGTAATAGGGCGTGAGATCGAGCCCGCCGCCGAACCAGAAGACGTCGCTCTCGTCGTGGCCGGGCCGAGCCAGCGCGCGGAACAGGCGCACGTTCATATGTGTGGTGGGCACATAGGGGTTGCGCGGGTGCAGAACCATGGACACGCCCATGGCTTCCCAGGATCGGCCGGACAGCTCGGGCCGGTGCGCGCTGGCCGAAGCCGGCAAATGCGCGCCGCTGACGTGCGAGAACAGCACCGCGCCGCGTTCGAGCAGCTGGCCGCCTTCGATCAGACGCGACATGCCGCCGCCCCCTTCGGGGCGCTGCCAGTCGTCGGCGCGGAAGGGGTCGCCGCCGGCCTGCTCCAGCGCGGTGACGATGCGGGCCTGTAGATTCAGCAGGTAGTCGCGCACGGGAGCGGCATCCAGCGAGCCGGGCAGGGTGCTCATTTGCGCTGTTGCGAAGGCTTGAGCGCGCGCCAGCCGATGTCGCTGCGGTATTGGGCGCCGTCGAACTGGATGGCCGACACGGCCTTGTAGGCGCGGTCCTGCGCCATGCGCACCGAGTCGCCCAGGGCTGTCACGCAGAGTACGCGTCCGCCGGACGTTTTTAGCGTGCCGTTCTCCAGCGTGGTGCCGGCATGAAAGACCATGCAGTCTTCGGCCGCGGCGGGCAGGCCGCTGATGACGTCGCCCGAGCGCGGCGTGCCCGGATAATTGTGCGCGGCCATGACCACGCCCAGCGCGGTGCGGCGATCCCACACGATATCGGCCTGGTCGAGCGTGCCTTCCACGGCGTGCTCGATGGCGTCGAACAAATCGCTCTTGACGCGCATCATGATGGGCTGGGTTTCGGGATCGCCCATGCGGCAGTTGAATTCCAGCGTCTTGAGCGGGCGCGTGGCGTCTTCGCCCGGGCCTATCATCAAACCCGCATACAGGAAACCGGTGTAGACAATGCCGTCTGCCGCCATGCCGTTGATGGTGGGCAGGATGACTTCCTTCAGAATGCGGTTGTGCAGCGCCGGCGTGACGATGGGTGCCGGCGAGTAGGCACCCATGCCGCCGGTATTGGGGCCCACATCGTTGTCCTGCAGACGCTTGTGGTCCTGGCTGGTGGCCATGGTCAGCACATTGCGGCCGTCGCTCATGACGATGAAGCTGGCTTCTTCGCCTGTGAGGAATTCTTCGATGACCACGCGAGACTGGTTGGAGACCCCGCCCGCGCCGAGCGCACCGTCGCCCGGCGAATTGCCGCCCAACATGGCGTCGACCGCATCATGGGCCTCTTCCGGCGTCATGGCTACGACCACGCCCTTGCCGGCCGCCAGGCCGTCTGCCTTGACGACGATGGGGGCGCCTTCCTGGTCGATGTAGGCGTGGGCGTGCACCGGGTCGGTGAAGGTCTGGTAGCGCGCCGTGGGAATCTTGTGGCGCATCATGAAGGCCTTGGCGTAGTCCTTCGAGCTCTCCAGCTGGGCCGCCGCCTTGGTGGGGCCGAAGATCTTCAGGCCGCGCTCGCGAAAGAGATCGACCACGCCGGCCGCCAGGGGCGCCTCGGGGCCGACCACGGTGATGCCGATGTCTTCGCGCCGGGCGAATTCGGCCAGTTCTTCGGGCGTGGCGTAGGGGACGGTCTTGAGCTGCGTGTCGAGCGCGGTGCCGCCGTTGCCGGGGGCCACATAGACGCACTGCACGCGCGAAGACTGGGACAGGCGCCAAGCCAGGGCGTGTTCACGGCCGCCCGAGCCGATAACCAATACTTTCATTGCGCCTCGTCGAATACGACGTTGGTGTAGACCTCTTGCACGTCGTCCAGGTCTTCCAGGGCGTCGAGCAGCTTTTGCATTTTGACGGCGTCGTCTCCGGTGAGCTCGGTCTCGTTGAGCGCCTTCATGACGATGCCGTCGACTTCGGCCTTCAGACCCGCCGCGGCCAGGGCCTGGCGCACGGTGGGATAGTCGGCCGGCGCGCAGATGACCTCGATGCCGCCTTCGTCGTCGGAGACGACGTCTTCGGCGCCGGCCTCGAGCGCGGCTTCCATGATCTTTTCCTCAGAGCTGCCGGGCGCGAAGAGGAATTGGCCGCAGTGCTTGAACATGAACTCGACCGAGCCGGGTGTGCCCAGGTTGCCGCCGTTCTTGGTGAAAGCATGACGCACTTCGGCCGCAGTGCGCGTGCGGTTGTCGGTGGTGCAGTCGACGATGACGGCCGCGCCGCCCACGCCGTAGCCTTCGTAACGGGCTTCTTCGTAGTTGTCGCCGTCGGCGCCGCCCGCCCCGCGGGCGATGGCGCGCTGGACGTTGTCCTTGGGCATATTGGCGTCGGTCGCCTTGTCCCAGGCCATGCGCAGGCGGGGGTTGCTGTCGGGATCGGGGCCGCCGGCGCGGGCGGCCACGGTGATTTCACGGATGATCTTGGTCCAGAGCTTGCCCCGCTTGGCGTCCTGGCGGCCCTTGCGGTGCTGGATATTGGCCCATTTACTGTGTCCGGCCATGGTTTTCTCTTAGATGATTCTGATTCGGCAAAACGGCTATTTTAGCCTGCCGGGACGCCGCTTAGGCAGTTGCACTGGACTTGTTCCTGCACGGGTATATCATCGGAGCACCAGCCGCCGATTTTCCGGGGTCAGAGGAGTGTCAGCTTGAAGATCATCTGCGCGTCCACTTCAGCGAGCGAGCAATCTACCTGGTGCGATATGCTGGCTGCGGCGCTGCCGCAGGCGCAGGTCTTTCCGTGGCTTGACGACGGTCCCGCGTGCGGCGCCGATATTGCGGTGGTGTGGCATCCGCCCGCCGCCCTGTTCGAGCGCGAGCGCGATCTGCGCGTGGCGTTCAACCTGGGCGCGGGGGTGGACTCGCTGCTGAAGCTGCCGAACCTGCCCGACGACGTGGTCATCGTGCGTCTGGAAGACGCGGGCATGGCCGCGCAAATGGCCGAATACGTGGCACATTACGTGGTGCGCGCAAGCCGGCATTTCGACGAATATGAAGCCTTGCAAAAGGCCGGGCGATGGCAGCCTCTGGCCGAGATCGACCGTCGTCAATGGCCGATAGGCATAATGGGCTTGGGCGTGCTGGGCACCAGCGTGGCCCAGGCGATGGCTGGCTTGAGCTACCCGGTGGCCGGCTGGTCGCGCAGCGGCCGCAGGCTGGAGGGCGTGCAGACCTTCGCCGGGCTCGAATCGCTGCCGGACTTCCTGGCTCGTACGCGAGTGTTGGTCAATCTGCTGCCGCTGACGCCGGACACCGAGGGCATCTTGTGCCGCGCGACCTTGTCGCAGCTGTTGCCCGAATCGCATCTGATCAACCTGGGCCGCGGCGCCCACCTGGTCGAAGAAGATCTGCCGGGCCTGATCGACGGCGGCCATATGGCCGGCGCCATGTTGGACGTGTTCCGCGTCGAACCCTTGCCGGCGGGTCATCCGTTCTGGACGCACCCGCGCATCAAGATCACCCCTCACGTGGCCGCCATCACCCTCAGGCGCGAGACGGTCGAGCAGATCGGCGCCAAGATTCTCGCCTTCATGCGCGGCGAGACGATCTCGGGAGTCGTGGCGCGCGAACGCGGCTATTGACCGCTTCGGCGCGCCGGGTTTCGATCAGTGCGCGCCGGCCGCCGCTTCGGCCGCGCCGCCGCTGCCCTGGCTTTGCTTGCGGTTCTTGGAAAACCAGACCATTCCCGTAAGCAGCAGGAAGATCACTGCCGAGCCGAAGAACAGGTCGACCGCCGACATGGTGAAGGCCTGTACGTTGATGAGGTTGTTGAGCAGCCCCAGCGACTGCCCCTGGCTGAATCCGTCATGCTGCAGCACACCCATGGCGTGATCGAAGGCCTGCTGTCCCGGCTTGGCGATCTCGGTAAGTTGGGCATGATGCATCGTGGCCCGGTTGTCCCAGAGCGTGGTGATGATCGAGGTGCCGAAGCCCCCGGCCAGCAGCCGCGCGAAGTTCGACAGGCCCGCGGCGGCAGGGATGCGCCACGGCTCGATCTGCGACAACGTGATCGACGTCAGCGGCACGAAGAAGCCGGCCATGGCCGCGCCCTGGATGATGGTGGGAATCACCAGCGTGGCCACATTGGTTTCGGTATTGAAACCCGCCCGCATCCACGAAACCGTGGCGAATATTATAAACGACACTGTGACGATGGCGCGCGGATCGAAGCGGGTCAGCAATTTGCCGACCACGGGCGTGAGAATGATGGCCAGGATGCCCACGGGCGCGGTCACCACGCCGGCGTAGGTGGCGGTATAGCCCATATAGGTCTGCAGCCACAGCGGCAGCAGGACGACCGTTCCGAAAAACACGCCGTAGGCGACGGCCAGGGTAGCCGCGCCGACCGTGAAGTTGCGGATCTTGAACAATCGCAGATCCACGACCGGATGATTGTCGGTGAGTTCCCAGATGATGAAGAACACGAAGGCGATGACGACAAGCACGGCCAGGACGACGATGGTCGTGCTCCCGAACCAGCCCAGTTCCTTGCCTTTGTCCAGCATGATCTGCAACGACCCCACCCAGACCACCAGCAAGGCCAGGCCTATCTTGTCGATGGGCAGCTTGTGCGTGACGGATTCCCGGTCCTTGTAGATGCTCCAGCTGATCCAGGCGGCGATCAGGCCCACCGGCACGTTGATGTAGAAGATCCAGGGCCAGGTGTAGTTGTCGGAGATCCATCCCCCCAGGAGCGGCCCGGCCACGGGCGCGACCAGCGTGGTCATGGCCCAGATGGCCAGCGCCATGCCGGATTTTTCCTTGGGGAAGCTGCCCAGCATCAGCGTTTGCGACAGCGGGATCATGGGGCCGGCCACGGCGCCCTGGAGCACGCGGAAAGCCACCAGCGCCCCGAATGTGGGCGAGAAGCCGCACAGCCACGACGCCAGCACGAAGAGCAGCGTGGAGAGCAGGAACAGCCGTACCTGACCGAAACGCTGGGTGAGCCAGCCGGTCAGCGGCACGGTGATGGCATTGGCCACCGCAAAAGACGTGATGACCCAGGTGCCCTGGCTGGTGCTCACGCCCAGGTTGCCCGAAATCGTCGGGATCGACACATTGGCGATCGACGTGTCGAGCACGTTCATGAACACCGCGGTCGAGAGCGCGACCGCCCCCAGGATGCGCTTGCCGCCTTCCAGCGGCGGATAAACCTTGGGTGCCGGCGGCGTCCCGGCCGGCTTTGCGGCTGGCGCGGCCGGGGTGCGGTCTTGAGTGTCGCTCATGGCTGTGCGGACCTTATTGCAGGTTGGCCTTGATGATGCTGGCGATCAGCGCGTCGGCCTTGGCGTGCGATTCGTCGAAGACGGGCGTGCTCAGCGCGATTTGGCTCTTGGCCGCCTTGGCCGCGTCGCCGCTGGCGGCGGTGTCGACCTCGACATCCATCGACAGACCCACGCGCAGCGGATGCTGCTTCAGCTCTTGCGGGTCGATGGCCACGCGCACGGGGACGCGCTGCACGACCTTGATCCAGTTGCCGGTGGCGTTCTGCGCAGGCAACAGGGCAAAGGCGCTGCCCGTGCCGGCGTCCACGCCGATTACGATGCCGTGGTAGGTCACCGAACCGCCGTACAGATCGGACTTGAGCGTGGCGGGCTGGCCGATTTTCATCTTGCGCAGCTGGCCTTCCTTGAAGTTGGCCTCGACCCAGACCTGGTTCAACGGCACCACGTTCATCAGCACCGAGCCGGGGGCCACGCGCTGGCCGACCTGCACGCTGCGTCGCGCGACCAAGCCATCGACAGGCGCGGGCAGCACGGTACGCGACTTGTCCAGCCAGGCGGCACGCACGGCGGCGGCGGCGGCGCGCACATCGGGATGTTGCTCGATGGTGGTGCCGTGGGTCAGGGCCAGATTGGTTTCCAGCTGGGCCTGCGCGGCCGCCAATGCGGCCTTGGCCTGCGCCAGATTCGAGGCCGCCGTCTTGACGGCCACGTCGGCGTGCAGCAGTTCTTCGCCGCTCACGCCGCCCGAACCGGACAGGGCTTGACGGCGCTTGAAATCGCTCTGGGCGCGAGCCAGATCTGCCTGAGCGCGGACGATCTCGGCTTTGCGCATTTCGATCTGCGCGTTCAGGGCGTCGTTCTGCACGTAGCGCGTGCGCACCTGGCGCACGGTCTGCGCGAGCTGGGCTTCGGCCTTGGCGAGCGCCACATCGGCATCGGACGGGTCGATGCGGACCAGGGGCTGGCCCGCTTTGACCTCGCGGGTGTCGTCGGTGTCGATGGCGACCACGGTGCCGGCGATCTGCGGCGTGATCTGCACCAGATTGCCGTGGACGTAAGCGTCGTCGGTGTCTTCGAAATGCGAACCGTACAGGAACCACCACCCGGCGTAGACGATGCCGAGCAGGACGAACACGACGGCCGCCGAGACCAGCAGGCGGGTGCGTTTGGGATTGGGCAGGGGAGTTGGCGTAGCACTCATGATGGCGTCTTGTAGTGGAGTGGTATTCAGTCGGAAGTCTTGCCGGTCTGGTCGCTGGCCTGGCTGTCGGCCTGGGCCGGCTTGGCCTGGCTCGGATCCAGATAGCCGCCTCCCAGCGCGTAGGCCAGGTCGGCGTCGAGCTGATAGGCGCGGATGCGCAGGTCGGTGTCGCGGCGGTCTTCGGCCAGCACGCTATTCTGCGCGGTGAGCACGGAGAGATAATTGCCCAGACCCGATTTGTAGCGCTGCACCGCGAGCTGGTAGGCGTCGTCGATGGCAGAGCGAGCCTGGTGCTCTTCCTGCTTTTCCTGCTGGATCAGGCGCAGGGCGTCGATGGCGTCGGCCGTCTGGCGCACGGCGTCGAGCACCGTGTTGTTGTAGTCGGCCACGGCCGAATCGGCCTCGGCGCGGCGGCCGGCAAGTTGCGCGTTCAATTCGCCGCCATGAAAGATGGGCAGCGTGATGGCCGGGCCGAAGCCGTAGGTCTTGCCCTCGCTGAACATCGTGCTCAGCGGCCCCAGAGCCTGATAACCGGCGAAGGCCACCAGGTTCACGTCGGGATAGAAGGCGGCCTTGGCGACTTTGATCTGGCTGCGAGCGGCCTCGGCGCGCCAGCGCGCGGCGACCACGTCGGGGCGGCGCCCCAGCAGGGCCAGCGGCACCGACTTGGGCAGCACGCCGGCCGGCGCGGTGAGTTTCGCCTGCGTGATGGTCTTGCCGCGTTGCGGGCCGTCGCCCACCAGCGCGGCGATCTGATTGCGCAGCTGGGCGATGGTGGTGTCTTCCTGGGTCAGGTCTACCTTGACCGAGGCGAACGCGGATTCGGACTGCTTTACCTCGACTTGCGTATCCAGGCCGGCTTTCTGGCGGCTCAGCGTCAGTTTATAGAGCTCTTCGCGCTGCTTGGCGATCTGCTCGAGCACATCGCGCTGGGCCAGCGCATTCTGCAGGTTCAGATAGCTTTGGACCACGGCGTGGGCCAGCAAGTTGCGTGCGGCCTGGGCGTCGGCTGCCGCGGCGTCGCGCTGAGAGACGGCGGCCTTGAGCAGGTTGCGGTTCTTGCCCCAGAAGTCGAGCTCGTAGCTGAAATTCAGCGTCAGGCGGTTGTCGCTGAAATCATTGCCGCCGTACGGGGGCGGATAGATATAGCCATTGGGGAAGTGCGTGCGATCGAGCGTGTAGTTGGCATCCAGACGCGGCATGAGCGGCGCGCGGGCGCGGCCGACCGAGGCGTTGGCCTGAGCCAGGCGGGCCTGGGCGGCGGTCATCGTGGGGCTGCCGGTCAGGGCTTCGCCGACCAGTTGATCCAGCTGCGGATCGCCGTAGCGGCGCCACCACTGCGAGTCGGGCCAGGCCGTCGATTGATCGGCCAGGCCCAGTTTGGTGCCGTCGAGCTGGGCCGCCGGCGGAGCGGAAGGCTCCATCAGGGCGCAGCCGCTCAGGGTCAGGGCGAGGGCGGTAAGGAGTAGGCGTTTCATGCTAGCTCTGCTTCAAAGGCGATTTATATGGCTATTTATATTTGACTAGACAGTTATTTTTGCGACAAATTTTCACAGCAACCGGCGCTGAGGTTCATGCGGGAAGGCTGATCAGACCGGGCTTATTCGGACTGCCCCGTGCCGATGGGCAGGTCGAAGGAGCCGTTGGCCAGCATGCGATGCAACATATGGCGCAGCTGCGCCACTTCGTCGGCGGAGAACCCGCGCAAGTGCTGGTTGAGCACTCTGTCCACGCAGGGCGGAATCTGCCGGCCCATTTCCTTGCCGGTGTCGGTCAATTCGATCTTGATGATGCGGCGGTCTTCATGGCTGCGGGTGCGGCGCACCAGGCCTTTGGCTTCAAGACGGTCCAGCGTGCGGGTCATGGCGCTGGTGTCGACGCCGGCCAGGCGGGCCAGTTCGGCGGGCGTGTCGGCCACACCCCTGTATACGGTGATCATGGGCCGCCACTGCATGGCGGTCAGGTCGAGCGCGGCCATTTCCTGGTCGAGCGCGCGGTTCATCGACAGGTTCACCAGTTTGACCAGGAACCCGACGTTATCTTGAACGATACAGCTTTTGCCGCCGCGGTAATACGGGCGGGTATCGTCGTTGGAGGGACTTGAGGCATTCATGATGAATGCCAATTTAATTGACTATGCAAATACTGTCAAGGCACTATTTGCTTTGTCTTGCTTTTTTTTGGGCCGGGGGGCAACCCGACCTGGGAGCGCCGCAGTCCCGACCAGACGATGGCGGCGATGACGATGGCGCCGCCGATCAGCATGCGCGGCGTGGGTTCCTGGCCGAACAGGGCCCAGGCAAAAGCGATGCCGTAGACCGGTTCGAGCGCGATGACGGTGCCGGCTGTGCTGGCCTTGATTCCCGCCAGGCTGGAAATGAAGAGAAAGTGCGCCAGGCCGGTGCAGAACACGCCCAGCATGGCCAGCCAGAACCAGTCCCACGCCGAGGTGCCCATCAGTTGGCCGGCGGCGGCCGGCAGCATGACCAGGGTGACCACCACGTTCTGCCAGCAGGCGACCTGGATGGGATCCATACTCACGGTGCCGCGGCGGTTGCTCAGCGCCAGCAAGGCGAAACACAGACCCGAGAGCACGCCCCAGCCCAGGCCGATGGTGCCCTGGTCGGCAAGATTGAAGGCGGGTGTCACCAGGATCAGGCCCAGCGTCACCAGCGCCACCGTCAGCCACTCCGCCTTGCGGGTGTGCTCGCGCAGCAGCACGGCTTCGAGCAGGATGGTAAAGGCCGGGAAGCTGGCGAAACCCAGCGTGGCCACGGCGATACCCCCCGTTTTGACGCCCTGGAAGAACGTGACCCAATGGGCGGCAAGCAGGCACCCCGTGACGATCAGCACGAAAATCTGCGCGGGCGTGAGCACGCCGAGGATGGGGCGGCGCTGCAGCCGGCCGACGCAGATCAGGGTCAGGACCGCGCACAGCGCGCGCCCCAGCGTGATGGCCGGCGCGCCGGCCGTGATCAGGTGGCCGATTACCCCGACGATGCCGAAGAACAGGGCGACGATGTGCACATAGAAAAGCGCGCGGCCATGTGAGATGGGCGGGAGGGCAGTAGGGGAATTGGGGCGGGACATGCCGAAAAAGGGAAAATGTGCCGGTGCGCCGCGGTCGGCGCGCCAAAGCTAAAATCATCGCACGAATCGCAGCGCCGACATGGCGAAGGAGACCCGCATGGCCCGCACAGTCAAGGCAATCCAGATCGAACAGCACGGCGGCCCCGAAGTGCTCAAGCTCGTCGACGTCGAGCTGGCGCCGCCGGCGGCCAACGAGGTCACCGTCCGGCAGCATGCCGTGGGCCTGAACTTCATCGATATCTACTACCGCACCGGCCTGTATCCGCATCCGCTGCCGCACGGTCTGGGCAACGAGGGCGCCGGCGTGGTCGAGGCGGTGGGTTCCGGCGTCAAGCATCTCAAGGTGGGCGACCGCGTGGCCTATGCGCAGAGCCCGCTGGGCGCCTATGCCGAGGTGCGCAACGTGCCGGCCGCCGTGCTGGTCAAGCTGCCCAAGAATATCGCCTTCGACGAAGCGGCCGCCATGATGCTCAAGGGCCTGACGGTGCAATACCTGTTTCGCCAGACCTACCGCCTGCAGGGCGGAGAGACCATCCTGTTTCACGCGGCTGCCGGCGGCGTGGGCCTGATCGCCTGTCAATGGGCCAAGGCTCTGGGCGTCAAGCTTATCGGCACGGTGTCCAGCCCTGAAAAGGCCGAGCTGGCCTTGAAGCATGGCGCCTGGAAGATCATCGACTACTCGCGCGAGAACATTGTCGAACGCGTAATGGATCTGACGGGTGGCAAGAAAGTGCCGGTGGTTTACGACAGCGTGGGCAAGGACACCTGGGAAGCCTCGCTGGACTGCATCGAGCCGCGTGGCCTGATGGTGAGCTTCGGCAATGCCTCGGGCCCCGTCACCGGCGTCAACCTGGGCATTCTCAGTCAAAAGGGCAGCCTGTACGTGACGCGCCCCACGCTGGGTACGCACATCAACACGCCTGAAAAGCTCAAGGCCGCCTCTGACGAACTGTTCGATCTGGTCTCGAAGAAGAAGATCAAGATCGCGATTTCACAGCGCTACCCCTTGGCGCGCGCCGGCGAGGCGCAGACCGCTCTGGCGGCGCGCAAGACGACGGGCGCCACGGTGCTCACGCTGGATTGAAGCGAGGCAGGCGATGACGGCTCCCGTGGACCTGGCGCTGCTGGTCATCGCCAGGAACGAGGCGCGAGGCATCGCCCGCTGCCTCCAGAGCGCGCGTCCCTACGTCCGCCGCATGGTGGTGCTCGACACCGGTTCCGTCGACGACACCGTGCAGATCGCGCGGTCGTGCGGCGCCCAAGTGCACCAGGACGCGTGGCGCGACGATTTCGCCTGGGCTCGCAACCGCGCGCTCGAATTGGCCGACGCTCAATGGAGCCTCTTTCTCGACGCCGACGAGTGGCTGGAAAGCGGAGGCGAGTCGTTGGCGCAGGCGGTACAGGCTTGCGAACCCAAGCTTGGCGCAGTTCTTGTCAGAAGTGACTTTACGCAGGGCGGCCGCGTGCAGCAGGCCGGCTCCTGGCTTACCCGTCTCATCCCGCGCGGAGTGCGCTATCAAGGGCGCGTGCATGAGCAGGTCGTGTCCGATCTGGCAAGACAGCGTCTGCCCCTGGTCGTGGGGCACTCGGGCTATCAGCCCGAAGCCATGCAGGCCAAGCGCGGGCGCAACCGTTCCCTGCTGCTGCAGGAGCTTCAGGCGCAGCCCGGCAATCCCTACCTCCTTTATCAGTTGGGCAAGGACTGCGAGGTATTCGAGGAACTGGCGCAGGCCTGCGACTATTACCTCGAGGCCGGCGCGGCCTGTCCCGCGGATGCCCACTACGCGCACGATCTGCACGTGCGACTGCTCTACAGTCTGGGTAAATCGGGTCGTCTGGACGATGCGGTGGTCCTGGCTGGAGACATGATGGAGCGCTGGCGCCATTCGCCCGACTTTTTCTTCACGGTGGGCAATCTGTTTCTGGACCGGGCCATCGCGCATCCGCAGACGGCTTGCGCGGAATCCCTGCCCATGGTTGAGCAGGCTTGGCTGCGCTGCCTGGCCATTGGCGAGTGCCCCGATCTGGAAGGCAGCGTCGTCGGGCGCGGCAGTTTTCTTGCCGCGCATAATCTGGCAGTGCTGTATGAGGGCATGGGTAGAAAAGGCGAGGCCGGCCGCTATGCACAACTGGCCGCGCAGATGCGTGGCGAGGCGACGCGATGACGCGGCAGGGCGAAATCAAATCCGGACAGTCTGTGCAAACAGGAAAAAACCGATGAGCACCCTGATCGCAGTCTTGAGCATTACCGGCGCCCTGTGCCTGGGCGCCATGAGCCCGGGTCCCAGTTTCGTGCTGGGCGCCCGCACCTCCGTCGGGGTCTCGCGACACGACGGCATGGCAACGGCTCTGGGCATGGGCGTGGGCGGCGTGGTGTTCAGCGGGTTGGCTCTGGCGGGGCTCTACACTGTTTTGGCCATGGTTTCCTGGCTCTATGCTGCCTTGAAGATCGGCGGCGGTCTCTACCTGCTCTATCTGGCCTCGAAGATATGGCGTGGCGCACGCAGGCCGCTGGCTTTCGATTCGGTCGGCCCGGCGCAAAAGGCCGGTACGAAGCCGGCCTTCTGGGTCGGTCTGGCCACGCAGCTCAGCAACCCCAAAACGGCCATCGTCTACGGCAGCGTCTTCGTGTCGCTGTTGCCGCCGCATCCGGCAACCTGGTGCTATGTAGCCTTGCCTGTCGTCGTGTTCGCGGTAGAAGCCGGGTGGTATACCGTGGTGGCCCTATGCTTCTCCAGCCAGCGCCCTCGCGGCGTCTACCTTCGGGCCAAGGCCTGGATCGACCGCCTTTCGGCCGGCGTCATCGCTGCGCTGGGCGTGCGCCTGATGCTGACGGCCGGCAAGACGGGTCTTTGATTCAATTCCCCATCACGAAGCGCTTGACCAGCACGGTTTCTCCCGGCCTGCGCATAGGCACGGTGAATGTCTCGATTTTTTCATTCGGCGTGCCTTCGTTGGTGATGATGTTGATTTGCGCGACGGTCAGGAATTTATCGGTGTTGCCGTTGTCGGCGAAATAATTCACGTAGATCAGATAGGTTCCTGCTTCGGGCGTCGGGTTCGAGTAGATCTCGGGGCCGAATCCCGTGGTCACGTCGACGTCCAGCGCGCCGCCGTTGGCCGACACGCGATCGCCGTAGAAAGTGTGCTTACCGTCGGGCGAGATGATGTGCAGGTCCAGGTCGGTGTTGTCGGTGTCCCAGCCCAGCACTACACGCAGGCGCGGTTTGGTCTTGCCCGCATAGGCGTCGTAGAACTGGACGCGCTTGTGCGTGCCGTCCGGCGTGATCAGCTCGACGCCGTTGCTGCCTGAATCGAAGGCATAGGGGCGCGAGAAACGGCCGTCTTCTTCAATGCGCTGCGGCATGGCGATGCCGTTGACGACCAACGTGCCGACCGAGACGGCCGGCTTTTTTTTCGGGTTGGCCTTGATGCTGCCGGCAATCATGGCCAGGCGCGACTGGTCCTGCGGCGTGTTGACCACCGATGCGGGGTAGTGCACTGCCTGCGTGTAGCGTGCCGAGTCGCCCGCGCTGTTGCGCCAGCCGTTCAGCGGCGCGTCGAACGTGACGGTTTCGGCGCGGGCCGCGGCACATGCCGCCGCCAGGCACAGGATCATGGCAAAGGTTTTCATGGCGAAGGCCTATGGTTCAGTTCCCGCCGCGCATCAGCTGGCGCGCGGTGTGTTCGATGAAAGCTTCGTCCACGCCGCGCGGGTGGTGTTCGAAAGCCAGGTGCAGGTATTCATGTGTGAGCGCGATGCGGTCTTCTTCCGTATCGAGGCGATAGATGTAGACGCGATTGCGGCCTGCGTCCGCATAGGGCCGGCCGGAGCTCGCCTCGCAAACGGCGGGCAGCGGCGGCGTTTCGTAGCCCGCTCGGCCGGCCAGTTGCCGCGCCCAGATCGGCGCTTCGCGGCGCAGCCAGTCGTCCGCGCCTGCCACCGATAGGCAATCGCCCGCCAGCGAGCTCATGAACGAGGTGAGCGTCGCCTTGGGCCAGGTAGCCGCAAGAATGGCGTCGAAGGCGGCTCCGCCACGCGCCGCCTGTTTGGCGGCGAGCCAGCTCATCTGGTTGGGCGCTGCCTGGTCGCGATGGAATTGCACGGGCGCGCCTGCCAGAACCAGGCTGTCGGTGAAATCGGCTGCGGCGCGCGCGGCGGCGCCAGGATTGCGGGGCAGTACGCGCTGCGTGCGGCTGCTGTCGTCGATGAGGTAGCAGCCGCGTTCGCGGCCCGCCTGCTGCACCAGATAGCTGCGGGCCACGACGGCCAGCGCACGGGCCGCTTCGGGCTGAACAGTGTCGCCCTCGCGCTGCACGACGCGCGCCACATAGTCGTTCAGGCCGAAGCGCCCGACGATCTGCGGTCGGCCGTCTTTGTCGGGAGTTATCCGCATTTCGCCACGGCTGTTTATCGCCAGGCGATTGCCGTTTTCGAAGACTACCGTGTAGTTTCCGCGCAGCCGCATCGAGAGGACCTCTCCGTCGTCGCCTATTCCCGGCCCCAGCACCTTGCGTATCGCATAGCGCGCGAAGAAATTCACCGCGACGCAGGCCTCGTCGTCGGGAACGCGCGCACGCGCAATTCTCGGCGCCAGGCGCGGCGCGGCATTGATGAGCACGTTGCGGCTGCCGCCGGGGCCGCCCAGCCACACCGGCGTGCCGTCGGCAAGCCAACCGGCCGCGCCGCCCTGGTAGCCGCCTGCGGCGGTCGGCATGGTCCAGGTCTTCACGCGCAGCAGGCCGCCGTAGTAGGTCACCGCGCCCTGGCCGTGTCCGCTGGTGATCACCGAAACCAGCGTGTCCGCGGTCGCGTCGCGCGTGCGCGCGGGGATGCTGGCCAGGGCCTGAAGCAGGCTGGCGACCGATACGCGTCGCTCGGGTTGCAGTCCGCGCAGATCGGCCAACCAGGCCGGCGCCTTGCGCGCCCGCCAATACTCGCGCCAGCCCGCCGTATCGAGCCGCAAGCGCGCGGGATCGAAGAACAGGCCGCAGGACTGGATCAGGGCGTGGTCGCGGTCGATGCTGCCGCCGGCGGTGCAACAGTAGACCTCTTCCTTGTTGCCGCCGCCGCAGTCGTAGTCGGGCGCGGCGATATGGCGGTCGACCAGATAGGCATAGACGAAAAGCTTCCAGACGCTGCCCAGAGGCGTTTGCAGCGTGCTCGGCAAAGCCGTGCTCGCATCGGCCTGCGGCGCGTCGACCGTCCACAGATATGCGCTGCCGTCGCGCAGCCAGGCATATCGTGTGGGGGGAGTTGCGCCGGCTGCGGACGTGGCGCAAGCGATCGCCAAGGCGATCAGCATTTCCCGCGCGGTCCATGATTTGCGCATCGCCTGTCCCGTCTTATTGGATCGTCAGCGTCGACAGATGATCGCTGCGGCCGCCTTCGTAGGCTTGGTCCTGCGGCCGATACATCCGGAAGTAGCGCGCGGGGGGCAACTGGAAAGTGCCGGGCAGCGCGAATCGCACGAGCTGGCGCAGAATCGTGGGCTTGACCAGCAGCGGCACGGGCTGGTGATAGCTCAGATCGCCCATTTCGTAGCTCGCCGCGCGTTGGAAGGGCTGCGGGTCCGGTTTGTCCGCGCCGGGCAGGCCGGCGATGCCGACGCCCCAGCTCGTCGCTTCGACCGAACCGCCCGGGGGCAGCGGAACGTCGAGCAGCCCGTAGTGCAGCGCGGTGTCGCGCTGTGGCGTCAGCGTTACCTGGTCGACGTAGAGCGCATTGCTGTCCAGCGCCTCGCCCGGCGCCACCCGATGCGCGGCGAAGGTGCCGCGCGTGGCCTGCTTGTCTTCATCGGTTTTGGGTGCGATGGGATCCAGGCGGAACAGCTCGCGCTCGATCTTGACCGGCAGGGCGCTGGCCGTGGGCATCGCGCTGCGATACGAAACCCAGGCCGTGGCGTTCGGCTGCGGGCTGCCAAGGTCGATGGTTTGCGGTGCAGCTTTGCCCTGCCAGCGCCAGTCGGGCGCGCCAGAGGGCGACAGCGTCATGGCCCACGTGCCGCCCGCCGAGGTGGGCAGCGGCAGCGGCGCCGCGGCTTGCGGCTTCATCGCGTTGCGCAGCCATAGCAGGGTGAGCGAGCGGTCGATGGTGGCCTGCGCCGCGCCGCTCTGCGCCAGGATCTCGCCGGCGTTGAGCCCCGTCGCCGCGGGACCGCCAGCCATCAGCGCCAGGCTCTGCGCCAGCGGCAATTTGCTGGCGACCAATACGGCGCCGGCGCGGGCGGCCAAGTCCTTGAAGCCGGTGGGCAGCACCGCGTTGGTCGTGCGGGCCGTGTAGGCGGCCAGCACGACCGCGGCATCGCGGCCCAGTGCGGAATCGGGCGCGGAGAAGATCAGGCTGTCGCCGCTGGTGAAGGCATCGGTCTGCTGGGCAATGGCTGCCTCGCTTGCCTTGCCGGAAGCCGGCGGCCCCGCCGGGTGTTCGGCCTGCGCAAGTTGCTCGGCCACGCCGGTGAGCTGCGTGGCCACGGGCAGGCCCATCTGCTGCAGCAGCCACAGGGTCAGCACCCGCTGCAGCAAGGGGTCGCCCGCGCTCGCATCGCGATAGATGTCCAGCGCGCGCTGCCAGTTGGAGGCGGGCAGCGAGACCCCCAGACTGTCGGCCGCGAGCTTGTCGGCGTAATAGGCATAAGCCGTGAGGAAGGCGTCGCCCTTGGCGCCGCCATCGCCCCACCAGCCGAAGGTCCCGTTAAAGCCCGCCAGCAGCGCGAGCCGCTGCCGCTCGTCGCGCAGCCGCGAGTCGAGACTGCCGACCACCGGCGAGGCCGACGCGGCGGGATCGGTTTTGAGCAGCGCATCGTGCGCCAGCGCAAGCGGAATCAGGCGGCTGGACGTCTGTTCTGTGCAGCCGTAGGGGTAGGCGATCAGATCGTCGGCCACGCGCGCAAACTGGCTGGCGTCGCTGGCCACGAAGCGCAGGCGCACGTCGTACGCATCGGTCTGCGCAAAACTCAGCGGATTCGACGCCGCGTTCAGCGGCACCTGCAACTGATGCGCCTGCGGCCAGGTCGTGGGCGCAAGCCGGATCGGCGTCTGCAGGCGATCCACTTCCTTGCCGCCGATGAACAGCGCCGAGTCGACCGTGCCGGCCTGCAGCGCGGAGCGAGGCAGGCGCAGATAGTTGGCCCCCGGCCTGAGCGTGACGGCCTGGTCGACATTCAGGCCCGCACCCTTGGCGATCCATTGCGCCTTGGCGTCGGTATTGCCCTGGTTGAAGGCAATCAGGTCGACGGCAGGTCGGTCGCCGCTGCGAAAGTCCACCGGCGCCGACCACTTCAGGTATAGGGCTTTGTCCGAACGGATGTAGGCCGTGCGCTGTCCCACCTCGCCGCCGTCCGACACGGCGCGCACGGTGATGCGCCACCGCGCCAGGGCGTCGGGCATGCGGAATTTCATCACCGCATGGCCGTTGGCGTCGGTGACCAGATCGGGCTGCCAGGCGGCCGTGTCGATGTCGTCGCGGCGCGGCCGCTCCAGCACCTTCACGCCGCGCTCGTTGTACTGGCCGCGCTGCGGACCGCCCGGCGCGCCGCGCAGGGCCGAAGTCGCCAGGTCGTAGCTGACGAACGACAGGCTGGCCGTGGTGCGCACGTTGTTGCGGCGCACGTGATAGAAGAACTCGGGAAGATCGGGCGCGATCTCGGGCTGCAGCAGGTACACCATCTCGTCCACCACGCTCACGGTCAAGTGAGCGGGCAGGGGCCGGCCTTTGAACGTGTCGCTCAAATCCAGCGTGACGGTGTCGCCCGGCGCATAGACGGGCTTGTCGCTCTTTACGGCGATGTCGATAGCAGGCTTCTCGACCACGATGCCGGCGTTCTGGAAGGCATAGACCCCGTCGTGCACATAGAGCACGGAGAAGGTCATGTTGGGCGCGAACTTCTCGTCCACCTTGATGCGCGCTTTCCACTGCGTAGGAGCAATGCGCTGCAGAGAGAGCCAGTCGGCGGCGTGCGACAGGAGCGAGCGCGCCTCGACTTTGTCGCGTTCCAGCGTGAGCAGCGCGTCGTCCACCGGATAGGGAAAGGTGATCAAGGCTTCGGCGGTATCGCCGATGCGATAACGCGGCTTGTCGAGCTCGATCTCGACGCTGCCGGGCAGGGTCTTCAAGCCTGCGCCCGACACCCAGTGGCTGGCCGCAGCCAGCAGATTGCCGGCTTTGTCCTTGACCGACAGCATGTACGAACCGGACTCGCTGAACTTCACGTCGAAGGCCGTTTTGCCGTTTTGCACGGCGGGCAGCTTGCCGCTGGACTTGGTCTGCGACTCCAGGCGTATCCATTCCCAGGTGGCCGGCGGATTGCCCGACGCGTTCGCGCCGTTGATATTGGCCGTGAGCGTGAAAGGCACGTCTTCATCCGGCGCCGAAAAGGACTTGTCCGCGGCCAGGCGGTAGGACGTCGCGCCGCGGGCGATGAGGATTTCGCGCGTCACGCGCACGCGGTACGAAGCGCCGTCCTGCGCGAACACGGTCAATGCATAGCGGCTCGGCTCTTTGGCCGCGGGCAGGTCGAGCGCGACGTCGCCTTGGTCGTCGGTGCGCAGCTCCTGCTGGTCGAGCTTGATGGGAAACAGCCCCGCGTAGCGCAGCTCGCCTTCGACCATGGTGACCTTCTGCGCGCGCAGGGTGATGGAGACCTTGCCGTTCTTCACCGGCTTGCCGTCCGGATAGCGCAGCGAGATCCGACCCTTGAGCGCTTGGCCGGTGGCGTACTCGGGCTTGTCCATCATCAGGTTCACGTCGAAATGCGGCTTGACGTAACGGGCCACGCGGAACGCTGCGCCGTAGGTGTCGCCCAGATAGTCGAAGCGCAGGGTATAGCCGCCGCCTGTCGCTTCGGAGGGCAGCGTGAAGCGGGTGTCGCCGCCGCTGGCGGACGTGAATGCCACCGATTGCGAGGCAATGGGCGAGCCGTTGGGATCCAGCACGTCGAGCTTGATCGTGGCCGGCGCGGCGGGCGTGGACTGCGTGGCGCTCTGGAAGGCGCGGCCGATGAATTTGACGTGCACCGTGTCGCCGGGCCGATAAAGCGGCCGGTCGGTGGCGGCGTAGATTTTGGTGTTGTAGATCTCGCTGTCGTAGTAGAAATTCTCCGAGATGAAGACGCCGCCTTCGGGGTCGCGGCCGAGCACGTAGCTGCGCTCGGGCGCGACGTGAGTGAGCTCCAGCGTGCCGTCGGCGCCGGTCTTGCCGCTCTGGAGCACGCCCATGCCGTCGGTCCAGTCGATCTCGGCGCCGGCCACGGGCCTGCCGTTGTCGCGCCGCGCCGCCCAAGCCAGGAGGCTGTTCGACGCGGACTTGATCACCGCGACGGTGTCGGAAACGAACAGGAGCGTGTGCGCACTGTGATCGCCGATGATGGCTTCGACCAGATACAGGCCGGGCGGCAGCTTGCCCACCGGAATCATCACCTTGCCGTCCTGCGGGCCGATGAAGCTGGTGCTGCCTTCGAGCTTGACACCCTTGGGCGGCTTGATGGTCTTGGCATCCCAGATGGGATAGCGAAAGCGCGCGACGACGGGATAACCCGGCAGGCGCGCGAAACGCGACGTTTGCTCATAGCGCGGCGGCGGATATCCGTCCTCGGGCATCTTGAATTCGGGCTTGGCCTTGGTGACCTGGCGGCGCGTCTCATACGAGAATACGCGCTCCCAGGCCCGCCGCGCGCTCATCATCCAGCGGCTCCACAGATAAGCGAAGGTATTGGACAGCCCTTCGCCGCGGTAGACGGGCTTGATGTCGATGCGGTGCAGGTTTTTTTGCGTCTTCAGAAAGGCCAGCGGGTGCGGCACCTTGTAGACCACGATGTCGGCGCCGCCGTAGCCCGACAGCATGTCGCGCGAATCGCCGGGCGCTTCCAGACGCACTTGAGCCATCTGATTGCTGCCGAAGCTCGAGTCGGTCAGCAGAAAAAAGGGCTGGCCGGTGACGACCGTACTGTCGAAGCTGCTCGGGTCGGGCTCGAACAGCGTCGGGTTGGGCGCCTGATCCTGATCGCCGCTGTCCGAGGCCGCGTCCTGGCCGTGTGCGGGCGCGATCGCGGCGCAGAGGGAAAACAGCAGGGCTGCGATGCGCAAGACGCGCAGTGCAGCGACGTCTTTTAGGGTTTTCATCATCATGGCGCGAGGAATTCGAGACGGAATAGACCGATGAAATTGGGGTTGCCGTTGATCGGCCGCCAGCGGGAGTCCTGCCATTGCATCAATTCGGCAACCGAGACGGCGCGCAGGCCGTTGTCGGTCGGCGTGGTGGTGCCGGTGTGATAGGCGATATAGCGGTCGAGCCAGATCATCAGGTGTTGGTCGTCGCCCTGGTCGTAGAACAGCAGGTCCACGGGCAGCGCCTGATTGACGTCACGCGAGACGAAGCGGCTGTTGTCCTGGATCAGGGAGATGGCCGACGCGTAGGGGCCGCGCGTGCCGTCGGTGCGCATCCAGCGCTGGGCCAGCGAGCGCTGCCGCGCATCGAGCTCGATCTCCGGCGGCAGGCGGCCGGCGTCGGTCGGGCCGTTCAGGCCGTTGGCACGGAGCCAGTCGGCGCTGTGCCGGCGCAAGGCGTTGTCGGCGGCGAATCGCACCAGCCCCGCGCAGTCGCGCTGCGTCCAGCGCGGCGTCGGCCCGCGCCGAATCTGCTGGTCGACGATGATCGTGAACCAGGCGCGAAACAAGGTGGATTGCCGGGGTGAGAGACGCTCCCCGTCGTTGGTCGGCAGCGGCGCCTGCAGCGCGCGCGCCGGGCCGGCGTAGCTTGCCAACCCCGCCGCCGTGAGGCCCGCCAGACCTGTCGTCAGGCCGGTCGCCGCGCAAGCCGAAAGAAAACGCCGGCGCATGATCACCTTCCGCTTTCGTTATGCCAGTCCACGCTCACCCATCCGGCTTTGGACGGCAGGGGCGCGTCGCGGCGGCTCAGCGAAATCGTGGGGTACTGGGCCACGGCATGCAGTTTGGGAAAGAGATAAGCGCGCGCGGCGTTGCGGAAGATGGGTTCCTGGTCGGCGGGCAGGGCCAGCGTGACCTCGCGCTCGGCCATGGCCGCCGCGGCCGACGGCGCGATCACGACCATGGTGCTCGCCAGCCGGACCGGGGCGATGGTGTCGGCCAGCGCGGGATAGCGCTTGTCGAGCACGGCCAGGGTGTCGTCCACCAATTGCGCATCGGGAGAGAAGATCGCGTAGCGCGGCGTCAGCGCCAGCGTGACCGGAAAGTAGCGCGGCGCGGAAAGCAGCTTGGCAAAAGGCGCGGCGGCACTGACGGCCGTACCCGACAAGGCGCTCACCGGCCGCATCCAGGACGCGACGCCGGCCGCCTCGTCGATGCTGGCCTGCACCGGCAGGCGGCTGTAGTTTTCGTCGCTGTCGGCCTTGGCTTCGTAAGCGCCGATGATCTGGGGAAAGAGCACTTCGCCCAAGGCATGCCGGATGGCTTCCTGTTGCTTGGGGTCGTGCTGCGCATCGGTCGAGAGCTGGGCCACGAACACCGGCGATACCAGCGACGACTTGGCATACCAGCAGACTGCGACCGGGCCGGCCAGGGCCGTGGTCAAGACAGGCGCGACCTTTTTGCCCGCATCGCCCAGCCTATCCAGCAGTGGTGCGGCGCCGTTCCAGTCGACCGGCAGGCTGGCGCAGGCCGCGGGATTGGCGGGCAGGGCATGCCATAGATCGGCGCTGTTCCAGCCTTGCGGCAGATGCTCGGGCACTACCAGGGCGGAGGTGCTCCAGGTGCTCTCGCCGCCATTGGCCGACGGCGCGAAATCGAAGCGCAAGGCATCGATGCCCATGAAGAAGGCCTGGTAGCCGAAAGAAAGATAGTTGACCGAGACCACCAGCCGGTGGCCGTTGGTCGCGAGCGGCACATGCTCCAGTCCGTAGCTGCGCAGGGCATCGTCGGCGCCGTCGTCCAGCATGCGCGTCACGGCCTTGACGCGCTCGCGAATCGGCTCGTTGGCGTTGTCCAGCAGCATGCCGGGCTCGGACATGATGACCAGCCGGTCGTCCTTGGCGGCATAGATGAGCGTATGGCCGGTGGCCAGCCGAAGGGCATAGACGGGCGTGTCGTCGTGCAGCGTGGCAATGCGCGAGAGCTGCGAGTCCGACGCGGCTACGTTGCCGATGGCCTGCGCCAGCTTGGCGATACCGTTGCGCCGCATCGAAATCATCCAGCGGCCGAGCCGCCCGTCGGGCGAGCGCCACAGCAGCACGCGCGCGGGCTCGTCGAATATTTGCTTGACGATGCTGTCGCGCCAGTCCAAGTCGTGCTCGAAGGCGAAGCGGCGCAAGGCGCCCTCGGCCGATAGCCGCGTGGGATGCGTTTGGTAGTAGTCGACGAAGTCTTCGGTCAGCAGGGTGTGCAGCAGGGGCACCCGGATGATGTCCCGCGGCAGGCGCGACAGGGCCGAGCTGTCGATGACCGCATCGGGCCGGTTGATGTCGATATGGACGTCGTAGACCTGGGGTTTTTCAGGTTCGTGATGGAATACGAAGGGCCGCCATAGGGCCTGGATGATCAACAGCGCCAATGCTGCCGAGACGACGATGGCCAATGCCGCAATCTTGTGTGCCCGTTTCATGTGCCCGATTCTTGTAATGAAGGCATGGGGGCAGGCGCGGCGCATCCGGCATGCGCGCGCATCCTGCGGTATCGGGCAAGATTATCATCAGGCAACCATCTTCTGAAGCGCGGCGATGCGCGTCTCGATGGGCGGATGCGAAGCGAAGAGGGCGATCAGGCCATTCGAGCCGGCGATGCCGGACGACTCGAAAGATTTGGGCAGTTCGCCCGCCTGCAGTCCGCCCAGGCGCGACAGGGCGCGAATCATGGGTTGGCTCGAGCCGAGCAGTTGCGCCGAGCCGGCGTCGGCGCGGAATTCGCGCTGGCGCGAGAACCAGGCCACGATGACCGAAGCCGCCAGGCCGAACACGATCTCGCAGACCATGACGGTGACGAAATAGCCGATGCCGGTGCCGCCGCCGTTTTCGTCGCGATCGTTGCGCAGCACGGCGCGGTCGACCACATAACCCACCACGCGGGCCAGGAACACCACGAAGGTATTGACCACGCCCTGGATCAGGGCGAGCGTGACCATGTCGCCGTTGGCCACGTGCGCGATCTCGTGACCCAGCACGGCGGTGACTTCCTCCTCGTTCATGCTTTCGAGCAGGCCCGTGGATACGGCCACCAGCGCTTCGTTCTTGAAGGCGCCCGTGGCGAAGGCGTTGGGTGCGCCTGCGTAGATGGCGACCTCGGGCCGGCCGATGCCGGCGCGGTCGGCCAGCTGATGCACGGTGCCGACCAGCCAGGCTTCGGCCTGGCTGCGCGGAGCATTGGGGTCGATGACCTGCGCGCCGGTGCTCCATTTTGCCATGGGCTTGCTCATGAAGAGCGAAATCAGCGCGCCGGCGAAGCCGACCACGGCCGAGAAGGCCAGCAGCATGGGCAGATTCAGGCCTTGTGCCGTGAGAAACCGGTCGACGCCCAGGATGCGCAACGTGATGGACAGCACCAGCACCACGGCGAGGTTGGTGACGATAAAAAGAAAGATGCGTTTCATGGCTTGGACTCTGTGCGCTGTTCTATTTAAGCGCAGATCATTGGAGACATTGCATTCTTACTAAAAACTGAACTTTAATCAAAAGGTATAGTTTGCAAATTCTTCAATACGTTTCTACCCGTCGCTCCCATGCAGGCTCTCTGGATGTTGCTGGCTTCCGTCCTGTCCGCGGTCATGAGCGCGTGCGTGAAGCTGGCCTCCGAGCACGGGGCGTCCCTGGCCTCGATCATCGTGTTGCGTGGCCTGCCGTCGGTTCTCTTGCTGCTGTTCTGGGCGCGGGTCAGGCGTCAGCCCGTCATCACGCCGAACTGGCGCCTTCATGTATGGCGCAATGTGGCCGGTCTGTGCTCGATGTGGCTGGGCTTTTACTGCGTCTCGCAACTCCCGCTGGCCACGTCCGCAAGCCTGACCTACACCTCGCCGCTCTTCATCGCCTGCTGGATGCTCGGCTGGGGCGGCGCGCGGCGCGATCCGGTGCGCATCGCCGCCGTGGCCCTGGGCTTTCTGGGCGTGATGGTGGTGCTGCGACCCAGCATTACGCCCGATCAATGGGAAGCTGCCTTGCTGGGTCTGGTGGCCGGTATGGCGACGGCCATGGCCATGCTGCAGCTGCGCGAACTGGGCCGCATGGGCGAGCCGGAGTGGCGTACGGTGCTGTTCTTTTCGATCGCGGTATGTCTGAGCAGCATCGTCGGCCTCACGCTCGAAGGCTGGGGGCGGCCCGACTGGGTAGCCTATGTCAATCTGCTGCTTGTGGGAACGATCGGTCTGCTGATGCAGTTGGCGCAGACCCGCGCCTTCGGCAAGGGCGCGCCGCTGTTGACCGCCGCCCTGCAATATTCCACCATCATCTTCGCGAGGGCGCTGGGCGTTCTGTTCTGGGGCGACGCGCCCGACGCGCTCGCCTGGACCGGCAGCGGTCTGATCATCCTGGCCGGCCTGGTCTCGGCCTGGAGCACGGCGCGTCGGGCCGCCCCGGCCTAAGTCGACCCCTGGGCCCCGATCTGGCATCACGCTGCCACGACGACTACACGAGACATGCCGCGCCTGGCGCGGCCTATAAAGGGAGAACCAATTCATGACGACCACGCTGATCCTCGTTTCTGATCTGGCCGCTCGCCTGGCCGCCGGCCAGGTCGATCACGGCCGGCTGCGGGTCTTCGATCTGCGCCACGATCTGCTGGATCACGCAGCAGGCCGGCGCGCCTACGGCGAAGGCCATATTCCCGGCGCGCGCTTTCTCGATCACGAGACCGAACTCTCCGCCGCGCGCACCGGCACGAACGGCCGGCATCCGCTGCCTGCACCCGAGCACCTGGCCGGCCTGATGGCCGCCCACGGCGTCACGCCCGACACCCTGGTCGTGGCCTACGACGCCAGCGGCGGCCAATACGCCGCCCACTTGTGGTGGATGCTGCGCTGGATCGGCCACGAAAACGTCGCCGTCCTCGACGGCGGCTGGCCCGCCTGGACGGCCGCCGGCCAGGCCGTTCGCGCCGGGCAGGCGCAGTCCCTGGCACCGCTGCCCAAGGCCAGGCCCCGTGCGTCGCTGGCGGGCAGCGTCGACGCGGCCGCTGTACTTGCCAATATCGAGAGGCAAGACTTCGTCG
The DNA here is from genome assembly GCF_051960075.1 of Bordetella sp. Lineage (GTDB taxonomy): Bacteria > Pseudomonadota > Gammaproteobacteria > Burkholderiales > Burkholderiaceae_B > Bordetella. The sequence continues at coordinate 91,185 of NZ_JBQCER010000103.1, forward strand.
TGCTCGACGCCCGCGCCGCCAATCGCTACCGCGGCGAAGTCGAGCCCATGGACCCGGTGGCAGGCCATATCCCCGGCGCGCTCAATCGTCCCAACACGCAAAACCTCGAGGCAGACGGCCGCTTCAAATCGCCCGCGCAGTTGCGCGCCGAATTCGAAGCCGTGCTCGGCGGCCGTGCGCCGCAAGAAGTCGTGCATCAATGCGGCTCCGGCATCACCGCCAGCCACAACCTGCTGGCCATGGAAATCGCCGGCCTGGCAGGCTCGCGCCTGTACCCAGGCTCCTGGAGCGAATGGTGCGCCGATCCTGCGCGCCCCGTCGCCAAAGGCTAAAAGCAAAACGGCCATCCGATGGGTGGCCGTTAAAACGTCGCATTAGGCTGCAGCGAGCCGAGAACCCCGGAGCAATCCGAAGCGCGGGGCGGCCAACCGCAGCCGCGAAAGCGGCGAGCATCGGAATTGCGCAGGGCAGCCTCGGCGTCCAAAGAACTCAAACCGCAGCACCATAAAAAATGCCGCAGCTCGAGAACGCAATCAAGCCCCGGGGGTATCCATCATTCCCCGATACCACTCATGGAAGTGCTGCATCCCGTCTTCCATGGGCGACTGATAGGGCCCCGACTCGCTGACGCCGCGTTCCATCAACGCCTTGCGCCCGGCGTCCATGCGCTCGGCGATCTCGTCGTCTTCGACCGCCGTTTCCATATAGGCCGCGCGCTGTGCCTTGACGAACTCGCGCTCGAAAGCGACGATCTCTTCGGGGTAATAAAACTCCACCACATTGACCGTTTCCTGCGGGCTCTTGGGGTAGAGCGTCGACAGTACCAGCACGTGCGGATACAGCTCGATCATGTGCGTGGGAAAATACGTCACCCATACCGCGCCGAAATCCGGCGCCTGGCCGTTGCGGAACTCCAGCACTTTGTCGTGCCAGATGCGATAGACCTCGGAGCCGGGCTGCTCCAGCGCCTTGTGCACGCCCACGCGCTGCGCGCTGAACCAGTCGCCGAACTCCCAGCTCAGGTCGTCGCACGTGACGAAGCGCCCCAGGCCCGGATGGAACGGACCGACGTGGTAGTCCTCGAGGTAGACCTCGATGAACGTCTTCCAGTTGTAGTGGCACTGGTGCACTTCCACGTGGTCCAGCACGTAGTCGCCGAAATCGAACTCGGGCCGGGCGAAAAGCGGCGCCATGTCGACGGCCGGATCGCGCGGACCCTCGAACAGCAGCCCGTGGCAGTCTCGCAGGCGAAAGCGCTCCAGATTCAGGCAGGGCGTGGTGTCGAACTGCGGCGCGCCCAGGAGCTCGCCGCGTTTGTTGTACGTCCAGCGGTGCAGCGGGCAGACGATATTGCCGCCCGTGCCGGAAAGGCTGCCGTGCGTGTTGACGTTGCCCGCCACGTTGCCCGCGGCGCCGCCCAGCATGATCGCCTGGCGGTGGCGGCATACATTGGAAATCAGTTCCACGCCGCCCGCGCCGTGCGCATTGCGCACCAGAGCCCGGCCGTTGTTTTCCTGAATGAGGGCACGCCAGTCGCCGATCTCGGGCACGAGCTTTTCGTGGCCGACATACAGGGAAGACTGCTTGAAAATGCGTTCTTGCTCGCGAGCGAAAAGCGCTTCGTCGAAATAGGCGTCGACGGAGAGCGCGCTGTGAGCCGGCACTACGTGTGCCATCCGACCAATGTCGGTCATGAGAGTTTGCTCCGCTAAAGACCAAAAAAGCCAGAGCGGGACACGGCGCACGCGCTGCTGGCGGTAAGGGGCGCAATTTTACCTCAAGATCTTGAAATTGTGCCGATTTAATCGGACAAGCGGCTCCCGCTTCTGTGCCGGCGATCTCGATGCGCGCGGCGTGGGGGCTTTCCCGCTTTCCCTTACAATTCATGGTTTCCCCGCCTCTCATTCGATTGGAGACCCGCTTGGCCTCGAAGCATGCCGACGCAGCCGCGCAGCCCGGCCCCCTGCCGCAGGATTTCGAAACGGCCCTGGCCGAACTCGAAGCCCTGGTGGCCGCCATGGAAGGCGGCTCCATGCCGCTCGAGCAGTCGCTCGCAGCCTATCGCCGTGGCGTCGAGCTCACGCGCATCTGCCAGGAGAAGCTCGCCCAGGCCGAACAGCAGGTCAAAGTGCTCGAGGGCGACCTGCTGCGGCCGCTCGATCCGTCGGCCCTGGCAGACGAATAAGGAATGACCGTGTTGATAGCATCCAAGGCCGGCTCGTCGTTTCCGGACTGGCTGCGCGACCGAGCCGCGCACATCGAGCGCGTGCTCGAAGCACTGCTGCCCACCGCCGGCCAGGCTCCGCAGCGCCTGCATGAAGCCATGCGCTATGCGGTGCTGGGCGGCGGCAAACGGGTGCGCGCGGCGCTGGTGTACGCAGCCGGTCAGGCCTCGTGCACCGGCACGCCGGCCACCGAGGCGTCGCTGGACCGCGCTGCCGCCGCCGTCGAACTGATCCACGCCTATTCGCTGGTGCATGACGACCTGCCATGCATGGACGACGATACGCTGCGCCGCGGCCGGCCCACGGTGCACGTGCAATTCGACGAAGCCACCGCCATGCTGGCGGGCGACGCCATGCAGCCGTTGGCCTTCGAGTTGCTGGCCGGCATGCCCACGTCGCCGGCGCTGGCGGCGCAAGCCGTCACCATCCTGGCTCACGCCGCAGGCAGCCTGGGCATGGCGGGCGGCCAGGCCATAGACCTCGATAGCGTCGGGCGCAGCCTCACGCGCGACGAGCTGCAGACCATGCACAGCATGAAGACCGGCGCCATGCTCGCGGCCAGCGTCACGCTGGGCGGTATCGTGGCGGGCGCCAGCTCCGGCACGCGCCAGGCGCTGGACGCCTATGCGAGGGCCATCGGCCTGGCCTTCCAGGTGGTCGACGACATTCTCGACGTGACCGCCGACTCGGCCAGCCTGGGCAAGACGCCGGGCAAGGACGCCGCCGACAATAAACCTACTTACGTGTCGCTGCTGGGCCTCGACGAGGCCCGCACCTACGCCCGTCAATTGGGCGAGGCGGCACACGAGGCCATCGTGCCGCTGGGCGAGGGAGCCGAGCGTCTGGCGCAGTTGGCCGATTTCATTGTTTTCAGAGATCGCTGAGCGCAGCATGAGCACCGAATTCCTGGATCGCATCAACGAACCCGCCGATCTGCGCCGTCTGGATCGCCGCGACCTGCGCCGCGTGGCCGCCGAGCTGCGCGCATTTGTGCTGGAGTCGGTATCGCGCACGGGGGGCCACCTGTCATCCAACCTGGGCACCGTCGAACTCACATTGGCCTTGCACTATGTGTTCGACACGCCGCACGACCGCATCGTGTGGGACGTGGGCCATCAGTCGTATCCCCACAAGATTCTCACCGGCCGCCGCGCGGCCATGGCCGGCCTGCGCCAGCAGGGCGGCATCTCGGGTTTTCCCAAGCGCAGCGAATCCGAGTACGACGCCTTCGGCACGGCGCATTCCTCGACGTCGATCTCGGCCGCCCTGGGCATGGCCGTGGCCTCGCGCAATGCCGGCGTGCAGCGCCAGCACATCGCCGTGATCGGTGACGGCGCCATGACGGCCGGCATGGTCTTCGAGGCCATGAACAATGCCGGCGTCACGCCCGATGTCAACCTGCTGGTCATCCTCAACGACAACGACATGTCGATCTCGCCGCCGGTGGGCGCGCTCAACCGCTACCTGGCGCGGCTTATGTCGGGCCGGTTCTACGCGGCTGCGCGCAATGTGGGCAAGGCCGTTCTGTCGCACGTGCCGCCGGTGCTCGAACTGGCGCGCCGTTTCGAGGAGCATGCCAAGGGCATGGTCACGCCCGCCACGCTGTTCGAAGAATTCGGCTTCAATTACGTGGGGCCCATCGACGGCCACGACCTGGACGCGCTCGTTCCCACCTTGCAGAACCTCAAAGAGCTGCAGGGACTGCAGTTCCTGCATGTGGTGACAAAAAAAGGGCAGGGCTACAAGCTGGCCGAAGCCGATCCCGTGCTCTATCACGGCCCCGGCAAATTCGATCCCAGCGTGGGCATCCAAAAATCCAAGGCGCCGGCCAAACAGACGTTCACCCAGGTCTTCGGCCATTGGCTGTGCGACATGGGCGAGGCCGACGCGCGCTTGGTCGGCATCACGCCCGCCATGCGGGAAGGCAGCGGCCTGGTCGAGTTCGAGCAGCGCTTTCCCAAGCGCTATTTCGACGTGGGCATCGCCGAGCAGCACGCCGTCACGTTCGCTGCCGGCCTGGCCTGCGAAGGGCAGAAGCCGGTAGTTGCCATCTACTCGACCTTCCTGCAGCGCGGCTACGACCAGCTCATCCACGACGTGGCCCTACAGAACCTGGACGTAACCTTTGCGCTGGACCGCGCGGGCCTGGTGGGCGCAGACGGCGCCACGCACGCCGGCAACTACGATATCGCCTTCCTGCGCTGCATTCCTAATATGGTGGTCGCCACCCCCTCCGACGAGAACGAAGCGCGCCTGCTGCTCTCAACGTGCTATCGCCACCCCGGGCCCGCCTCGGTGCGTTATCCGCGTGGCGCGGGCGCGGGCACGCCGGTGGCCGCCGGGCTCGAAAGCGTGCCGCTGGGTCGCGGCATAGTGCGCCGCGAAGGTGCGCGCATCGCCATCCTGGGCTTCGGCACGCTGGTGCCGGCAGCCTTGATCGCCGCTGAAAATCTCGGCGCCACGGTGGCCGATATGCGTTTTGTCAAACCCATCGACCGCGAGCTCGTTCTCGATCTGGCAGCCCGTCACGATGCCCTGGTCACGCTGGAAGAAGCCGCCACGATGGGCGGTGCCGGCAGCGCGGTGGCCGAGACGCTGAATGAGGCCGGCATCGCCAAGCCGCTCCTGCAACTGGGTCTTCCCGACCTCTTCGTCGACCATGGCGACCAGGCGGCGCTGCTGGCGGAATTGGGTCTGGACGCCGTCGGCATCGAAGCTTCCGTCCGTGCTCGCTTTGCCGGTCTTTTGTGATTGCAACGGAACAATGCGTCCCACAGGGCAAGAGGGTTTTCCCGAACAAATTACTCGGATTAAAGGATAATATGCCCTTTCCGAGATTGATCCGGGCGGCCAGCCTCAGCATCCGTCCTTTGCTATCGACATGAATATTCCCATCGACCGCGCCATCGTCATGCCGGACGTGCAAAGCGCGACCGACACCCGGCACATCCCTATCCAGCGCGTGGGCATCCGTGGCGTGCGCCACCCCATGCTGGTACAGGCGGGAGACGGTTCCGCCCAGCCCACTGTGGCTACCTGGACCCTCACTGTGGCGCTGCCCGCCGAAGAGAAGGGCACTCACATGTCCCGCTTCGTGGCCTTGCTGGAAAAGTACCGCTCTGTCGCCATGACGCCGGCACTGTTCGCCGACATGGCCGAGGAAATGCTGCCTCTGCTGCATGCCGAGCGCGGCGACATCACGGCTGCTTTCCCGTACTTCATCAACAAGTCCGCTCCGATTTCCGGCGTGCAAAGCCTGATGGACTACGAAGTTCAATGGATCGCCCGCGCCAACCCGGCCGGCGTCGAATTCGAGCTCGTGGTCCAGGTGCCCGTCACCAGCCTGTGTCCGTGTTCCAAGGCCATATCCGAGTACGGCGCCCACAACCAGCGCTCGCACGTCACCGTCTCGGCGGTGCTCGACGGCCTCGATTCCATGGACGAGATCATCCGCGAAATCGAAAGCCAGGGTTCCTGCGAGCTCTGGGGGCTGCTCAAGCGCCCCGACGAAAAGTTCGTCACCGAACGCGCCTACGACAACCCCAAGTTCGTCGAAGACCTGGTTCGCGATGTGGCCGCGCGCATGCAGGCGCATCAGGCCGTCAGGCGCTTTCGCGTCGAGGCCGAGAATTTCGAATCGATTCACAATCATTCGGCCTATGCCGTCGTCGAGGGTTGACACCCGGTAAGCCGACAAGCAAATTAGGCGCACCTTCGGGTGCGCCTTTGTATTTTGATGTCATGAAATGACCCAGCCATTGCTTTCGATCTGCATTCCCACCTACAACCGGGCCGCGCTGCTCGAACGCAATATCGGCTTTCATCTGCGGGAATTCCGGCGTCTGGGTCTGGCGTTCGAGTTGGTGGTGGTGGACGACGGCTCAACGGACGGTACGGCTGCCTATCTGGCCGGCCTGGCGCGCGAGCCGGAGCTGCGCACTTACCGCCGCCTGAAGAATTCCGGCTTCATGAGCAACTACGCTTATGCCATGCGCCGCGCGCGTGGACGCTATGCGCTGTTCCTGGGCGACGACGATATGCTGGTCCCCGAACAGGTTGCCGATTACCTGCGCATCCTGCAAGCCGATCCGCAGCTGGGCATGCTGCAGGCGCCTTGGATGCTGGTTGACGAGCGGTCCGGCGGGGCAGACATCAAGCCGTTCTACGCGCTGGACGACGCCTTGCGCATTGCGCGCGGCGATCATCCGGCCCTGCTGCGCTTCATCCTGGATAAGCACGTTTTCCCCGAGTTCATGATCGTTCGCCGCGACGTACTGCAGCAGTCGATATCCAGCGCCACGCCCTTCATTTTCTGGGCCTTTCTCTACACGGCCCGAGCGCTCGACAAGGGCGACGTCCTCTTCATGCCGGCCCCGTTCGCGCGCGTGACGGCTGCGTCCGACGATCCGCGCGCGCAGCAGGGCAATACCGAATGCATGTTCCAATGGGACAGCTACCTGGGCGGGCTGGAATATATAGCGTCGCTGGCCGGGCGTGCGGAGCAGGGCGGTGCGTTTCCCGTCGCCGACCGCGACGCGGTGGCAGGCTCGATCAGGCAATTCATGCGGATCCGGCAGGCGGTGGCGCTGCGTCTGCTCATCCTGGGCAAGCACTGGGCGGCGGCCTATGTGCTCTACCATCGCATGGCGGCTCACGGGCCGCTCGATGCACGAGCCACGGCAGGCCTTACGCTGGCCATGATCGCGGGGCTCGCCGGCGCGGCGCAAGCGGCGAGCGAGGCGTCCGAATACAGCGCCGAACCGGTCATCGTCGATCCTGCCGTGTCCGACGACCTGCTGGAAATGTTGCCGCTCCAAGCCACTCGTGGTCTGACGCGCGACCTTCCTGCCGCCAGCGCCAGCGCCCCCCGTGCCTGGCTGCGGATGGATCCGGCTTTCGGTGAGCCGCTGGGCCCGGCCGACGCCGCCTTCGACATCCCCGCCTATGTGGCGCAGTTCATCTGAAACAAGCGCCGTCGGCAATCAACGAGGAGGCAAATAGCGAGAATGGAAAATACCAACACGAATGCCGATCAGGCGGAGCTCAATGCCATCCTGGCCAGTTTCACCGATGCCCCAGACCTGTCCGCCGCTCAGCTCGAAGGCAGTTTCTGGCGGATCTTCGACATCAACGGGCGGCAGCTGTCGCCTTTTATGGTGCTGGCGCCGCATGGGCTGCTCGGCAACCCGGGTGTCACCGAAATCGACCTGTGGCAAATCGTCAACGGGCGGCTCTGTCTGATGGCCGCGGACGGCAGCGGCATTCCCGCGGTCGTTTTCACGCTCGTGCGCAGGGACGACACCGGTCGCATCATCAGCTTTGCGGGTCAGGGCACGATCGGCGGCGTCCGCGCGTTTTACTTCCTGCGCGCAACCGGGCATCCCCCGCATCCGCTTCATGCCACGCCCGCCGAGCAGCCGCGCCGTGCCGCTTTCATCAAGCAGCCTGCGCCGGGCACGCGCCGCCCCAATCTGGTGATCGTGCCTGCGGGTGCAGGGTCGCTGCACCCGGACTGGCTCAAGAGCGTCACCAATGAAACCCGCAATTGGGATCTGTGCCTGGGTTGGTACGGCGCCGAGGCGCCGACCACCGACATGCCGTGCGAATACCTTGCTCATCTTCCCAAGACCAGAAAATTCCGGCTGCTCTATGACCTTTTGCACGAAGGCAGCCCACTCTGGGATTACGAGGCCATCTGGCTACCCGACGACGATCTTCTGGCCAGCGGGCAGGGGATCAACCTCATGTTCTACCTGTTCCGCAAATTCGGGATGGATCTGGCGCAGCCGTCGGTGCTGCGGGTCAAGGGAAGCTACCCCAACCATGCGATCACGATCCAGCGCCCCGACAGCGACGTGCGCTACGAGCCATTCGTCGAGATCATGTGTCCCGTTTTCAGCCGCCGCGCACTGAAAATCTGCGTCGGATCCATGCGGGATACGGAGTCGGGCTACGGACTGGACCACCTCTGGCCTGCGCTTCTGGGCCAGCCGCGCACACGCATGGGCATCATCGACCGGGTGCCGGTGGCCCATACGCGGCCCGTCGGCGCCAGTTACGACGTGCAGCGGGCGATAGACGAGCAGGCAGCCGTGCTGCGGGCGTATAACCACACCATGCGCAAAATGGCCGGGGTTTACTGACCGCATTTCTGCGCCTCAAGCCGTAAGAACCTGATTTGACTTGCAAATTTACCTAAATCAGGCAACAATCGAAGGCTTTCTTGCTCGACTATCCGAATCGGTCGTTCAGATTCGGGCGGCGGGCTGCCCCTTGCAGGCCTAGAACCAGGGTAAAACCGGGTTCGCTTGAGGTCGGGTCTGCAAGACATCCATAGGAGTCACCTCATGACGCAAACCCTGCGCCACTACGAAGTGGTGTTCATCGTGCACCCCGACCAAAGCGAGCAAGTGCCCGCCATGGTCGAGCGCTATCAATCCCTGGTTACCGGTCAAGGCGGTTCGGTTCACCGCTTCGAAGACTGGGGCCGCCGTCAGCTGGCCTACCCGATCCAGAAACTGGTCAAGGCCCACTACGTCTGCCTGAACATCGAGTGCGGCCAAGCCACGCTGGATGAGCTCGAGCACTCGTTCCGCTACAACGACGCCGTCCTGCGCCACCTGGTCATCAAGACCAAGAAGGCCGTCACCGCGCCCTCGATCATGATGAAGTCGGTCGAGCGCGAAGAGGCCCGCAAGGCAGCTTCGGAAGCCGTCGCTCAGGCTACGGAACAAGCGTAAACAGGATAGCGAAGCGATATCGAACGAACACCGACAAACCGGATAGTCCCCGAGTCGGTCCGCAGCATGAACAAGGTTGAGCTGGTAGCGCGCGTTCTCGAACGCGAACCCCTGCGATACACCCCCGCCGGAATCCCGGCGATCGAAATGCTGCTGGAACACGAATCGGAAGTCATCGAGGCCGGGCAAGCCCGCAAGCTTGCTTTTACGGTGGACGCGGTGGCGCTGGGCGATTTGGCGATGCTGTTGGCCGACACCCCGCTGGGTGCCGAACTATGCATAGAGGGCTTTCTGGCCCCCACGCGCAAAGGTTCGGCGAAGCTCAAGCTGCACATGCAGCGAGCGGGGCGCACAGGCGGCAGCGGCGGCATGGATCCGGTAATGGCTTGATCGCCGCCCGGTTCCGACGAAAATCGCGAGCTCGACTCAACACAGACAGATCAAATTCAAGAGGCACATCATGGCTTTTGGAAAGAAGAAAGAAAAGCGTAAATTCACTCAGCAGAACCCGCTGTTCAAGCGTCGCAAGTTCTGCCGCTTCACCGCCGCCGGCGTTGAAGAGATCGACTACAAAGACCTGGACACCCTGCGCGACTTCGTCCAGGAAAACGGCAAGATCATTCCCGCTCGTCTGACGGGCACCCGGGCGATCTATCAGCGTCAACTCGATACGGCCATCAAGCGTGCCCGTTTCCTGGCGCTGCTGCCCTACACCGATAACCACAACTAATCGGGGGAACTGAACATGCAAGTCATCCTGCTCGAAAAAGTCGTCAACCTGGGCAATCTGGGCGAAGTCGTGCGCGTGCGCGACGGTTATGCCCGCAATTTCCTGATTCCCCAGAAAATGGCCCGCCGTGCGACGGACGCCGCCATGAAGGAATTCGAAGCCCGCCGCGCCGAATTGGAAAAGGCTCAGGCCGAGAAGCTGTCCGCTGCCCAAACTCTGGGCGAGCGCCTGTCCGGCTACCAGCTCAAGGTCGTGCAAAAGGCCGGTGTCGACGGCCGTCTGTTTGGCTCGGTCACCAATGCCGACGTTGCCGAAGGCCTGGTCAAGGCTGGTTTCGCCGGTGTGCTCAAGGCCCAGGTTCGCATGCCCAACGGCCAGCTCAAGGCCGTCGGCGAGTACCCGGTCCAGGTCGCCCTGCACGCCGACGTGTTGGTCGACGTGTCGGTCCTGGTCGAAGGCGACATGGCCTAAAGACTGCGCGTGCCGGGCGCAAGCCCGGTGCAAGCCAGACATGCACAAACCGGCCGGGTAGCAATGCCCGGCCGGTTTGCTTTTGCCGCATCAAGGTACTATTGCCGCATGAATACCCCAGCCGATCCCCAGCTCGAATACCTGCGCGTTCCGCCGCACTCCATCGAGGCGGAGCAGTCCGTTCTGGGCGGCCTGCTGCTGGACAATGCCGCCTGGGAGCGCGTCAGCGACACGCTGCGCGAAGAAGATTTTTACCGCCACGATCATCGGCTGATCTGGCATCACATCGCTCGCCTGATCGAGCTCTCGCGGCCGGCCGACGTGATCACGGTGCACGAGTCGCTGACCAGCGCTGGCAAGGCCGAAGAAGTCGGCGGCCTGGCCTACATCAACGCCCTGGCGCACAACACGCCCTCGGCGGCCAACATCCGCCGCTACGCCGAGATCGTCAGCGAGCGCGCTACGCTGCGCCGCCTGGTGTCGATCGCCGACGAGATATCGGCCAACGCGCTCAACCCGCAGGGCAAGGAAGCCAAGCAACTGCTCGACGAAGCCGAGGCCAAAGTCCTGCAGATCTCGCAAGAGGGGCAGCGCGGCCTGGCGGGTTTCCAGCAGATCCAGCCGCTGCTGTCGCAAGTCGTCGAGCGCATCGACGAGCTCTACCATCGCGAGGGCGATTCCGACGTTACCGGCGTGCCCACAGGCTTTTCCGATCTGGACAAGATGACCTCGGGGCTGCAGCCGGGCGACTTGGTCATCGTGGCGGGCCGCCCCTCCATGGGCAAGACATCGTTCTCGATGAACATCGGCGAGCACGTCGCGATCGAGCAGGGCCTGCCTGTCGCCGTGTTCTCCATGGAAATGGGCGCCGTGCAACTGGCCATGCGCATGCTGGGTTCGGTCGGCATGCTCGATCAGCACCGCATGCGTACGGGCAAGCTCACCAACGAAGACTGGCCGCGCGTAACGCATGCGGTGTCCAAGATGCAGGATGCGCTGGTCTTCATCGACGAGACGCCGGCGCTCACCGCCATGGAGGTGCGCAGCCGCGCGCGGCGCCTGCATCGCGAATGCGGTCAGCTGGGTCTGATCATCATCGACTACATCCAGCTCATGTCGGGCGGCAGCGGCAGCGAGAACCGCGCCACCGAAATCTCGGAGATCAGCCGTTCGCTCAAGGGCCTGGCCAAAGAGCTGAACTGCCCCTTGATCGCGTTGTCGCAGCTCAACCGCAGCCTGGAGCAGCGGCCCAACAAGCGGCCGGTGATGAGCGACTTGCGCGAATCGGGCGCCATCGAGCAGGATGCTGACGTGGTGGCTTTCATCTTCCGCGAAGAAGTCTACAAGCCTGACGATCCCGACCTCGAAGGTAAAGCCGAACTGATCGTCGCCAAACAACGCAACGGCCCAACCGGGACCGTGCGGCTGGCCTTCATCAAGCGGTCAACAAGGTTTGAAAATCTGGCGATGGAAAGTGGGCCGGAGGGGTACTGAGCCCCGCGATACTTGTGTGGCACAGCCGCCCTCGGCTGTGCAAGCGCGAAGCGCCTCACCCTAGCAATTCGCGGCTAAATCGGTTTTGCGTTT
>NZ_JBQCER010000104.1:0-19823 GCF_051960075.1 Bordetella sp.
CAAGGACACCTGCACGACGGGCACGTCCGCCTCGGGATACAGGTGCATCAGCGGCACCCACGCACCGTGGTCCAGGCCGCGACGGGCGTCCAGGGTCGCCTCGACGCCGGCGAGCCGCAGCACCTCCTGCACGCGGGCCGCCAGCGCCGGTGCGCCCGGCGCGGGGTAGGCAAGGGCATAGAGCGGGCGCGGGAAGCCGCCGAAGTCGTGCACGGTTTCCGGGCGGGCTGCCGCCGTGATCTGCACGCCGCGCGTCATCCAGTGCGGCGACACGACGAGGACGCTCTTGGGCTTTTCGGGCAGGGACCGGCTCCAGTTCGCAAGAACGGGGCCTGTGCGGCCCGGCTCGACGGCCAGCATGGGAGAGCCGTGGGAAACGAAAAGAACGGGCCAGCGCATGGCGGAAACTCCAAGGGATAAATGGACATCTTGAATTCTGAGCGTTTTGCGCACGGGAATAAACCGCCTCCGGCAACACGCACTGTTGCCCTGAATGCACCAATGCCGTGAAGGACGCCTCGAATCGCGCCTTGCGGGCAATCGTGCCTGGTGCGGACCGCTGTCGTCCAGACGCGAACCGGCGCCCCGTTGCCTGGAGGTAAACTACAACGCTTTCCTTGACGTAGTCTGAATCGATTCATGGCCCGAACCCGCAGCCGAACTTCTTCCCGCCTGACCCGCGACGCATCGCGTCTGGTCACGCTGGCCCAAGCCCTGAACCGCTCGGGCAGCCGCGTGGAAGACCAATATTGGGAATCCCAAATCGGCGAAGCCATCACCAAGCTGCTGCGCAGCGGACAGGACGGCCCGCTCGACAGCGCGCTCGATCATCTTTCGCAGCAGGACGGGGGTGCGTACGAGATTCTGATCGAGCAGGCAGAGACGCAGTCCGAGTCCATGCAGGTCGAAAAGAACGGCGTTCGCCACGATGTGCTGCTGCTGGTCGCCCCCGTCGTGGCCTGGACGCGTTATGCCATTCCCGCAGCCCCCATCGCGGCGGCGGCGCAGCAGACGCTGCTGGCCCAGTTGCACGGCCACGTTCTGGCCCAGGACGCTCGCGTGGAACTGATGCCGCATCTGCTCAGTCTGGACCAGATGCCGCGCACCTTCTCGGAGACCTGGCACTGGCTGCAAAAGCTGGCTTCACGCGCTCTGGGGTCGGAGACCATCAGGCCGACGCTCGACGGCGACGTGGAAACGGCGCATATGCTGGCCGACACGCGCTATCTGGTGGCTGCTGTGGCCGTGCCGCAGGGCAGGCCTCTGTTCCGCTGGCAAGAGCAACCCGAAGATCCGGCCAGCAGCCGCGATGCCTGCCTGGAACAATGGGTGGCCCAGGCTCAGCCCACCATCGCCGGGCTGCTGCCCGGCTGCGGCATCGAATGCCTGCTGCCCGACGCCTACTACGTCAGCAACCGCGAAGCCGACCGGCGTGTGCGCCCCCTGTCGCTGCGCGCGGCGGTCAATTGGCTGGAAGGCACGGTCAATCTACCGGCCGAGCAATTGCGCGCCGTCGTGGCCGGCTGCGGCGAGACTCGCGTGGACGAATACCGCATAGGGTTCACACCCGCCCACAGCAACGACGTCTACTACGGCTGCGTGTGGCCGCTCTATGGTCGCGAGGACGAAGAAGCGCTGGACGACGGCCAGCCCGGCGCCGTCGAAGATATCGCCGCATTGCTCAGAGAATTCGGCGTTGGCGAGGTGCGCCGCATCCCCGGAGTGCTGCCGCCCGAATTTTGCGAAGACTGCGGCGCGCCCTTCTTCCCCAATCCGCAGGGCGAACTGGTGCACGCGGAACTTCCCGAAGATGCCGCCAGCGCGCCCTCGCACTTTCACTAAGGTCGCTCGTATCCAATGAGTCTGCGCGCCGACCTGTTCTGCCGGGTCGTCGACAACTACGGCGATATCGGCGTGTGCTGGCGGCTGGCGCGTCGCCTGGCGCAGGGCCCGGGCTGGCGAATGCGGCTCTGGGTCGACGATCTGCATGCCTTTGCCCGCATCCAGCCGGGCATCGATCCCGCTGCCGCGCGGCAGCAGCTTGCCGGCGTCGATATCATTCATTGGCAGGATGAGGCGTCTTCGACGTTGCCGGCGCCGGGCGACGTGGTCATCGAGGCCTTTGCCTGCGATCCGCCCGCCGAGTTCATCGATGCCATGCGCGCACTGGCCGCCGAATCGGCTCGTGGCGAGGGCGTTGCACCGATCTGGATCAATCTGGAATACCTCAGCGCCGAAGATTGGGTGGAGGGTTTTCACACCATGCCTTCGCAGCGCGCGGACGGGCTGGTGAAGTATTTCTTCTTTCCTGGCTTCACTCCCGCCACGGGTGGCCTGTTGCGCGAGCCGGGTCTTGCGGCCGAGCGCGATGCGCTGCAGGCCTCGCGTGAATCGCAAAGCGATTTCCTGCGCGGACTGGGTGTGGACGCCGCCGCGCTGGCGGCGCATCGCCGAGGCGCGCGGGTGCTCTCGCTGTTTTGCTACCCGCGCGCGCCGACAGACGCCCTGGCGCAGACTATGCGCCACCGACCCGAGTCGACCTTGATACTGGTGCCCGAAGGCATCGCCCCCGGCCTGGACGAACTGGCCGGCGACGCCCTGCGCATTGCCCGCGTCCCGTTTGTCGCGCAGCCCGACTTCGACCGGCTGCTCTGGTGCGCCGATCTCAATTTCGTGCGCGGCGAGGATTCGTTCGTGCGCGCCGCCTGGGCGGCGCGACCGCTGGTCTGGCAGATATACCCCCAGCACGGCGGCACGCATCTGGAGAAGCTCGACGCCTGGCTGGCCCGTTACCCTGCCCCGGAAACCGCTCGCGCCCTGGCGCGCGCCTGGAACCAGGCCCCCGGAGATCAGGGCACAGCAACGCCGGACTTGCCGCAGGCCCTGGAAGCGGCCCTGACCGAGCCGGTCTGGGGCGCCTGGCAGGCAGCCGCTCACGCCTGGGATGCCGAGCTGGCATCCGGCCCCGATCTGGCCGATAAATTGGCCACTTTTTGCGCAGAAATGCTTAAAACACGTTAGAATAGAAGGCTTTACCGGCTTTGCGATGTTCTTGGCCGGCGCTATTGGTGGGAATCAACCCAGTCCAGTGGGAATTAACCCAGTGGGAGCTGACCCGGCGGGAATGACCCCGCACGAGGAATACCCCGAGAACTACCCGGAGTTTTGATTAGATGAAAACCGCTCAGGAATTGCGAGTCGGCAACGTGGTCATGGTCGGCAAGGATCCGCTCGTGGTCCAGAAGGCCGAATACAACAAGTCGGGCCGCAATGCGGCCGTGGTCAAACTGAAGTTCAAGAACCTGCTCAACGGTTCGAACAGCGAATCGGTCTACAAAGCCGACGAAAAGTTCGACATCGTCATGCTCGAGCGCAAGGAATGCACGTACTCGTATTTCGGCGACCCCATGTATGTGTTCATGGATGCCGAATACAACCAGTACGAAATCGAAGCCGACAGCATGGGCGACGCCCTGAACTACATCGAAGAAGGCATGCCCGTGGAAGTGGTCTTCTACGAAGGCCGCGCCATCTCGGTCGAACTGCCCACCATGCTCGTGCGCGAAATCATCTACACCGAGCCGGCCGTGCGCGGCGACACCTCGGGCAAGGTGCTCAAACCCGCCAAGATCAACACCGGCTTCGAACTGAACGTGCCGCTCTTCTGCGCCATCGGCGACAAGATCGAAATCGACACCCGCACCAACGAATACCGCAGCCGCGTGTAAGCGCAGCGCCGTTCGTTCATGGCCGGCAGCGCGCCGGCCCATGTGCAAAAGCCCTCGGAAAACTCCGAGGGCTTTTGCGTTGTTGCCTGCAGATCGAGCGCCGCAACCGACGATTATTGCAACTGGCCGTCGTCCAGAAAGGAAGGCAAGGTCATGACTTCGATACCGTCGTCGGCCAGCGCGGCGCGCTCTTCCTGCGTTGCGGTGCCACGGATGGGACGTTCGTCGGCTTCGCCCTCGTGGATGCGGCGGGCCTCCTCCGCAAAGCGCGGGCCGACGTTCTCGGTCGACCGCACCAGGTCGCGCACCTGACGCATGATGCGGGCCTGCAAGGCGGCCACGGCCGCTTTCTCGTCCATGGCTGGCGCCTGCGACGCGGATTCGGGCGCATGCAGATGCGAGACGTTCAAATGCGGCGCGGACAATCGCTTGGCGATCTCCTTGGAGTCGCATACAGGGCAGGCGACCAGATCCCGGGCGCGCTGGGCGTCGTAATCGTCGTGCGAGGCGAACCAGCCCTCGAAGACGTGGCCGTGCTCGCATTGAAGGTCGAAAACTTTGAGTGCCATGACTTCAATATGAGTGCGAAAGGCGCAAAGACAAGGGCCATGCAGCCCAGTAGCG
The DNA here is from genome assembly GCF_051960075.1 of Bordetella sp. Taxonomy (GTDB): domain Bacteria; phylum Pseudomonadota; class Gammaproteobacteria; order Burkholderiales; family Burkholderiaceae_B; genus Bordetella. The sequence continues at coordinate 4,353 of NZ_JBQCER010000104.1, forward strand.
CGCAGAGCGCGCCCGCTTGGCAATAAGACGGCACGCCCGGCCACGCCGGCGGCGCAAAGCCTTATTGGGCTTGAGTCGCGCCTTGAGGCGCCTGCACACCGGAATTTGCCGGCGCAGCCGGAGCGACCTGCGCCGGCGCGCTCACCTGCGGATCGGCCGCTTGCGGCGCGACGGGAGGGGGAGGCGCGATGTTTTGCGGCTCGGCCATCGGCTTGGCGACAGGCGCAGCTCTGTGGACAACCTTGCGCTTGTGATAGGTATAGGCTCTTTTATATGACCTGTGTACCGGCCGCGAGTAACGCCTCGAATACGTCGGACGGTTCACGATGCCCGAAAGGCGGTTCTGCTCGGCCTGCAAGGCGTCGATCTGGCGCTGCAGGTTGCTCAATTGAGAGCGGGCGATCTCCTGCTGCTGGTTCAGGCGATCGGTCTCGGCATTGATCTGATTCTGCCGGGCGACCACTTGCTGATCCTGTTGCTGGCGCAGGGCCTGGTCGGCTTGCAGCGTCCCCAGCCGAGCCAGCCGGGCGTTGAGCAGCTCTTGGGCTTTGGCGTTTTCGGCTTCGAGTCGGATGCGGTCGAAATCGGCCTGGGCCAATTCGGCCGTGCGGGCGGCAAACGCCTGGTAGGCCATATTGGCCTGCTGGGAAGATTTGGTCTTGACGACCTGCCAGAAGTTGCGCTGTTGGAAAAGCACAACATAATAGGTCAGATCGTCCGGTTTGAAGAGCATGCTGGCGCCGTAGCTGGCGTTATAGATCGTGCGCAGCTCGTCGACTTTGTGGTCGCGGATGAGGCCCTGCAGTTCGGCCACGGTGGTATTGGAAGCTGGCACATCGGCCTGCGGCGCGACGGGCGTGGTCGCTACCGGCTTGACATCAACCTGCTGGGAGGCCTCGGACGACGACGGGTTGGTCGCACAGGCGCTCAAACCTATCAAGGCTGCACAGGCCAGCGCCACGCGCAAGACCTTGCCGGCGCGCAGGAGACCAAACTGATGCATGTCGTGTGCCATCCCTTTGAGAAACAATCTTTTAACTATAGCAACTTATCGCCCAGCTACGAATACCTGTGATTACGGACTTGACGCAGGCGAAGTCTCCGCCGGCCAAATCCCCCGCAAGGGGCCAGGTTTCAGGAAAACCGTTGATTTTACTGTATTAAGACGTTTCCGGGTTGCCAAAATCCAACCTCGGCACGGCCTCGAGCAGGCGCCGGGTCACGGCATGCCCCGGTGCGTGCAGCACCGCGCGGGCGGTATCGCACTCGACGATGCGTCCCCCGTGCATGACCGCTACCCGATCGGCCAGGTATTCGACCACGCTGAAGTTGTGCGTGATAAAGAGGTAGGAGATACCCAGCTCGGCCTGCAGTTCGCGCAGCAGATCCAGGATCTGCGCCTGCACCGACACGTCCAGCGCCGACGTGGGTTCGTCGCAAACCAGCACCCTGGGCTCCACGGCCAGCGCACGCGCGATGGCGACGCGCTGACGCTGGCCGCCGGAGAATTCGTGCGGGTAGCGCTGCGACGCGTCGGCGGGCAGCCCGACGCGCGCCAGCAGGCCCCTCGCCCGGCCGGCGCGTGCGGCGGCGTCCAGTTCGGGGCGCAGGGAGGCGATTCCCTCGTCCAGTATCTCGCCTACCCGCATGCGCGGATCCAGCGAGGCATAGGGATCCTGGAACACAATCTGGATGTCGCGCCGCAGGCGGCGCAGTTCGGTGCGCGAGGCCGCCAGCAGATCGCGGCCCGCCAGGCGCGCGGCGCCGGTGACGCGCGCGCCCTGGGCCAGACGCAGCAGGGCCTTGGCCGTGGTGGTCTTGCCGCAGCCCGACTCGCCCAGAAGCGCCAGGGTTTCCCCCGCCCGCAGCGTGAAATCCACGCCGTCGACCGCCTTGATCCAATCGCGCCGCCAGGCCCGGCCTCGCGTGGGGTAATGCACGCGCAGATCCCGCACCTCGAGCACGATCTCCTGCGACGCGTCGGGAGCGGATGCATTGGACGGCATGGCGGTCGATGGCGTCGTTGCGGCCGCACTCGCCTGCCGGCCCGCGACCGACAAGGGGTGGCCGCGCTTGGCGTAGGTGGGAATGGCGTCGAAAAGTTCCTGCGCGTAGGGGTGGTTCGGCGCGGCGAAGAAATCGGCCGCCAACGCGCAGGCGACGATCTCGCCGGCGTGCATCAGGGCCACGTGGTGGGCCACCTGGCGCACCACGGCCAGATCGTGCGTGATGAGCAGCACCGCCATGCCCAGTTCGCGCTGGATATCGGCCAGGAGCGCCAGCACCTGGGCCTGAACGGTCACGTCCAGCGCCGTGGTCGGCTCGTCGGCAATGAGCAGGTCCGGCTCGGCAGCCAGCGCGATGGCGATCATGATGCGCTGCTTCTGCCCGCCGGAAAATTGAAAGGGGTAGTCGTCCAGGCGTCGCGACGCGTCCGCAATGCCCACACGGGCCAGACTATGCGCAGCCCGCTCTCGCGCTGCTGCGCCGCGCAGATCGGTATGCGCATGCAGGACTTCCACGATCTGATCGCCCACCCGCATGACAGGATTCAGGCTGGTGGCCGGTTCCTGGAAGACCATGCCGATACGTCCGCCGCGCACGGATCGCATAGCGGATTCGGGCAGGCGGTTCAGGTCGCGGCCTTCCAGACGGATCCGCCCCGCGGCAATGCGACCGGCCTGCGGCAGCAGGCGCAGCAGGGCCAGCGCCGTCATGCTCTTGCCGCAGCCGGATTCGCCCACCAGCGCAAAGGTCTCGCCGCGTTCGATGGCAAAGCGCAGGCGCCTGACGGCCCGGGTCATGCCCGATTCGCCTTCCACGTCCACGCTCAGATCCGCCACGTCGAGCAAGGGCACGTTCATGCCGTTTTCCCGGCGCTGCGCGCTCATGACGACGCCCCAGTACCCGCAGCGGCCCTGCCCGCACGGCGCCGGCGCAGGCGCGGGTCGAAGGCGTCGCGCACCGCGTCGGCGAACAGATTTGCCGCCAGCACCAAAGACAGCATGAAGACGAAGGCTGCGAGCAGCCCCCACCAGATCATCGGATCGCGCGACATTTCGTAGCGCGATTTATCTATCATCGAGCCGAAGGAGTTCATGCTCGGATCGACGCCGATGCCCAGGTAGGACAGCACGGCCTCGTACAGCACCAGACTCGAAAACTGCAGCACCACGGTAATGAGGATCAGGTGCATGACATTGGGCAGCAAATGGCGGCGCATGATGCGCCAGTTCGAGACGCCGAAGGCGCGCGCCGCCTGCACGTAGTCCAGTTCGCGCAGCTTCAGGGTCTCGGCACGCAGCAGGCGGCATAGGCCGTCCCAGCCCGTCAGGCCCAGGATCATGCACAGCAGAAATAGGCGCAGGTCGGCCCGCGACGCTGCCGTGTCGAAAAACTCGGCGTGGCGGTCGATGTAAACCTGCATCATCAGCGAGCAGGCCGCCACCAGCAACACGCCGGGAATGGAAGTGATGGTGGTGTACAGATACTGAATGAGCGCATCGACGCGGCCTTTGAAATAGCCCGCCGCAATGCCGAAGAAGATGGCCGGCGGCAGCATCGCGACCGTGGTCAGGCTGCCTATCACCAGCGCCGTGCGCACGCTCTTGAGGCATTGCCACAGCACGTCGTTGCCGGTGCGGTCGGTGCCCAGCACGTGATAGCCGCTGGCCAGTCCGGCCACCGCGCCGATAACCAGGCACAGCGCCGCGACGGTATGGAACATCGCGCGCCAGGGCAGCTCGGTGAGATTGCGCCGCACCGCATTGAATGCGCCGCGCCAGCCGGCGTGCCGCTTGGACAGGGCCGCGCACAGAACGGCGCCGGCAAGAGCCGCCGCGGCGAACCCGCCCAGCAGCCCCCATCCCAGGCGCATGAGGACGTCCGGCAGCCATTGCGCGGCGGGATCGGTCAACTGCACGCCGCCGTATTTCAAGCGCGGAAAGTCCCGTACAGGCTGCCCGTTTTCGAGCATGGTCTCTTTGGTGAACAAGCGCCACGCCAGCGGTGCGGAATAGGTTTTCTCGGCGTGCGTGAGCACCGTGGCGTCGAGCAGGCCGTCGAGTGCCGAACGCACGGCAGGCGCATATACCGCGGGCGCGTTGGCCGCGGCTCCGGGCGCACGAGGCAGGCGCGGCTGGTAATGCAGGGAATCGAGCAGGCCCGCGAGAACCAGCGCCAGCAGTACCGCCGCCGAGCACATGGCCGGCGCGCTGCGCGCCACCTGCGCCCACACTGCGCGCAAGTTGGCGTTTCGCGCGACACGCACCGCATAGACAGCAACGCAGGCCAGCATCAGGAAGAGCGCGGCGTCGGTCCAGAGCAGGACGGGTTTGAATGGCATGCCGGTCTCCCTCGTTATTCGAAACGTACGCGGGGGTCGACCAGCGTATAGGAAACGTCGGCCAGAATCAGGCCCACGATGTACAGCGCCGAACCCAGGAAAACCATCGCCCTCACGACGGCGAAATCTTGCGCATTGATGGCGTCGATGGTGTAGCTGCCCAGGCCCGGTATGCCGAAGAACGATTCGGATATGAGGCTGCCCATGAACAGCAGCGGAATGGCTGAGACAGTGCCTGTCAGGATCGGCAGCATGGCGTTTTTGAGCACGTGGCGAAACAACACGGCGGTTTCGGACAGGCCTTTGGCCCGGGCCGTGCGCACATAGTCCTTGCCGATCTCTTCGAGGAACAACGTGCGATAGAAACGGGCGTTCGATCCCAGGCCGGACACGACCGCGACCGCCACGGGCAGAACCAGGAACTTGATCGCGTTCCATCCCCCCGCAAAACCCGAATAGGGCGCCAGGCGCAAGACTTTGGAAAACATCCACTGCCCCGCGATGATGTAGAAAAGCCCGGAGATGGACAGCATCACCACACAGGCCACTACCCCCCAGAAATCCAGCCGCGTGGTGTGGAAGTACACCAGCATCAGCGCGAAGGCCACGCTGCTCAACAAGCCGAGAATAAGCGTAGGCAGCGCCAGCGCCAGACTGGGGCCCATCCTCGTGCGGATCGCGCGGCCGATGTCCTGCCCCGAATCGGATACGCCGAAATGCATGACCAGGAGCGGCGCAGAGCGCTGGTAGAAGACGGTGTCGGTATAGCGCCGGGCACCCTGCTCGGCCCTGTTGTAGAACAGCGGCTTGTCGTAACCGCGCTCGGTCTTCCAGCGCTCGACCGCCTGCGGACTGACCCGCTGCCCGCCGATGGCCAGGCGCGCCATGTCGTCGGGTGTGTTGACGGCGAAAAAGAGCACGAAGGTAAGAAGGTTGACGCCCAGCAGGATCAGCACGCCGTACATCAGGCGCCGCGCAACATACGAAATCATGCGCCCTCCTCTGTGTCATTCGCCATGGTGTCCGGCAGTGCCGCCTGCGCATCGCGACGCTTGAGCGCGCGCCAGGCGAGCGCCACCGCCAGCAGGCCGGCGAGCGCGAACAGCGCCAGCGGCCACCAGATGGGTCGGTTCCATTCGCGCACCCGACGCATTCGCAAGGCCGGATCGATCTTCATGTACTGCAAGGTGTTGCGCACCATATCGGAGGGCTTGGCGTTGCCCACCCACTGTTGATAAGCCCCGCCCGACAGCGGAAAGTAGCCGAACATCCAGGGTGCGTCGTGCTGCACGATAGCTACCATGCGTTGCGCCAGCCTGGCTTTCTCCGGGCCGTCGTCGAGGTATTTCATTTGCTCGAAGAGTTTGTCGAACGCCGGATTCTCGTAGTTCGCGGCGTTCTCGCCGCCATGCTTGACCTTGCCGTTCGGCCCATACAGCAGGAAAAGAAAATTCTCGGCATCGGGATAGTCGGCAACCCAGCCCCAGGAAAAAATCTGCGCTGCGCCGCGCTGCATCTTGTCCTGGAAGCGGTTGTAGTCGGTGGCGCGCAGATCGAGCTGGATGCCGATACGGGCCAGCCGACGCCGCATCCAGTCGAATTGCGCGTCGCCGCCCGTGCCCGCGGCCGAGTCGTAATAGAGCACCAGCGGCCGGCCCGTCGTGCTGCTGCGGCCGTCCGGGTAGCCGGCCTCGGCCAGCAGGCGCCTGGCCACGGCCAGCGATTTGCGCACGGGCTTGCCGTCGACCAGATCGTAGACTTCGGGATCGTAGCCGGCCGGCGGCGGTTCGTAGCCCAGCACGCCGGGCGGCAGCGGGCCGTAGGCCACCTGGGCCTGCCCGTTTTCGAACACGGCCACATGCTCTTCCCAATCGAAGGCAATGCTGACGGCCAGTCGCAGCTTGCGGTTTTTTTCCGCCTGCTCGGGCGTATCGCCGCGCCCCACCACCGGGTCGAGCCAATTGAAGCCCATGTACATGTCGGCCATTTCGACCGAGGACGGCAGACTGATGCCGTGTTCGCGATAGAGCCTGGCCTTGTCGGCCGAATCGCCTGCCGCCACGCGCATGGCCACGCCATAGTCGCCGCGGTCGGCCTGAGGAATATCGTAATAGCCCTGGATGAACTTGCCGCCCAGCGGCACCGCTTCTTTTTCGATGCTGAACACGATCCGATCGATGAAGGGCGTGGGCTTGCCGCAGTCCGCCAGCAGGCCGCGCTCGCGGTCCCCCGGTGCGCCGTGGCAGGGATAAGGCTCGCCGTGGAAATTGGGATTGCGCTGCAACACCATGAGCCGATTGGGCAGATTCTGCACCAGCATATAGGGCCCTGTGCCGATGGGCCAGGTGTTGAGCGACAGATCGTGCTCGGCCATGCCGGGTTGACTGTAGAAACGGTCGGCCTCCCAGGGCACCGGCGCGGTGAAGGTCATGGCAAGCCAGTACTTGAACTGCGGATACTTGCCTTTTACGCGGATGCGCAGCGTGTGGGGGTCGAGCGCCTGCACGCCGTCGAAGCCGTCGGGTTCGCGCAAGTCCAGCCAGGGCAGATCGCGCGTGCCGGCGGGCAGCCCTTTGCGCAGGGCCGCGTCGCGCCGGCGCAGCACGTCGCCATATGTCTTGAGTCCCACCACATACTGCGCCATCAAGGAATAAATGGGCGACACCACGCGCGGGCTGGCCAGGCGCCGGAACCCGTAGACGTAGTCTTGCGCGGTCAGTTCACGCGTGCCCGTCTGTTTGAAATCGGTGATGGCGTAGGCATGCGCGAGCACCTCGGTCGGTATCGGATCGTAGACGTAGCCGCCGTCGGCGCGGCGGGCCAGCGCAGGATGCGGCTGATAGCGTATGCCGGGGCGAATGTGGATGATGTAGTCGCTCTCGGCGATCTGGTCGCCGGGCGTGTCCGCGGGAAGCGCCCGACCCTGCGCATCCCGGTATTGCGGGGGATCTATCGACGTCGCCGCACGCGGCACCAGCGTATAGGGTCGCTTCAGATAGTGATAGCCATAAAGCGTTTCGTAGATGTTGTAGGTGTAGGGTGTCTCGTCGGTCGAATAAGAGCTGGCCGGATCGAGATACTTGGGCGAGCGGCCGACAAAGGCGGTGTACAGCGTATTGCTAGCCAAGCTGCCGTCGGGATAGGGACTATTGATGGGGCTGCCGGGCGAGCAAGCCGACAGGCCGGCGAGCAAGGCCAGCGCGGCAACCGCCAAAGCCGCAGCAGCCGTGAGTACGCGCGGCATCAATCGCACCGCTGCTGCTTCCAGCAGTCGTAGCGCCATTTCCAGGGCGCGGTGGGGCCCTGCTGAGCCCATAATCCCAGGCCCGCCTGCTTGGCCCGGCGTTGCAATCCGGGCATGGCGCCATCGCGCAGGTAGGCACCGTGCCGAGCGGTGTAGGCCCATGCATAGCCGCTCTCGACCTGAGCCCGATTGACCGATGAGCCGTCGTCCAGCATCAGGGCGCAGACCTCCCGCTGATACCGGTCGCGTTCGTAGCAGCGCGCGATCAAATGCTTGCCGGCCGCCAGCAACGCGAGATTGCGCCGAGACTGCTCGGCGTAAAGCTGGCCGGGTTCATCGGGACCGTGCGTTTTTTCCGGCGCGTCGATGCTGTCCAGGCGGATGCGGTGCTGCTTGCCGTCGCCGGTCAGCAGCGTGACAGTGTCGCCGTCGGCCACGTTGACCACCTTGCCGGGCAGCTCGTAGGCACCACCGGGAACCGGGCCGCTGGTCGCCGAGTTATGCGCCGAGCCGGAGCCGCCCGTCGTCGGCGAAAGAAGCTGCAGCAGCGTCGCGGCCAGCGCGACGACCAGCAGGCTCGCGACATACCCCGGACGCCGACGCTTGGCGATGCCGCCCATGGGGCCGCGCGGAGGATGATCGTCGTTCAACGCTTCACCTCGGCAAACATCACAGCCATCCCGCGCGGCGGAACCGCCAATACAGCGTTGCGCAGATCCCCGCCATGACGCCCAGGATCGCGAAATAGCCGCCATGCCACTTGAGCTCGGGCATGAACTCGAAGTTCATGCCGTAGATGCCCGCGATGGCGGTAGGCACGGCCAATATGGCCGCCCAGGCCGCCAGCTTGCGTGTCGTGTCGTTCTGCTGGGCCTGCGCCATCATCTGGCTGGCTTCGAAGGCAAACACCAGGGCCTCGCGCAAGGCGTTGATGAGTTCGTCGATGCGCTGGACGCGGTCGGCCACCTCGCCGAAATACGGCCGGGCCTGCGCGTCGATAGGATCCATCTCGACCCGAGACAGCCGGCGGCAGATCTCCACCATGGGCGCCACCGCGGTGTGGATGCGCAGCAGATCGCGGCGCTGTCGATAGAGCTTGCGGATGTCGGCCATGCTGGAGCCGCGGATGAGCAGCCTCTGTTCCGCCGCTTCGACCTGGGCTTCGAGCTTGTGCAGCGCCACCGCGTAGCGGTCGACCAAGAGGTCGAGCAGTTCCGCCGCCACATAATCGCTGCCGCGCTTGAGCAGGCCCGGCACCGCTTCCAGACGTGCGCGAAGACCCGCGTAGGGCGCCACCGAGCCGCGCCGCACGGTCAGCAAAAAACCGTCGCCGATGAGAAGCTGGGTTTCCCCGAATGCGGGGCGTTCGGCTTCGACTTCGACCATGATGGCCACCACCAGAACCATATTGCCGTAGTCCAGCACCTTGGGCCGCGTGTGCGCTTCCAGCATGTCTTCGCGGCAGCGCGGGTCGGCGCCGATTTGCGCCAGCACGTGCGTCAGCAAGTCTTCGGTCGGTTCGCGCAGGCCCGTCCAGAGCAGGCTGTCCTCGCGGCCGATGTAGGCGGGGATGTCCTCGATGGGCACATCGCACACGCGTCTGCCCTCCAGATAGGCAACGCAGGCCATCACTTCAGGCGGCAAGCTGCTCGCAGCATCGGACATGCCGGTATTTCTCCTCATGAAACCCGGCCGACATCAGCCAGGCAACCGTAAGTTTACGCAAGACCGCAGGCTTACAAGCCGCAGCGAGCGAGTTCTTGCGACGCCGACGCGGTAGCCGGCGGCTCGAGATCTCAAACCAAACCCATTCACATAACCAAACCCACATCCCGACATCATGTCGTGATAGATTGGAAGACCCACCCGATCTACCCTCCCCCGACATGAGCCGCACCTTCTCGCGCGACGATACGCGCCGTCTTGCCGTGGTACTGGCCGAAGTGGCGCAGTCCGTCGTCATGCCGCGCTTTCGTAATTTGCCTCCCGAAGCCATACGCAGCAAGGGAGATCCGCGCAATCTCGTCACCGACGCGGATGAAGAGGCCGAGCGCCAGATCTTTGCGCGGCTGGCTAAATTGCACTCGGGCGCAGTGCTCATCGGCGAGGAAGCGTCGGAGCGCAATCCTGCGCTGTTGAACATGCTGGTGGACGCCGATCTGGCCTTCGTCGTCGATCCTATCGACGGTACGCGCAACTACGTGATGGGGCTGCCGCTGTTCGGCATGATGATCGCCGCCTGCCATCGCGGCGAGGTGATCGCCAGCGTCATTTACGATCCGGTCTGCCGCGACGCGGCGATCGCCGTGCGCGGGGAAGGCGCGTGGATGGCGCGCGAAGACGGCGCGATGACGCCGCTGGCGGTGGCCAAGGCCGCGCCGCTGCATGACATGGAGTGCATGATAGACAACAGGAGCCTGCCCGAGAGCCTGCGCGACATGGCCAACAGCCGCCTGTCCACGTTCGCCCGCAATACCTCGCTGCACTGCGCCGCGCACGAATACCGCATGGCCGTCTCGGGCCATTGCCATATTCTGCTCTACAACACGCTGCATCCCTGGGATCATGCTGCCGGCTGGCTGCTGCACCAGGAAGCCGGCGGCTATTCGGCGCATTTCGACGGCAGCCCCTACAAACCCACGCACCGCGACGGCGGTCTGCTGCTTGCTCCCGACGAGACCAGCTGGAACGAGGTCCGCAAGCTATTGCTGGTGGATCGCCGGCAAAGCAGCCGACAGGCGCTGTAGCGCTTCTGCGCAGGTTCTATCGCGCAATTCCCGGCGTGTTGCGCGCGATCAGGCCGGCTCGGGATACAGCGCACCCAGCGCCTCGGCGCAAGACTGTTCCATCTTCAATCCCAGCAAGCCATCGGCGCGTGTGCGCCCCCGATTGATGGCGGCGATGGGCAGGCCGCGCTCGCTGGCCTCTTTCACGTAGCGGTAGCCCGAGTGCACCATCAGCGAAGAACCCACCACCAGGACCGCGTCGGCCTCATCCAGCGCCGCCATGGCGCGCTCGTAGCGCTCACGCGGCACCAGCTCGCCGAAAAACACCACGTCTGGCTTGACGATGCCGCCGCAGCACGGGCAACCCGGCACGACAAAGCCCGAGAAATCCAGACCGTCGAGATCGGCGTCGCCATCTGGCGCATCCGGCGCATCCAACTGCGCCCACGGCGGATTCATGGCCTCCAGCTGCGCCTGCCAGCCGGCCCGCGGGCCGCGCCAACCGCAGGCGGTGCACAGCACTTCGGTCATGCGGCCGTGCAGGTCGAGCACAGCGCGGCTGCCCGCGGCCTGATGCAGGCCGTCGACATTCTGCGTGACCAGAAGCGCAACGGCGCCGGCGCGCTCCATGGCGGCCAGCGCGCGATGCGCCGCGTTGGGCCGGGCATGGCCGAAACGCCGCCAGCCCACCAGGCCGCGCGCCCAATAGCGCGCCCGCGCCGGCTCGCCGCTCATGAAAGTCTGAAAATCGATGGGCGGCTTGCGCTTCCAGTCGCCGGCCCCGTCCCGGTAGTCGGGCAGCCCCGAGTCTGTGCTGCAACCGGCTCCGGTCAGTACGAAAAGACGGCGGTCGGCCAGGAAATCGCGCAAGTCTGCCGGCGAAGCCGAAAAAATAGCCATGACGCCCTACATTGCCGACTGCAGCGTTGATTATCGAACACTGCCCGTAATAATAATTGGCGCAGCCTATCAATCGGGCGCCGACCGGGCATATCCCTCATTTCGAGCCCGCCGGCCGGCTTCCTGGATGCGATCCGCCTCAGCGGCCTGGATCCGCCTTCGCCCGGCTGCCGCATGTGCAATGAGCCGGGACAGCCGCCGTCGGAGCCTCAACTGCCGTCCAGCCCGCAGCCCGGCAGATCGCTCACCAGACTGGCCTGCGTGACATTGCTGCCGGGGGCCACATCGCGCGTCAGCCAGACATTGCCGCCTATGGTCGAGCCCTTGCCGATGACGATCCGGCCCAGGATGGTTGCGCCGGCATAAATCACCACATCGTCTTCGATGATGGGATGCCGCGGCAGGCCTTTCTTCAGCTCGCCGTTCTCGCCCGGCGGGAAGCGCTTGGCGCCCAGCGTCACCATCTGATAGAGGCGCACGCGATCGCCGATGATGGCGGTCTCGCCGATCACCACGCCCGTGCCGTGGTCGATGAAGAAACTCTTGCCTATGGTCGCGCCGGGGTGAATGTCGATGCCAGTCTCCGCATGCGCGATTTCGGCCACGATGCGCGCCAGCATGGGCGCGCCCAGCCGATACAGCGCGTTGGCCAGCCGGTGATGGATCATCGCCGTCACGCCCGGATAGCACAGCAGCACCTCGTCGACGCTGCGCGCGGCCGGATCGCCCTGATAGGCCGCCGTCACGTCCAGATCGAGCGCGCGCCGCAACGCGGGCAGCTCGGCGCCGAACTGGCGCACGATCTGCACGGCCTGCGCCATGGTCTCGTCGTACGAGCGCGGTTCGTGGCGGCTCAGATGGCGCAGTTCAAGATAGGTCTGATGCAGCAGGGAATCGAGCGCCTCGCCCAGGGTGTGGCCGACGTAGAAATCCTCGCTTTCTTCACGCAGTTCGATGGGACCGAGCCGCATGGGAAACAACGCGCCATGCAACCGGGCAACGATCTGGCGCAGACTGTCCTGCGAAGGAAACTCGCGGCCCGTCGAGGTCTCGCGCAGGCGGCCGTGCGGTCCGCGCCAGTCGACTCGCGCGGCGCGCAGGCCCGAAACAATGCCATCCAGATTCCAGTTGGGGCCCCAAGACGGGCTGCTCATAACCATTTCTCCTGCACTTCAATGGCGCTCAATGTAACCGCACCGTGTGCGCTCCCCCGGGGCTGCGCGACAAGGCATCAGGGTTTTGGCGGCATACGCGCGGGCGGCGCACAGGCCTGTTTGCTACGATGAACCCGTCGCCCCACGATTTCCTGTCCGGCATGACGCCTCCCCGCTCGCATTTTATCGACCGCCTGTTCGAGGGCCTGATCGACCCGTTCCGGCCTGCGCAAGACGCCATGCCGCCCGACGGACTGGTTCGCTTCTACGTCCACTATCTGCGCCAGGTCAAGGGGCCCCTGCTCTTGCTGCTGATCGTGGGCCTCATGTCCGCACTGGTGGACGTGGCGCTGTTCGATTTTCTCGGACGCATCGTGGACTGGGCCGGCGCCGCCCCCGGAGCCGCGCCGGGCAACGGCTTTTTCGAAGCGCACGGCCGCATACTGTGGCTGATGGCTTTCGTCACGCTGATCCTGCGCCCGGTACTCACCGGCCTGCACGACCTGCTGGTGCACCAGACGCTCACACCGAGCCTGGCCACGCTGGTGCGCTGGCAGAATCACCGCTACGTGCTCAAGCAGGGCCTGGCCTTCTTTCTCAACGACTTTGCCGGCGGCATCGCCAACCGCATTCTCCAGACAGGCGTCGCGCTGCGCGACTCGGCCGTCTCGGCGCTGGACGCCGTCTGGCACGTGCTGATCTATTCGATCACTGCACTGGTGCTGTTCGCCCGGGTCGACTGGCGCCTGACCTTGCCGCTCGTCGTCTGGATCGTGGGCTATGTAGCCACGCTGATCTATTTCGTGCCGCGCGTAAAGCAGCGCGCCGCCATCGCATCGAGCTCGCGCGGCAAGCTCATGGGCCGCATCGTCGACGGCTACGGCAATATCGGCACGTTAAAGCTCTTTGCGCACAACCGATTCGAGGAAGAATACGTGCGCGAGGCCATGGCCGAACAGACCGAGCAGGCGCAATATGCCGCGCGCATGATCACCGGCATGGGCTTCGTCATCGCAGCGCTCAACGGCATCCTGATCGCCGGCACGCCCGGCCTGGCGCTGTGGCTGTGGTCCAGCGGCCGCATGTCGGCCGGCGTAATCGCGCTGGCCACCGGCCTGGCCATACGCATCAACAATATGTCGGGCTGGATCATGTGGGTGGTCAACGGCATATTCGAAAATCTGGGCGTCGTGCAGGACGGCATCCACACCATTTCGCGCCCGCGCATCGTGGCCGATGTGCCCGATGCGCCGGACTTGCACGTGACGCAAGGCGGCATACATTTCGAGTGCGTATCGTTTCACTACGGCAGGCCGTCGGGCGTCATCGACCGGCTGACCCTGGATATCGAGCCCGGCGAGAAAATAGGCCTCGTCGGCCCTTCGGGTGCGGGCAAATCCACGCTCATCAACATTCTGCTGCGTCTGTACGACCTGGACGCCGGGCGCATTCTCATCGACGGCCAGGACATCGCGCGAGTCCGCCAGGAAAGCCTGCGCTCGCAGATCGGCGTGGTCACGCAGGACACATCGCTGCTGCATCGGTCCATCCGCGACAACATGCGCTACGGCAAGCCCGAAGCCGGCGACGAGGACATCATCCGAGCCTTGCACCAGGCGCAGGCGGAAGGTTTCGTCTCGAACCTGGTCGATCTGCAAGGCCGCGCCGGGCTGGGCGCGCATGTGGGCGAACGCGGCGTGAAGCTCTCGGGCGGCCAGCGCCAGCGCATCGCCATCGCCCGCGTGCTGCTCAAGAACGCGCCCATTCTGATACTGGACGAGGCGACCTCGGCGCTGGACTCCGACGCCGAGGCGGCCATTCAGGAAAATCTGGAGACCCTGATGCGCGGCAAGACCGTGATCGCCATCGCCCACCGACTGTCCACCATCGCGCGCCTGGACCGACTGGTGGTGATGGACAAGGGCCTCATCGTCGAAACCGGCACACATGCCGAGCTGATACACAGGAACGGGCTATATGCGCGGCTATGGCGGCACCAATCGGGCGGATTGATACACGATCCGAATGCGCCGCCATCGCACAACGCCTGAATGTCGCGTCAGCCCGCCCGGTTTTCGGCCAGCGTCTTGCGTAGTACCTCGCCCAGTTCTCCGGGCGAAAACTTCGGAATATAGGCCGAAGCGCCCGCGCTTTTCACGAGCGCTTCATTGGCCGTTCCCGTCAGCGAGGAGTGAATGACGACGGGGATGTCTCTGAGCTGCAAGTCGGCGCGGATCCGACGGGTCAGCATGAAGCCGTCCATTTCGGGCATTTCGAGATCGGTCAGCACCAGGGCGATTTTGTCGCGCACGCGTCCGCCCTGCTTCTGCGCATCGCGGGATATGTCCTGCAGCACGCTCCAGGCCTCCTGGCCGGTCTTGGTCATGATGAAGTCCAGACCCAACGCCTGCAGCGATTCCTCGATCATCTTGCGCGCAAAGCCGGAGTCGTCCGCAGCCAGCACCTTGGAGCCTGGAGGAATCTTCACCACGGTACCCAGTTCCTCGGGATCGACGTCCGGATGTTGCGACGGGAACACGTCGCGCAGCACCTGCTCGACATCGACCACCTGGGCAAGCCGGGAATCGGCCGTATTGCCGTCGATACGCGCCAGACTCGTCACGGAGCTGCCGCCTATGGCCAGTTCGGCCGACAACACCTGGTTCCATTCGAGCCGCACGATGTCGTCGACCTCCTCCACCGCGAAGGCCTGTACCGACCGCGCGAACTCGGTGACCAGAAGCAGGTTCAGCCCTCGGGTCGGGTCGCAGCCCATTACCTTGGACAGATTGATGACAGGCATGATCTGCCCGCGGATATCGACGGCGCCCAGCACGAACTCCGAAGAGCCCGCTATCGGCGTGACCGGCGGCATCTGCATGATTTCGCGGATCTTGAAAATATTGATGCCGTAAAGTTCATGCGGGTCGCCTCCGCCCGGGGCGGCTCCCAGCCGGAACAGCAGAAGCTCGAATCGGTTCGTACTGGTCAGGTTGGCGCGTTCGTCGACCAAGCGGCTGTTCGTATCCATCTATTGCCCCGTTACCTATGCTTGAAGTTTCTTAACGGTTCAGAATAAACGACTCTTTAGCCGCCTGACGC
>NZ_JBQCER010000105.1:0-25926 GCF_051960075.1 Bordetella sp.
TCCTTGACGATCTCGGCGATCGCCTTGGAAAGCTTGTCCACGATGGGCTGGGGCGTACCCTTGGGCACAAAGACCGCCTGCCACGAGGAGACGTCGAACCCGGGCAGACCGGCCTGGCCCAGCGTCGGCGTGTCCGGCGACATGGGCATGCGCTGGGCCGTGGTCACGGCCAGGAGCTTGAGCTTGCCGTTTTGCAGCAGCGGCAGCGCGGCGGTCATCTGGTCGAACATGAAGGTGACCGCGCCGGAAGACACGTCGACCATGGCGGGCGGCGTTCCCTTGTAGGGAATGTGCGTCAGCGGCACGCCGATGGTGGCGGCAAAGAGCTCGCCCGTCAGATGCGTGGAGGTGCCCACGCCCGACGAGGCAAAGGTGCGCCGGGCGGGATCGCGCTTGAGCAGCGCGATCAAGTCCGACACCGAGTTCACGCCGATATTGGGCGCGACCAGCAGCACGTTGGGCAGCGTGGCGACCAGCGACACCGGCGCGAAATCCTTGGGGCTGTACTGCAGGTTCTTGTACAGGCTGTAGTTGATCGCATTGGTATTGATGGTGCCGCCGAACAGCGTGTAGCCGTCGGGCGCGGCATGCGCGACATAGGCCGCGCCGATGCCGCCGCCGGCGCCGGCGCGGTTTTCCACGATGATGTTCTGGTTCAGGATCTTCGACAGTTTCTGCGCGATCATGCGGCCGACCACGTCGGTCGAGCCGCCCGGGGTGAAAGGCACCACATAGGTGATGGGCTTGTCGGCGGGCCAGGCCGCCTGAGCGGTGGACGTACCCAGAATGGCCGTGGCCAGAAAGGCGCCCAGAGCGATGCGTCGTTGAATGTTCATGCAGGTGTCTCCTCTTGGTTGTTGTGCAATAAAAATCGATAGAAATTCGGTGTTTAAAAAATCAGCGTCCGTTCTCGGCGCGCCAGACAGCGAAACGTTCGCGCGTGCCCGGCTCGGTTGCCGGGTACAGTCCCAGGATGGAACGCCCGCCCCGGACTTCCTCGGTCACGAAATCCTCGAACGCGGTCATCTCGACGGCCTCGCCTGCGATTTCTTCGGCCAGATGCGCCGGAATCACCACCACGCCCTCGCGGTCGCCCACCACCACGTCGCCCGGGAACACGGCCACGTCGCCGCAGCCGATGGGCACGTCGATGTCCAGGGCCTGGTGCAAGGTGAGATTGGTCGGCGCCGACGGGCGGCTGTGATAGGCGGGCATGCCCAGTTCCGCGATCTCGGGCGAATCGCGGAAACCGCCGTCGGTGACCACGCCGGCCGCGCCGCGCTTCATCAGGCGCGTCACGAGAATGGAGCCCGCCGACGCCGCGCGCGCGTCCTTGCGGCTGTCCATCACCAGCACCGCGCCTTCGGGGCAGGTCTCGACCGCCACGCGCTGGGGGTGGCCGCGATCCTCGAACACCTTGATGGTGTTCAGGTCTTCGCGAGCCGGGATGTAGCGCAGGGTGAAGGCCGGCCCGACCATATTGGGCAGGCTGGCGTTGAGCGGATACACGTTCTGGATGAACTGGTTGCGCAAGCCGCGCTTGAACAGCGCGGTGCACAGCGTGGCGGTGCTGACGCCCATCAGTTTCTGACGAACGTCGGGATTCATGGCGGTCATGGGAAAAGTCCTTGCAAGAGATGAATGCCGCGCGGCGCGGGCCGTGCGGTCAGAAAATATCGGGCTCGGGCACCGGCGCGCCGAAGTCGGTTTCCAGGAAATCGAAATCGCAGCCCTGGTCGGCCTGCTTGATGTGGCGCGAGAACAGCCAGCCGTAGCCGCGCTCATAGCGCGGCGGCGGCGGCGTCCAGGCGGCGCGGCGCGCGGCCAGTTCTTCGTCGCTCACGTTCATGTTGATGGTGCGGGCCGGCACGTCGACCGTGATCAGATCGCCGGTGCGCACCAGAGCCAGCGGCCCGCCCACATAAGATTCGGGCGAAGCGTGCAGGATGCAGGCGCCGTAGCTGGTGCCGCTCATGCGCGCGTCGGACAGGCGCAGCATGTCGCGCACACCCTGTTTGACCAGCTTGACCGGGATGGGCAGCATGCCCCATTCCGGCATGCCCGGCCCGCCCAGCGGGCCGGCATTGCGCAAAATGAGGATGTGGTCGGCGGTGACGTCCAGGTTCTCGTCCTCGACGGCGGCCTTCATGCTGGGATAGTCGTCGAATACCAGCGCCGGTCCGGTGTGCTTGAGGTACCGCGGCGCGCAGGCGCTGGGCTTGATGACGCAGCCGTCGGGCGCGATATTGCCTTTGAGCACGGCCAGTGCGCCTTCGTCGTAGATGGCGTTGTCCAGCGGGCGAATGACGTCGTCGTTGTAGACCTCGGCCCCCGCCAGGTTCTCGCCCAGCGTGCGGCCGGAGACCGTCATCGCCGACAAATCGAGATGATCGGCCGCCAGGCGCGACATCAAGCCGCGCAGGCCGCCGGCGAAGTAGAAGTCTTCCATGAGGTATTTGTCGCCGCTGGGCCGGATATTGGCGAGCACGGGCACCTTGCGGCTGGCCGCGTCGAAGTCGTCCAGCGTGACGGCGCAGCCCGCGCGGCGCGACATGGCGATGAGGTGGATGATGGCGTTGGTCGAGCAGCCCACGGCCATGGCCACGTTGATGGCGTTCTTGAACGAGGCGACCGACAGCACCTTGGCCGGCGTCAGGTCTTCCCACACCATGGCGACGGCACGGCGGCCGCATTCGACCGCCATGCGCACGTGCGAGGCATCGACCGCCGGGATGCTCGACGCGCCGGTCAGGCTCATGCCCAGCGCGTCGGCGATGGCGGTCATGGTGCTGGCCGTGCCCATGGTCATGCAGGTGCCGTGGCTGCGCGCGATGCCGCCTTCGACCTCGATCCACTGCGCCTGGCTGAGCTTGCCCGCGCGCCGCTCGTCCCAGTATTTCCAGGCGTCGGAGCCCGAGCCCAGCGGCTGCCCCTTCCAGTTGCCGCTTTGCATGGGGCCGGCGGGCAGATAGATGCAGGGCAGCCCGGCGCTGAACGCGCCCATCAACAGGCCCGGCGTGGTCTTGTCGCACCCGCCCAGCAGCACCGCGCCGTCGACCGGATGGCTGCGCAGCAGCTCTTCGGCTTCCATCGCCAAAAAGTTGCGATAGAGCATGGTGGTGGGCTTGACGAAGGCCTCGCCTACCGAGATCGCCGGCAGTTCCACCGGAAAGCCACCCGCCTGCAGCACGCCGCGCTTGACCTCGTCGGCGCGCTGGCGGAAGTGGCCGTGGCAGCTATTGAGATCGGACCAGGTATTGATGATGGCGATGATGGGCCGGCCGGCCCAATCTTCTGGGCCGTAGCCCAGCTGCATCAGGCGCGATCGGTGGCCGAAAGAGCGCAGGTCGTCCTTGGCCAGCCAGCGCGCGCTGCGCAGTTCTTCGTAATTGCGGCCCATGCCGGCCTTCTCCTCGAATCGATTGCCTGAATTTCGATGCATTAAAACACTAATATATTAGTGCATCAAGTAAAATCGAACTCCGTAAAATGCGCAAAAATGTCTCCTCAAGCTGCCATGTCCCTGCCCGATATCCTCAGCAACGACCTCCGGCTGGACCGCTCGCGCCACGCCGCGCCGCAGGTCTTCGCCAAACTGCGCGAAGCCATCGTGTCGCTGGAACTCAAACCCGGCGCCCTGCTGGCCCGCGGCGAGCTGGCCCAGGCCTTCGGCCTGAGCCAGACCCCCATCCGCGACGCGCTCATCCAGTTGCGCGACGAAGGCTTGGTCGACATCTTTCCGCAGCACACCACCTCGGTCAGCCGCATCGATATCGCCGCCGCGCGGCAGGCGCATTTCCTGCGCCGCTCGCTGGAACTGGAAATCGTCTACGTCCTGGCTAGCCGTTCCGATCCGGATCTGATCCGGCGCCTGCAGGCGCATATCGACACGCAGCAGTCCTACCTGGATCAGCAAGACCGCTACCAGGACTTCATCGCCGCCGATTTCGCGTTTCATCGCGACATGCACGACGCCGCCGGCGTGGCAGCCTTGTGGGAACTGGAACAACGCCACAGCGGCCACGTGGACCGCCTGCGCCGCTTGCACCTGCCCGAGGCCGGCAAGGCCAGGCGCATCGTGCGCGACCACCAGCGCATCCTCGATGCCATCGCAGCTCAAGACGTGACCCTCGCGCAGCAGGCGCTGCGCGAGCATCTTTCGGGCACGCTGAACCAGATCGACGAGATCTGCCGGCGCTATCCGGACTATGTGACGGGGATGCGGAACCCGGCATGAGCGCCGTCGCTCAGTTGCCGCCCACCCGCCACCAATGCGGCAGCAAGGCCTGCACCTTGCCGCGCCGATAACGGTCGTCGATGAGAAACACCACGCCCTGGTCCGCTTCGGTGCGGATCACGCGGCCGGCTGCCTGCACCACTTTGCGCAGGCCCGGATAGAGATAGGTGTAGTCGTAGCCCTTGTCCGCGCCGAAGTGCGCGTCCATGGCGCGCTTCATCTGCTCGTTGACGGGATTGACCTGGGGCAGGCCCAGCGTGGCCACAAAGGCGCCGATCAGGCAGCGGCCCGGCAAGTCCACGCCTTCCGCGAATGCGCCGCCGAGCACGGCAAAGCCGATGCCCTGCCCCGCTTCGGTGAATCGCGCGAGGAAATCGGCGCGATCGGTCTCGTCCATGGACGGCGTCTGCAGCCAGACGGGCAATTGCGGGTGCGCGCGCCGCATGCATTCGGCGACGCGCTGCAGATAATCGAAGCTGCTGAAGAAGCACAGATAGTTGCCGGGCGCACGCCCGTACTGCCGCGCCACCATGTCCACGATGGGCTGCAGCGATCGTTCCCGGTCGCGCCAGCGCGTGGAGATGTGGTCGGCGATCTGCACGTCCAGTTGCTCGGCCTGGAAAGGCGCCGCCGCTTCGATCCAGCCCGTGTGCTGCGGCAGACCCAGAATGTCGCGGTAGAAATCCGGCGGACTCACGGTGCCCGAGAACAGCCCCGTGGCATGCGCGCCCGCAGGGCGCGCCGCCAGGTGCGGCGCGGGAATCACATTGCGGATGCAAAGCGTGGAGGCCGGCGTCTTGCGTGGCCGCACGCGAGCCGGCGCGAGGCTGACATCGAACAAGGCATGGCTGTCCAGTTGCTCGGCCAGCGCCATGAACTGCTGTGCCTCAAGGTAGAAGGTCAGAACCGGGTCGCCCGGCAGCATGGGCCGGTCGGCCTGGGCATCGGCGATGGCGCCCACGGCGCGCTGCACCGCGCCCAACAGCGCGGCGGGGACGGCGTCATAAGCCTGATAGTCGCCGGCCTGCTCCGCGTTGAACGCGTTCCAGGCACGCTGCAGCTTGTCCAGCGCCTTGCTCACCGGCCCCATGTACACGGCGTCTGCCTGTATGGCCTTGGCCGTCCGGCGCGCGTCGGTCAGGGCCAATTGCGATAGCTCGGCCGTGTACATGCGCCGCCCGCGCTCGAGCAGGTTGTGCGCCTCGTCCACCAGCACGCCCACCTTCCACTGCTGCGCCTGAGTCAGGGCGTAGAGCATGGCCGAGCTGTCGTAGTAGTAGTGATAGTCGGCCACCACTACGTCGCTCCAGCGCACCAGCTCCTGCGCCAGGTAATACGGGCAGACCTGGTGCCGCGACGCCACCGTCTGCAGCGCAGTGGCGTCCCAGGGTTGCGCCAGCGCCAGCGCCTGGGCTCGCGCGGTCGGCAGACGGTCATAAAAACCTCGTGCCAGCGGGCAGGACTCGCCATGACAGGCCTTGTCCGGATGCTGGCAGACCTTGTCGCGGGCCTGCACGTCCAGCACGCGCAGCACCCGGGGATGCGACTGCGCCGCCAGTTGATTCTCCACGACGGCCAGCGCCTGCAGGGCCAGCGCATGGCCCGTGCCCTTGGCCGTGAGAAAGAACAGCTTGTCCAGGCCCTGGCCGGCGCTGGCCTTGAGCATGGGGAAAACCGTGCCCAGCGTCTTGCCGATGCCAGTGGGCGCCTGTGCCATCAGGCAGCGCCCGCCCGCCTCGGCGCGCGCGCTGCGGTATACGGCCACCGCCAACTCGCGCTGGCCCGCGCGGAAACGCGCCATGGGAAACCGCAGCGCAGCCAGCGCCGCATCGCGCGCCCGGCGATGGGCGGCCTCGCCGCGCGACCATTCCAGAAAGCGCGCGCACAGGTCTTCGAAGAAAGCCTTCAATGCGCCGGCCTCGTGCGTTTCGACCAGTACGGTCTCTTGTTCGGTGCCGACGTTGAAGTACACCAGCGCCACGCGCAATCGCGCCAGGCCGCGCGCCTGGCACAACAGATGGCCGTAGACGCGGGCCTGCGCCCAATGCAGCGCGCGATGATGGGCCCGCACGCCGTCGAACGGGCCGCGATAGGTCTTGATCTCCTCGAGCTGCCCCGCCTGCGAGTCGAAGCCGTCGGCGCGGCCGCGCACCTGCAAGTCTTCGTACCGGCCCGACAGACTGATCTCGGTTTCATAGCCCTCGCCCCGGCTCGACTGCACCAGGCCGTGGCCGGCCATGCCTTCGAGCGCGCTGGGCGCGGGCGTGAAGCGCAGATCCAGATCGCCCGAGCGTGCGGTGAACTCGCACAGCGCACGCACGGCCACGGTGTAGCTCACTTCGCGTGCTCCATCACTTGCTCGCGCCACCGCACATGGCAAACGCGCACCGGAATGCCCTGCGCGGCGCAATACTGCAGCCAGCGGATCTGGTTGTCCTGCAGCTTGTCGCCCGGCGCCTTGACCTCGACCAGCTCGTAGCGGCGCTCGGCCGGCCAGAATCGCACCAGGTCCGGAAACCCCGTGCGATTGGCCGGCACATTGCGCAGCAGCCGCGCGAAGAACAGCTTCAGATGCGCGACAGGAATGCAGTCCAGCGCCAGTTCCAGCAGCGGCTCGGTCAGCACGCTCCAGAACACGAAGGGCGATTGCAGGCCCTGCTTGTCGGCATAGCATCGGCGGATTGCCTCGCGCCAGCTGCCGTCGTCGAGCCGCGCCAGACAGGCATCGAACAGCGCCGCGCGACGCGAGACGAAATCCGGCGCGCCCAGATCGGCCGGGCCGCTCTGGAAAGGATGGAAGAACGCGCCCGGCAGCGGCGCGAAAATGGCCGTCCAGCACAGCAGACCGAACAGCGAATTGACCAGCGCGTTTTCGACGTAGAACACGGGTGCGGCTGCGCTGTGCCAGTGATCGCGCAGCACGAACTCCACGGACGACGGCTCGGCGGGCGCGTCCAATTCCAGCTCCATGCGCAGTTGCGCCACAACGGGCGCCAGACTCGCCGAGCGGGCGGCGGCGCCCAAGCCCAGGCCGCGCCGCAACCGCGGCATCATGCGCGCCACGCGCTGAGCTTCCTCGTCGCTTTCGGGCCGGGCCTGGGCGGCTTGAGCCAGCGCCATGGCGTCGTCAAGACGTTGCATGCGTTCGTACACGCGAATGCGACGATGGCGTGCGCCGGGATAAGCGCTTTGCGCGTAGGCCTGTTCGGCGCGAGTCCAATCCTGCGCGCGTTCACAGGCCTGTCCTATGCGCAGCAACACCTTGGCGCGGCGCTGTTCCAGCCAGGGATTGGCGCTTGCGCATGAAGCCACGGACCGCAGCAGCGCGTCGATGTCGGCGCCCTCGTCGAGCGCGCGGCGGCAGGCATGCAAGGCCAGGTAGCCTTCCACGTCGGCGCGCGACTGGAAGGCGCGCGAAGCGGCGTCGAAGGCCACGGGCTCGTAGCGAAATACCCCTAGATCGGACAACACGAACTCCGACCAGTCCTGGTAGAGATTGCCGAAAAACATGAGCCGCAGGCGTTCGCACAGTTCGCCCGTCATCACGCGCCAGGCGGCCTCGGGCGCTTGCGGATTCCAGACGGCGTAACGCTGCGGCGCTTCGTGCAGGGGCTGCAGCGTCTGCAGCATCTCGGCCTTGCGCTGGCCCGCGTGGATCGGCGCGCCAGCGAACAAACGCAGCAGTTCGGGCTTGGTGTGCAGCGCGAACAGCTCGTGCAGCGCCAAGGAATGACCGGTGTCGAGCCAGCCCAGCGCGAGCAGCGGCGCGGCCGCGCCGGCGATGTCGGGAATTTCTTCGTAGGCGAGCTTGTGCGCCAGAAACCAGGGGCCGCGTCGCATCAGCAGGCGCACCATCAGCGCCCGCGAAGGCTGGGGCAACGGTGCGAACTGCGTGAGGAACGCCTGTTCGGACTCGTCCAGCAGATCGCCGTAGCGTTCGGCGAGCCAGTCCAGCGCGCGCTGAAAGTTGTGCAGGTAGTAGTAGCGGTGGGGAGGCAGCATCGTCCCGAACCTGGAAAACCAAGATAATACTGTTTTTTTATACAGCTACAATCGCAGGTCCGGCAATAGCCAGCCGCGTCGCCGCGGATGACAAGGAAGAAAGTTGGCGCGAAGCTGCCATACAGGCGGTGATCGAGGCGCTACGGCAAGTGAACGACTTCCTCGCCGGCAGCTGGACCGAACTCGGCAAGAACGCTTCGGGTGCAGCTGCGGATGAAGCGATTTGCTCCTTTGATGCCCATCTCAGCGCAGACCCGCATGCACTGTTGCTTGCAGTCCTAACTGCGCAAACCATCCAGCCTCCCAAGCTCACGCCCAAAGGAGCGTAGCAAGAAGGCGAGGCGTTCCGGTCGCTCCTGTTGGATCCAGTGGCCGGCGCCCTCGATAAGCTCGACACCGTGAATCCTGGTCGCCGCTCCCGCTTTCATCGCTTCTAGCGCTCCCGGCGCCGAATAGGTGCCCCAATCGCTCTCGCCGCCAATGAACAGAGTTGGAACGTCGAGTGTCCTTCCCGAATACAGGCGCAGTTCGGCGGTCAGTCTGGGATCGCAGTAAATGCGGTAGGCCTGCAGGGCGCCTTGGAATCCGGTCCGTGCATACTCCTCGACATAGACCCCGAGTTCCGGGTCGGTAAGCCATGTGCAGGCATTTACCTGGTCCAGGGAGGGTTGGAACGGTGCGACGTTCTGGGGCATCGTCTTGCCGCGGTCCATGACGTAATAGGTCGGCATCCGCGCGAGTTCCGAGGCGGTCTTCGCCTTGAGCGGATGCGGCTGGTTGCCATCCCAGTCGCCGCTTTTTACGTGAAAGAAGGCACGCAGAAACGCGTGCAGGCCTTGTGGCGGATGCCACATGTCTTCGTTCGCCCGCCGCGTGCTTAGGTATTGTTGGTAGAACTCGCGCGGCGGATCGAGCGCCGCGAGTTCGTCCGCCAATTGCGGGTTGTCGGTGTTCGGCACAGTTGTCGGCGACCCGGTTTCCGCTGTGTTGAACGGAAACTGCGGCACGCCGGGAAATGGCGCGCTCATTAGCGCGACAGATGGAAATACGTCCGGTCGGGCGATCGCGCAATAGGCGGCAATGGGCGAGCCGGTATCGTGCCCGACAAGCATTGCAGTCCGCCGACATCCTAGCGCCGAGACTAATGCGATAGCGTCACGCGCCATGTTCAAAATGCTGAACGGCTCGAGCGGCGTGTCATAACTGTTGATCCACCCTGTGGTGCGGCCATAACCGCGCTGGTCGGGCGCCACGACGTGATATCCGGCGTCGGCGAGCATCGGGATCAAATGTCGCCAGCCGTAGGCCAGATCCGGGAAGCCGTGAAGCAGCAAAGCAAGGGGTCGGTTGGCGCTCTCGTAGCCGCCTTCGAGAATATGAACGTCGAGGCCGTTGACGCCGTGAATGAGGCGCGAGCGGACTCCCTTGGGTAGCGTTCCGTCGGCGTAAGAGTCGGTGGTCATGTCTCTCTCATGGTTGAATTGACGAGGACTGACCCGATTGGCGCGATGATGTCCCCTTGTTGTACTGAACATCAATCTGGATCAGCAGGATAAACGGGGTTGTGTATCGAATATGATTGGCGTTTGTATGGCGATCACCATAATATGGTGATCGACATATTTGCGTCAAGTTAATTTCGCGGATTTAGAAAATGACAAGTAAGACTGACGCGCGTGATCGCGCGATTGACGCTGCACAGCGACTATTTCGCATTCAGGGGTACACCGCGACAGGGTTGACGCAAATCCTCGCGGAAAGCGGTGCGCCGAAAGGATCGTTTTATTTCCACTTCCCGCGCGGCAAGGCTCAGTTGGCCGAGGAGGCCATTGATCGCTATGTCGCGAGCCGCATTGCCGTATTGCAGAATATCTCGGCAAACACAAAGGGCGACGCTGCAAAGTTCGTCAGGCAGATATACGAGACCTTTGCAGGCGAGATGGTTGCCACGGATTTCCGGTACGGCTGTCTGATGCAGAACCTGGCAAATGAACTGCCAGCGCTCGATGCCGAGTTGACCGCGCGCGTAGCGCGCGGTTTCGCCGACTCTACTGAAATCATCGCAGCGCATTTCCGAGGATGCGGATTCTCATCGGCTCGCGCGTCTGCTACCGCTGCGGCATTGGTTGCCGCTCTCGAAGGGGCACGAACAATTGCGCGACTCGAGCGCTCGTCCGCCATCTTCAAAGCACTTGCAGAATTCAGTTGCACTCGGCTGGAAGCACTGGGAGGCTAATTTCGGCGATGGCCGGCCGGCCATATATGCTGTATAAATATACAGTATATGGCCATTCCTTCTTACCCCGACGACCGCTCGAGTGCAGCCCCCCCTGTCGCGCCGGATGCCCTGCCCGGCATCTGGCGCGGCAGCGAGCTCGGCCGCCTGCCGACGACGGCCGAACCCACCGGTTGGCCGGTGCTGGACCGCGAGCTGCCCGGCGGCGGCTGGCCCAGCCAATCGCTCGTCGATGTGCTGGTACCGCAGCCCGCGATCGTCGAATGGCGCCTGCTGAGCCCGGCCCTGCGTCAAATCACCGCGCGCGGCGGGCAGATCGCCGCCGTCGCGCCCCCGCGCCAGCCGCATATGCCGGGTCTGCAGCAAATGGGCCTGGACGAACGGCGCTTTATCTGGATCGAGGCACAAACGCCCGCCGAACGCCTGTGGACGACCGAACAGCTGATCAAGGCCCGCGCCTGCGGCGCCGTCATCGCCTGGTTACCGCAGGCGCGGGCCGAGCAGATCCGGCGCCTGCAGGTTTGCGCGCAGTCCTGCGAGGGCCTGGTGTTCCTGTGCCGCCCCGACACCGCCCGGCACGAATCCTCGGCCGCGCCGCTGCGCGTGCATGCCGGCTTCGGCCTGGACTGGGAGCTGCGGCTGCAGATCCTCAAGCGCCGCGGCCCCATGCTGGACGGAACCCTCACGCTTGCGTCCATCCCCGGCAGTCTGACCGGCGTCGTTACGCCCCAGATGCTGCGCCCCAGCCGGCTGTTTTCTCGCGAGATGCCCGCCAATGCTATGGGTCGCCCTGTCCCTGCCCCGCGCTCCCGACGCGACGCCGCCCTCCAATGACGCCCTTCATGCGCTGGCGGCCTGGGCTCTGCAATTCACCCCCCGTGTCGCCATCGCCGATGAAGCCGTCGTCCTGGAGGTGCAGGCCAGCACACGCCTGTTCGGCGGCCGCCGCGCGCTGCACGAGCGCATCGCGGGCCAGGCGCCCGACCTGGGCGTCGCCGGCATTGCCTGGGCGCCCAACAGCCTGGCCGCGCTGGCCTGCGTGCGTGCCGGGGTGCTCAACGGCGTGCGGCAGCCGTTGCAGGATTTGCTCGACGCCTTGCCGATGGAGGTGCTCTCGGCCGTCGCGCCCCACCATCTCACGCTGGCCCAGCTCGGCTGCCGCACCTTGGGCGATGTGCGGCGCCTGCCGCGCGGCGGCGTCAGTCGGCGTTTCGGCAAAGACCTGCTGAACGCACTCGACCAGGCATACGGCCTGAGGTCCGAAGCGCATTGCTGGATCGAGCTGCCCGAGACCTTCCATGCGCGGCTGGAACTGATGGCGCGCGTCGAGACCGCGCCCGCCATGCTGTTCGGCGCGCGCCGCCTGCTGGTGCAGCTCTGCGGCTGGCTGACCGCCAGGCATGCCGGCACCACCGTGTTCACGCTGCGCTGGGCGCACGATACCTTGCGCGCCGGCGACGGCGGCGAACTGACGATACATACCGCACAGCCGATGCGCGAGGTCGAACACCTGCATCGGCTGCTGCAAGAGCACCTGGCCCGCGTCGAACTGCAGGCGCCGGTGGGCGAGCTGACGCTGGAAGTCGTCGACGTCGTGCCGCTGCCAGAGCACAGCGCCTCGCTGCTGCCCGATGCCAGGGCCGAAAGCGAATCGCTGACCCGCGTGCTGGAGCGCATCGCCGCGCGCCTGGGCCCGCAGCGTGTGCGGCGGCCCGTGCTGTGCGAAGACCATCGCATCGAATGGATGCAGCGGTGGCAGCCGGCGCCCCAGCCTCAGCCTCGGCACCCCCTGGCGCAGCATGGCATGCCGCAGCCGACCTTCGTCCTGCCCGAGCCGCAGCGGCTCGCAGTGCGCGAAAATCGGCCGTTGTACCAGGGGCCGCTGATGCTGCTTACCGGCCCGCATCGCATCGAAGGCGGATGGTGGCACCGCGGCGAAGACGACGCATCCACCCATCATGTCGAACGCGACTACTGGGTGGCGCTGAGCGAGAACGCGGGCGTGCTGTGGGTGTTCCAGCAACGCCTGGCCGGCGACGACGCCGCCTGGTATCTGCACGGATGGTTCGCATGAACGCACCGGCTTGCATCCCCGACTATGTCGAACTGCGGTGCCTGAGCAATTTCTCGTTCCTGCGCGGCGCAAGCCATCCGGAGGAACTCGTCGAACGCGCCGCCAAGCTCGGCTACGAGGCGCTGGCCATCACCGACGAATGCTCGATGGCGGGTGTCGTGCGAGCGCATGTCGCAGCCAAAGAGCACGGCATGACCTTGCTGATCGGCAGCCAGTTCGAGATCGAAGCCGAAGCGCCGCTGGCATCCTTCACCCTGATCGCGATCGCCTGCAACGGCAACGGCTACGGCAATCTCTGCGAATTCATCACCCGCCTGCGGCGTGCCTCCGACACCAAGGGCAGCTACCGGCTGCGCGCCGCCGACATCGACCCGCAAGCGCTGGCCGATTGCGTGCTGCTGGCCTCGCCGCGGCGAGGCGCTGCGCCGCAGCAGTTGCTGGCCGTCGCGCGCTGGATGCTGGACCGTTTCATGGGTCGCTCTTGGCTGGCGGTGGAGCTGCTGCACCAGCTCGATGACAGGATGTGGCTGCATCGCCTGCGCGAAGTCAACGCGCTCACGGCCATCCCGCTGGTGGCCTGCGGCGACGTGCACATGCATGTGCGTTCGCGCAAACCGATGCAGGACGTGCTCACGGCGACGCGCCTGGGCAAGCCGCTCGCCCAGTGCGGGCACGGCTTGCAGCCGAACGCGGAACGGCATCTGCGCTCGCGCCTGCGCCTGGCGCGGATCTATCCGCCCGAACTGCTGGCCGAGACGCTGCAAGTAGCGGCGCGCTGCGCTTTCAGCCTGGACGAACTGCGCTACCAGTATCCCGAAGAAGTCGTGCCGGCCGGCCAGACCCCGGCCAGCCACCTGCGCCGCATCACCTACGAAGGCGCCGCGCGGCGTTGGCCCGATGGCGTTCCCGCCAAGGTGCGGGCGCAAATCGAGCATGAACTGGCGCTGATCTCGGACCTGAATTACGAACCGTACTTTCTCACCGTCGCCGACATCGTGGCCTTTGCGCGCTCGCGCAACATCCTCTGCCAAGGGCGCGGCAGCGCGGCGAACTCCGTGGTCTGCTACTGCATCAACGTCACCGAAGTGGACCCGGCGCGCATGTCGATGCTGTTCGAACGCTTCATCTCCAGAGAAAGAAACGAGCCACCCGACATCGACGTGGATTTCGAGCACGAGCGGCGCGAAGAAGTCATCCAATATCTGTACCAGAAATACGGGCGCGAGCGCGCCGCGCTCACGGCCACGGTGATCCGCTACCAGCCCAAGAGCGCGATCCGCGACGTGGGCAAGGCGCTGGGCTTCGATCCGGATACGCTGGACGCGCTGTCCAAAGGCCATCGCTGGTGGGACGGAGAGCCTGTCGATGCCGCACTGCTGGCCGGCGCCGGCCTGACGCCGCAATCGCTGCAGGTGCGTCAGCTCATCGCGCTGACCCGCCAATTGTTGGGGTTTCCGCGCCATCTTAGCCAGCACGTAGGCGGCTTCGTGCTCACGCGCGAACCGCTGTCGAGAATGGTGCCCATCGAAAACGCGGCCATGCAAGACCGCACCGTCATCGAATGGGACAAGGACGATCTGGACGCCATGGGCCTGCTCAAGGTGGATGTGCTGGCGCTGGGCATGCTGACCGCGCTGGGCAAGGCGCTGGCCTTGATCGGCGAGCGCAAGGGTCGGACCTTCCGCATGCAGGACATTCACGCCTAAGACATCGAGACCTACGACATGATCTGCAAGGCCGACACCATCGGCGTCTTCCAGATCGAGAGCCGCGCGCAGATGAGCATGCTGCCAAGGCTCAGGCCGCGATGCTTCTATGACCTGGTGATCGAAGTGGCGATCGTTCGGCCCGGGCCGATCCAGGGCGGCATGGTGCACCCCTACTTGAACCGGCGCCAGGGCAAAGAGCCCGAGACTTACCCCGGCCCGGCGCTGCGCGAAGCCTTGGGCCGCACAATGGGCGTGCCTATCTTCCAGGAACAAGTCATGCAGGTGGCGGTGCTGGCTGCAGGCTTCACGCCCGGCGAGGCAGACCAGCTGCGCCGCGCCATGGCG
The DNA here is from genome assembly GCF_051960075.1 of Bordetella sp. GTDB lineage: Bacteria > Pseudomonadota > Gammaproteobacteria > Burkholderiales > Burkholderiaceae_B > Bordetella. The sequence continues at coordinate 14,604 of NZ_JBQCER010000105.1, forward strand.
GCCTGGAAGCGCAAAGGCGGACTGGAAAAATACCGCGCCAAACTCATCAGCGGCATGACCGAGCGCGGCTACGAAGCCGCATTCGCGCAATCGATCTTCGAGCAGATCAAGGGCTTCAGCGATTACGGCTTTCCGGAAAGCCATGCGGCGTCGTTCGCCCTGCTCGTGTATGCCTCCTGCTGGATCAAGCGGCATCATCCGGCCGAATTCCTGGCCGCGATGCTCAACAGCCAGCCGTTGGGTTTCTACACGCCCAACCAGCTGGTGCAAGACGCCCGTCGCCATGGTGTCGACGTGCTGCCCGTCGACGTGCTGGCCAGCCATTGGGATTGCACGCTCGAGGGGCTGCCCCAGTCTCCAGCGGTGCGGCTGGGTCTGCGAATGATATCGGGCTTGCCGCGCGCGGCCGCCGAGCGCATCGTGGCCGCGCGCGAACGCATGCCTGTTGACGATGCCCAGGATCTGGCGCGACGCGCGGCGCTGGACGAACAGGAGCTGCGGCGGCTGGCGGGCGCGGATGCGCTGATGAGCCTTGCCGGCCATCGGCGCCAGCAAGTGTGGGAAGCGTGCGCGATGAAAGCGGCCCCCGTCCTGTTGCGCAACGCGCCGATCGACGAGGCGTTTCTCGAACTGCCGCCGGCGCCCGAAGGCGAAGAAGTCGTCTTCGACTATGCAAGTACGGGCCTCACGCTGCGCAGCCACCCGCTGGCCTTGTTGCGTCCGCTATTGCACAAAAGACGCCTGCAAAACGCACAAGAGCTGCACAACCTGCCCAACGGGCGCTGGGTGCGGTGCTGCGGCATCGTCACTGGGCGTCAACGACCCGGCACCGCCAAGGGCGTGGTCTTCGTATCGTTGGAAGACGAGACGGGCGCCATCCAGGTGGTGGTGTGGAACAAGGTCGGCGAGCGCCAGCGCCGCGAATTGCTGCAATCGAAACTGCTGGCCGTGTATGGGCGATGGCAGCGCGAGGGCGAAGTGTGCAACGTCGTGGCAAGCCGGCTGCAGGATCTCACGCCGCTGCTGGGGCGGCTGACGCAGGTAACGGGCGCGAGCCGGGATTTTCGCTGAGCATCCGGCGCCTTGTCCCGGGCTGCAGGGATTCGATCAACGCAGAGCGGATGCGGCGAACCGCCAAGCCGGCACATTAGAATAGACGCTTCATCACCGGGCGCACTTGCGGCAACTTCGCAGCGCTTGCGGCGCGCGTCGCGCCATACCGCTCGAGCCGGGCCTGCAAATCGTGAAATGGAATCCGTCATGCATCACAGAAACGCCGTAGAAAGACTGCTGGAGCAATTTCTCTTCAAATCGCGCTGGCTGCTGGCACCGTTCTATGTCGGCCTCGCCCTGTCGCTGCTGATGCTGCTCGTCGCGTTCGTCGGCGACCTCATTCACATCTTGCCCGGCCTTTGGTCCGCCAAGCCGGAAGAAATCATTCTGGCGGTCCTGACGCTCATCGATCTTTCGCTTGCCGGCAACCTCGTCGTGATCGTCATGTTTTCAGGGTATGAAAACTTCGTCTCGAAGATCGACACGGGCGAAAACGAAGATCGGCCAAGCTGGATGGGTTCGGTCGATTTTTCCGGGCTCAAGATGAAATTGATCGGCTCGATCGTCGCGATTTCCGCGATCTCGCTGCTGCGCGCGTTCATGCGGCTGACGGAGCCCGGCGTCGTCATGGACGAAGCGCGCATCCGCTGGCTTGTCATCCTACACCTGACGTTCGTGGCGTCGGGGCTTTTGTTCGCGCTGATGGACAGGTTCGCGGCGCAATCCGAAAAGCACTGAGCGTCCCATACCCGATCTAAAGCGGTCGCCGGCGCTTCTAGCTCAGCGCGAGGTACAGCTCCTCTTCCTGCGCAAAATGCAATCTGAGGATCGCCTCGAGGCCGTACAAAATGCGTTGCACTTCGCGCATGACCGTCTCGTCTGCCGACGCGGGCGCCAATGCCTGCACGATTCCGTGCAGCCTGCGCGCCAAGCTGAAAATCTCGCGATGCGTGCGGCTGAGCGACGCCATGGGATCGTCTCCCCCGAGCAGGCCCGCCACCATCGGATAGACACGTGCATCGTCGGTCGTCTCGTGGGGCACGAGTTTCTCCGACAACATCTGGTCGAGCTGGCGCAAGGCCGATACAGCTTGCGCAGCCGGCATCGCCAGAACCTGATCGGCGAGGCCGGACAGGCGATCCAGCGACGGCAGCAGCTCCTCGTGCTCGGCGCGAAGACGCTGGTATTGCTCGACAGACAGGCGTCGGCGGCTGACCCGTAGCGGCGCCACGCGCAACGCACGCAATGCATTGGCGATCGCAATGACGTCGATGACTTCCTGCAAGGCGGCGCCGTACACGGGCGCCAGATATCCGGCAGCGGCCAAGACCATGCCGATCAGCGACATTCCCATGCCCAGCACCACGCTTTGCATCGCAATACGGCGCGATGCCTTGGCCAAATGCACGGCCTCGGCCAGCCGGTCCAGGCGGTCCACCAGCAGCACGACGTCGGCAGCCTCGGACGATGCTGCCGCCCCGCGCGCGCCCATGGCCACGCCGACCCCCGCCGCTGCGAGCGCCGGCGCGTCGTTCACCCCGTCGCCGACCATGATCGATGTCACGCCGGCCGGCACATCGGCAAGCACGGCAAGCTTGCCCGACGGATCCAGTTCGGCGCGTATTTCATCCACGCCGACCGCGGCGCCGATTGCAGCGGCCACGTCGCGCCGGTCTCCCGTCAGCATCACCATGCGCCCAATGCCCGCCTGCCGCAGCATACGCAGCGCGCGGGGCGTTTCCGTGCGAAGCTGGTCGGCAAGGTGCAAGGCGCCGATCACCGCGCCGTCTTTCGCCACATAGACGGCCGATCCGCCTTCGCCTCCGACAGTCGCCAGGAACCTCGCGCTCCAATCCGGCACCGGCAGCGACCGGCATACAAAGCCGGGCGTGCCGACGCTCACCTGCCCTCCCTCGACCATGCCGCAAAGGCCTGCGCCGGGTTCCTCGCTCACCTCGCTCGGCAGGGACAGCCGCAGGCGGCGTTCGCGTGCGGCCGACACGATTGCCGCGGCCGTGATGTGGGCAGACACCTGATCCAGGGATGCGGCCAGCCGCAATACCTCGGCCTTGTCGGCCTGCGCGCCGGCCTGGATTTGAACGAGGCGCGCCTGCCCGCCCGTCAGCGTTCCCGTCTTGTCGAAGAACAGCACCGCGGCTCGCGCAAGTCCCTCGAGGGCTGCGCCGCCCTTGATCAAGATGCCGCGCTTGGCGCAATTCGACATGCCGGAAACCAAGGCGACAGGAACGGCAAGAATCAAGGGACACGGGGTAGCCACGACGATTACCGCCAGCGCGCGCACAGGGCTGCCGCTCACCAGCCAGGCCAGTCCCGCCAGACCAAGCGATATCGGCACGAGCCAGAGCGCATAGCGATCGGCAAGCCGCGCCGCGGGTGCCCGGGACGTTCGCGCCGATTCGACCAGCTTGGCGATGCCGGCAAACGTGCTGCGCTCGGCGGTTTCCGTCGCCAGGATCTCGAACGGCGCGCCGGCGTTGACGGCGCCGCTGCGCAGCGGATCGCCCTGGCGCCGCTCGACCGGAACGGATTCGCCGGTCAGCACCGATTCGTCCAGCGTAGCCGACGGCGACTGGACGACGCCGTCGACAGGCACGGTGTCGCCGGTCCTCACGAGCAGCCGATCGCCGATGCCGACGGCGCCCAGCTCGATGCAGACCAGTTCTCCGCCCTCCATGCGGTAGGCATTGCGCGGCGCACGCGCCAGTAGCGCGGACATTTCGCGCCCGGCGCGCGCCTGGGCGAAACTCTCCAGCGCCTGGCCGCTGGCGAACATCACGGCGATGACGCTAGCCGAAAGATACTCGCCCAGCAGGATCGCGCCGGCGATGGCGATCGCCGCCAACACATCGACGCCGACTTCGCGCCGAGCGAGAGAATGCGCGACATCGTAAAGAACGAGTACCAGGACCGGCAGCGCGCCCAGCACCCATAGCAGGTGAGCCGCTTGCGTCTTCTGCGCCCATATCGATAGAGCGCCCACGAGCAAGGAAGCCGTCGCAACGGCGAATAGGGAGGCGTTGACTGTCAGGGAGCGCATCTGCAGTGTCTGTCGGATTTTCAGGCCGTGGCAAAAGCGTACCGCCAAACCGCTAGCCTGCGGGCATATCGGCATTTCTACGACACCGAGGCAGCTGCATGTGAGGTGGCAGCGCTCGCGCGGCTACAAAAATTGACCTGCGTCAACGCAAGACGAGCACCGTGGATGATCATGAAAGCTCCATCGATCCGAAGAGGAAATGATGAGCATGGCATTGCATATATCACACCATCTCGAACGCTCGCAGATGCGAGCGCTGCGCAACCAATTGCGGGAACGCGAGCTGGCGGCGCAAGCCTCGATAAGAATCGAGGCCGCCCGGCGCGCCGAGCAGCCTTATGCCGAACTCACCGGCATTGCGCCGGATGAGGGCGACGCGGCCACGGCAGACCTGCTTGTCGACATCGATCACGCCCTGATCGGACGGCAGCTCGAAGAGCTGACCGACATCCGCGCTGCGCGCGAGCGAATTCGCAGGCATCGCTATGGCGTGTGCATCGCTTGCGGGCAACCGATCGGCTTTGACCGGTTGAGCGCTTATCCCACGGCAAAGCGCTGCATGCCCTGTCAAAGCGTGTACGAGCGCACGCACGCGATGGCGCCTCATGCGTCGCTATAGCGACGCATGCACGAGCGACCCGACAGGCATCATGCCCCTTCAAAATACCGACATCGCCACGATCTTCGGCGAGATCGCGGATCTGCTCGAGATCCAGGGAGCCAATCCGTTTCGCGTGCGCGCCTATCGCAACGCGGCGCGCTCCGTCTCCGAGCTGGGTCGAAGCATCCTGGAGATGGTCCGGCACGATGAGAACCTGAAGACCATACGCGGCATCGGCGACGATCTGGCCGGGAAGCTGCGCGAGATTTCGACAACCGGAAAATGCGCGCTGCTCGAAACGCTGCACCGCGAAATGCCGGCGGCAGTGAGCGAGCTTCTGCAGATCCAGGGACTCGGGCCCAAGCGCGTACGCGCGATTCACGATGCCTTGCACGTGGACACGATCGAGCAGCTGCTACGCGCCGCCAAGGAAGGCCGCATTCGCGGCCTGCCCGGTTTCGGCGAGAAGACCGAGGCGCACATCGTCGCCGGCATCGAGGCGCGGCTGAAGAAATCGCGCCGCTTCAGGATCGCGCTCGCCGAGCAATACGCCAGGCCGCTGCTCGCGTACCTGAAGGCGGTGCAGGGCGTCGAGGAGGCCATCGTTGCCGGCAGCTTTCGCCGCCGCGCCGAAACCGTGGGCGACCTGGATATCCTGATCGCCGCGCGCAATGCATCTGCCGTCACGCAGCGCTTTGTTCACTATGAAGACGTGACCGAGGTGCTGTCGAGCGGCGACACGCGTTCCAGCGTGGTGCTGCGCAACGGCATGCAGGTGGATTTGCGGGTCGTCGCGCCCGCCAACTACCGCGCGGCGCTCGTGTACTTCACGGGTTCCAAGGCGCACAGCATCGCAATGCGTCGAATCGCCCAGGAACGCGGCCTGAAAATCAACGAATACGGCGTATTCCGCGGCGAAGAGCGCATCGCCGGGGACACCGAGGCATCGGTCTACGCCTGTATCGGGCTGCCGTGGATCACCCCGGAATTGCGCGAGAACCGCGGCGAGCTGCAGGCCGCCGCCGCGAACCGCCTGCCGACACTCATCGAACTCTCGGACTTGCGCGGCGATCTGCACGCGCACACCAAAGCGAGCGATGGGCGCGACACGCTGCGCGATATGGCGCTTGCCGCGCGCGATCGCGGTCTTTCCTATCTTGCGATCACCGATCACTCGAGCCGGCTTACCGTCGCGCACGGACTCGACGCCAAGCGCCTGGCCGAGCAAATCGACGAGATCGACCGCGTCAACCGCACGCTCGAAGGCATTGTGCTGCTCAAAGGCATCGAGGTGGACATTCTGGAGGACGGACAACTCGACCTGCCCGATGACCTCCTCGAGCGGCTCGACATCGTCGTCGGCGCGGTGCATAGCCACTTCGACCTTGCGCGGGTACAGCAGACCGAGCGCGTGCTACGGGCAATGGACCATCCGTGCCTGTCGATACTCGCGCATCCCACCGGGCGGCTGATCGGCCAGCGCGAACCCTGCGACATCGACATGGAACGGGTGATCCGCAAGGCACGCACCCGCGGCTGCCACCTCGAACTCAACGCGCAGCCCGACCGCCTCGATCTGGCCGACACCTATTGCCAGATGGCCAAAGACGAGGGCGTACTCGTCTCGATCGATTCGGATGCGCACAGCCGCCTCGACTTCGGCAATCTTCGGCACGGCGTCGATCAGGCGCGACGAGGCTGGCTTTGCCGGAACGACGTACTCAACACGCGTACGCTGGACGAATTGCGCGTACTGCTCGGGTCGGAGAAAAGCGTGACAAAAACCGCGTCGTGACGAAAACGAGCGGTCGCGCCTCGCCACGCTTTCCGGCCGTCAAGACGCGCAGTTGGCGGCCGGGAGCGAGCGCAAAGCGCAAAAGCAGACTGGCGCGGTCGCTAACGCCCGACGGACATTTCGTCGATTACGCGCCATACCCCAGGCGCCGACCAGGCGGCGTTGCATACGGCCGATTTCTCGTCCAGCGAACCGACCTTCCCGCGCAGAGTCACCGTGCCGTCGCCGACCTGCACTTTAATGTGCTGGGCCTCTTCATGCGCGTGGCGCTTCAGCGCCGCCTCGATCTTGCCGGCGATGTCGCCGGTTTTCGCCAGCGTCTTCACCTTGATCTGGTTGACCACGATGATGACGCCGCGCAGGGGCGCAACGGCCTTTTCCGCGGCTTTTGCCTGGTAGGCCCAGTCGACTTGGCCGGTCAGAATGACGTGGCCTTTCTCGACGGAAATCTGGACCGAATTTTCATCCAGACCCGCATTCCATTTCAGCACCGACCGCGCGGCATTTGCGATGTCTTCGTCGGTGCGCAGGTTTTCGCTCGGAAGCCGAACTTCGAGCTCGATCACGACACCCTTGACGCCCTCGACGCGCTGCGCAGCCTTGCGGGCGGCGAGTTTCTCCGTGTAGCTCTTCAGGTGCCCGGCCAGTGTCACCATGCCATCGTGCACCTCGATGCCGATGCCCGCCGCCTTGATGGCCGGATCCCACTCCAGTTCTTGTTCGACGTCTTTTTTCAGTTGAATATCGCTCTTCATCGAATCCTCCATGCGGAATCAGATGCGTCGCCGCGCCAATGCGACGATCGCTTCACTTGAACCCAGGCTAACGCCTGAGTCCGCAGGGGGATTGATTCTCGTCAAAATCTCGGCGGATTTCGACGCGGATCTGCATCCGGCCGGACATAGCGGCTCGGAAATGAAAAAACCCTCTTGCGAGGGTTTTGACATGCAATGCGGCTACAGCAAAATTACAGCGGGGTAATCTTCGTTGCCTGGGGGCCCTTGGCTCCCTGACCGGCGATATAGCTCACGCGCTGATTTTCTTCGAGCGACTTGAACCCGCCGCCTTGAATTTCGGAGAAATGGGCAAACAGATCTTTGCCGCCCGCTTCGGGCATGATGAAACCAAAGCCTTTGTCGGCGTTGAACCACTTGACGATACCAGTTTCCATGGAATTTCCTTGATGAGATGCGGACACGCGTCCGAAAGAGAGACCCTCAACGAGGCACATGGACAATGGCGACAAGTTATTTAACTTGCACACGACAGAACGGAATCGCGACGCTTGAAAATCTGAACCCACTGTGAGGCCTGGGCGTGCGCGAGTCAAGCAATATTTTCTGATCCGGCCCCGACCCAGGATGGAATCAGGCGTCTGATCGAGGCACCGGAGGACACTGCTCGGTGAAAACGACAGCGCACACCTTGCAGTCGATTGTAGATTTCAGCGGTCCCGGTAGCCTTCAATGGGCCGCACGCCCGGCCGGCCGGGCGATCGTCGATCACCGAGGGGGACATGACCGCAGAAAAGCAAAAGGCCAACCCGCAAGAGTTGGCCTAAGTGCTTCATATTCCTGGTGGCGCATCCCTGATTCGAACAGGGGACCTGCGGATTATGATTCCGTCGCTCTAACCGGCTGAGCTAATGCGCCACGCGATTCGTTTTTGCTTGCATAAAAACGAAGAACAAAATTCTAGCACGGCTAATCGTTGATGCGCAAATACAACAAGCCAACAACGTACCGGCCGCAATCCTGCGCCTGCGAAGACGATTCCCCGCTATCAATCAAGGCCGACCCCGCCGGTAGTCTAAAATCTTTGCGCGCGGCAGCCCGTCGCGACGATCAATCCCGACGCCCTCTTCCCGCACCCAATGGCTGTTTTCACCCCCGTATCCGACGACGACGCGCGCGCCCTGCTGACGCGCTACCCATTGGGAACCCTGAAGTCGCTGCGCGGCATCTCGGCAGGCATCGAAAACACCAACTATTTTCTCGATACCGATCGCGGCGAGTACGTGCTGACCCTGTTCGAGGTGCTCACCCGAGAACAGCTGCCGTTCTACATCGAGCTCATGCATCATCTGGCGCAGCGTGGCATTCCGGTGCCCGAGCCGCAAACCCGGGACGACGGTACACGCCTGGCCGAGCTGAACGGCAAGCCTTGCGCCATTGTCACGCGACTGCCCGGTGCCTACGTACCCGATCCCGGCACGGCGCACTGCGCCCTGGCCGGTGCAACGCTGGCGCGCGCCCATCTGGCCGGCAGCGATTTCGCCATCCGGCAACCCAATCTGCGCAGCCTGGACTGGTGGCTCCAGACCGTGCCCAAGGTCATGCCTTTTCTTGAACCGGCCCAGGCCGAACTGCTCGCCGCCGAGATCGCCGCGCAAACCGAGGCTGCCAAGGCGTGGCCGTCGCTGCCGTCAGGCCCTGCCCATTGTGACCTCTTCCGCGACAACGTGCTGTTCGCCGGCACGCGCGAGCAGCCGACCATGGGCGGCTTTATCGACTTCTACTTCGCCGGTTGCGATACCTGGCTGTTCGACGTGGCCGTGAGCCTGAACGACTGGTGCGTGCTGCGCGAGACCGGCGAATTCATTCCCGAGCTCGCCCAGGCCTGGCTCTCCGCCTATGCCGCCGTGCGCCCCTTCACCGACGCTGAAATCAGGGCCTGGCCGATGATGCTGCGCGGCGCCGCCCTGCGCTTCTGGCTGTCGCGGCTCTATGACTTTTACCTGCCGCGCCCGGCCCAGACGCTCAAGCCGCACGATCCGACGCATTTCGAGCGGGTGTTGCGGGCGCGCCACCAGGGCGACGCGCCGGCCTTGCCCCAGATCGGCGGCGTCCGATAATTGATGCACTGCATTCCGATCACTTTCTTTACTTCATAACGTCATGCAAGCTGCATCACTCCCCGCAATCTCCGGCTGGCTCTGGATACGCACAGGCCTGCGGCTATTCTGCAAGCAGCCCCTGGCCATGTTCACCTGGGCCATGGTGATCAGCCTGTTCGTCGTATTCGCTGCGCTGACCTTGCCCGTTGGCGCCCTGCTGCTGCCGCTGCTGATGCCCGTCATTACCGTCATCACGATCTCGGCCTGCAAGCACGTCGAAGCCGGACGCGTCATGCTGCCCTCGATGTGGGCCAAGCCGCTGATGCAGCCGGGCGTGTTCAGAAAGCTCATGCTCATGGGGCTACTCTATACGGTGTGCTGCATCGGCGTCGAGATGATCGCCGTGCTGCCCTTTGCCAACGACGTGGTCGACGCCATGAACGTGGCGACTACCGCGCAGGACCTTACACCGCTGCTGATGGCCATGCGCAAACCCATGCTGCTGTTCGCCACCTTGTACGTGCCCGTCGCTGCGCTGTTCTGGCACGCGCCCATTCTCGTGGCCTGGCACGGCGTGCGCATGATGAAGTCGCTGTTTTTCTCCATCGTCGCCTGCTGGCGCTGCAAATGGGCCTTCCTTGTCTACGGGGTGGCCTGGGCCCTCATCTTCATGTTCATCAACCTGATCTCGGGCCTGCTCATGACCGCAGGCTTGTCGGGGACCATCGTCGACAGCCTGCAGGCGCCGGTGAACATCTTCGCGGGCGGCGTGCTGTATTGCAGCTTCTACCCGGTCTACACCACGGTGTTCGGCATCGACGATGACGCCCGCGCGGGCCTCGACCACCGCGACAGCGCCCACGCATAAAGCCGCACGCCAGGGGGCCAGCCGCACTGTCCTCAGCACCTCTCCCCGCCTGCCGATGAAGGCCACGTCGATCGGGTAGGCCATGCCCAGCGTATGGACGGCCCGGCAAGGTGCCAGCCACACGCCGCAACGTTTGCCGAGAGGCCGGCGGCGGCACAGCAAACCCCATAACCGCGCCCAGGGCGTATGCAGGCGCACCAGGCGCAACGAACGAGCCATCGCCGCCGCCGTTTATTGCAACGCCGGCAGCAGTTGCCAAGCGATCGGAAACCCCAGCACGATGAAGGTGCAGGGAAAGATGCAGCCGATCAGGGGCAACAGCATCTTCACCGGCGCCTCCATGGCCAGACGTTCGGCATGCTGAAAGCGGTCGGCCCGGCACTGCGCGGCCTGGCCGCGCATCAGCGGCCCTAGGCTCATGCCCATGGCATCGGCCTGCGCCATCGAGGCGGCCCACGCCTGCAGGGCTGCGCTGCCGCTGCGCGCGGCCATGGCCTTGAGCGCAGCCATGCGCGACATGCCTGTGCGCATGTCGGCCAGCGCGCCGTCCAGCGCATCGCGCAAAGGGCCCGGTGCGCAGCATTGCGCCGACTGCAGCAGGGCGCCATGCAGACCCAGCCCGGCCTCGACGCACAGCGTCATCATGTCCAGCACAAAAGGCATGTCCCGGTCGATGCGTCGCTTGCGCCATTGCACCCTGCCGCGCAGCCACAAGCGCGGCCAAAACAGTCCTATCAAACCGGCCAGCGCCGAAGGAATCGCCGGACTGCCATCGTATGCAAGCATCAGGCCGAACGCAGCGCCGGCGCCGGCGCTGCTCATCAGCCAGGTCAGGGCCAGCCAATGACGCGCTTCCACCTGCCGCGGCACGCCGGCGCGTTCCAGGACCTGCACCGTCTTATCGCGGGATCGCCATGGCATGAAAGGTTCCGCCAGCGGCGTCAGCGCGCGCACCCATGGCCAGGCACAACGCCACCACCATGGCATGGCAGATGCCGCGGGTGCCGCCGCGGCGGCGCCGCGCAAGGGCGCAAGCAGCAGAAAAACCAGGCCCGCCGCGCACAATCCGGATAAAACCATAGCCAGGCTATTCATCGCACGCCTAGATATCG
>NZ_JBQCER010000106.1:0-15657 GCF_051960075.1 Bordetella sp.
GGTGGAGTTTTGTAAAAAAAAAGGGCAAAATTATGTGAGTTTTTTTTTTTTTTTTTTTTGTTGGGGTTTTTGGTGTTTTTTTGGTTGTTGTGTGTTTTTTTTTTTTTTTTTTTTTTTTTTTTTTTTTTTTTTTTTTTTTGGTGGGGGGGGGTCCGTCCCCCCCCCCCCCCCCCCCACTACCCGCATCTCAGGACGATCGAACACCACATGGACGCAACGAACGTCTCGGTGATTCAATCAAACGCCCGCAGCCCGATCGCACACCTCGCGCAAGCAGGCAATGAACCGCTCGCAAGCCGGACTGGGCCGCTTGTCCGCGCGCAGCGAATAGCCCACGTCGCCAAAACTGCCCGGCTCCGTATCGGCCAGCACGCGCAGCAACCCCGAATCGACAAAGCGGGCAGCCGCCGCGCGCGGCATCAAGCCCCCGCGCGGAGAATCGAGAATCAGGCCGATATTGGTCCGCACCGAAAGCGACTCCACCACGTCGTCGGGCAGGGCCAGCCCTGCTTCATGGAACAGCCGTTCGGCAGCCAGGCGCGATGGCGATTCGGGCACCGGCAATATCCACGCCCCGTCGCGCAAACGCGCCAACGGCACGTGACGCGGCGCACGCGCCCAGTGCTTCGCGCCGCCGACCACGCACAGCGATTCGCTGAACAGCACCTGATGCGTCAACGCGAAAGCGTTGGCCAATGGCAAGGCACGTTCGGGCAGGCGGCCCACCACGATGTCCAGATCGCCGCTGGCCAGTGCCGGAAAAAGCTGTGTCATGGCGGCCTCGCGCACGGACACGAGCACGCCCGGCGCACTCGCCTTCAGCCGCGCGATCGTGCGCGGCAACAGCTCGGCCGAGGCGGAGATCAGCGTGCCGACGATGACGTGGCCGCTCGCGCCCGAGCCGAACGCGTTGACCTCGTCGGTCAGATAGCGCAGCTCGGCCATCATGGATTTGACGCGGCGGCCGAGCAGCTCGCCGAATTCCGTGGGCTGCATGCCGCGGTTGCTGCGCAGAAATAGCGGCGCGCCGAAAGTGGCCTCCAGCTCGTGCACGATCTTGCTCGCGGCGGGCTGGGTCAGGCCCGTCTCGTTGGCGGCGCGCACGAGCGAGCCCGTTTCGAGCACGCGGTCGAAGACCTGGAGCTGATGGAATTTGAGCTTGCGGGCGAGCGCGAGGGCCGTGTGGGGCAATGAACGCATGGGCACAGTATGCCCCAGCCTGCATCCAGGCTAGGCCTTCTTCGCCCACGCCGGCAGGTCTCGCGGCGCCTCGCCGTCATACTGCGGCAGGTATTGCCGCGGGATCGGCCCTTTGTTGCGACCGCCCTGCTGGGTCTGCTCCCAGGCATGGGCCAGGATGCCCACCGAACGCGACAGGCAGAACAGGCCGCGCGCCAGCGGCGCGGGAAAACCCAGCTCGGCATAGATCACCGCGGTGGCGCCGTCGATGTTCATGGGAATGGGCCGGCCCTTCTGCACGGCCAGCTCGGCCTCGACTGCCCGGGCGATCTGCGCATAGCGGCCGGACACCTCGCCGCGCGCAGCCGCCTCGTCCACCAGCTGCAGCAAGCGCGGCGAACGCGGATCGCGCGGATGAAAGCGATGACCGAAGCCCGAGACGAACTTGCCGTTGAGTTCGACATACTCCTGCAAAGCCGCGCGCACGGCGTCTTCCGACGACATGCCGGCGTCCATGCGCGCGGCGGCATCGTGATAGAGCGCCACCGCCTGTTCGCCGGCGCCGCCGTGCACGTCGCCCAGCACGTTGACGGCCGAGGCCATGGCGTTGTTCAGCCCCACGCCGCAGGTGGCCGCCATGCGGGCAATGGCGATACTGGGCGCCTGCGGCCCGTGATCCACCGCCGACATCAGCGCGGCCTCCAGCAAGGCCCCCTGCCCCGGCGTGGGCAGGTCGCCGCGCAGCATCAGCCAGATCATCTGCGCAAAGCCGACGTTGCCGATCAGATCCTGGATGGCGTAGCCGCGATAGCGGATGACGCCTGGACTCATATCGATGACGCCGGTGCGCCACCAGGCGCTGCTGGCGTTTTCCACGTCGCTCGATGCACTCGTGTTCATAGGGCCCCCTTGGCGCTACGCGCCGTCCCCCCGAGGGGGAATTCACACTTGAAGCGGCTCGGCGTGTTCATAACGCTTGCTCCTCGCGCAGCGCGCGAATGTCGTTATCGCTGTAGCCCAACTCGCGCAGCAGCGCCTCGGTGTGCTGGCCCAGCGTGGGCGGCGGCGCGTCGACGGCAGGCATGGCGCCGTCGAGCTTGTAGCCCGCCCGCACCACGCGTATGTCGCGGCCCACGCCCGGCGCAGCGTCGAACTGCGCGATCATGCCGCGGCCCGCCACCTGCGGATGCGCCAGCGCCTGCGGCACCGAGTAAACCGGGCCGCTGGGCACGCCCGCGTCGGTCAGGAGCGGCCACCAGTGCGCGGCACCGCGCGCTGCCAGCGCCGCTTCGATCTCGACGGTAAGTTCGGCGCGATGCGCGAGGCGGGCCTGGCGCTCGGCAAAGCGCGCGTCGCCGGCCAAGTCCGCGCGGCCGATCACGCGGCACAGCGCCTCGAACTGCTCCTGCTTGTTGGCTGCGATATTGAGCAAGCCATCGGCCGTGCGAAAGGTGCCAGAAGGGCTGGCGGTGACGTTCTCGTTGCCCATGGGCTTGGGTTCGCGCCCGGCGATGAGATAGTTCGACACCGCCCACCCCATGGTGGCCATGGTGGCCTCCAGCATCGACACGTCGATGAAGCGCGCCGTGTCGCGATTGGGTTCGGCCAGCGCGGCGGCCACGGCGAAGGCGGCCGTCATGCCACCGACGGTATCCGCGATGGGGTACCCCACGCGCAGCGGCTCGCCACCGGTGTCGCCGGTGACGCTCATCACGCCCGACATGCCCTGAATGATCTGGTCGTAGGCCGGCAGATCGCGCAGCGGCCCGTCCTGGCCGAAGCCCGAGATGGCGCAATACACCAGCCTGGGCTGATGTTGTTTGAGCGCCTCGAAGCCCAGTCCCAGACGATCCATGACGCCGGGCCGGAAATTCTCCACCAGCACGTCGGCGCTCGCCACCAGGCGCAGCAGCACTTCCTTGCCGCGCGGATGCTTGAGGTTGACCGTGATGGAGCGCTTGCCGGCGTTTTGCGCCAGGAAGGACACGCCCATCAGGGCCTTGTTCAAGCCCGCATCGGCGCCCAGCTGGCGCGCCAGATCGCCGGTGCCGGGAGTCTCGACCTTGATGACGTCGGCGCCCATGTGGGCGAGCTGGTGACAGCAGAACGGGCCGGCCAGCACATTGGTGAGGTCGAGCACGCGCACATGCTGCAAAGGCTTGGACATGCAGACTCCTGATCGTTCAAACGCCGGGTACTCAATCGCCGTGCTTCAGTCGATATGGGCGCCGGACTCGCGCACGGTTTCGCCCCAACGCTTCTGCTCCGTGGCCAGGAACCGCGCGAGCTGTTCGGACGAGCCGCCCATCACGGTGCTGCCGTCGGCCTTGAGCGCGTCGATCACGTCCTGCCGCTTGAGCGCCTGGTTGACCGCGGCGTTGAGCGCGGCGATCACCGCAGCCGGCGTGCCGGCGGGAGCCACCACCGCCTTCCAGTCCACGGCCTCGAATCCCGGATAACCCGATTCTGCCACGGTCGGCACATCGGGCATGATGGCCAGGCGCTGCGACGAGGTCACGGCCAGCGCGCGCACCTTGCCGCCCTTGACCAGCGAGGCCGCGGTGGAAGGCGCCGACATGCTCAGGTCGACCTGCCCGCCGATGAGATTCGTGACCGCGGGCGAAGCGCCGGAGTAAGGCACCGTCAGCAGCTCGATGCCGGCTTCTTTGGCCAACAGCACGGCCGAAAGATGGCTGACCGTGCCCAGACCCGAGTTGGCGATGCTCAGCGAACCCGGCTTGGCCTTGGCCGCGGCAATCACGTCATGCAGGGTCTTGAAGGGCGACTCGGCACGCACCAGCAGCACCGTGGGCTGCGCCGCCACCAACGCCACCGGCGCGAAGTCGCGCGCGGCATCGTAGGGCACACGGGCATACAGCGTGGGGTTGATGGCCAGATTGGACGTCTGGCCCATGCCAATGGTCAGGCCATTGGGCTTGCTCTTGGCCAGCATCGAGATGCCGATATTGCCGCCCGCACCCGGGTGGTTCTCGACCACCAGGCTCCAGCCCGTGCCCTCGCCCATGCCGTGGACCAGCACGCGCGAGACATTGTCGGTTCCGCCGCCCGGGGGAAAGGGCACAATGAAGTGGATGGGGCTGTCTGGATAGGCTTCGGCCGCCGCGGCGGACACGGGCAAGGACAGGGGCAAGAGCGCCGCGCACGTCAGGGCGGCAAGGCGGATGCGAGCGGACAGATTCATGGGAAGTCTCCTGGGGCAAAGACCGGGCCAAAGCGGAAAGATGCTGGCTTCGGTCATGTTTTTATTTCATTAGATAGAACTTATTTCTATCTAATGATATTACTTTATGAAACCCGCAGGTAGAATGTCAAGCTATCTCCTACTGCCCCCGCCCTCTTTTCCGGCGTCCATGCCCCGCAAATCGTCCACGCCCTCCCTGGCCGACCGCAACGCCGCACAGGGCGGCGTCGCAGCCGTCGACCGCGCGCTGTCGCTGCTCGAGGCCTACTCCCCCGCGCGACCGCTGTTGACGCTGGCCGAGCTCGCCCAGCACACGCAACTGCACAAGAGCACCGTGCTGCGCATGCTGGCTTCGCTGGAACATGCTCACTTGATACAGCGCCGCGACGACGGCCGCTATGCGCTGGGCGCGGGCGTCGAGCGATTGCAGCGCGTGTATTCGCTGTCTTTTTCGATGGAAGCCGTCGTCATGCCGGTGCTGCATGAGCTGGTGCGGCAGACGCAGGAAAGCGCGGCCTTTCACGTGCGCCAGGGAGAGCGGCGACTGTGTCTGCACCGCGTGGATTCGCCGCGCCCGGTGCGCGATCACATGCAGGCCGGCGCCCTGCTGCCCATGGATCGTGGCGCCGGCGGACGTGTGCTCAGCGCCTGGCCCGATGCCGCCGATCCGTTGTCGCGGCGCATACGCCGCGAGCGGGTGGTAACCCTGGTGGGAGACCGCCTGCCGGAGCTGGCCGGGGTGGCCTCGCCCGTGTTCGGCGCCGACGGCGGCATTGTGGGCGCGCTCACGCTCACCATGCCGGCCGAGCGCCTGGAGAGCGGTTTCGAGCCTATCGTGCTGGCGCAGGCGCGGCATCTCACCGAGATGCTGGGCGGGCGCTTTCCGGAGTCCGCGACAGGCTAGCGAATCGCGCACAGGGGCCTCGACAGGCCCGCCGCGTTCAGCACTCGACGATATTCACCGCCAGGCCGCCGCGCGCCGTTTCCTTGTACTTGGTCTTCATGTCGGCGCCGGTTTCGCGCATGGTCTTGATGACGGAGTCCAGCGACACATAGTGATGCCCGTCGCCGCGCAGCGCCATGCGCGCGGCGTTCACCGCCTTGACCGAGGCCATGGCGTTGCGCTCGATGCACGGGATCTGCACCAGGCCGCCCACCGGATCGCAGGTCAGGCCCAGGTTGTGTTCCATGCCGATCTCGGCGGCGTTCTCCACCTGATCGATGCCGCCGCCCAGCACCGCCGCCAGCGCGCCTGCGGCCATGGAGCACGCGACGCCCACTTCGCCCTGGCAGCCCACCTCGGCGCCGGAGAGCGAGGCGTTGTACTTGTACAGAAGCCCGATGGCCGCCGCCGTCAGCAGGAACTCGCGCGCGCCGGCCGCGTTGGCGCCGGGCACGAAACGGTCGTAGTAATGCATCACCGCCGGGATGATGCCGGCCGCGCCGTTGGTCGGCGCCGTCACCACGCGCCCGCCGGCGGCATTCTCTTCGTTGACGGCCATGGCATAGAGATTGACCCAATCCATGACCGACAGGGGATCGGACAAGGAGCGCTCGGCCTGGTGCGTCAGGCAGCGATACAGCTCGGGCGCGCGGCGGCGCACCTTCAGCGGCCCGGGCAGTTCGGTCGGCATGTCGGCCTGGCCGATGCCGCAGCCGCGGCGCACGCATTCCTGCATGACCCCCCAGATGCGGTCCAGACCCGCGTCGATCTCTTCGCGCGTACGCCAAGTCTCTTCGTTGCGCAGCATCAGTTCGGCCACGCTCAGGCCGCTTTCGCGGCACATGCGCATCAGATCGGCAGAGGTGCGAAACGGGAACGGCAGTTGATCGTGCGCGGCGATGACTTGGCTGTTGGACGCGCCGGGCGTGACCACGAAGCCCCCGCCTACCGACAGATAGCGCGCCTCGCGCAGCGACTGCCCGTCTGCGTCGAAGGCATGGAACTTCATGCCGTTGGGATGCTCGGCCATGGCCTCGCGCCGGTAAAAGAGCACGTGCTCTTTCTCGACGAAAGTCACGGCATGCGAGCCCAGCAGCAACAAGGAACGCCGGGCTCGCACCTGTTGCAGCATCTCGGCGATGCGCGTGGGATCGACGGTATCGGGCGCCTGGCCCAGCAGGCCGAGAATCACGCCCTTGTCGGTGCCGTGCCCCTTGCCGGTGGCGCCCAGCGAACCGTAGAGTTCGACGCGCACCTGCGCCGTGCGCGCCAGCAGGCCGTCACGCTCCAGGCCCTGGGCGAACAGCAGCGCCGCCCGCATGGGCCCCACCGTGTGGGAGCTGGACGGACCTATGCCTATCTTGAACAGATCGAATACCGAAACGGCCACAGCGCCCTCGTCTATCGTTTTTTTAGAATTACAGGTGCTTGCCGAACCAGGCCAGCATGCGCTTCCAGCCGTCTTCGGCAGCCGGCTTGTCGTACATGGCGCGATAGTCGGCCAGGAACCCGTGCCCCACGCCGGGATACACCACGATCTCGCTCGCCTTGGATGCTGCGTTGCCCGACGCGGCCAGGCGACGCTTCATTTCTTCGACCGTATCCAGCGGAATGCTGTCGTCTTTTTCGGCATACAAGCCCAGCACCGGACCATGAATCTTGTCGGCGATGTCCACCGCCATGGTCTTGATGAGAGGACCATGACCGGTCGTCAGCTTGCCGTACCACGCCACCGCGGCCTTGACTGCGGGATTGTGCGCGGCGTACATCCAGGTCAGACGGCCGCCCCAGCAAAAGCCGGTCACGCCGACGCGCCGGGTATCGCCGCCGTTCTGGCCGGCCCAGGCCAGGCTCGCGTCCAGATCGGCCAGCACCTGTTCGTCGCTGACTTTGCCGACCAGCTCGGAAATCAGTTTGGGGATATCGGTGTAGGTCGACGCATCGCCCTGCCGCTCGTACAGGTTGGCGGCCACGGCCAGGTAGCCGGCCTTGGCCACGCGGCGGCAGATGTCCCTGATGTGTTCGTGGATGCCGAAGATTTCCTGCACCACGAGCACCACGGGCAGATCTTTCCCGCCCTGGGGCGCGGCGTAGTAGGCGGCTATCGTGCCGCCCTGGACGGGCAGGCGGAATTCGCCGTGGGCCAGACCCTGGGCATCGGTATGAATGGTGGTGGCTGCGACGGGGCCGGCGGCGGGGGCATTGCTCATTGGAAAACTCCTGAGGTCAGATTTTCTGCGCCCATGATACGACGGTTGACTGAATTATTTATGAGCGCGCATGGGCGCTCGCCCGCCCGCACTGCCGCATCACTTGCGCAGGAAGTTCGCCTCGAACTCGTCCACGGGCAGCGGCTTGCTGAACAGAAAGCCCTGCATTTCGTCGCACTTGAGCAGCTTGAGCAGCCGGTGTTGTTCCTGAGTTTCGACGCCTTCGGCCACCACCGTGAGGCTCAGCCCGTGCGCAAGGCTGATGATGGTGGAAACCAGCGCCAGGCCCTCGGAACTGTCGGTCATCCCGACGATGAACGACCGGTCGATCTTGAGCGTGTCGACCGGCAATTTCGCGAGGTATCCGAGCGACGAAAAACCGGTGCCGAAATCGTCGATGGCCACCTTCACGCCGAGGCCGCGGATCGCCTCGAGGCTGGCGATGCTCTGATTCAGATCGGCCATGATCATGCTTTCGGTGAGCTCCAGCTCCAGACCGCGCGCAGCATCCGGATCCACGGACAGAATGTGCCGGACAACGTCTGCGAAAGCCTGATCCCGCAATTGCAGCGGCGAAACATTCACGGCGACGCGAACGGCCTGTAGCCCCCTCGCTCGCCAGCGCAGAAAATCGGCAGTGGCCTGACCCAGCGCCCAGCGTCCGACCTCATAGATCAGACCGGTCTCTTCCAGCAAGGGGATGAACCGGCCGGGAGCCACCAGACCGGATTGCGGATCGTTCCAGCGTATCAGCGCCTCCGCACCGACCACCCGGCCGCTCTCCAGATCGACCTTGGGCTGGTAGTGCAACACAAACTCGCCATGGTCGATGGCATAGCGCAGGCGGTTTTCCATTTCCAGCTTGTGCGCCACCGACTCTGTCATGGCACGGGTATGGAACAGGTAGCGGGCGCCGGATTCCTTGGCCCGCTTGAGCGCAGCCTCGGCATTGCGGAACAGCATTTCGGCGTCATCGCCGTCATCCGGAAAAATCGCCACCCCGGCTTTGGAGGAAATCCGCAAATTGACGTTGTTCAGCTCGAACTGCTGCACCGATAACGCATCGGCCATCGTGTTGAACAGCTTGGTCAGATTTCCGTCCTGCCTGACCTCCGGTATCACCACGGCAAAACGGTCGGCCCCCACGCGTGCCAGCAGCTTTTCATCCTTGACCCGCAAGGTGAGCCATTGCGCGATTTTCCGCAGCAGCACGTCCCCGGAAGAGCGGCCCAGGCTGTCGTTGATGTTTTTGAACCGGTCCAGATCCATCAGCAGCACCGCGACGCGTCCGTTTCTGCGCCGGGCGGTCCGGATCGCCTGTCCGACGCGGTCCATGAAAAGATTGCGGTTGGCCAGGTTGGTCAGTTCGTCGTAATAAGCCAGATAGGTCAGGCGTTCCTGCTTTTCGATGTGATCGATCGCAAAGGAAATGTCGCGGGCCAGGTCCGTCAACAGACGCATTTCTTCCTGGTGGAAGAACTCGGCCTCTCCGGCATACAGGGCGATCAGGCCGATAGCCGCGTTGTCGACGATCAAGGGCAGCACCGCGATGGATCTGACGCCGGCATCGGCGTAATCGACGCTGAAGATGATGTTGGGATCGTGCAGCGAATCGTTTGCGATGATGGCGCGCCTCTCGGCTATCGCCTGCATGAACATCGTGGCGCGCGCACGCTCGGGTGCTGCCAGAACGCCTTCGATCCTGGCCGACAGTTCATCGTCCTGGCCGACGGACGCCACCGGACACAGCCGGCCCGTCGCCCTGTCCATTACTGCGATCATGGCCATGCGAAAGCCGCCGGTTTCGGCGGCGATGCGGCATGTCTCGCGAAACAGCTCGGTTTGCTCGCCGGCGCGCACGATGAGCGCGTTGATCTCGCTGAGCATGGCGTACACGCGATTCAGATACCGGATTCTCGCCTCGCTTTCCTTGCGCTGCGTGATGTTTTCAAATACCGCCGTGAAATGCTCGGCATCGGTGCTGTAGACCGTGACATCGAGCCAGCCTATAGGCGCCGGCAGATCAATTTCAAATTTTTCCGGCTTGCCGCTTCTGATCACGCGCCCACAAGTCTCGAACACTTCGGGGCGAATGCGGATGAGATCGGGAATGACCTCGGAGACTTTTTTTCCGACGGCGTCGCTCAACCCGGTCAGCGCATAAAACGCCTTGTTGACTTCGACATAGGTGAAATCGGAAATTCCCTCTTCCTGCCAGGTCACCTTGCAATAGGCGTACCCCTCGAGCATGGTCTCGATCAGCGAGTGATATCGGATTTCGCTGGCCTTGAGCGCGGCGTCCGAAAGCTTGCGCTCGGTAATATCCTGGCAGGTGCCCAGCGCCCTGAGCGGATGGCCGGCCTCGTCGAACACGGTCTGCCAGCGCTCTTCCACATATTTGATCCGCCCGTCCGGGAGCACGATCCGGTGCTCGATCGCGCAGGGCGTCCCGACGCCGATCGACGCATTGAACGTGCCGTCCACGTTGGCACGGTCTTCGGGATGCACTCGCTCCAGAAACCCGGCATGCGTAGGCTGAAAATTCGCCGGATCGATTTCAAAAATCCGATAGGTCTGCGCCGACCAGATGACCTTCAGCGTCGTCAGATCGGTCTCCCAGCTTCCGATCTTCGCCACCTCCTGAGCCGACGTGAGCCGAGACCGCTCGATCTCGAGCATATCGACCAATTGCCGCTGTTCCTGCGCGCTGTCGCGCAGCGACTGCTGGATACGCCTGGCCTCGGTGACGTCGCGAAAGTACCATATGCGCCCGTAATAGGCGCCGTCGTCTCCCGCCACCGGCGCGGAATAGCGCTCGAGGATCCTACCGTCGTTCAGTTCGACTTCGTCGTTGCAAACGGCGTCGCGATGCTCGTACAGATGCCGCACCTGGGCAACGAACGCAGCGGGATCCGCCGTTTGACGGGCGGCGTAGGCCAAGGCGGGTTCGTCGTGATTGCGGCTAAGGATGGATTCGGGAATATTCCAGAGCTCGAGGAATTTTCTGTTGTAGGTAAGAATCTCGTTGTTTTCCCCCACGACCAGAATGGCATCGAGCGCGGTTTCCTGCTCTGTCTGCAGAATCGTGTTTTTTAGCCGGACTTCCTTTTCGATCGCACCGCGCTCGGTCAACTCCCTTTCCAGCGCGCGGTTCGTTTCCTCGAGCTGCAGGGTTTTTTCCTCGAGCTTTCTGATCAGGGTCTGGCTGTAGTGCTGGAACGTGGTGGGCTCCAGCAGGCCGGCCCCCGAGGCTGCAGACGGCTTCGCGACCGCGCTGCGCGCCTGCACCGCGCGCAGCTTTTCCAGAAACAGGTCGGGCTCGCACGGTTTCAGTATGAAGCCGTCCGCCCCGAGATCGAAGGCCAGGCGCTCATCTTCGTATTCGGTGTAGGTCGCCGTGTAGACAATGAACGGGATCTGTCTGAGGCGCTCGTCCGCCTTCCAGTAGCGCAGCAGCGTGTAGCCGTCCATGACCGGCATCAGCAGGTCGGAAATCACCACGTCGGGCGGGCACTGGCGCGCCATCACCAGCGCTTGCGCACCGTGCTGCGCCGACTCTACCTGGTAACCATGCCCCTGCAGGAGTGCACGTAGATAGTAGGTATTTTCCTCCTTGTCCTCGACAACGAGCACACGCATGACGGTACGCCTTGTGGTAAGTGAAGGTCAGCTCAGAAATCGTTCAATTTCAGTGACAAACGTCTCGGGATTGATCGGCTTTTCGATGTAGCCGTCGCAGCCGGCGGCAAGGCAGCGCTCGCGATCGCCGGCCATGGCGTAGGAAGTCACCGCAATGATGGGGGTTTTTCTCAGCGACGGCAGCGCCCGCAGTTCGCGCGCCACATCGTAACCATTCATGAGCGGCAACTGGATGTCAAGCAATATCAGGTCCGGCGCCTTGGTTCGCGCCATTGAGATTCCCGCCGGGCCGTCGCATGCCGAATCGATGCGGTATCCGCGCTGCTCCAGCAGAAAAGTCGCGAGATAGCGGTTCTGCTCGTTGTCTTCGATCAAGAGAATGTTCGAGCTCATGGCTTGTTTTCAGACTCCAGCGGAAGCGTGACGATGAATCGGCTGCCTTTGCCGTATTCGCTGCGCGCGACGATCTCGCCCCCCAGCATGTGCGCCAGGCGGCGGCAAATCACGAGACCGAGTCCCGTC
This sequence comes from Bordetella sp., assembly GCF_051960075.1. GTDB lineage: Bacteria > Pseudomonadota > Gammaproteobacteria > Burkholderiales > Burkholderiaceae_B > Bordetella. The sequence continues at coordinate 11,696 of NZ_JBQCER010000106.1, forward strand.
CCCTCGTATTTGCGAGTCAGGCTCGAATCGAGCTGCCGGAAAGGTTCGAACAGCTTGCCTATGTCCTCGGAGCGGATACCGATGCCGGTATCGGCGACCGTGATGCGTATCGCTGCGGCGGATTGCATCGCGCCGTCCGACTCATAGGCGTCGAGCCTTTCGGCGGTGACCGCGATGCGGCCTTGATCGGTGAATTTGATGGCGTTGCTGATCAGATTCAGAACGATCTGCTCGAACTTGCGGCGATCGCCGTACATCTGATCCAGTTCGGGCGCAATGACAAGATCGAAGGCGAGGCCTTTTTTCATGATCATCGGCCGCACGGACGCAACGACGCGGTCCAGGCAAACCGGCACGCAGAACATTTCCCGGCTGAGCACGACCTGCCCGGCTTCGATCTTGGAGATGTCGAGCACATCGTTGATCAGCTCCAGCAGATGGCGCGCACTGCCCTGCACCATGCCCAGCTGCTTGGTCTGCTCCGGATTCAGCGGGCCCGCCAGGTTCTGCAGCAAAATTCCGGTGAATCCGATGATGGAGTTGAGCGGCGTGCGCAGCTCGTGCGACATGGTCGCGAGAAATGCCGATTTCAGGTTGTCGGCGGCCTCGGCGCGTTCCAGGGCCGCCTGCAGCGCCGCCGTCCTGGCCTTGACCTGCCGTTCCAGCTCGTCGCGCGAGTCGCGCAGCGCCGTCTCGGCATTGATGCGGTCGGTGATGTCCTGAAGCGTCACAAATGCGAGTTGCCTGTTGCCCGCGTAGGTCACCTGCGAGCCGCAGTAGCTGAATATCCGTTCCCAGCCGGTATCTTTGCGCCGTACGCGAGCGCGATAATCGTTCAAGGCCTCGCCCGCTCGAACCCGCGCCAAAGGCCAGCGGTCTTGAGCGAGGCGCGTTCCGTCCAATTCGAAAATCTCGAAAATCTCGCTGAACTCGCGTTGCCGGCGCCGGCCTTCGTCCAGGTCGGCAAACCCGAGCAGACGCAGCGATTCGGGGTTCCAGTGCAGGTAGCTGAGCTCGGGGTCGGCGATCACCAGGCCTTCCCGAAGATTTTCAACCACCACATTGAGCCGCTCCTGGCTCGCCAGCATGTCCTGCTCGGCCTTGAGGCGTTCGCTGATATCGATGCCCATGCCCACCAGGCAGGTCATGTCGACATAGTCGATGCGCCGGCCGGTAAAGAAATAGGGATGCGTGGAGCCGTCTTTGCTTCGGAACGGCGCTTCGAGCGTGGATTCGCCAAGTCGAAAGACCTCCCCGACCCGCTCCTCCAGATTGGGCCAGTCTTGCGGCACAAAAAAATCGCGGGGATGCATGCGCGCGATTTCGGCGGCCGAATAGCCCGAGACCGTTTCGAAATTGCGATTCCAGCGCAGAAACTGTCCCTGATCGTTATAGAAGTACAGAATGCCGGGCATGCTGTCGATCATGGTCTTCGAGAACTGGCGCTCGCTTTCGGCGAGCGCCTGGGCGCAGCGCCGTTCTTCTTCGCGCAGAAAGTTGTCGAGTGCGAACGACACATTGCCGGCAGCCTCCTCCAGCAGCGCCACTTCTTTGGCCTGAAAAAAATCTTCGCGGTCTGCGTACACCGTCAAGGTGCCGGCGATACGACCTTCCTCGCGTATCGGAAATACAGCCATGGCGCGGTATCCGCGCTGCTGCAATTCGGCCCGCCAGATCGACATGACCGGATCCGAGAGCAGGCGATTGCAGATGTAGGGCTGCCCGCTGCGAAAGGCCCGCCCGGATGCGCCGAGGCCTTCCGGCCGCTCGTCGGCATAGACCCGGATGCGTTCCAGGTAGCCGGCATCGTCGCCCCAGGACGCCGCCGGAACCAGCCGTTCGGTGCCGGGGTCGCGCCATCCGATCCATGCCATGCCGATCGCGCCCTGTTCGACCAGGACGCGGCATGCGCTGCGCAAAAGCTCTTGCCGCGACTGCGCCTTGACGGTGATCTGGCTGATCTGGCTCAGTGCGCCGTACAAGCGGTACATCCTGAGCACTTCTCGCTCGCGCGCCTTGAGCGTCGTGATGCCGCGGATGATCTCGGAAACCCCGACGATCGCGCCTTGACGATCGCGTATCGGGGAGAGCGAGACGCAGACGTCGATCAGGCTTGCGCTGCTCGTGAGCGCCGTCGTTTCGAAATGATCGACGATCTCGCCGCGCCGGACTCTGTCGAAGACGGCGTCCGATTCCTGCTGCCTGTCGGCCGGAACGATTCGCGTGACGGACCTGCCGATCATCTCCTCGGCACGCAGGCCGAAGATCCTTTCCGCCCCGGCATTCCAGCCGGTCACCAAGCCGTTCAGGTCTTTGCTGACGATGGCATATTCCGACAACTCGGCAATAGCCGCCAATCTACCGGCTGCCTGTTCAAGCTCGTCATTCCCTCGGCTGTCCATCATCGTCAGCAAAGTGCAAATTGAGTACTGCTTTCAGGCCGCGCTACCGGCGGAGTTTGCTATCTGGAACTTATCGCCTGCCACTGCATCATGAGTCACCGAAGAATAGGAGTCTTTTTCCCTTCCAGTCAATGCGCCTGTTCCCAGTTCTTGCCGACCCCGACTTCGGCGATCAACGGCACGCGCAGCTCGGCCACCCCGCACATCAAACGCGGCAACTGCGTCCGCACGAGTTCGACTTCGTCCTCGGGCGCCTCCAGTACCAGCTCGTCGTGCACCTGCATGATCATGCGCGACCGCAGGTTCTCGGAGTCCAGCCAGTTCTGCACCGCCACCATCGCCATCTTGATAAGGTCGGCCGCGGTGCCTTGCATGGGCGCATTGATCGCGGCGCGTTCGGCGCCCTGGCGCCGCGGCCCCGACGCGCGGATGTCGGGCAATTGCAGGCGCCGGCCGAACACCGTCTCGACATAACCCTGCTCGTGCGCCAATCGGCGGGTCTGTTCCATATAGCGCGCAACATTGGGATAGCGCGCGAAATAGCGGTCGATATAAGCCTGGGCCGCGTCGCGCGTGATGCCCAGGCTGGATGCCAGGCCGAACACGCCCATACCGTAGATCAGGCCGAAATTGATCGCCTTGGCGGCACGGCGCTGCTCGCTCGTGACCTCGGCCAGCGCCGTGCCGAACACCTCCGAGGCGGTAGCGCGGTGAATGTCCTCGCCTGCCGCGAAGGCGCTCTGCAGATTGGCGTCGTCGGATACGTGCGCCATGATGCGCAGCTCGATCTGCGAATAATCGGCCGAAAGCAGCATGCCGCGCTCGGCGATGAAGGCCTCGCGCACGCGCCGGCCCGCCGCGGTGCGCACGGGAATGTTCTGCAGGTTGGGATCGGTCGAGGCCAGCCGCCCCGTGATCACCGCGGCCTGCGCATAATGCGTATGCACCCGCCCGGTAGCCGGCAGAATCATGCGCGGCAGCTTGTCGGTATACGTGGACTTGAGCTTGGACAGGCCGCGATAGTCCAGCAGCGCCTGCGGCAGCGGGTAGTCCTGCGCCAGCTTGGTCAGCACTTCTTCGTCGGTGGAGGGCGCGCCGCTGGGGGTCTTGCGCACCACGGGCAAGCCCATGCGCTCGAACAGGATCTCGCCCAGCTGCTTGGGCGAATTCAGATTGAACGGCTGGCCGGCCAGCGCATAGGCGCGCTCTTCCAGCACCTGCATTTCCTGGCCCAGTTGATGGCTCTGGCGGCCGAGCTCCTCGGCATCGATCTTTACGCCGTTGCGTTCGATCACGGTCAGCACGCGCGAGACCTCCATTTCCAGCTTGTAGATGCGCTCGAGCCCCGCGTCGGCCGCCACGCGCGGACGCAGCAGCCGATGCAGCTGCAAGGTGAAATCGGAATCCTCGGCAGAATAGAAGCCGGCCTTGTCCACCGCCACCTCGTCGAAGCCGATCTGCTTGGCACCCTTGCCGCAGAGCGCTTCGTAGGTCACGCCGCTGCGGCCCAGGTAGCGCTGGGCCAGGTCGGACAGGCCCACGCCGCGGTGCGATTCCAGT